>CAWVXI010000035.1:0-31143 GCA_963934155.1 uncultured Verrucomicrobiales bacterium | reverse complement strand
GTCTATTTATTTTTATATTATATTATTTAAGTCATCCACGTGGCGGCTGCCTGCGGGGGTGAGGAAGGTTTCTCCACAGTTGTCGCAGCGTTCCATCTCTACTTTTGGGACGGTGACTGCTTTTCCTTCCAGGGTGGTCTTGAAGCCAAGCTTACGCAAGGACCATGCGTCCATCCTCACAGCATGGGCAAGGATGGCTGTTCTTTTTGGTCTTGTTGACGGTCGTAGTGGGAGTTTTCATGATTAAGACAGTAACGCTATGGCTCTAAATGCTCTATGATTTTCTCCGCCACTTGCTGGGCTAGCTTCTTTCTTCCTTCTGGTCTGAAGTGGACGTTGTCTTGGGCGATGGCGTGCTCCTGTAATGTTGGCTTGATCAGTGCGTGGAGGTCGTTGATGGGGATCTTGTGTGTTTTCATGACGCGCTGTGCGGCGTCTAGGTATTGCTTTTCGAGGGCGGGTGCGATGGTGACGTCGCTTTTGAATCGCTTATGCATGGTGAATTCTGGTGCGGGGCAGGCTGGTGTGGTGGTGGCCCAGATGAGTTTGGCACCGGTCTTTTCCAGTCGCTGGACTAGTGTCTCCAGCCTTTTTTCATACATCGCTGGCGAGCGGTCTTGTTTTACGTATTCCCAGCCATACATGTCCCAGAGTCCAAAGTTGAAATGGATCACTTCCCACTTGGTGTCACCTAGCCAGCTATCGATCTGTTTGATGCCACGGATCGTTGGACCCGCATTTCCCTTATGATGGATGACCTCAGCTTTCCCCACTAGAAGCTTTTTTACGAACGGGGTGTAGCCCAGTGAAATTGAATCACCCATAATCAAAACCTTAGGTAACTCAGTCTCGAGTGTGGCTGTATCTAACATTTTGATTTGTTGGAGCCAGCCGAGAAGAGAGTTTGGCCAGTTTACACCTGGTGGCTTCGAAACTCCGTAGTGAAATGCGGCGTGACCTCCAGTTTCGACACTGAACAATTTCTGCTGAACACCAAGTGATTTCAGTTTGTCGTTGATCGCTTCACCGAAGGAAAAGGCAGCCGTGTTGTCATCCCGAGCGTGGGCGATGAACGTGGGTGGTGCAGTTTTTTCTAATGGGAAATCCTTTAGTGTCTTGCCATTTGGCCACGGACACATAAGGGCGATGAAGTCTGGACGGCTGGAGACACGTTCAATGGGGTCAGCTGAAGTAGCGTCTCCTAGATCGTGATTTGCCGACAAGTTGAGGCACAGGTTAGCTCCTGCCGAGTATCCCTGTATGCCAATACGCGAGGGATCTAGTTTCCACTCCTTGGCGTGGGCACGTGCTATGCGAACAGCACGTTTGCCATCCGCTAGAGCATCAGCAACGACATTGTTTTTTCCATATCTAGTGCGGTATTTCAACCCGATCACGGTGATCCCTTTATTATTGAGATAGCTAACCACATTTCCCGCATGAAGGTTCATGGCAAGGTGCCCGTAACCACCACCGGGACAAATGATCATGGTTGTACCTGTAGCAGACCTCTCTTTGGGGAACCATACCAACATCTGAGGTTTTGAGACGTTGCGGATACGGTCATTGATCACCTTTTCTGGTTTTCCACCAGAAACAAAACCAGGAGCATCTCCTGAATAGAGATCGATCACTAGCGAGGGCTTAGGTTTAACCCCCGGGATATCCCTTACTTCAGCATTGAGGGTGTAGCTTGAGAAAAATGCGACAGTTGCGACAATGGCGACAGTTGCGAGAAGCTTTAAATGGAATATCGTATGAAATTTGGGCATAACAAACTTACTGATTGAGGCAGTCGAGGATGATGATGGCCGGAATGGCCATCGGAATGATGGCTTCACCCGCGGCACATGCCACAAGGACACGTTGACGGCGGGCGACGCCATAGGCACGCTTATTTCTTCGGGATCTTGTGCAGGGTGTAATAGGCTTTCGCAAATTTAGGCTCTGATTTCTTAGCAAATGGTGTCTTCTCTAAATCGATGAAATACACTCTTGAGCTGTCCGAGCTGTTCGCAATTCCAGACCCTTCGCCTATGTCAGCACTGAAATTCTCTAGGGTAATATGGCAAACGGTCTTGTCTGTATTCCAAGTGTGCTTTGAAATCTTCTCCTGACGTTTCCCATGAGCCTTTGAGCCATATGCTTCGCTGTTAGCAAAGAAGAAAGATGAACACTCTAGGCCTCCATAATCATCTGTATTCTCCTGTGCTTGGGTAAAGTGAATTTCAAATCCGTCCTTTTTAGCACGCACCGTTTTAATGGCGTTTACTGGAGCCTTGGAGTCATAGACGATGCGTTGTAGGGCGAATTCGTTGCCCCCACGGGACCCCCAACCACGGCCGGTCTGACCAATCCACAAGCTGGAATCGGCTGGATCAAAGCGCAATCTCATCACTCCTGATTTCAGATCTTCCGCAAAGGGCATAGCCACTCCCTGTTCTCGACCATCGACCACCTCGGTGGACACCCGGTAAATATTCGACCGCGTTTGGTCACCAACAAACATCTGATCTTGGAAGGGGCCGAATGTGATCTTATCCGTCAAAAACTCAGGCGATCCGGGAGCGTTCATCACATAACCATGAGGTAATAAGACAACGGGTAGCTCACGCGAATCCTTGACCGCATCCCACTTCGACTCTGGGCTGTTCACATTCAAGCCGGGTATATCGAGCAGACCAGTCGGGTTTCCGTAGAATTTTCCTTTTTTCACTTTGAAGAGCTTGGAGGTGCCGACGTATTCTCCCTGATTCTCGGTATAAACTATTTCGTTCTTAGGTGATAAAGATAATCCTGCTGGGCTGCGGACGCCACTGGCAAAGATCTCTGTGTTTCCATCTTCATCACAGCTGAGCATCCATCCTCGTAGACCTCCTACGGTGCCCATCCAAGCGCCACCAGCTTTATACATGCCAGCTACTTGGTTTCCGAGGTTAAGGCTAAAGATATACTTGCCGTCATGTTTGATTGGTCCATGTAGGTACTCGTGGTAGTCTCCATTGAAGCGGAATTGATCAGTGATGTTGATGCGTTTTTCTGACCAATTGTCTCCATCTTTATCAATGAGACGTGTCAGCCCTGCTTTTTCACCGATCACGATGTCACTTTCAGAATTCACCACCATTCCGAGGGATTCATAAGTGCCCTCTGCGAATAGATGCCACTTGTTATCAACTATTTTCCATATCCCTGCCGTCCGTGTCGTTACGAAAGCCTGGTCTTTATAAAACTCAATTCCTAGAGGTTCAAATACCAGACCGCGACCGAATGGATCTTTGGGAGCGCTTCCATCTTCTATTTGATAGCCTTTTAGCAGACGTGCCGCTTTGGTGGATTTCGTCCACTTGAGCTGCTGGGGAGCATAAGACTCGGTGGCGGCAATGTCAGAAGTGTAAAGACCTCCCGCTAATTTAGGCAAGCCAGCTGTAAATGTCACGGATGCATGCTCTCCCGCTGGGACAATCCATTTTCCTTCACGAATTTCTCCGACTGACACCTTGATGTCCTGCAGTCCTTTTTTCGGGATAAAGAACTGCTGCTCGCTCTTGAGGCTCAAACCAAAGTTTGCCTCCAACTGCATTGCCTTCGTAATGTTAAGTTCTAAATCAATTTTATTGTCGCCGACTGAATAACTGAAGCGTGGGACTTTTTGCTTGGGTGTCTCGACTCCTAGGAATTTAGCAGGGAATGCGCGCACCACTGCTAAAAAGTCTGAGGTGTCTTCTAGGAACTTTTTAGATTGTGTCGCATCATTCAGGCGCTCCGGTGAAGCAAAGGTAAGATCGACCAGTTTGCCCTCTGAGTCGTAGGCTTGAAATAGATTATCCAGATCAGTATAGACTCTGCTTTTGAAGCCTTTTTCGCCAGCGCCTTTACCTCTACCCACTTGGTCTTGTTTGCGCATAAATGGCCCATCCCAGACTTGCGCGATGGCCATGCTGCGGGGATCAAAGCTATAATTGAGATCTCCTGGTAACCCGACATGATAAGCACGCCCGGATACATTTTCGCCCATATCTACCCGCTCCAAACGTGGGAAACCTTTGATCCATATTGCGATGTTATCTTTTTCTAATTCATACTTCGCACTTGGCTGCTCTTTCCAAATAACGTCAGGTCCTGCTTCTGACTTCGGGTTAAGGGTCACCAGGTAACTGTGCAGCGAGCTAATATCATCATCATTGAGGATTTTGTAGCTGTATGGAGGCATCACCGGGAGATGGCTCGTGCCATCTGCTTTGATAGATAGTATTTCCGACGGACGGCGCAACGAATCCTTGAGGTATTCGATCGTTGCGAGGCGTTTTAGCTTGTGGCCCTCGGCTACTTCTAACACTTCAATTTCTTTTCCTTTAAGAGTGAATATACCATACTGAGACGGACCAGCTTTGATCACGCCCTCCTCAACTGCATGACATTCTATGCAGCCTTTTGCCACGAATATTTTTTCCCCTAGATCAACGATATTCACCATAAGATTACCTTTTTCATCCAGTGGAGTCGCTTCTGCTCCTGTCAGTATTGGTTCACCGTCAGTGCTTAGTGTTAATGGTTTCAGCTCGATCTTGCGGATGGCGATGGGTCCATGATCTCCTTGAATATAAATAGACTCTGCTGCGGCACTCTCATTGATAAATTTTGATGACCGCGTGGGGCCTTTTGCCACTTGATTTTCATGAACTAATTTGCCGTTGACGAGGACTTTTTCAAATTTAGCGTGATGAGTTTTGCTTCCATCTTTTGCGAATCTTGGGGCGCGGAAGATCACTTCCATCGTCTGCCACTCTCCTGGCGCCTTGGCCGCATTGACAAGTGGAGGCACGCCTTCAAACCCCTTAGGGTTTCTCTCTTCATCATAGCGCTGATAAAGACCGCCCATATCACCGGCTCCAGCTTTTTTTCTTCCAAAACTATCGAGAATTTGAATCTCGTAGCGCCCCATGAAATAGACCCCTGAATTGGAACCCTTGGGAATCATGAATTCGAGCTTCATGTGCAGATCCTGAAACTTCTCCTTGGTTTGTAAAAATGGGATTCTCTTACGATTGCCTTTGAGAATAATATTAGCAAGTAGCGCATCACCTGGCTTAACAGTATTTAACTCTTTTCCTACTGGCTTAACCTGCCCAATGAGCTTCCATTTAGCCTCCTTTTTAAATTGTTGGCTTAACTCATCCGCCTGAAGTGTCCCTGAGGCGAGACACGAGAACGAAACTAAAATACTGGTCAATTGTGGGATTGTCATAAAGTTTTAATTATTTGTTAAATCTAGAAAGGCTATTAGCGGTGCTACTACTACGAACTCTATACTCCAGTGATTTCATAAATAAACAAAAAAATGCCCAGATTGTTCCCAACACTGCTCTTATCTATTTACTTGGCAACTCAGATCTGACCGCTGTATCATTGATTGCTCATCGAGTTTTTAGTCGAGTTTAGGACCGATAGGAGGTGGCCCTGGTGGTCTAGGCTTTGCTGGAGGAGGGATTACTAGGCGCTTCACTTCAACATCTTTAACCATCAAGGTGTATTCTTTTATGTGGGAGATTTGCCACCCTGCAGATATTCTTGCTTCATCGGCCATTTTACGTGCCTGAAGATAAGTGTTAAAGGAGTTTGGGTGCACGTAGAAGAGGATGACCGCTCTAGAATTCCTAGAAAGTTTCTTCAGGATTTTCGCATAGGTGCTGTCTTGATCGTTGATTTCCGCAAGTGCTGTGCCTCCTTTTTTTAGATCAGGCGTTATGATTATCCGGATGCGCGTCAGAGACTTACTTATATACAGTCTTATTTTTTGTAGCCTAGAGCTTCCAAATTCGAAGTCTTTAAAGTGCTTGGCAATTTTAGTCTGGTCGTGGATGTAACGGTCAACACCCTGCCGCTTGATTCGTTCATGGAGCCACTTGCGTTTATGTCTTTTGAATTCATTTAGAAATTGCTCCTCCGGGGTGAATGGATCAATGAAATGAACCCGGTCGTTGATCACGATGGCGCGGTAAATTTTAGCACTTTTAGGAATCTCTCTACTAATAGGGATGCTGACTTCAGTAGCGGCAATTTTTGCTATTGGATTGTCGTCTAATAGAGCTTCTAGTCTAGCGATCTCCGCTTGAACTTTAGTGGTTTTTTCTTTCTCGCTATCCCGTTGTTTACGTATTTTCTCTTTCACTTTTTTAAGCTCGGAGAGTTTAGCTAAGAATGCCTTGCTCTCTAGGGTGTCCTTCTCGAGTAATGCTAGTTGACGTCTCTCAGCCTCCATATCGGCAGCTGTGGGGGGCTTATCAGTGAGGAGTTTTTTGACACTCAGCTTTTTCTTACTGAGCTCTTCGAGATTGTTAGTGGCAGCCAAGATATCTTCTGCCGTGGCAGGCTTTAGCTCTTCCATGAACTTATCTTTCTTCTGATTGACATCCACCTGCACAAGGATGAGTACGAGGATAAGCACAGCCACCACGTTAGTGAGTGCGTCCATGAGTGAGTCTAGGCTGACTCCTCCTTCATCTGAATTTGATTTTCGTCTGCGCGCCACGGTGAGTTAGTTGTTGAAAAGCTTGAGATCGATTTTCCCATCGTTAGGGATCGGTAGTTTGCCGGTTGTAAGTTTATACTTGGTTTCGGCAATTCCTGCCGCCCAGCGGTAAGCGCTACGCCCTGATTTTCTAACGAGGAAAAGAACCATTGAGTCGCGTGTTTCTTTGATGGAATCGAGATGTTTACTGAAGTCTCCATTAGTCGCAATACTGGCGGTAGAGATTCGCTTTCCAGATTTCCCTTCGGTCATGATAACAATGCCTGTGCTATTACATTCAATAAAGAAAATGTTCCTCGCTCCTCGATCTCCTAATCCACGTGGTTTGATGACGACGGACTCTTTCGGTTTAGGCGCTTCCTTTCTGGCTTTGAGTTCGGCTTGTAGTTTCTTGAGTTTGCTTACGAGCGGTGGTCGTTCCTTTTTGAGGGCAGTGATTTCCTTTTTGTCATTCTCTAATAATTTCTGTAAGCTAATGTCAGTAGCGTCAGATTTACCGGCTTTCTCTAACTCCTTAAGCGCTATGGTAAGCACTATTTTCTTATCCTTGATCTTTTGAAGTTCGGCGACGGTCTTGTTCTCTTTCTCGAGTTGTTGATTGAGCTCATTGATTTCTTCCTCCTGCTTGATCGCTTTCTTTTTCAAGTCACGATTCTCAAGTTTACGGGCTAACTCTTCCTCAGTTTGCCCTTCTTGCTCCATCTGCTGCACCTGCATGGAAACGCTAATCATGACCGTGAGTATGCCGATGAGGCATGCTAGAATGCTCATGAAGGAGAAAAGTGAGACCCCGTTTTCGTTTCTGCTTTTGCGTCTTCCCATAAGAAATGAAGAGTGTTAATAAAAACTTATTTTCTTGAGAAAAAACCACCTTTTTTCTTCTCTTTAATAGGAATTTGTTCCTCTCCTAGCTTACGAAGTGCTTGGTTGATAGAATCAATTCCTCTGGCGATACTCTCAAAGGATTTATCGAGATTTAGGTGTGATTTGAGAAAGATTTCACTACTTGAGTCCGAGAGCTTGGTGATGGCCTCGGTGAATGACTTCTCCATCGTGCTCTGGTTAGAGTCTAAGCTTGATTTGAGTGCTTTTCCTGTCTGGCTCATTTGTAGCGTGGACTCATTCAGGTTCACCAGGAATGTCTCATGCGCACGGGAGAGTGAGGCGACTAACTGCGGGATACTTTCAGCTTTTTCAAGCAGCGCGTCAGTCCCAGGATGACGGCTGTCATTGAGCTTGGGCAATAGTTTCTCGGTGCAGAAGGCATCGATGATCGTGAGTGTTTCGTCTTCTCTCTTCTGGACGGCTGCCAGTGGAAAGCTCAATAGAATGCTGAGGATGAGTCCAAGTAGGGTGGTGTCGAAAGCCTTTCCAAGCCCTCCCGTTAAACTATTGATAGAGGCTTTCAGCGCTTCTGGGGAAGGGTCATCCATGGACAGAGAGCCAACAGCTACGGATAGACCCAGCACCGTTCCAATGAAACCAAGAATAGGAATCGCCCATAAGAAGACCTTGACTAGCGAGTACGAGCCAACGGAGCGGTTGTCGTCCAAATCTGCCTGAGTACTGAGAAATGTAGTTACTTCACCGTTGTCTATCCGAGACTCGAAGAGCTCTAGGGATTTCCTGATGCGGTTCACGATGATGGAGTCACGCATGGTAGCAGGGACACGATAGATATTATCGATAAAGGCTCCGACATTACTGGAGTTAATTTCCTCACCAATTTGGGAAGGGAAAAGGTTCAGTAAGGTGGCTTGCGCTTGATGCTGGATTTTCTTCCATTTCATGAAAAGGATCACTATTCCCCATGAGAACAGGAAAGTCTCCGCATAGTTCACCCATCCACGATCAAGGAAGAGTTGTCCCAAGCGTGAGTCTCTAAACGGAACCATCAATAGCATATAAACCACCGTAATCGTGGCACCGATTAGCAGGCTTTTTCCAAAATTAATGTTCGCGTGATCTTTCTCCTCCCAGCCAGCACGAGCGGGTTTTTTATTCCCTACTCCCCCAGCGTCATTAGACGGTGCTAATCGCTCTGGGGTTTGAAATCGATTCTGACAAGCTGGGCACTGGACTTGTTGGTTCAGGTGTTCTTGATTGATATCAAGTGCGGTGTTACAATGTGGGCATGAAATTTGCATCGGTTATTTGGTTTAGTCAGGGACACAGCGCACTATCTCATTAGTGAAGATAAAGGAATCCATCGAAAAGCCAAGAGCTCACTCATAGGGGAAAGAGTTTTACGAATTCCTCAGCTACTGCACTTATTGAGAAAAGAGAGTAATCAAATTTTCGAAGCACCTGTTGGAATTGAAGATAGATATAGCTATGAGTTTGATATAAATAATTCGTTTTTCGATTCCTTGGGGTTGGCGTATCCTAAATTTAATGAATAGTGAATGGAGAAATGTTGTAAAGAACACCACAAAATGTGGTGTGTTCATGAAAATTTCAGCCCACTTGCTATATATGTGCATTTATAATATTGAAGAGTCATAAAAGATCAAGCTTGAAAAAGATAAACTCAATGGCAAACATCTAAAGATATGCACTTTTAAGCTCGATTCTAACATAAGAGGGCAACGAATTGGAGAGAGATTGTTACACACTGCATTTACTCACGCATCTTCCCTCAATATACCTTGGGTCTATATACATGAAGATGCTGAGAAACACATTTAGCTAATTGATCTTTGTGAGGACGATGGCTTTGAGAAACATGGAACCTATAAAGGCGACATCGTGTACCTTAAATCAATAATTCCCAAAAAAGATTTTTACATCCTAGATCCTATTGATTTTGCAACAAAGTTTCATCCTCATTTAATCGATGATGAACGCGTAAATAAATTTATTTTCCTTATACAGCGGACATATCATGAAAGGCTCTTCCCCGATATTGGTGATACGCATGAGGCTGTTCTGCCGGGATTATTTCTAATCGGGTATGCAATAGAACTAGGGAAGACAAAAGTATTCAAAAATCAGATTTGTCTCTCTGATATCCGACCATCTATGAAGCCGCCTCAATCTTTTCAATATCTAGATGAAACTACTTTGGCTCTAATGGAAACACTAGGAAACCATGAATAGTTCAGAAGTGATATTTCTTGGAGGCATTCATGGGGTAGGTAAAACTACCTATTGCAAGAAAAACTATGATGACGATTATTCTCATGTAACTGCTAGTCAGCTAATAAAAATGGGCGGAGAGGCACTCATAAATGAAAATAAAAAAGTAGCTAATATTGCCAAAAATCAAGAAATCCTAGTAAAGGCAATTACTGCGCAGCTTAAAATAAACTCGAAGTTGGTGATTGATGGTCATTATTGTTTAGTGAAGGAAAATAATCAGATTTCGATCATAGATAAAGAAGTATTCACAGATATGAGAATAACAAAACTAGTTCTTTTAATTAGTGATCCCACACAAATTTCGCAAAGAATAAATAAAAGAGATAGAAATATTTGGACGGTTGAATTCATCTCAGATTTCCAAAATAAAGAAGTTGAGCAAGCAAATTTTATCGCAACCGATTTGAATATAGAACTTTTAACTGTTAGAGTTTAGCTTCTAGAGTAGCACTACGGTGAGGATGAAAAACTTCATTATCCTAGGAGTGTTTTTGTGAATTTTGGGTGTTACGCATAGGGAAAATAAGTGAGAGCATTTCCAGAATTTACTTAGTTAAGGGTTCTTTCTGTTTTTTCCGTGTCACAGTTAGAACTTTGTCATTAATCTTATTGATGCGGCAACATTAACGAGACCGCTTCATCTAGTGTCTTCCCATTTATGAACGCACTGCGTTCATAAAAGAACTGTTGTTTTTTGCAACAGTTGTCTGTCTCTTTATTTTTGTCTTTATTTTTGTGCGATAGCTGTTTCCTCCGTGCCTTCAGCACGGTAATGGTGTTGTGGTTTTCCCATGGGTTGAAACCCATGGCTTTGCAGACACACTTCCTTCAGGAGTTCACTGATAGGATGAAAATAGAGTGGTAGTGTTTCCTCCATAACCTGTGCGAATAATTGCATGAATCGTGTGATTCAGGACTTGAAGTCCTGTTTAACGTGAAATTCTATTTTTATGATGGGGAAAAGTAATCTAAGCAAGTATTTGAAAATCACTTCAGTTCAACCAGAGCCTGTTTAATAAACGGAGCTGTTCTTGAGTCTTTTGATTTTGCTACTTGTTCGGGTTTACCTTGGGCTACGATAGTGCCGCCTTTTTCACCGGCTTCGGGGCCGATGTCGATGAGGTAGTCGGCTTGGGCCATGATGGTGGTGTGGTGTTCTACGATGATGACGGTGTGGCCTTCGTCCACCAGGCGGTGGAGGACGTCGATGAGTTTGTTGACGTCTTGAGCATGGAGGCCGATGGTGGGTTCTTCGATGAGGTAGAGGTTTTTGTTAGATGGCCCCATGTTGCGGATGTTGGCGCGGCCTTTGGTGAGCTCGGCGATGAGCTTGATGCGCTGGGCCTCGCCTCCGCTCAGTGTAGGTGATGGTTGACCGAGCTGAAGGTAACCTAGACCAGTGTCGTTGAGGAGGTTGAGCGTGCGGCCTAGTTTGATGTGGTTGGTGAAGAACTCGGCGGCTTCTTGGATGGACATTTGGAGGATATCTCCGATGGTTCTGCCATTGTATCGGATCTCTAGGGTGGCGGGGTTATAGCGCATTTGGTCGCAGGCTTCGCAGGGGACGTAGGTGGTGGGTAGGAAGTCCATTTCTAGCTTGATACGGCCGTTGCCTTTGCAGTCTGGGCATTGTCCTTCTGCGTTGTTGAAGGAGAAGCGTGAGGCGGTGTAGCCGCGCATTCTGGACTCGGGGACCTGAGCCATCAGCTTGCGGATATCGTCGAATACTTTGACGTAGGTGGCTGGGCAGGAGCGCGAAGTTTTGCCAATCGGAGTCTGGTCTACTTCGTAGGTGTATTTGATGATGTCGAAACCGCTTTTAGATGTGTAGTTTGGTACGCTTGTCTTTTGATTTTTCTTGGTTCCTTTGGTAGGGATCTTGGCGATGGTGCCGCGCATGAGGGAGGACTTACCACAGCCTGAGATACCAGTGATGACGGAGAGGCGACCCAACGGGATGCGGACGTTAACCTCTTTGAGGTTGTTGTAGTGGCAGCCGTTCACTTTGAGCCAAGCGTCTTTTTCGCCTAGCTTGGGGATGGTTCTTCTTGGGGGCTTTGGTGGTGTAACTTGGTGGTTGGATTTCTTGGTCACTTCGCCGCCTTCTTTTCCTGCGCCAGGGCCGATGTGGATGAGGGTGTCGGCGCGGGCCATGGTCTCTTCATCGTGCTCAACGATGAGGAGGGAGTTGCCTTTTTCTTTGAGGGTTTCGAGGGTGTCTAGCAGCTGGACGTTGTCGCGAGGGTGGAGGCCGATGGTGGGTTCATCGAGGATGTAGAGGACACCTGTTAGATTTGATCCTAGCTGGGCGGCCAGACGGATGCGCTGCGACTCACCGCCGCTGAGGGTGTCTGCGGAGCGGTCTACTGAAAGATAATCTAGGCCCACTTTTTTGAGGAATGTGAGGCGCTGGATGATTTCTGGGAGGATGTCTCGGGCGATGATTTTGCCGCGTCCCTCGAAGTCCCATTTCTCTAACAGAGGGATGGTATCGCTGACGGGGTGAGCCGTGATTTCTGAGATCGACTGACCCTCGATGAGGATGTGGCGGGACTCTATCCGGAGTCTTGCGCCTGCGCATTCTGGGCAGGTGATTCTTACTGCATCTTTGTCTTTGCTCTGGGCTATCTCTTGGTGGATTTCTGCTTCTAGCTCGGAGTTAAACTCGTTTGCTTTGCTGCGTTTTTTCCTCGCGGGGGCGATGTCTGCGATAGTGCCATAGCCTCGGCATTCCTTGCACCATCCGCGTGCGGAGTTGAAGGAAAAGTGGTGTGGGTCTGGCTCGTCGAAGGATTTCCCAGTGACTGGGGAGACGCGGCTGGTGGAGTAATTGGTGATCTCAAATTTCTTATTCTTCGTGATTGTGGCGATGGCGCATCGTCCGCTTCCTAGCCTTAGTGCGGCTTCTGTGTGGGCGATGCCTGCGCTGGGGTGAACGGCGTAGATATCGTGCTCCTTGAAGCGAGCTAGTGGGGTGAAATTTGTCGTCTTGATGAGCTTGCCATCTGCGATGACCTCGGCGATGCCGTGCCTGGCTGCGGCGGCTACGATGTCTGTGTGGTAGCCTTTTTTGGCGATGACTAGCGGGACGAGCAGCAGTGAGGATTTGTTAGATTTAAGCGCAACTGTGATTTGCTTGTGAATCGCTTCGAGTGTCTGTGAGACGACAGGTAATCCGCTGACTGGGCAGTGCTGGGTGCCTAGCTTGGCGAAGAGGAGGCGGAGGAAGTGATAGATCTCGGTGACGGTGCCAACGGTGGATTTACCACCACCACGGGAGACCCGCTGCTCGATGGCTACGGTGGGCGGGAGGCCCTCTATCTTGTCGATGTCTGGCTTTTCTAGCTGACCAGCAAACTGGCGGGCGTAGGGTGACATGGAGTCGAGGAAACGGCGCTGGCCTTCGGCGAATATGATATCGAATGCGATGGTGGATTTCCCTGATCCCGAGAGACCGGTGATACAGACTAGCTCATCACGCGGGATGGTAAGGTCGATGTTCTTCAAATTATTCTCGCGGGCTCCGAAGAGATGGATGGAGTTATCGGTGATCGGTGATCGGTGATCAGTGGGTAGTGCAGCCTTAAGGCTGGTTTTAAGCGGACGTAGGGCTATTCCTGTTGGTGAGCTTTGTTTAGCGAGTTGTTCTGGGGTGCCGGTGAAGGTGATCTTTCCGCCGTCGGTGCCTGCGCCTGGACCGAGGTCGATGATGTGGTCAGCGGAGCGGATGACGTCTAGGTTATGCTCGATGATGAGCAGGGTGTGGCCTGTGTCTGCTAAGGTGTGGAAGACTTCTAGAAGGCGCTCGATATCGGTAAAGTGGAGACCTGTGGTGGGCTCGTCTAGGATTAGAAGGGTAGATTGTTCAACTGGTGGTTTTGATTTTTTGTTAGATAATTTAGAGATTACTCCTGTAAGATCATCAACGCTTAGGTTGTCTATTTTATTTAGTTTATTAATTTTTGTTTTGGCTAGCTTTGCTTTGCTTAGTAGTTGGCAAAGCTTGATACGCTGGGACTCGCCACCAGAGAGGGTGTTGAGGGGCTGACCGAGGCGGAGGTAGCCCAGTCCCACGTCGCGGAGGGGCTGGAGGGCACGTTGAATTTTATTTTTCTGGTTGGTAACTTTTGAGCTCTCGAAATCTTGGGGGAAGAAATGTTCCAGGGCTTCGGTGACCGTGAGCCGCAGGGTTTCAGCGATGTTTTTTTCTAGGTAGGTGTATTTCAGTGCGCTGTTGCCGTAGCGTGATCCATCGCATTCTGGACAGGTGATGTAGAGGTCGCTGAGGAATTGCATTTCTACTTTTTCAAAGCCATTTCCCATACAGCGCTCGCAGCGTCCGGTGCCAGAGTTAAAGGAGAAGTATCCTGGCTTCAGGTCGGTAGACTGGTGGGTAGCGAAGAGCTCACGGATGGCATCAAATGCGCCGGAGTAAACCGCTGGGGTTGAGCGTGGCGTTCTTGTTAGTGGTGACTGATCGATGCACTCTACGGCTCCGATGTGCTCGATACCAGTGAGCTTTTTTATGAACGCTGATGGGGTCGCTGTGGGCTGATGAAGCTGGTCTAGGATGTTGTTGTAGATGATGTCATTGGCAAGCGTGGATTTGCCTGATCCTGAGAGACCTGTAAGGCAGGTAATGATACCGATAGGGAGCTTCACCGATAGGTCTTTGATATTGTGCTGGTGCGCGCCGGTGATGGTGAGATACTTTTTAGGCTTGCGCCGTTTGGCGGGGATCGGGATGAATTTTTCTCCTGTTAAATACTTTGCTGTTATAGACTGAGGATACTTTTTGGTTAGATTCTTGGCTTTGAGATTGGTAATCTCTGCTACGATATTACCGCCTGCTTCACCAGCCTTTGGCCCGATATCGATCAGGTTATCTGCAGAGTGCATGACAGCTTCCTCATGCTCGACCACGACGACGGTATTACCCTTGTCGCGGAGGTCATGCATGACCTTGATGAGGCGGTGGATGTCTTGGGAGTGCAGCCCTACAGTGGGCTCGTCCAGGACGAACAGGGTATTTGTGAGAGCAGCTCCTAGACAAGTTGTGAGGTTCACACGTTCTATTTCTCCACCGGATAGCGTGCGTGCTGGGCGGTCTAGAGTAAGATATCCTAGGCCTACTTCATTGAGGTAATGGAGCCGCGCTTTGATTTCTGTTAGAGCGTGTTTGATCGAGCTGTTTTCTTGCTCGGCAGGGATCGCATCGAAGAAGTCTTGAAGCTCTGTTAGGGGGAGCTGCCAGAGCTCGGGCAAGGTGTGACCATTGAGAAAAAAGCATTGGGCATAGGGCTTGAGGCGGGTGCCGTTACAAGTGGTGCAGTCGGTGTAGGCGCGGTAGTTTGCCAGGAAGACGCGGACGTGCATCTTGTAAGCTTTGGCTTCCATCCAGTCGAAGAACCCTCGGATGCCATACCATTGGCCATTACGCCAGAGGTCATCGGTGTCCCCTATCTCGCCCTGGATGACCCAGTTTTGCTGGGTCTTAGTGAGTTCGTGCCACGGAGTGGTGGTAGGGATGCCGGAGGCTTTTGCGGCGATCAGTAGATCTCGCTGGCAGTCTTCTCCTCTGGCAGTCTGGAATGGTTTAATGGCACCTCGTTTGAGTGAGAGTGAGGGATCTTGGATGGCTTTGTGGAGATCAATACCGATGACTTTTCCGAAGCCTCGGCAGTCTTCGCACGCTCCTATGGGTGAGTTAAATGAGAAGTGGGCAGCAGTTGGTTTGGCTAGGGTGAAACCTGTTTCAGGGTTGGTCCAATTGGTAGAAAACTTTCTGTCTTTGGTGTCACAAACTATAGTGACGTTGCCTTTACCATTAGTGAGAGCTGCTTCGATGGCTTCGTGGAGACGGGTTTTGTTTTTGTTAGAGAGTTTGACTCGGTCCTGGATGACTTGAATTTTTTTGCTGGTGAATTTCTTCTTAGCTGGTGGGTCATCGGTGCGGTGAGGTTTTCCGTCTAGCAAGATTCGGAGGTAGCCTTGCTGGGTGAGCATGACGCAGATTTCCTCGAAAGTGGAGTTACTCGGTGTTGGGATATTGAATGTGATGAGTGCGTTTTCATCTGGATGATTTTCTAACAGATCCGCGATGATCGACGCTGGTTTATCAGGTTTTATTTCTGTACCATTATTAGGATCATAAGCTCGGGCGAGACGCGGGAAGATGACTTTTAGGTAGTCATTAAGCTCTGTTAGAGTCCCTACTGTAGAGCGAGTGCTGCGGATGTTGTTCTTCTGCTCTACGGCGATGGCCGGAGGGATGTTATCGATACGGTCAACAACTGGCTTGTCCATGCGGTCTAAAAACTGACGGACGTATGGTGAGAAGGTCTCTACATAACGGCGCTGCCCTTCAGCATATAGGGTATGAAAAGCGAGGGAGGATTTACCAGAGCCAGAAGGCCCAGTGATGACCGTGAGTTTACCGTGCGGGATCTCTAGGGAGATGTTTTTTAAGTTGTGCTGATTTGCTCCGCTGATTTTTATAGCGTTATCAAAGGCCGGTGATCGTAGCTCCGTCTGCTTAATCACCTTTTTTGATAGCGCTTTTTTTGCGGTAGTTTTCTTCGCTACTTTTTTTACTGCGGTCTTTTTGACTATTTTCTTTTTTGGCACGTTGATTATCTAAACCTATAGTGGGGGTTTGGCAATCGGACTTTTAAGATATTGTCCTTGAATACACAAAAGCACAAAGCCAGTAGATATAACCTACTGGCTTAGTCTATTACTGTTGAGTTTTCAACGTTATTTAACGTACCCACGGCTTCTAGCGCTCTGGTATTTAACAATACCATCTACAATGCCTTCCGCCATTTTCTGTCTATACCAACCTTTCATACAGCGTTTTCTTTCGGCATAATTACTCACGAAGCCGCATTCGACGAGGACTGATGGGTTATTCCCTCTTCTAAGAACAGCGTATCTAGCGTATTTTACTCCTCTATTATGTGCTCCATATTTTCTGAGCATTCCTGACTGGATATAGCCGGCTAGTGGCTTGGAGCGGCTAGTGTAGTAAAAAGTTTCTAGCCCTTTGATCGATTTATTATAAGTGTAGTTGTAATGGATCGATACGAAGATGGAGTTACTATAGCGATTGGCTATTTCGGCTCTTTTGGATAGCGTGATGAATACATCGCTTTTGCGAGTTAGGCGGGTGCTGTAGCCTTTTTGACGTAATAGATAATCTACTCTTAGTGAGGTATCTAGTGCGAGATGCTTTTCGTACACGCGACCATAGCTTCCTCCGTTGTCTTTTCCACCGTGTCCTGGGTCAATGATTACTGTTCTGAATTTCCCTGCTTGAGAAATCGCAGCAGTTGCCATGATGGAAAACAGGCAAATAATGATTTTCTGAAATTTGTTCATGATTTTGTTGAGCTTGTGTTCATTATAAGAGAAGATGATTCGATCAAATTAAGGTTTACTTTTAAGTAAACTTAACGTTTTTGTCAAACTTATATTTTAAAAAAGTTTAATTTTTTTAAATATTGATAAATAACGTTTTTATGTTCCTTAACCCACTCATTTTAAGTGGTTTATTGTTAATTTAGATCCTAAGATAGCGTGATAACCATCATCGACAATTTAAATTAAGACTAAAATTTTATAGAAGGCTAGCAGAAAACAAACTATTTTTGTACCCTTTTACACTCTTATCGCCATCATATTTACTAAGTTAGCCACTGTGCAAATGATTATCGGACTATAATATCTGGCAATCAACCAAAAATAGCTTACAGATAGTGCCGAAGAATGAGCGAGAGGTTAAAAGAATTTGAACAATGGGGTGAGGACGTAATCTTTGGCAGAGCTAAAGGACTACGCGCTAGCCTAATGCGGGTATTTTTACGCTGTTTATCATGGATATTCAGAGGGCTGGTCTCTTTACGATTAAATTTATTCAAGCGAGGATGGAAGAAGCAGGCTCATCTCGGAACCATGGTAATCAGTATAGGGAATATCACGGTGGGCGGGACGGGAAAGACGCCTGTGGTTGAACTGTTTGCGAGAACGCTGCGTGACAGAGGGAGAAAAGTTTCTATTTTAAGCAGAGGGTATAAAAGTAAGCCCCTAGATGAACCTCAAGAATGGCATAAAAAGGACACCGGTGAACTGATCCTTGGTAAGTACATGCCCAAGGTAGTGAGTAGCGGGAAAGGTGTGGAGTTGGAGGTGCAGTATGCGGGTGATGAACCCTATATGCTGGCCAAGAATCTAGACAATGTCTCTGTAGTGGTGGATAAAGATAGAGTGAAAGGTGGGAAATTTGCTATTCAAGAACTAGAAGCAGATATTTTATTATTAGACGATGGGATGCAATTTTTAAAGATCGCCCACAGTATTGACATCGTTCTGGTAGACTCTAACAGCCCATTCGGCACAGGTGCTATGATGCCCAGAGGCACATTGAGAGAACCCCCGAGAAATCTGTGTAGGGCGGATTATATTTTCATCACAAAATGTAGGCATCCGAATAATAAGAAGCTCATAAGGAAGATCCGAAAGTATAATAAGGTAGCTGAGATTATTGAATGCACGCATGGCCCAGTGCATTTAGAAAATGTGTTCACTGGAGAAATAAAGTCGCTGAGCTTTCTTAAGGATAAATATATCGCCGCGATTAGTGGGATTGCGGTTCCAGAAAGCTTCGAAGAGAAGCTCACTGATTTGGGAGCAAATGTGCTATTTCACCGGACTTTCTCTGATCACTATTCGTTTTCCCAAGATGATATTGATCGATTTATGAAGCGCTGTATGAGGAGAGATGCAGATATCATTGTCACGACTGAAAAGGATGCGGTTAGATTTCCACAGCCTACTGAACTAGATGTTGAAGTGTACTTTTTACGGATAGAGGTCGACATCCTGAGTGGGGCTGAAGTGTGGGAGAAGCTCGTGTCTCGTACCTGTGGTGAGCGGCCTCCAATCGATCCTTTATTGATCTACGAGAGACCGCGTAAGTTTACTTAGATTTAGTCCGAATTCATTTCTCTGAAAAACAGCCTTTACCTGAAGTGACCCTCAAAATCATCAGTAGTATTACCAATACTTCTAGCTTCATCATTGATAGATTTGACCACACTGATTTGGCCTGTTTTCTCCATTACTTGCTGTAGTTTCTGGAGCTGCTTGACGTAGCCATTTCTTAACTGCACCATGTGAGAGTTATGATCTAGATCTATTTTGGCTTGTTTTTCTACTGCGTAATTGGTGTATTCTCTAGATTTTTCTGATGGACCTTGACCTGCTAGTGTTTCTGGTAAACGCGACCTCGCTTTTGCCACTTCGATGATTTGATTCACCTCTACTGACTCTGCTGCACTCTGATTTCTAGGTAGGGTCCGCAGATAAGTTTCCAGATCGCTCCAGAGTTTTTTTATGTTATAAGCATGTTTCTTTTCAGTGGCTGCCCGCTGTTTTTTTACGAGCAATTTCGCCTTATTTTTGAGTGCTTGTAGCCCACCATTGAGATTTTTTACCCCGTCATTTAAATTGGCTACCTTCACTCTCGATTTGTCTTTACTCCACTCAATGATGAAGCCATCAGCTCTTTTCCCGGAGGATACGTCCTTGATCAAAAGCTTTTCTGCCGCAGTGATTATCACGTGATTTTCGCTCTTAGGGTAGTTTGGGGCCCAATTGAGTTTCAACCACTTTTCACCAGTTTGCCAGCCCCAGATATTATTCTGTTTTTCGGCCGCGGTCCAGAAGGTATCGCCTGACTTGCAGTATTCTGCGATAATGCCCTCAACTTCGTATTTCTCCTCGTCATTTGAAATAGCAATAAGATGACCAGCAGAAGCAATGGCCAATTCACTGGCTTCAGAAAAGGTCACGGAGCTCTTGATAATACAGTAACTCCTGGCACCTGCGGTGATAGTTCCCGGCGGATATTTGGGATTAATATCTGTGAGGGTATCGCTGGTTCTGAGCAGGCGGTATTCAAGGTCAGCCGGGTTGCTCCCATCCGCTCTCCACTCGATGAAAAAGTTCAGCTTTTTCCCACCATTAGTTTTGCCGACTGACCCATACTTGGAAAGTTTTGCAAATGCTCTGCTATAAGTGGGCTTCAATGTGAGGGTGTCTGTCCAAGGTGTGTCATCTACCCAGCTCCAGCCTTTGTCGCCGCTACATCCTGCACCTAGCCATACGTCTTCAGCATCTACTGGTATTTGATCCATGAATACGGTGATGTCTGATTTAGATTTACATACTGCGATGTAACCACCGTGCTCTCTGGTCCAAGCATCTGCCTCATCCCATGTCATTTTCTTATCGACAAACATGATGATCCTAGAGTCCTGATTTCGCATAAAGATACTCTCTGGCATCATTGCCATCGGTCTCTCACCGTTGCTGAGCAGTTCCTTCACCCTAGTAAGCTGTTCCATTGGAGTGAGCTTGGCTAATTCTGGTGATGTTGTGTCAGAGCCATTATTATTATTTGTAGGGTTCTTGGAGCCACGATCGGCAGCTCTAGCTGCCGCTTCTCTGCGTAACTCCGCTGCGATGGCTGCTTTCCTGTCATCTTTTTGTTGTCGTTTATCAGCCTCTTTAGCATCAATGGCTTCTTGTGTCTCAGCCACTTCTATCTCCCGTTCACTCTTCATTTCCAAAACGACATAAATAGCAACTAGCAACATCACAATGATGATGATATTGCGCATCATTTTGGGATTTGCAGGCGCGATGTGTCTTATTGCTACTGGAGTTGCGCTATTTATTTTATGAGTAGAATAAGGCTTGTTGCCGGCTATAGTGACGGCTTTACCGGCCACAGGTTCCTTTTTCTTGGCCCCTGTAACAAGTAATTTATTCATCATTGAAGGATTCTTTATCACATCGATGATTTCATCTGTAAAGTCCTGGGCAGAACGATAGCGCATATCAATATTGGGATGGATCGCTTTTTGGATGATTTTATCAAATTTAGCATCAGCCTCAACGAACTCGGTCACCGAAACATATCTATCTGCTGGCATCCGACCGGTGAGTAGCTCGTAGAACATTACCCCTACGGCAAAGATATCTGTCCTATTATCCACCTTATCTGGCGCTGCTAAGACTTCTGGTGCAGAGTATCCTGGTGTGCCATAGATCACTCCGGATTCAGTCACCCCGTTGACCCTAGCTAAGCCGAAATCTCCAATCTTTGGGATCGCTTTCTTGCCTAATAAGATATTAGCTGGCTTGATGTCTCTGTGCAGAATCCCCGAGTCGTGAGCGTGGTCAAGCCCAGAACAAACTGCACTAATAATTTCAACTGCGGTCTTCTGATTAATCGCTTTTCCATGGGCAGAATCGTGCAATGATTTCCCTTTCACAAATTCCATGATGATATAAAGCATTCCATCTATATCTCCGAAATCATAGATGCCTATGAGGTTAGGGTGGTTAAGTTTAGCCATCAGCTTAGCCTCAGACTGAAATGATTTTATAAACTCTTCGTCTTCGCTAAATTCTCGCGGTAATACCTTCACTGCCACCTCTCTGTCAAGCGAGGTCTGACGCGCCAGATAAACGGCACCCATCCCACCTTGTGCGATAAAAGATTCAAATTGGTAACCGTCTAAAAGACGATCTAATTCTTCTAACGGGGGTGCTACAAAACTGGTCAATTCTTGGGGATCTTCTGACATGCTAAAAAGGGCGGGGGCTCATTGTCTTTTAATTACGCTGTTGTGGTATAACATTTGTAACTACATTGCAATTCTACTTTGCACAGAATAGGCTTTTGGTGACAACTCTTTTACATTTAACTGACATCATCATGAACGAAGCAGAAATTTTCCAACAGATCGGGCCTCAAGGCATCACAGACATATGCGCTGCATTTTATAGGAAAGTCCCTGCAGATGACATCATTGGACCAATGTATCCGAAGGATGATCTCGGCGGAGCGGAGGAACGTCTGCGTGATTTCTTGTTGTTTCGCATCGGTGCAGACACTACTTATCTAGAAAAGCGTGGGCACCCTAGGTTGCGGATGAGACATGCCTCATTCGAGATTAATTTCCGCGCCAGAGATCGCTGGGTAAAGATCATGGATGAAGCGATGAATGAGGTTGGAATCCCTAACGATACAGCTGCCGCGCTTCACACTTTTTTCTTCCAAGTCGCAGACTTTCTGAGAAATGTTCCTGAAGAAGAAGGTCGGTTTAAAATCTGAAGTCCGCGTTACTCAGGTTTTTGCCAGTTTACCCAGTCTCGAGCATGGAGGAAATCCGTATAGAGTTTAGCCTCCTCACTCCCCTGCTCAGGCTCGTAGCCATAGACCCAGCGGACGAGGGGTGGCAAGCTCATGAGAATCGACTCTGTGCGCCCACCAGACTGAAGGCCAAACAACGTGCCTCGATCAAACACCAGATTAAACTCCACGTACCTGCCTCTGCGGTAGAGCTGAAATTCCCGCTCACGCTCACCGTATTTCTCATCACTACGTTTCTCAACGATAGGAGCATACGCAGGTACGAAGCTATCACCCACTGAGCGCAAAAACCGAAAGCTTTCCTCAAATCCCAGCTCATTGAGATCATCAAAAAACATTCCCCCTATTCCCCTAGGCTCACCTCTGTGCTTGAGGTAAAAATATTCATCACACCACTTCTTATACTTATGATACAATTCACCAGAGAAATCTTCACAAGCATCCTTCGCAACCTGGTGCCAGTGCTGGCAGTCTTCCTCATAGCCATAATAAGGCGTTAGATCATACCCGCCACCGAACCACCAGATAGGCTCCTCGCCATCCTTTTTAGCGACAAAGAACCGCACATTCATGTGCGCCGTTGGCACGCGTGGATTCAGCGGATGCATCACGAGTGACACTCCCATCGCCTCGTAGCTTCGTCCTGCTAGTTCAGGTCTATGCGCTGTGGCACTTCCTGGCATACTCGCCCCCATAACATGGGAGAAATTCACACCACCTTTCTCAAATACTCCTCCATCTGTCAAAACACGTGATCGACCGCCTCCGCCCTCTTCGCGCAGCCAGCTTTCTTCTAGAAATTCTGACTCACCATCGAGCCGCCCAAGATCCTCACAAATCCCATCTTGTAACCCCTGGAGGTAAGTTTTTACTGCCTCTATATCTATCATTATCTTATTTCTGTTAGAGTGAATCCGTTCGGTAATAAGCCCTTCACAGTCATCACCTCATCAGTACCATTTGAGACTACCAGCGCATCTGGAGCCAACTCGAAAAGCCACTGCCTGCATCCACCACACGGCATTGTTTCTGAGCTATTTACTACCACTCCATCACGCATCTCAGCATCCCGACAGCAGACTGCCACTATCTTTATTTGGGTAGCGCCATTCATTCGCGCATGACCTATTGCCACGCGCTCCGCGCAGATTCCCAAATTACTCGACGCATTTTCTATATTCGCACCTTTAAAGACTCCTTTTTCGGTCAGCACTGCCGCTCCCACATGGTACTTTGAGTATGGGGCATAGGCCAAACTACAAGCCTCTCGCGCCAATACTAGCAACTCTTTCATCTCATCAGTCATAGGGTGACTATTCCAAACTAGAAAATAATTACCAGCATTTCCCACCGCTAGAGCGAGCTTTTTTCCTTTCCTACTTGGCCTGTTTCCCCTTAGATTAAATGATCTAATCATTGGTTAAATGAACGAATTCTCTCCATCGCAACGTTATATAACTAATAATAGAGCAACCTAAACAGGACCAATACCATGCAAAAACACTCAAGAAAGAACACCCCGCAATATCCCTATAGAACTTTAAGAAGAGTGATAGCTTGCAGTTTAGGAATCACTCTAGCCTCTATCGCCGCTGCTCAGCAATCCGTTGCCGCAGCACCTATTGCTGAACCCGAACGTCCTTATTTCAACGATAAAAAAGTTCCCGATGCTAAAGACCTGAAAGCCATTCAAAAGCTCCTCCAGCTAAACAAAAATAAAGCCAGAGCAGCCACCGTATGTATTCAATTAGGAGAAGGGTCTGGCAGTGGAGTCATCGTCTCCGAAGATGGGCTTGTCCTCACCGCTGCTCACGTTAGCGCAGGAGTCAATAAGGAAGTCACCGTAGTAATGGAGGACGGAAAAAAACTCAAAGCCCTTACTCTTGGTCTTCATTCCGAGACCGACGCCGCCATGATCCAAATCACTGAAAAAGGCAGCTACCCTTTCGTGGATATCGACCCGGGAAAAGAACAAAACACCGTCAGCACAAAGCTTGGCGACTGGGTATTCGCCCTCGGCCACTCCGGCGGGTTTGATAAAGAAAGAGGAAGTGGTCTTAGGCTCGGCAGGCTAGTCAGAATAGCAGACACTACCGTCCAGACTGACTGCACACTGATCGGGGGCGACTCTGGTGGACCATTATTCGATATGAACGGGGTGCTTGTAGGCATCCACAGCCGCGTTGGAAAAGTCACAGAGGAGAACATGCATGTTCCTGTCCACGTCTTCCACACTCACTGGGACGCCATGAAAAAGGGTGATTTTATTGGCCAAGGCCCCTTCGCCAAGAAGCCGGTCAAGGGAAGTGGATTCATCGGCATCGCTTTAGAGAAAACCGAAAATGGTTTAAAAGTCACCGACGTAGATGAAGACTCCGCCGCTGGAAAAGCTGGTGTTAAAATAGGCGATATACTCACCAAAGTAGAGGGTAAATCCATCACAGAAAAAAAGGAACTTATTGCAGTCATGAAGGTAAAAGCAGCAGGAGATGACATCAATATTACTGTCCTCAGAGAAGGAAAAAGTAGAGAACTTAAACTCAACCTTGGTGCACGATAAACAAGCATAGAAATTATCACATGAACACTCACATGAACACTCACAAGCTTACAAAAAAAGGCATCAAAAGCAGCGGACTCGGCATGGGCATTCTTTGTTTAGGTCTCGTCTCATGCGTACAGATCCCAGCCTTCGGTCAATCCTCACTCCCAGGTGAAAGGCGCATGAACGGCAAAGGAGTGGAAGCCGCCTTTGAAGCTCAGAGAATGGTCTTACAGCAGAACAGTGCCGCCATTTATAAGGATAGAAAACCCATCGGTTACGGAGTCATCATGAGCGCAGATGGCTATATCCTTACCAAGCGGAGTGAACTATTCCAGTTTGACGCCAAGACCAAGAAAAGCACCCTCAAGCAAGACCTTAAGGTCATCATCGACACAGAGAGATACAGTAAAGTCACCCTGCTAGCCTCAGACATAGAATGGGATCTTGCCATCATCAAAGTAGAGGCTGAAAACCTTAGCCCTGCTCAGTGGGCAGACTCTCCAGAAATAGAACAAGGCACTTGGGTAGTCACTAATGGCTCAACCAGTAAATCCAGACGTAGAGTGAACATCGGCATCATCAGCGCCAACGCACGCGAAATCGAAGGAGACCTCCCGGTCATGCTGGGAGTTGCTCTAAAAGAAACAGATGACGAAAGCGGAATAGAAATCATGAAAGTCTCCAAAGACTCAGGGGCTGAAGTCGCCGGAATATTAAAAGGCGATATCCTCAAGAAATTTGACGGCGTAAACGTCACCAAGCGTGAACAAATCATCGATATCATCCGCGAGAAACAGCCGGGTGACTTCGTGGAAGTAGAATTTCTACGAGAAGGAAAGATGCTGAAGCAAAAGATGGAGCTCAGACCGCGCAAGGAGATTCAAGGTGGAGCCACAATACCTCAGAGCCGTAACGATCAAATGAGTGGTAAAACCTCTGAGCGACGTAACAGTTTCCCAATGGCACTCCAGCATGACATAGACCAAGCTCCACGCCAAATGGGCGGTCCACTCATCAATCTTGCTGGCAAGACCGTTGGCATAAATATCGCCAGAGCAAACCGCGCCGAAAGCTTCGCCATTCCCGCCAAAGAAGCCCAGCAAATCTACAAAGAAATGCTCAGCACCATTCCGCAGTAAGCACTAGTTCTGTTCGCCTCAGGCTGCTCAGCACTCTGAGCAACGCAGCTCAATCACATGAGAGGAAATGTGAGGGTTATTCAGCATCATTTTTTCATCCTTCAAGTATCGTTGTTAATGGCTAATTTACCACTCGCTTCTCGCCGCCGTGAGCAAGGCTTGGAATTTCTTGCTCTCCAAGAGCGAATCAGCGATCTGGCGTGCTAGTAGCTGGCCCGCCGCCGTGTCACTGGGATAATGCAGCCCCCCAATCTCACGGTTACGAGCGATGCGAAGTGCGTCTTTACGGTAAGTCTCAGCATTCGAGGGATCGAGTTCCTGCAGAATATAAGCGAGAGTGAAAGCCCCCGTAGCGTGACCACTGGGATAGGCAGGATGACCCGGTATCTCAACTACCGTGCCCAGCTTGAATCCGTATTTCTCCGCGAGGACCGAGGGCCTTACGCGGTTAAATCGCTGTTTAAAGACAAAGACAACCACCCCGAGTTCTTGGTAAGTGGCGAGAATCAATTTACTGGTATCCTTAAAATTTTCACCCTTAGTTAATTCCTCATAGGTAGATTCACCCCACTTGAAGCGCTTCGTTAATGCCTCGTCTTGTATCGCTTTTCGGAGCTTCTCGCGCTGTGGAATGAGCCCTTTTAAATACTCCAACTCCCCTCGCGTGCGATCCGATGAGTTCGCGGGTGGCACCGGCAGAGCAAAGCTTTTTTTCCAATCCTTAGCCAGATACCGCGTCTCCTTCTTTATATAAGCCAGATATTTTCCATCCCATTTTTGGCTGCCTGAAAATGTCCACGCATCCTTGGCTCTATCCTTCCCCGCCCCAGATAAATGGGCTAACTCATCACTCGCACTCCTCATCGCTAGTTGAGAAGTTTCGCCCGATTTGGCTAAAGGTTTGGCTAAAGAACCGAGCACACCAAAAGATGAGATGACCGCCACTGATAACATTGTTAAATTTCCCATGTTTAAACCATCTTGAAATAAACAGTTCGCTCTATCAAGCTGATTATTGTTTAGGGTTACTCGTTTTCGTCATCTTCCTCGGTTTGGAGTTTTGAGGATTGTAATGCCGAGCTGCCGTGACAAGATAGAAGAATGACTCCGTCTCGTAGAATTCATTCCCTTGTTGTCCCCCTCATTCTGGTCGTATCAGTCGCTGTGGCATTGTGGGTTTTTCTAAATGCAAATCCGGCACTAGCTCAATCTGCCCAGAAAATTACCAACGAGAAGCCAAAGATCGCTTTTTCACCGGTAGCTTTCAGCTACACCCAGCGCAAGCCAAGCCGGGATGGTATAGGGAAAATTTATATGGATCGTGAAATATCCCAAGTCATGGGACACACTGGTATCCATTGGCTAGAGCGAGGCACTCGCGAACGGGAAGAAAACCCAACACGTGCAGTGCAGGGGCTAGAACTCGCTGCTGATGCGGTGGTCGCCGATATCGGATCAGGCTCTGGATACTACACCTTCCGCATCGCCCCGTTGGTTCCTAAAGGCACCGTCATCGGAGTCGATATCCAGCCGGAAATGGTCCGCTTCCTCAGCCAAAAAAGTAAGGAGTTAGGAGCCAGTAATGTGAAATCACACCTCGGAAAAATCGATTCCATCGAACTGGATGCTGAGTCGATCGATGCGGTGATACTCGTTGATGCCTATCATGAATTCTCCCACCCAAACGAGATGATGCAGTCGGTTTTTTACGCACTCCGCCCCAAGGGTAGAGTTTACCTGTTAGAGTACCGAGCAGAGGATCCTAAAGTGCCAATCAAGCCACTCCATAAAATGACTGAGGCCCAGTCGATCAAAGAGATGAAGGCAGTAGGTCTCAACCACCTCCGCACCGATAAATTTCTCCCTTGGCAACATTTCATGATCTTTGAAAAGCCAGAATCTCCTCAAAAGAAGACAAATTAAAGATGGCTGATCAGGCACATTTCAACCTTGGAGATAGTCATGAAGAGAGTCTCGCCTACCCTCATAATGTACTCACTCGCGATGGAGAAGTAATTTATCATGGCGCTATTTTTGACCAAGAAAAAGCCAACAAAATCTACGCTAATCTAATGAATAAAATCCCATGGAAGCATGATGAGGCATTTATTTATGGAAAGCATATCATCACGGCTAGAAAGGTCGCTTGGTATGGAGACGAAGACTATGATTACTCCTACTCTGGCAAAACACGCACAGCGATGAAATGGACTCCGGAGTTACTGAAAGTAAAACACGCCGCTGAGCAGAAGACTGGAATGATCTATAATTCATGCCTGCTTAATCTCTACGCAGATGGCTCTCAGGGCATGGCTTGGCATAGTGATGATGAGAAGTGTCTCGGCAATGACACGAATATAGCATCAATGAGTTTTGGGGCGGAGCGGCGGTTCGATTTCCGCCACAAAGCAAGCCGTGAAAAAATCTCCGTGATGCTACAAAACGGTAGCCTACTAGTCATGCAAGGCTCCACCCAGACCCACTGGCAGCACCAAATCCCCAAGACAACAAAGGTCACTACTCCGAGAGTGAACCTCACATTCCGAACGATGCAATTCTAGGGTATCAGTAAACCAAAAATCTTTAACAAAAGGAAATTAGCTACGCGCCCGCGAGAGCATGATCTGGTTACCATCTGTATCCTCGCACATTGCTAAGTGTGCAGGTTCGCCGTCTTCTGGCTGTGGCTCACGCTCACATTTTCCTCCGTTAGCGACTATTTCTGCCGCTCCCGCCACCACATCAGCTACCTGAAAGGTAATCCCCGTCCAAGTTTGCTTACCCTCCCCACCTCCGTGAATAGCGATGTAACCAGAGTCTATTTGTAATTCTGTGATGTGGGGGTTTTTATTAGAAACCGAGGCCCCAAAAGTCTTGATATAAAACTCCGCAGCGCGATCTGAATCAGCGGCCCAAATAGTGTATTTAAATTTCTCTACAATCATGTATCTACAGTAAATGCATCTCATCAGGATGCTAGCTGATTTTATGAGAATCGTTGGTAAGGCCTTTTTTTATTGTCTCTTCTCAACTTGGAGTATTTGATACAAAGAAGAATATGAAACACCTATTTATTTTACTACTTTTTGCCATGCCGCTGTTTGCTCAAGACAAGGAAGGCAAGAAATACAAAATCACTGCCCGTGCATCTGAAATTGATCAGAGGACAAAAGAATATCCAGACATTGGATACGTCTTTTCTAACAAAGGGAAAGCAGCTGACAATCAGCTCGCCATGGTCGATACCGCAGTGCCATCCAGTGGGCGACTCGTCATCTGGCTCATGGCTCCACCCACAGCACTCTTTGACCGACTCAATTCCTATGGGCATCATGCCATCCAAGTGACCTATGCTCGGCAATGGTTCGGCCAGATGGACAAGAAACGCCAGCCAGGTAACGATGATCATTTCTCTGGTCTCAGGCTTGAAGCCGCAACTGGCAAAGATCACACCAAGCTCATCGATATTGCTCACCCAGATGGTCTGATGGAGCGATCCCACCAGTTCGTCAAACATCTGGTTAAAGTAAACCCAGAGGGAAACTGGCAGCAGTTCTTGTCTGACGATGGGATGGGGCTTGACTGGGAAAAGGTCATTCTCTCCGGTGCCTCACATGGCTCCACCACCTCAGCTCGGCTTGCGAAACATATCCGCTTGGCCCGCGTGGTGATGCTCTCCGGCCCGCGTGATCAGACCGAGAAATGGCAGGCTGGAAAGTCCGCAACCCCACCCGAGAGATTTTTCGGATTCACCCATACCCTAGACAAAGGCTGGCCAGCCCACCACTACTGCCGCTCATGGCTGATGCTAGGTCTCAACAAGTTTGGCCCCATCATCAACGTAGATGACGCCAAGCCACCCTACTCAAACAGCAGAAGGCTGATCACCAGCGCCGATGTGGGAGATAACGCAAACCGGGCCCACAGCGCATCCACACCAGGTAGAAACTCCCCAAAAGGAACGAACGGCAAACGACTCTACGAAGATGCCTGGAAATACCTCTACACCCACCCAGTCGATACAGTCGGAGCGAGTGTCGATCCAGAAGAGCGGTGCCAGAAGACATGCTGTGAGCATTTGAAGTAGCTCGGAATCCATCAGAATATCCAAAGAAGCACCGCTTTTTACTTGCCAGATGGCCTCAGTGGTTTGTTCGGTATTTTTTTAGGCTTATTTGCCTTAATGAAATATTCGCTACATGGGTGGAAAAAAGATAGAACAACCGGCACACCAATCAAGACACCTGTGATAATCGAAAGCATATCTATTGTGGCTGTAAAGACACCTATCCCCATGAAAGGAGTTAAGAAACACCAAAGGACTAACTGGATAATAATCAGAAACCTACCCCAACCTTGGAAAAATATCATTGCGATAATACCAACGACATAGGTTATATCTAATATATTTAGAATTACCCATAGAGTATTTGGAGAGAAGCTTGCCCCATAATAATCCCATAGCATTAGATCTGCTAATTCAGGAGATTTAATGTCATAGCCAGTGAAAAGAATTACATACATTACACACCAGACGAATAGCCCGAAAAGTAATTGTTGGCGGAAAAAATTACGTGAAGGATGAGGTATCATGTTTAGTAGAAATTCTATGGCTGAAGCTTGTTGTGAGCCGTGCCATTGCAAAAAGTATGCCGAACTTAGAGTTTTCGTGGGCTATCTCTCTGACACGAGGTCAATTCCGATGATCGCTTTGAACTGTCTGTCTTGGGTATTATTACTTGTTTTCATAAGATAGGTAGAATCGCAGATCACCGGAGTGACCTCAACTACCTTCTCATTCTATCTTAGTATGCCGTTTTTATAATTTCAATTGTTATACTGTGGTATCTTTCTCGATTGGGTTTATTTGTCTGTCTCTTTATTTTACATAAGTTGAGAATTCAACCGTAGCTGGTGACCTAGTTTTATTGTCGAGCTTTGTAGTGTTTTCAGAAGAGGTGTGTGGGATCCAAATAAATAATGCGAGAGCTAATATAGTCGAATAAACAACAATACCTGAGATTATATATAAGCGATTCATACTCGATGCATGCCAGTTCTCCTTCATTTTTTCACGGTGTCTCTTACTGAAAATAGACATCACTACAAGGTATATGAAAGTAGTGGTATGTAGTGTGATTTCGAGAATCAGCATTAAAGAGCTAAGTGTGAGTTCGATCATATTTAGTAGAGATTCTATGGCTGAAGCTTGTTGTGAGCCGTGCCATTGTAAAAAAGTATGATGAGCTTAGGGTTTTCCTGGGCTATCTCTCTGACACAGGTCGGAGAGACCTATCCAACACACTATCGATATTAATATCTAAACTCATCATGAAAGAACACTAATACATCGGACTAGACGTGCACAAGGACACAGTTGCCATATTGCCATCATTCGGCGTATTCCATCGTGTAAAGCTTCGATTTGATTGCCGAACAGCCTTGAGGTTCGGCAATTGGCTCCTTCGTATGGCATTAAACGCCACCAAGAACCCCCACTGGTGTAGCAACCCGCTAAGGCAGAACACGGAATCAACATCGCATCACTAACGGCCACCCAGAG
>CAWVXI010000034.1:0-33375 GCA_963934155.1 uncultured Verrucomicrobiales bacterium | reverse complement strand
CTATTCCTTCTAATCGTCTATCTGCATTCCATAACTTATCATTATTCACGATGGCCATCACTCGAAGTCCATATTCTAGTTTCCGCAAAAATACTTCCACTACAGAAAATACTGAACACACATAGACTGAAATACTTGAATAGATTATTCATAAGATGAGATTAAATCTTATGCGTTTTATGTCAATCACTAGTGCACCAACATGATCACTAGATGGAGGTTAGAATATAAATTTCATACTGCTGCCAGATTAAGTATTTCATAGCTTTTATAAGCAACTGAAAAGTCATCTATAATCCATAGTTAATCTGGTCAACAATGTTATCTAACTGCCCGAAGGTGATTAGTGAGTTGATGTTCTTTGAGGGGAATATTACGATATCGCCACATTTTACCGCTTGTAATTAGTTGATTCTAGGTGTCTTTTGTTAGCATGGTCCACACGAGAAGAAACGCGATTAAAACGATGACTGGCGCTGCGGCCGGCGTCCTAGCGATGCCTCTGACTCCGCTTATGGCTGCGGTGCAGCAATCCTCTGTAAAGACGATTTCCATCATTCACACCACTGACCTGCACGGTCATATCCTGCCTAGCACAGACTATAATGGCAACACTAGCCTCGGCGGATTTGCTAAATGCGCCACGCAGATCAGGGCTTGGAGGAATATGAACCCATCTAGTATCCTCGTGGATGTGGGCGATCTCTATCAAGGCACACCGGTCAGCCAGCTTTGCAATGGTAAGGTGATGATAGAGTTGATCAATAAACTTGGTTATGATTCCTGGACGCTGGGGAATCATGAATTTGACTGGGGTCTGGATGCGGTAGAAGAGGCGGCAAATCTATCTAACATGCCGATTCTCACAGCTAACATCGAGTACATGGGTCGTAAGCCTGGAGCCTGGGGAAATGCTGACCACCCATTAGCAAAACGTGTGGCACCGTTCATGCTCAAAGAGATAGATGGTTTTAAAATTGGCATCGTAGGGCTGGTGACGCCTGGTCTCCCCTACTGGCTCAGCCCAGATTTACTCAAGGGAGTGAAGCCGCTAGACCCTGTGGAGTGCTTGCAGAATAGTGTGGATCAGCTCAAGGCGATGAAGGCAGACGCCATCATTGTCACTGGTCATATGGGTTTCAAATTTAAATACGACTATGCAAACCCGCTGGATAAGATTCTAGGAAAAGTGCAGGGTGTGGATTTCTATATTGGAGGTCATTCTCATAAGGATATGTCTTACTTTAAAGTAGGCGGTGTCATCTGCACTCAGGCTGCTTATCACGGTATTCAGTGCGGTAGAGTGGATCTTACATTTGATCGGGAATCCCGAAAGCTCATTAAGAAACGTATCGTTAGCAATCTAATGGATGATCGCTTCGCGCTGGATCCTATCGTTCTGCAACATGCCCAACCTTATCTAGACACAGCGACTAAATACACTGAAACAGAAATCGGTAAGCTGCTCGTAGATATAGAATTCAAGGGCCCGAACAAGAACACACTACCATTGTTTGCCGCAGCGTTTAATCACCTCGCTGCGAAACAAAAAATAAAGGTGGATGCCATCTTCCACGGAAGCTTCGGCGGGACTCTCAAGGCGGGAAAAGTAACTATGGGAGATCTATGGAGCCTAATACCTTATGATAACATGCTAGCCAGATGTGAGCTCACTGTGGAAGAAATGCTCATCGTCATTAATGAAGCGGCTAAGTCTAGAATGTCTGATCGTGAGCTGTTGGGGCTCACCGTGATTAAGAAAGATAAAGAATACGTAGCAATCAAAAAGGGAGAAAAATTACTGCTACCTGAGCAACGGATTACCGTCCTCTTCAATAGTTATGACCTTCAGTCTGGTGGACAGAAGATGATGTCGCTCAGAAAAATAGGCCAAGCTAAAAGGGCTAACAGAACGATGCTGGATACTTCCACTCGTGATGCTCTCGCTGAGTATTTCTTGGATAAAAAGGTTGTTACTGTTAATACTCTCTAACAGTTCTCAGTATCTTCATCAGCACTGCTTGACTGGCGAGCTGTTTGAATACCGCTCTGCCGTTTGGATAAAATTTCATCTCAGCGGATGTTTCTACCCGCTCCCCATTTCCAACAGAAATTCCTATCCAAACCGTTCCTACCGGCTTTTCTTTAGTCCCGCCCGTGGGGCCCGCGATTCCTGTAACGGATACGGCGATGTCTGATCCTGAATGTTTCAGTGCGCCTTCTGCCATTTCCTTAGCCACTACCTCACTCACTGCTCCATGAGTTTCTATATGGTCTTCATCTACTCCAATCATCGCTACTTTCGCCTGGTTCGCATAGGTGATGAAACCATGGGTAAAGACAGCAGATGAGCCTTGAACGTCCGTGATACGGCTAGAGATCCTGCCTCCTGTACAGCTTTCAGCCAGTGATAGCTTGAGCCCTTTTTCTGTTAGTGCATGGACTACCGTCTCTTCTAGCGAGCGTCCATCATTATTGATGTATTGCTGGGGGTACGTTTTTATCGCCAGATTAGCAGCCGCATTTCTGTTAGACTCTGACCCGATAAGGCGCAGATCCAGCTCTCCTGGTCTGGCGCAATAGCCAATTTCTAGGCCATGTATTTCATGAAGTGCGGCGTCTAACTTATCTTGGAATGAACTCTCACCGACTCCTGAAAATTTAATGTTCGTCACGCCATGGTCAACTGGCAATTCTGTGAGCGCCTTAAGCCTCGGAGCGACCTCCGCGTGATACATTGCATGCATTTCGTAGGGTGGTCCAGGTAGCAGAAAAATAGCACATGAAGAATTCCCTAAGCGCGGTGGAACATAGACGCCAGGTGCTGTTCCATTAGGGTTTGGCAGCACATCTGCACCTACGGGGTGGAGGGCTTGCTTGAGATTTGAGGGGGTCATTTCTCTGCCTAAATTGGCAAAAAATGCCTCGATACAGCGTACTGCATGCTCATCCTCTATCAGCTCCACGCCGAGCGCTTCCGCAGTAGCCTCCCGTGTGACATCATCACTCGTAGGTCCAAGTCCACCAGTGATGATGACCGCGTCACTGACCGCGATACTTTGCTTTAACGCATCCCTAATAGGATCACCATCTGGCACAGTAATAAGCCTCTGGACACGTAGACCAAGCCCTAACAGCTCTTGCCCAAGCCAAGCCCCATGAGTGTTGAGCGTGCTGCCTAAAAGAAGCTCAGAACCGGTATTAATGATCTCTATTTTCATGCGTCAGTATTAGCACACTTTCTCGAATCTGTGTTCAACTTCTTTTGAAGTATCTACTTTCGCTTTCAACATTCCCATCAGATTAAAAACCCCAAAGAATGTGCGATTCAGATACAGTGTGTCCGTTTTACCACGAGCTGAATTAATCGCTAGAAGTTCTTTATCATTGCGGGTGCGTTCCCCAAAGGCTGCGAGCTGCTCGAAAAATGCGTTATCTCCAAAATCAAATACCCCAGCCCTGTAAGGTTTATTTAGTAATGTAATAGACTCTCCGAAAATCTCTAACAATTTCTTAATCGAAGCCTCGTCATCCTCTTCTAAGAGTAAGCTCAAGTCGTACAGCGCTGGCCGAAGCTTCTCATTATCTTGAGATACGTCTGGTTCCATCAAGCGGAAATAACCCTCATAGAACTCGTCACCAATCTCTTTAACACAACCAAAATCCAACACCCACAGCTCACCATTTTTAACGATGAAATTTCCGGGATGCGGGTCTGCATGGAAGACTTTCAAGGTGTGTATCTGATGCGCATAAAAATCCCAGAGCGCTTGTGCTATCTTATTTTTCTCCTCTTGTAGAGCATCACTTTCGGCATATTTATCTAACTGAAGACCATCGACCCACTCCATAGTGAGTATCTTATTACTGGAAAACTCTGGATAATATTGGGGAAATCTTGTGAGTGGTAATTGACTAGACTTCTCTGCTAAATCCATTGATCTACGCAATTCTAAATCATAGTCCGTCTCCTCTATCAGCTTAGATTCTACTTCTTGCATGTAGGGATCTATCGCCTTCGCTTTTAGCTGAAAGAGCTTCATAGCGATAGGTTTCACGATGGCTAGATCACTATGTAAACTATCTGCCACTCCTGGATACTGGACTTTCACCGCGTAGGTTTTCCCATCTTTAGTCGCTTTGTGTACTTGCCCAATAGATGCACCTGCTGCTGCTTTGTTAGTGAATGTATCAAATATTTCTGTAGGTGATTTACCCACTTCACGCTGAAATGTCTTCACTACGAGTGGGTAAGAAAGAGGTGGAGCTGAGTATTGAGCCTTAGAGAATTCATCAGAATACTGCGCCGGAATCATGTTTTTATCCATGCTGAGCATCTGAGCTAACTTCAGTGGACCACCCTTTAGCTTACTAAAAGTTTTATAGGTGTCCGCCGCAGTTCTTTCGTGGAATTTATCCTTCTCATCTTTTCCCGTAAGGACTTTAGTTCCTTTATACCGCAGGTAGTTCACGCCTACTTTCACGCCTGCACCCGCAAGAGATGCTGCCCTGCCTAGCTTGTGCTTCGGAATGGATGTTTGCTCTTTCATTATCTATTCAGGTATAAATTTGCTCATCATTTTACTCAGTCCTTTAAGCCTATCATCCTTACCCACGATGAATCTAACAAAATCAAACCCAGCCTCTAATACTCCATCTGCCGCTGCCTGAATCGCGAAGTTGGTGCTCTTCTCGATGAACGCATCAGTATCTTGGAATGACTCACTGTTGTCTTTGATGTAGTAATTAATAACCGCTAAAAAATGAACGAGTAAGAGTCGATCATATTGATCTGTCAGTTTCTTTCTATCTGCGAATATTCCACCTTGAACCCCTTCTTTAACGATGCTTTTTGCGTAATGTTTAAAGCTGCGGCTCATGCCCTTCAAGCTGTGTGGCATGCTCATACTGAGTTTTATATCATGGATACTACAGTGTTGGTCTGGGTTAGGTAGTTTAGGAAAATACCCTACAAACCGAGACCTGTTTTTCTGGATATGGGTGATGTAGGTAAAGTAAAATGCGAGCAGTTTTTGATCTGCAGGATATTCTGCGTAATCCTCGTCATGCTCAAGCACATTGATGGTTTCGTCCACCGTGGACTGCCAATAAGCAGACTCTAAAGAATCTAGACTCGCGTAGTTCTCGTAAAACTCCGCCTCTTCTCGCTGCAGAGAATCCATCAAGGCATACACACTCTTCGGACGCTTACCTTTTAATAAAAGATGCTTCCAGTAGGCTTCTTGTAAATCATTTTGTGCATTATCTGACATGTAATATCCTTATGACTGCCAGCAACAACTGTCAAGATCGTATCTTCAGTAAATACTGAAAGATAGCAACTGCTATGGTAACTCCTATTGATGTGTTTATTTCACCATCGCAGTGATCGTTTTCCCCATTTTGGTCCATTCTAGCATAATAATATTACGCTTGTTAGGCTGCTTCTGACTGACAATTATGTCCCCGTGCACTTGGTCGATAATGACTAGTTTGCCATCTCTAAGATCCCATGTGATATCATGCGCAAATAAGGTTTCCCCATTGGGGGATCTATGGCGCATGTGTACTTTGCGATTAATGTTGAAAACAAGCTCTCCTTTCTGATCAGAGAATGCATCCATCGGGTGCTTGTAATGATAGACCGCATCATAATCTACGATGTCCTTTTTTGCAGCGCCACTAATGACCCTCTCAGAGCTCGCGACCTCACTTTTAAGTCTATTGATATGCCAATTAAACAATCTTCGCGTTCCCTCTGACTTGATACGCCTCTCCGAGCGCTCTAACGACTTGATCACCTTTTTTTTATCTTTAACAATCTCTTCCTCAGTCGCCTTCTTCTCACGTTCTTCGTATTCGGCCAGTTTATCGAGGATGCGCTTGGCATCTTCAGGGAGTTGCTGTGCGTAGCCGAGTTGAATTATCCCTATAAACACCAGTACGGTAGTAAGCAAAAATTTCATCGTTCTATTATTCAGAGTGTCCATCTGTGAGTTTATTTTTGAGTTCGCCACCCCAGCGGATGAGCAAAGATTTATAGTTTGAGCTTGGACTCTCAGAGATGATGATCTTTCCCAATGGCGATCCTGCGAGCACTTGGACGTGGTCACCCATGTCTTTCCAGTCTAGAAATTCACTTTCGCTCTTACCCTTATAATTATAGATCATTCTGACTTTTTTGTTTGGCATAAAGATGAGTTCCCCATTTATGATCCCTTTTTCATCGAAAATATAGTTCGTTCTGTATTTGAAATACTGATTTTCATTATCATTATTAGCCCGCTTAGTCTCACGGGCTACTGGCCTATTTGGGGCTGAAATGCCCATTTTTTTTCTCAGCAGGTTGATCTCTTTTTCAATGCTATTTAACTCGGCCTGCTTATCTTTTGAGAGGTAGAGCTCCCTTATTTTCTCTAGACGCTCCAGAGCGAGTTTGCGCACGCCCGCTATCTTTTTCTCGCTCTCATCTCTCAACTCAGCCTCCTGTTGCTCCATTTTATCCACTAGCTCCTTGGATTTTCTCCCCACTTCTAGATCATCCTCGGCTAAACCGAATGATGAACCCGCCAATCCTGCCAAGAGGAAAAGCGGGAGAAATATAGACTGTATGTTACAACTAAAGTTTAACATGACCTACATCATGAACGGTTTTAGGTAATATTCAAGTGAGTTTTTTCTTTGCGGATTAGGAAAACATGGCTTTGATGGCAGTTCACTTACAATTATGTCTGAAGGTAGCTCATCATTTCAACCCACCCGCTGGACACTGGTCCAGCAAGTCAAAGCAAACGACACCGATGCATCGAGTGCGCTCAATGAGCTGTGCACAATGTACTGGCGACCGCTTTATGCTTATGCTCGGAGCTTTGGCAGATCCATGGAGGATTCAGAGGATGTTGTGCAGGGCTTCATGGCTAAAGGTATAGAGAAGGCACTCTTCGCAGCGGCTAAGAAAGAAAAAGGCAAGATGCGCACTTTCTTGCTAACCTCATTTAAACGCTATCTGAGAGATGAGCACGCCAAAGAAGTCACCATCAAGCGTGGCTCAGGTAGAGTAGTGGTCACTGACATCGCTGCCGAAGAAGAACGCTGGGGAGACGAAAAAGCGATCGATCCCACAGTGAGTTTCGATAAGCGCTGGGCACTTATTATCGTGGAATCTGCTGGAGAGCAACTACGTCAAAAATACAAAGAAGAAGGTAAACTCAAACTCTACAATGCCCTTATACCGAGTCTCAGTGGAGAACTTACCTCTAGCTACCAAGAAATAGCCGATGATCACCACATCTCACTCTCTGCCGTAAAAGTAGGCGTCCACAGGATGCGCAAACGCTACGGCGAGATGCTCCGCGCAGAGATCATAGAGACCATCACAGAGAATGAGGATCCGGATGATGAGTTGCGCTACCTCATTGCTATTTTATCTGATTGAATCTATCGCATAATCTAATCATGCCATCTAACAATGCCACACAGACCGCCGAGAAAGCCAAGAAGATGCTGGCTTGGGCACTCACTGAGCGGCTAGATGCACCTCGTGAGAATGAGACCATTGTTCTGCCAGGTTACAGCATTAAAGAAACCCTAGGTAAAGGCGGTATGGGCACTGTTTACCGTGCTATCCATACTGAGCTAAACCGCACCGTAGCGCTGAAAATTTTCTCCCCAAAGGCAAAAAATAAGGAGCTCTTTGTTGAGCGCCTCAAACGTGAAGGAAAGCTTATGGCCCAGCTCAAGCACCCCAACGTGCTCGCCATCCATGATGCCGCTGTGATGGAAGACGGGACACCCTATCTAGTACTAGAATACATCAAAGGCGAGGACCTACAGCAGAAGCTACATAATCAATTTACCCTTAATCAGCGCACCGCAGTGAGGATCGCCATCAAGGTCTGTGAGGGTCTCTCCGCTGTGCATCAACTCGGTATCATCCACCGGGATATCAAGCCCGCAAATGTTCTGCTAGGTAGTAATGGATGCGTGAAGGTCACCGACTTTGGCATCTCAAAGGACATGCGCACCACTGAGCAAAATACGTCACTCACCATGACGGGTACCACTGTTGGCACCGCAGACTATATGTCTCCTGAGCAGACAAGGAATGAGGATCTCTCGCCGAGATCAGACCTCTACAGCGTGGGCGTGCTGCTTTATGAAATGCTCATGGGAGTCACCCCAAGGGGAAATTTCCAATCGCTAAGTAAGGCGCATATCCCTAAGAAGCTCGAGTACATTATCATGCGCTGTCTCCAGCAGGACAAACGCAAACGCCCCGCATCAGCCGAGACCTTGGCACTCTCACTGAGGAAAATTTATCACCTACTTAATAATCGTAAGCACAAGAACTATAAATCGCTTGTCCTCTGCGGAATAGCAGCCGTATTGGCTATCGCCATTGTGACCTATGTTTCTACTAAGGCATCTCCACCCCGCGCTCCTGAGGTCGTTATTTCTAGCTGGAAACTCAACGGGAAAATAGGCGAGTGGTCTCCCCTAACAGAAAATAAACCACACTCTCAGAAAGGTGAGTGGTGGGCGGATAATGACAGTCTCTACACCCAGAAAAACCAATACTCTAGACGTTTCTTCAGCTTCTCCGCTGGCTACTACTACACGTTTTCTACTGAGTTCAGCCGCGTCTATGGCGAAGGAAATATGTGCGTCTTTCTCCCCACAGTAAAAGGCCTAGTCGCCTTCGAGCTAGACCACACAGACGCTCACCTCACTGGGTTTCACTCTCTCAATGGCAAAGATTTAACCCAACAGGTAAACCCTAACAAACTAGCCATTAAAACGGGTGAACTCTATCAGCTTGAATTCACCGTCACAAACACAGAAATTACTGCCAAGATCAACAACAACCTCATCACCACACTCCTACTCAAAGGTAATAACCTGAGCACTCCTAGCCACTGGGAAAAGCCGATCCCCTTCCGGCTAGGCATCGGCTCTAATGGCCAGTCAATTTTCAAAAACACGCAAGTGAAACGTATTAAAAAAGACCATGCAAAATGACGATTTCTTTCAAACTCACAGGGTTAGTAATCTGCTTGCAGATATCTTCGATGACCTTCCTGGCTTCGTCTACTTTGTCAAAGATATCGATCAACGCTACGTGGCATTTAATAAGCGATTACTCGAGCTATTTGATGTTGAAGACGGGGCGGATATTCTGGGGAAGCGAGATAATGAATTTATGCCGCCTAACCTGTTTAAAGAAATCTTAAAGGACGATATTTTGGTCCTTGAAACAGGCGAATCTATCATTAACCGCGTGGAGCTAGTGCCCCGCGGGAATGGATTCGTAGACTGGTCCACCACCACTAAAAAACCTTTACTAGATAACAAAGGCAAGGTCTGTGGGATCGTGGGAGTGACGCGTCCATTTAGCCAAGGCACCACCTCACTGATGAAAAATGAAGAGCTCGGTGATGCACTCAAGACCATTCACGCATCCTTCCGTGAGAACCTCCCAATCACTGAGCTAGCCGCCAACTCAAACCTCTCGCTCAGCTCATTCCTGAGGAAATTTAAAGCCTGCTTTAACATGACCCCTAAGGAATACATCCGCCACCTCCGCGTCCAAGAAGCCTGCCATAAGATCGTCCAGACCACCCACAGCTTCGCAGAGATCAGCTACGAATGCGGCTTCGCAGACCAAAGCCACTTCTCCCGCGAGTTCTCCAAGATCATGAAGGAACCACCATCGTCCTACAGGGCACGGTTTAGGATAAAGTAGCCGTCTCGTTGGGAGTCGATTTAGTAGTGAGTGCGACAAAGACTGCAAAGAAGAATGTGAACGAGGCTCCTAACATCATTGTCATTGTCACCCTACTTACACCATCCTCACAGTGATACTGGATTGATCGTTTGATGGAATGATATAAAATATTTCATAGAAATAACTAGATGGATCTGCTGAGCCTCCACCCAGTTGACGATTTCATTCAAAATATTGCCGATAAAATGCAAGACTGAGAGGAATATGATGGCTATAGTGCGATCAACAATTTAATACATCGTTAAACTATGATTACTAAACGCATCTCTACAGAAACGATTCTTGCGAATCTCAAAAACAAAGTCGATAACCGCCTACCTATCATGATCTCATCCGCGGGATCTGGCCTCGTAGCTAAGCTCCAAGAAGCCGCTGGCACTGACTGTATCAATACATTCTCAGGCGCTCGTCTCCGTGCTAACGGCATGGGAACAATGTCCATGATGTGGCCGATCCTCGACTCTAACAAGCAAACACTCAATTACACCCGCGAGGACATCATGCCCGCGCTCGATGGCAAAGCATTCGTCTGCGCCTGCCTTAATGCGAACGATCCGCTGAAGGACATGCACATGGTGCTACAGGAGTGCAAGGACATGGGAGTCAACGCGGTTTCTAACATCGGCCCGTCTATCTCCTATGTAGATAAAGATTCAGAAATCTTCAAAGTGATGAGCTCAGCCGGCATCACACTCGACAACGAAATCGAAATGCTCAAATACGCTCGTGAAGAAATGGGCATGGTTTCCATCGGTCTAGGATTCACGCTCGAAGACTCCATCCGCATCTGCAGCGAAGCTAAGCCACACGTCTTTTGTTTCCACGCCGGAACAACACAAGGTGGACTCAAAGGATACCAAGGTGGTATGACACTCGATGAAACTGCCGCCCTCACGGAAGAAGCATACGCCAAGTGTCGTGAAGTGCATCCAGATGTCATCCTAGTGGCCCACGGTGCCGCTCTTGAGAAGCCAGCCGATGCTCAGTACATCATCGATAACACCACCGGGCACGGATTCTGGACAGGCTCATCCACCGAGCGTCTGCCGATCGAGGTTGCTGTATCCAAGGCCGCTAAGGACTTCGCTGATATTAGATTTTCATAATTTCAAATAGAACTCATCAAACCATGTCTAAAGTAATAGCCATACTAGCAACACTCGATACTAAAGCCGCTGAGGCTAATCTCATGCGTGAGGAAATAGAATCTCTCGGCGGTAAGGCTCTCATTATTGACATCGGAGTGGTCGGGAAACCCGGCATTGAAGCAGATATTTCACGTGCCGAAGTCATCGCTAAAGGTGGCGGTTCGCTAGAGGATTTACTTATCAAACCTAGTCGCGAAATATCTGGCCCATTCGTCACCGGTGGGGCGAAGAAGACGCTTATCGAGCTCATCGGCAAAGATGCCATCCATGGAGTCGTTACCCTCGGCGGCACTCAGGGCACCTCGACTTGTGCACCTGTGCTGCAGGCTCTACCCTATGGATTCCCTAAGGTCATGCTCTCCACCGCTGCTTCTGGTGATGTAGGACCCTTCGTGGGCATCAAGGATATCACCATGATGTTCTCAGTATCGGACATCCTCGGACTTAATGTTTTCTCTCGTAAAATCATTGCGAATGCGGCGGCGGCAGCTTACGGCATGTCGCTCGTTGAGCGCAGCATCACCAAGTCAGAGGCTAAGGGAGTCATCGGCATGACTAACCTCGGCGTGATCACTAAGGGAGCGATGCACGCTATCGAGCTCTTCGAACAAGCAGGCTACGAGGTCATCACCTTCCACGCCATCGGCGCAGGCGGAGAGGCCATGGAGCAGATGATGAAAGAAGGCATCATCACCGCGGTATTCGACTACGCTATGGGCGAAATAGCAGACGCCACTTTCGATGCCCTGCGCGCCTCCGGCCCAGAACGTCTCACCGTCGCGGGTAAGCTAGGACTGCCACAAGTCGTCTGTCCAGGTGGGTCTGAGCATCTCGGGATACTCGTCCATGAGCCTAGCAAAATCCCCGCCGGCTACGAAGACCACATGGTCACCTGGCACACACCTTATGTCTTCGTGCCTCGGCCAAATGCACAAGAACAAGACAAAATCGCCCAGAACATTGGTCAGAGACTCAAGCACTCCACCAAGGACACCGTCTTCCTTATGCCACTCAAAGGCGTCTCCAGCTACTCAGCCAAGGGCGGTGAGCTCTACAACCCAGAACTCGATGCCGCCTACTGGGAGTCACTCCAAAAAGCACTCCCAGACACCATCAATGTAGAAGCCCTAGACTACTCAGCGGAAGACCCCGCCTTCGTAGAATATGCGGTAAAAACTCTGATTAAACTCATTGAGAAAAACTAACATGAACAAACAAGCACTCATTTCAAAGCTAAAGACTGGGACTCCTCAGCTCAGCATCGGCACCCTCACAGGGAGCATGATGAATCAAGGAAAGGAAATTTCTATCCTTGAGCAAGCCGGTGTCAACCTGCTGCACCTCGATGTCATGGATGGTCACGCGTGGCCTAAGATCACCGTCGGTGCTCCGTTCCTCGCTGGGCTAGAAACTGATCTCATCAAAGACGTGCATCTACTAGTCAGCCAGCCAGAAAACCACATCGCAGACTTTGTTAATGCTGGCGCTAAAATCATCACCGTTCACCCTGAGCATACAGAGAAATTTGAAGAAACTCTGGATCTCATCAACGCTTCAGACGCACTCTGTAGTGTGGGGATTTACCCGAGCACTCCGCTAGAAACCATCACCCCGCACCTGGGGAAAATCGATGTAGTCTTCGTGCTATCCATCGGTCCAGACACCGGTAAAGAAACCTTTTTTGAACGAGTAGCCGAGCGGGTGGCCAAGCTCCGCGAACTCAAGCCAGAACTAGTCATCGCCATCGACGGCGCGGTGAAGAAGAACAACATCGGCGACATCGCAGCCATCAAGCCAGACCTCATCGTCACCGGCAGCGCCGTCTTCGATGGTAATGACGCCGCCGCCAACATCTCCGAAATGCATACCTCAATCTCCTCTGTCTGCGGATAGATTAACCAATTTAACCTAATAAAATCATGAACCAACTCACTACAGTAACTAATATTCTCCAGCAGGCGCAAGCCGCGGCTGGAACAGACGCAAATACGCTCGCTATCGCTAGAGCACGTAAGAATTTTCAACCAGAGCTCGATGAATCTAAGCCTCACCTTGGAAAAGTAGCCATCGTCACCGGCGCAGCTGGTGGTATCGGCAGAGCCACTGCGGAGCGACTTCACGCAGATGGAGCAGTCGTCATCGGTATGGATATCAATCCTGCGATCACTGAGAACCTCAAAGGTGAAGGCATCAGCGGAGTGGTCTGCGATATTACCGATGACTTTAAATTTGAAGCCGCCATCCAAGCAGTCGCCAAGCATTATGGCGGGATCGATATCATCGTAGCAAACGCTGGTATTTTTAAAGCCGGAGAATACATCGAAGAGCTCGATACCAGCTGGGACCTACATATCAAAATCAATCTCACCGCAACACAGAGATTTCTCAAGTTCTCCATCCCTTATCTCAAGCACGGATTCTCAGCGTCCATCATTATCATCGGCTCACGGAACTTCAGCGCACCTGGACCAGGGGCGGCGGCATACTCAGTGACAAAAGCTGGTGTCACCCAGCTAGCCCGCGTTGCAGCACTCGAGCTCGCTGCCGATGGAGTCCGCGTCAACACTGTCCACCCAGACGCAGTCTTCGATACCGAAATCTGGACGCAAGAAGTTCTTGAAAAGTCTGCACAACGCTACGGCATCACAGTAGAAGAATACAAGACTAAGAACCTACTCCGCACTGAAATCAAATCCACAGACATCGCTCGTATGGTGAGCTGTGTGGCTGGCCCAGTCTTCTGCGCTACCACAGGTGCCCAGGTTCCTATCGATGGCGGCAATGATCGCGTGATATAATCTTGTAAAAGAGCTTTCCAAGTTAGCATCAATTATTTATGTAGGCATCAAGAAGCTCTACTAAAACAAACCAAACCAACTAAATAACCAACCAAATACCATTATGGCAGACTTAGACGACATCAGAGACGGAGACAACTTCGGACTCAACACACCAGCAGACACAAGCGCATTTTACCTCAAGGGAATGCGTAACGCATCATGGGGCATCAAAAACCGCATGTCTCGTATCTTTAACAAGCAGTCAGGACGCACCGTCATGCTCGCATTTGACCACGGTTTCCTCATGGGACCTACCTCTGGTCTTGAGCGTATCGACCTCAACATCGCACCACTCGCAGAGGAGGCAGACTGCCTCATGGGTTGCCGTGGAATGATCCGTTCATCCATCCCTGCTGAGAACAGCAAGCCAATCTGCCTAAGAACAGACACAGGCACTACGATCCTCACAGAAATGAACAACAACGTTCTCATCTCTGAAGAAGAAGCGATCCGTCTCAACGTATCCTGCATGGCAGCAATGCTCTCCGTAGGTGATGCTGACACAGAGGCCATCACGATCGCTAACTTCAGTCGCCTCGTAGACATCGGTAACAAATATGACATCCCAGTGATGGGTGTTACTGCAGTCGGAAAGGCCATGGCACGTGACTCACGTTACTTCGGACTCGCATCACGCGTCTGTGCTGAGAACGGTGCAAGCATCGTGAAGACTTACTACACAGAAGGCTTTGAAAACGTAGTAGCAGCCTGTCCAGTGCCAATCGTCATCGCAGGCGGCAAGAAGCTCCCTGAGCTAGAAGCTCTCGATCTTTGCTACAAAGCAATCAACTGCGGAGCATCCGGCGTAGACATGGGACGCAACGTCTTCCAGTCAGCTAAGCCACTCGCAATGATGAAAGCAGTAAAGGGAGTCGTCCACGACGGCCTCACCCCAGCTGAAGGCTTCCAGATGTTCAACGACCTCTAGACTTTTAACTTCATCTATCAATTTACAAGGGAATCTCACATACCGTGGGATTCCCTTTTTTAAAACCCAGAATCACAGCTTAGGTAATTTGTAATTTAAACGTTGACTGGTGGGCCAGTGGAATCAGGTTATTGGGCATGAAAATTCTGCACACCGCTGACTGGCATATTGGTAAGAAGCTGTATGGTCGCCAGAGGTTTGCTGAGCATGGGGCGTTTCTGGATTGGTTGTTGGAGAGGCTGGTAAGTGAAGGTGTAGATGGGCTGATTGTTGCGGGTGATCTTTTTGATACAGCGAACCCTAGTGAGCAATCTAGAGCAATGTATGCGAGGTTTCTGGCGCGGGCTTGTCAGCTTTGTGACTGGATAGTAATCACTGGGGGGAACCATGACTCCCCTTCTGTGCTGAATGGGTCGCGGGAATTATTATCGCATTTAAATATCCATGTGGTGGGGAAAAAGTGTGAGGATTTAGCAGATGAATTAATTGAAATAAAGGACGATGCGGGACAGACGTCTGCTTACATCGCAGCGGTGCCATACTTGAGAGATCGAGATTTACGTCAGTCAGAAGCTGGCGAGACGGAACAACAGAAGGAAAAAAACCTCAGAGATGGGATAAAGTCGCATTACGATGGCCTGGCTGAAATCATCGAGAAGAAACGAGAAGGTAAAGCGATCCCTGCGATCGCTGTAGGTCACCTCTACGCGGCGGGATGCAGTGCAGAAACAGAGGGAGATGGGGTGCGAGATCTCTACGTTGGCGGACTGGGGCACGTTTCAGCTAAGACATTTTCAGAAGTTTATGATTACGTGGCGCTGGGGCATATCCATGTGCCGCAGATCGTTGGAAAAAAGGAACACATCCGCTACTGCGGCTCACCTATCCCGATGGGTTATGGCGAGGCGGGTCAGCAGAAGCAGGTGGTGACGATAGAATTTAACGACGGTAACCCCATGCAGTTAGAGACTATCAAGGTGCCTAGCTTTCAATCACTCAAACGAGTGAAGGGAGATCTGGTCGCGATCGGTGAGCAACTCTCTGAACTTGTCGCGACAAAAAGCGAGGCTTGGCTGGAGGTTGTTTATATTGGTGAGGCTTTCCAGGGGGATTTAAAATCAGAGATCGCCGCGATGGTGGAGGGTTCTGCGATGGAGATCCTGAGAGTAGAAAACCGGACGATGCGACAGCGCAGCATGAAGGCGGCTACCACGAACGAAAAGTTAGATCAACTGAGTGTGGCGGAAGTTTTCGAGCGGTGCCTGACTGATTACGAAGTGGCAGAGGGTGAGCGCGAGGAGCTGATTAGAGCCTACGTTGAGATTACAGATCAAGTGGCAGCGGAGGAGGTGCGATAAAATGAAAATTCTCAAACTACGATTCAAGAACCTGAACTCACTCTACGGCGAATGGGAGATAGATTTCACCAATGATGAGATTCAGGATTCTGGTTTATTCGCGATCACGGGGCCTACCGGCGGCGGAAAATCTACAATTCTCGATGCCATCTGCCTGGCTCTCTATGGCGAGACTCCGAGGCTGGACAGCATCAATGCGAGTAGTAATGAACTGATGTCGAGGCACACTGGCGAGTGCCATGCCGAGCTCGAATATGAGATTGGGAAGGTTCTATATTTATCAAAATGGTATCAGAAGCGGGCTCGTGGACAAGCTAACCAAAAGCTGCAGGCTGTAAAGCGGGAGATTTCTCGCTGGAATGAGAACGATCAAAAATATGATCCGCAGGCAGAGAAGTTAAAAGCAGTAGATGCCAAGGTAGCGGAGATTACTGGGATGGACTTCCAACGCTTCACACGAACGATCTTACTAGCACAAGGAAACTTTGCGGCTTTTTTAAAGGCAGACGATGAGAGCCGTTCAAAACTGTTAGAGCAAATCACTGGGACAGATAGATACAGTAAAATTTCACTGAAAGTTCATGAGAGACACCGCGATGAAGAAGGTAAACTGAAGCAGATTTCGCTTAGAATGGATGGCGTTCAGCTGCTCAGTGAAGAGGAGCTGAAATCACTCACAGAGGAGCAACGATCCTTGAACGCTGAGGTGAAAAAACTCAGCGACCAACGCCGCAAAAATGTTGAGAATATCACTTGGCTTAATGGGCTAGCAAATCTAGAAATAAAGCTTTCAGAGAATGTAAAACAACGAGCAAGCCATCAGGAACAGGAAAAACTGTTTACGGCTAAGAAGATACAGCTAGAGGTCGGGAAACGTGCGGCGAAGGTTCAGCAGACTTATATATTTGTTAGAGATGGAAGGCAATCGTTAGAGCTTCTGAGACAAAAAAACAAGACACTCGCAGAGAAAATCATAGAGCAAAAATCACTCCTAGAATCAGGGCTCAAGCTGGCTAGCAAAGCGGAGACGGACCATGCCAGCAACGAGGAAGTAATCGCAGCACAACGTCCAGTATGGAAAGAAATGCGCGCTCTGGACACTCAACTGGAAGGTCTGACTATTCGACTAAAAGAAGAGCAGGTTAAAATAGCGAAGTCTATCGAATCCCACAAATCTGAGGAGCGATCTGGGCAAGAATCTCTGGTAAAGAAGCAGAAACTCGAAGCAGATCTTAAATCAACCAAAGAATACCTTGAGACTCATACAGCCGATGAACAGGCCGCGGCACGAGCTGAAGTGATTCAAAAGCAGGTGGAACAGTGGCAGCAAACAAGGCAGCAAGTGACACAGCAGGCTGAAAAATTAACGCTTATTTCGGAGCGCGTTGGGAATGGGAAGGCACATATTTTAGCGCAACAAAAAGTGCTTAAAGAGGCTGAAATAGCCGCAACCACGGCGGAGCAAAATAGAACTAAAACACAGACCTCTTTATCTGATCTGTTAGATGGTAAATTATTCCGTGAATATGAGACCGATCTTAAGCACTTGATGGAGAAAAAGGAACTAGAAGCAAATATCCAATCGCTAGAAGATCATCGCCATCAGTTAGTGGATGGTGAAGAGTGTCCGCTGTGCGGCTCGGGAAGCCATCCATTTGTCGATGGGGAAAAACGCGATAGTAAGGTTCATTTTATTGTATTAGAAATAGCAAAAGTAGTGGCGCTGATGAAATCCATTACTGAGTCTGAGAAGTTGTTAGAACGCGCTAAGAATGGCAAAGAGAAAGCAGAACTGGAAAGTCAAAACCAATCGACGAAGCTCAATGGATACATAGAGAAATTAGTGACGCTTGAAGCAGATCATCAGTCGTTATTCCTAGATGGAGCTAATTGGAAAAAGAGCCTAGCGATTTCAGAAGAAGAACTCGCTTTGAGCTTAGCGGGGTTTACGGCAAATGTAGTGTTTGAATCCGTTCAATTGAATCACATTTCTGAAGACATCATACAGCGAGGACTTCGCTGGAGTGAAGCGGTCAAGAAGGCCGCACCGCTCAAGGAGGAACTGCTGAAGGTCGCCTCAGAAATCAGTAACAATACGGAGCGAATCAAAGGGCTCAAAACCACACTCGAAACTCAGAAAAAAGAGCTTGAGGGATGTCAGGTTAACTTGCTAGAACTACAAACTCAGCGACAACAGAAATTTTCTGATAAGGTGGTAGATACAGTTGAGACTACAATGACTGCTGAGCTGAAGTTGTCCGCTGAAAAACTTGCCCAAGCAAAGGCGGAGCTACACACTATTGAGAAATCACTAGGCCAAACCGAACAAACCCAAGCCAGTGTTAAGCAACAACTCAGCGAAGTGCAGGAGAAGCTCATGAAGGATGGTAAGATATTTACTTATGCTCTATTAGAGAATGATTTCCCAGATGAAGTCACATTTAAACAATCTCGTATTACTGAGGATGCTATAGAGGTTCTTAACGCGGCGGCTAAATTACTCCAAACGAATGGCGATAGACTTCTTACTTTATCAAATAGCATTCAAACCGAAATCAAGACCGAACGAGATAAAGAGCTGACTAATGATAAGCCGGAACAACTGGCGGTAGCACTAAACGAAATGGATCAACAGCTCACAGGTAAAAACGAACGAGTTGGGGAAGTAAGGAAAAGCCTAACAACTCATAACGAAAATCTAAGTCGACAAGCTGAGGACGCGGAAAAACACAAAGCCCAGCAACAGTCATTGAAAGTGTGGAAGCAGTTGCATGGATTGATCGGATCAGGCGATGGCAAAAAATTCCGTAATTATGCTCAAGGGTTAACCTTTGAATGGGTAGTAAATTTAGCAAACACAAAGCTGCAGACGATCAGTGATCGCTACATACTGACTCGTGATAAGGAACAGCCTTTACAGCTCAACGTGCTGGATAATTATCAAGGTGGAGAAGAGCGCTCGACTAAGAACCTCAGTGGCGGTGAGAGCTTTCTTATCAGCCTTGCGCTGGCTCTTGGACTCTCACAGATGGTGAGTGAAAATATCCAGATGGACTCACTTTTCCTGGATGAAGGATTTGGCACACTTGATGAGGAAACGTTAGAAATGGCAATGGATGCGCTGAGTTCACTGAGGCAGGAAGGGAAACTTATTGGCGTCATTTCCCATGTCCAAGAACTCAAAGAAAGACTCACCACACAGATCATCGTCACCCCAACAAGCGGCGGCAAGAGCGTGCTATCGGGTGCGGGAGTCACCACGTCATGAGCACCTTAAGCAAGGTCTATAGCTGATGCCACACATGCAACAGCAACAACTGAGCGCGGTGCGACATCAAATAGGAAAGCAACATAAAGAGAGGCGACAGAGCGCCGCCTCTACTGAGTAATTGCTAGCTACTTGCCTTTCTTATTCTTGAGTTCAGCTTTTACTTTATCTTCTATTTCTACATACAGTGCGTTGTCTTCTTTGAGCACCTCTTTAGCTGCGTCGCGGCCCTGGGCTAGTTGATTTCCATCGTAGCTGAACCATGATCCGCGCTTGATGACGATCTCGTATTCTAGTGCTAAGTCTAGCATCGAACCTACGGACGAGATGCCTTCTGCATACATGATATCGAATTCTGCTTCGGTAAATGGTGGTGCCACTTTGTTTTTAACGATCTTTATCTTGGTGCGGTTACCAGTGACGACTCCGTCAGTAGATTTGATCTGACCAATTCTACGGATGTCCACGCGAACAGATGAGAAGAACTTGAGAGCGCGTCCACCGGGGGTGGTCTCTGGGCTACCGAACATGACGCCAATTTTTTCACGAATCTGGTTAGTAAAGATACAGCAGGTGCGGGCCTTAGCGATGAAACTTGTGAGTTTACGCATAGCGGCGGACATCAGCCTGGCCTGAGCACCAACAGTAGAATCCCCTATCTCGCCAGCGAGTTCCTGTCTGGTCACCAGAGCGGCCACGGAGTCGAGGACGATGACGTCGATCGCATTTGAGCGGACGAGTGTCTCGCAGATCTGCAAGGCTTCTTCTCCAGATGATGGCTGGGAAACGAGGAGGTCATCCATATTCACCCCTAGCTTCTGGGCGTATTGTGGATCTAGTGCGTGCTCCACATCGATGAATGCTGCCAGCCCGCCCAGCTTCTGCGCCTGTGCGATGACAGTGAGGGTGAGAGTGGTCTTACCTGATGATTCTGGCCCGTAAACTTCCACGATCCTGCCGCGTGGGAAACCACCGACACCGAGGGCGCGGTCGATAAGAAGATTTCCTGTAGGGATGACATCCACATCTACACAACTCTCATCGCCCATGCGCATGATGGCAGCTTCGCCGAATTCTTTTTGAATGTGAGTGATGGCAAGATCGAGGTTCTTCTTACGTGCGAGTGCGATCTTTTCTGCTGCTTTTTCGGTAATTGTTTCTTTAGCCATAATAGTATTTGGGGTATGATGTGTGGTTAGTTAGGTGTCTAATTAGGTAGATTTGAGCGCGTCTGGCTCGTCTTGATAGCCAAGAAATAACGCAAAGTAGTGTTCATAGCAACAAAAAAGGTGTTCGCTGGAACAGTTTTGTGAGTTTTTGGCGGCTTTTCTATATTTTATAAGGGGAAAAGCAGTGCAGAAAAAACTTACCTCTAGCGGATTTTGTCAGCACACTCTCTTCAATGTGATTTACTCCGCATCATGAATCAGAAATGATAGGGGCCCGTGACATAAAATACCTCAAACATAACTATAGAACATGAAACCCGACTTCACTGAAACAGAAAAATACGTAATCGCCCACGCCAAAAGCCAATCATCTAAATCTCCTATGAGTGTGATCTTTCCTGATTTACTTTGTCTATTTCTCGCCATAGCAATCGCTGGATTTGCACTGTATTTATCAGATCACACTTGGCTGATAGTTTCCATTATCATTTTAGCGTGGAGCACCCTGAAGAATGCCTATGGAGCGGCAATCTACTCACCTGTTTACATTAGTATTTTCAAGAAGTATGAGGCAACAATTCAACAGCTCTCAGACGAGACAGAGTCGCCATAAGCTACGAGAAAAATTACGGGGAGTAATGTAATTAAGTCCGTATTGATACTCATTTCAGATTGTTGGATGGGTGGTAGTGTGCCATTTTTCTGTATGGCTACTGAGCAGATGGATGGAGAGAAAGTGGATGACGTGGTAGAGCCCACCCCTAGATGGAAGCTACTACATGATGCGGTAGAGGCGAGTGATAGCGAGGCTGCGCATGACATCTTAGAGGCGGCTTCTGTGGATGATCAGCGGCGGATGGTCGGTCTGTTAGATTCGGAGCATCGGGATGCGCTTTGTGCGCTGTTGCCAGTGGATGAGACTGCGGAGTTAATCGAGAATATGGCTGAGGCACAGGCGGTGGATATGCTTGAGGAAATGCCGGTGGAGCTCGCGGCGGATGTCCTAGAAGAACTTGGGCCGGATGTCAGTGGAGATCTTTTACGTGAGTTGGATGAGGACAGTAGTGAGGCTATTTTAGCAGAGTTTGATGACACGAAGGAGAGCGATGAAATACGCGAGCGCGTGAGCTATGCTTGGGATAGCGCTGGTGGTCTGATGTCTGACAGAGTGGTCTCATTTCGAGAAAATACCACGGTGGCAGAAGTGCTTACCGAGCTGGGCGAACATGCGGAAGACTATACAGATGATGAGGTTCAGTATTTTTATGTGGTGGATGAAACTGAAATGCTGAAGGGCGTGCTGGCGTTGAGAAATTTAGTATTAGGCCGCAGGGCGCTGGAAATAGGTAAGCTGATGATCAATGATCCAACTTCAGTGGCGGTGGATATGGAGCTGGAGCTGCTTCATGATATGTTTGAGAGCAAAAATTACTTGGCATTTCCCGTAGTGGATGGCGAGGGTAAGCTCTTGGGGATCGTGACGAAGGATGCGATGCAGGAGGCGATGTCTGACACTCAGACGGATAGTTATCTGAAGGCTAGCGGAATTGTCGGTGGTGAAGAACTCCGCAGTATGCCGCTGAAGGAACGCTGTATACGGAGGCTCGCTTGGTTGGGGCCTAATATTTTGCTCAATTTACTCGCAGCCAGCATCATCGCCAACTACCAAGACACGCTTCAGGCTGTGATCGCGCTGGCGGTATTTTTGCCAATGGTTTCTGATATGAGTGGTTGCTCAGGGAATCAGGCAGTGGCGGTGAGTATCCGCGAGCTGACTCTCGGTATCATTAAGCCGCGAGATTATTTCCGGGTGCTGATGAAGGAAATCTGGCTTGGTCTGAATAACGGGATCGTTCTTGGGATAGTGCTAGGAACCTTGGTTACAGTCTGGCAAGGCAATATCTATTTCGGGATGGTGATCGGTGGCGCGCTCATGCTCAATACTATTTTATCAGTATCCATCGGTGGTATCGTGCCGCTGTTACTCAGGAAATTCAAAGCAGACCCGGCCTTAGCCTCTGGCCCCATTCTCACGACATGCACCGATATGAGCGGGTTTTTCCTCGTGCTGAGCTTGGCAGATGCGGCGATGAGTAAGCTCTAATCCCCACTATAATAGGCAACTAAATCTACCATCCTAAAAAAATTCCCTTTCCAAATCGTTATTTCCCCCTTAAATCAGCACTAACCATGTCAAAGACGCTCATCATCGCAGAAAAACCTTCCGTCGCTACGGATCTCTCCAAATCTCTCGCCAAAGCTCCCAATGTGGGCAAGTTTGAGAAAAAAGGTAAGGGACGTGACTACTACTTTGAGAATGACACCCACGTCATCACATCGGCTGTCGGTCACCTGGTGGAACTGAAAATGCCAACTGGCCCCAATGGAAAAAACCTTCCTTGGAAATTTGATGTGCTCCCTGCTGTTCCTGAGAAATTTGAGCTGCAACCGATCGAGCAATCTGAGACTCGCCTCAAGCAAGTGCTCCGACTCGCTCGCCGCAAGGACGTGTCTGCAATCGTGAATGCTTGTGATGCCGGCCGTGAGGGAGAGCTTATTTTTAACTATATTTTAGAACTAGGTAACATCGAAAAGCCTGTTCAGCGTCTGTGGATGCAGTCCATGACCAACAACGCTATCCTCGAAGCTTGGGGTAAGATGCGCAGTGCTGACGAGATGAAGAACCTCGGCGATGCTGCTAAATGCCGCTCTGAGTCCGACTGGCTCGTGGGACTAAACTCCACCCGTGCGTTGACTTGCTTCCGCTCACGTCACGGTGGATTTAACATCACCTCCGCAGGCCGTGTGCAGACTCCTACGCTGGCTATCCTCGCTAAGCGTGAGAAAGAAATCCGCGCATTCGAGTCCACTCCCTACACTGAAGTTCACGCAGACTTTGGTGTTTCCGCTGGAAATTATGATGGCCGCTGGATCGATACCGCATGGGCTAAGGACCCGGCAAACCCGCACTCCCGTGCAGAACGCATCTGGGATAAAGCAATCGCCGATAAGATAGCAGACCGCTGCACGGGGAAATCTGGCACCGTCACCGAGACCAAGAAACCTACCAAGCAAGCACCCGCTCAGCTCTATGACCTCACCACTCTTCAACGTGAGGCTTCTAGTAGATTTGGGTTCTCAGCTAAGAGCACCCTGCGTATCGCACAGGCACTCTATGAGCGCCACAAGATGCTCACCTACCCGAGAACTGACTCTCGCTACCTACCTGAAGATTACACTCAAGAAGTGAAATCAGCCATCGGAGCTGTGGCTAAAGACCACGCACCGCTCGCACCTTATGCAAAGCATATCTTAGATAAAAATCTAATGATCCCGACCAAGCGAGTCTTCAATAACGCGAAAATTTCTGATCACTTCGCAATCATCCCTACAGGAAGATTCGTAAAATTATCTGATGATGAGGCAAAATTATTCGACCTCGTATGCAAAAGATTTCTCTCTGTCTTCTATCCATCCGCCGTCTTCGAGAACACCCGCAGACTTACAGCTATCGATCACGGTAGCGAGACGGATACCTTCCTCACTACAGGTAAGGTTCTAGTAGAGCCTGGATTCCTCGCCGTCTACGGCAGACAGGTAGGCGTAGCTGCTGGTAAAGATGAACTCTGCCCAGTGAACGAGGGCGAGACAGCCACTGTGGATCACGTCGAAGTGAAGGAAGACGAGACCCGCCCACCAGCAAGATTTAATGAAGCCACCCTGCTCGCCGCGATGGAAGGCGCTGGCAAGACCATCGATGACGAGGAACTCCGCGAGGCAATGGCTGAGCGAGGGTTAGGAACTCCTGCCACCCGCGCATCCATCATTGAGGCACTACTCCGCCAGAAATACATCCTCCGCGATGGCCGTGAAATCCACGTCACCGCCAATGGACTCCGCCTCATCGACACCCTACTCGGGTTCGGAGTGGACACCCTGACCTCTGCTACGATGACTGGCGAGTGGGAGTATAAACTGCGCCAAATGGAGCACGGCAAGCTAAGCAGAAAAGAATTCATGCAGGAAATCATCAACTTCACCGAGGACATCGTGGGCAAGGCGAAGAAACGTGCAGAATACCTGAAAAACAAAGTTTTCCCAGACATCAAAGCACCCTGCCCTAAATGCCAGGCACCCACCCTCAAGCAGACTGATGCCACTTACGAGTGCCACGAGCTAGAGTGTGACTTCCGCATGGGCAAGCACATCGCTAGCCGTCTGTTAGAAGAGAAAGAAGCGCATGAACTCTTCAGCAAAGGCATGGTAGGTCCGCTAATAGGGTTTAAATCTCGCTTCAACAAACCCTTCGATGCAGCACTCGTGCTCGACAAGAAATTCAAAGTCACCTTCGACTTCGGCAATGATGACGAAGAAGTAGAGCTCGATGACACCATGATCATCGGCAATTTCACTCAGGACGACAAAGAATACAAAGTTTACGAGACTGAGAAATTCTACCGCGTCCCAGAGCTCAAGACGAAGAAGGAAGAGAACGGAGTCAAGATCTCCAAGATCCTCCTCCAGCAGCCGATCAGCGCCGAGGATGCACTCCTCATGTTCCAGGGTGAGAAAAGCTCACTGATGACAGATTTCATCTCAAACAGAACCAAGAGAAACTTCAAAGCGTTCTTGCTCTACGACTTTAAAGCCAGCCGCCCAATCTTCGAGTTCCCACCAAGGGAAGCTAAAAAGGGAGCTAAGAAAAAGACCGCGAAAAAAGCAGCCAAGAAAACCGCAAAAAAGGCAGCCAAGAAATCACCTGAAAAAGACTAGCGCGACAACGATCTCAGGCCCGTAAGTCATCATTTGTGATGGTGGGTTGTAAGCGCACAGCCATCTTCTTGCGCTTCGACTAGGCGATTACAAATCGACGTCACGTCCCGCATTTTGCCTTCGGCGAAAGGATAAATTTGTTCATTGAGGGATGAAGCTATCTTATTGAGTTTAAGGGGTGTGTTTTCTTTACTTAAATTTATATCCTTTCTCCTTGGCCTGCGCTTTCACTGCATTTTGGATCGCTTGATCAAGAGTCAATTCCTTATTATTCTGTTTCTGGTTAGCTCGGACTTTCTCTATGAAGAGTGCGCGCGCTTTACTGGCTGACTTCATTTTCTCTTGAATCTCAGTACGCGTATTTTGGTTACTAGTAACGTATGCTTTTAGCTCTTCCGTAGACTTACTCTGAAGATTTTTAGGAAGAGATTTCTTTTCTATCTTTTTCCAATCAAAGCCTTTTGCGTTAGAGGCATCACAGAGATCCCAATTTGAGTTCCAATAGTTTTGCGAACATTTTGTAATCGCTCGCTGCACTGCAGCGCCCTCTTTTGCCTTATAGCCTGCGTTGGTATCTTGTATAGCTTGATTTTTCCATCTCTGCTGACCCTGATCACCATAGGGAATATAAGTCCCGTTTAGCTCTTTATTTAGCTTCAAAAGGATTGGATCTTGAGGTGACGGAATGTGTGCTATTGCTCGGTCTTGATTGATAATAGCAAAGTTACCTCCAGCGGCAAGGGCACCGGTTTTCCATTGTCCACTGATTCCAGCCTGCTCATTACCACAATGAATCGTATTCACGATGATGTTCATTTGCGCGGCTTCCTGACTGGCCACGATTGCATCGACTGGACCTTGCGTGAATGGCTCATTACCTGCGATGAAAATGACCTTAAAAGTGGCTGGTGCAGGATCCCATTTCAAATCTTGGGTAGCTCTCGTGATCACCGCGCCGCAGTATTCTTCACCGCCATTAGTCTCAAGGCTAAATAGCTCCTTGCTCACTTCATCCAGATCGCGAGTCAGTGGCTCGATCTGGCGAATGTAGTTCTCTGTCAAATTCAGCCCACTATTCCCATACTCATAGAGCGCCACTTCAACGTAGGGCACCTTACCATTCTTTTCCGCTTTATTAAAAGAATTCACTACTTTCCAGAGCTGCGATTTTGTCTGGTCAATGAGCCCTTGCATACTACTACTCGTATCTAATAGTATCGCGATTTGTACTTTAGTCTGTGCTTGGTCAGCAGCAGGTTTACCTAGTCCAGGCATGGCGCCTTGGTCGCGATTTTCGAACTGAAGCGCTGAATCTTGCGCGAGTCCCGATGAGGAGAATCCGATCAAACAGGTCGAAATAAGCGTGGCTTTACCGATAGACTTAAGTGGTGCTTGTCGTTCTTTAGATGATGTTTTCATAATTTGATAGATAAGTTAGAGGTGAGAATTTATTTCCTCACTAAACCCACTATAACTCGAAATCACCGTGACACTGTAAATCGGTTGTAAAATATAACCTCACATTGGTAGGTTTGATCGCTGAACAAACCGTGATGCACTCTTGTCTGCTTACAACAACGTTGTACGAGAATAGAGAGACACGACAGGGATACCTCTAGCCTCAATGGCGGCACGGCCACCTTCTTCTCTATCCACTAGGATGAGAGCGAATTTCACATTACCACCGGCGCGTTCAATGGCCTCGATAGCTTGGATCGTAGAGCCTCCGGTAGTGATGACGTCATCGACGACGATGACATCATCACCTTTCTTGAAATTGCCTTCAATCTGCTTGCCGCGGCCGTGCCCTTTTGGCTCTTTACGGATGTTGAAGACCTGGATCATCTCGTCTGGGTGCTCCATCGCAGAGGTCATGCCTACTGCGAGTGAGATGGGGTCTGCGCCCATGGTCATGCCACCAATAGCAGCTATGCTGAGTCCCTCAAATTGGATTCTCTCCCTTACTGTCGCCCAGCCTAGTTGACCGACTAGCCTCGCGCCCACAGGGTCTAATGCGGTGACTCTGCAATCAATGTAGAGGTCTGATTTCTTGCCAGATGCAAGGGTGAATTCCCCTGTTCTAACTGATTTTTCTAACAACATTTTCTTTAGCTCATCATATGTTTCTGACATGCATGCAGAATCACAGCAGACCCGATAAATGTAAATGAAAAATCCTAGAATCCGCCATCACGGAATACTAGGGTTTCAAAATGTTTAACCTTTAGTAAAACCCTTACGGTCGTGGTACAATCACTGACTTCGAGTAGAGATGTCCATGTTCCTTGAGATATTGCGCAAATGCAGCATCATCAGTAATATTCTTATTCTTAAGACCATTCATACCGCCATCTGACAGCACCAGAATGCTCACATCTGCACCTGCTAGCCTCGGTGAACTTGCATCAGCCGGAAGAGGTAGAGGGTTACCATCTACGGTAATTTCATTTCCTTTGATACTGAGACTTTTGCTGACTCCACTATTTTGTATCACAGCTCTGTGATAGCCTTTTGCCCCGCTTGGTAGTGTGTATTCGAAATTAAAACTTAGCGTAAAATCGAATATATTTTCAGCCAAGTAGTTTTGCTCTTCCACTATCTGACTAGATGGGCGTCCCCTATCACCACCATCAATTGACGTTTGCGCGAGCATATCATCGAAGGTCTCATCAGGATTAATTCGTTGCCTATAGAGAGCAAATACAGGTTTCTTGAGGCTTCCTCCAATCAGGTCTTGGTGAATCAGCCTGTATCTCACCATGGAAATATCACCTCCCATATCGACGTCGGTCACATTGATCTGACCATTGTATCTGTCAGTCACTGCTGAGAAAAAGCTGATCTCTAATGGATTTACCATTTCTTTTTCAGTATCTGGACCGCGTGCTCCTGCGTCATCAGGGCTTTCCTTAATAAGCAGCCACTCGTAATTATTTCCTGTGCGGATGACCATACCTTCTAGATCCTTACCTATGGAATCAAACACCTCTTGAGCGAGTCTGGATGATCTGGCCTTAGCGGAAGTCTTCTGCCACGCAGCCACTGCCATCTTTGTCATGCCCATGAGTAGCCCCACGATCACTAGTGTGATGGTCATAGAGACCAGCAGTTCGAGAAGCGTGAAGCCTTTAAGCGATTTTTTCTGCCTTTCCTGCCTCTGTTGGTTGGTGTCTTTTATTTCAAATTTCATTTTATTTAAATTGGTGTGGATTTATCTGCGGATTGCCATATTCACTTCCGTTAAAGCATTTCCAACCTTATCAAAATTCCAGTTATCACTGTTGATAAACCCAAATTTATTCGCACTGATTTTGAAGAATTCTGCGCTAAATGCGATCACAGCCTTAGGATATAAAGCTGGATCCGTGATCTCTGCACCAGGGTTGTCTGGATCAGTAATACCTGATGTGCTTCGCGCCGTGAGGACTAGCTTGCCTGCTGTAGAAGCGGCGGTATCCTTGATCAGCTGAGTCATTCTGACTACAAATACAGGCCCATCCACAACTTGAAGCTCAGCTTTTATCTTCGTATCATCCACACCGAGTGTTCGCACCGCGGTCTGGATGATGTAGTCGCGCCCTTGGATACCATTTACACCGACATAAGCCGGCAGGATTCCGTCATCATTCGTGTCTGACGGATTCGCTCTATACTGATACATAAGCACGGCAGATGCCTTATCATGGGAACTTTCTATCATCCTAAATGCTTTTTCAAATGAGCTAGTGAACGCTGTGTCAGAGGAGCGCAGAATACTCATCTCATTAGAGAGTGTGTCTTTCATCCTGCTGGCATCCTTGGTACTCAGCGCGCGCTGGATATTTTTCTGAGCAGGCCCAAAGACCCCTAAGAATGTAGTCAGCAGTAGAGTGACTACGCCCATAGCGATGGCGACCTCCACGATGGAGAATCCTTTACGTGTTTTTGTCGCACTAAAGTTGTGTCTTTTATCTGTCACATGCCTATTGCGTGAAAAGTGAAGTAATTTCATAATTTTTATATTAATAATTTTCTGGTCAGTTATTGCACCATCAAAATCCAATCTTGCTTAAAATTCTGGATCTTCTGATGCCTCGATAATTTGATTAGGACTACGAAACATAGCCATTCTACCGTTTGCCCAAATCTTAAATCCACCCACATCACGCGTTGCGTTGTTCGCCGCATCTGGAGTGTCTTGACCAGGCCTTAGCTTGCCAGCCTGAACCACAAACTGCCCGTCATTCACTGGCACACCACTACCATCTTCACTAGGCTCTATAAGCGCTCCCTCTGAGTTGAACTCATACACGTAACAATCTTTAGGAGTGGTATCACCGGAGAAAATTGCTTGCCCATCAGTAGCACTTTTATTGCTTAATTTTGCATTAAAGAAAGTATTGCTAGGTAATGTGATAGGTCTAGAAACAAATTTCCACTCGTCTATGGTTTCTCCTTTCGACGCTGGCACTCCTCCTACTCTACCGGTAGCCACGCCTATCATTCTGAGATAGCGCGAGCGTTTGTCCTCATTACTTCCGGATGTATCTGCATAAATCACCACTCTTGTGGGCGTGCCAGATGACTTCGCAACTTGGCGGGCCTGGTCGAAAATGCTCTCTGCCAGAGGCACCGCTGTGCTCACTCCTTTAGAGCTTGCCATGCTCTTTATGGCGCCCACTCCAATTCCTAACAATGTAGCAATGATCGCCATCACCACAAGTAATTCGATTAACGTGAAGCCTCTTGTTCTAAGTGAATTCCTTCTTCTCGCACACAGAGAGAGCTTGGCAGATTTTGCATCTGTTAACATTACTTGCTGCGTCAGAGGTTGTTTTATTAAGCTAGGTAAATTGAGTAAATACATATTTTGCTGAATTCTGTGATTTGTTTTTAGACTAGTGGATATAGCTGACACTAAAAGTTATATTTTCTAAATTACGCAAATTTCAGAAATGATCAAGCTAAAATGTAACTACAAAGTAACTTCATTTTAGATGAATTGATCATTATTCACCATTATAAGAAAAAAAATGAATAAATATCAGTCATTAGGAAGTCGAATCGGCAGAACAACTAACTTACCCAATATGGAACTCAAAAAAATATTCAGTAAATTCAATCTCCGCAGTATCTCAGCGGCAATCTGCGTCTCACTTGTCAGTTCATGTGCTTACGAGTCTTATCCCGTGAATTCTTCCTATGATAATAGCGGTAGCCCATACATTCCCTATAATAATAGACCATACAGAAGTAATAGCACGGTATCAGACCCTACAATTCCCCTCATCTTAGGAGCGTCCGCCATCGGCGCTATCGCTTATTTTGGTAAGAAAAATCATGGTAGCCGTCATCACTCAGGTCATTATCCTCATGAAAATCGGTATAATAGTGGCTACTCAACTAATCACTACAATCACCGGAGTAATAATTATAGCCGCAGTAGAGCAGCCAGCACCTGATCAAAGTCACGTAACTAGAGGTAAGTTTTACCTCAGAGAAAATCCTCCCCACCTCACACTCAAACCTTGACTAAGCTCTCGCTCCTGCGTTCAATCCGTGAAAGTTAACCGAATTATTTATCTATCGTGAACGCACACCAAATTTACCAAGCAGCCGATCCGGCACTCATCACAGACCTCTTCACATGGCTCCGTAATGAGGAGAAGGATCTCTACAAGAACACCGTGACCTCACTGGCACAGGACCGTAAGCTCCGTCCAGTATTCATCCAGAAAAAGTCTCTTCCAGATCAGTATAAATGGCTGCACAAGACACTCAAGCTCAAGTCAACAGACATGATGGGCGAACACCTCTTCCAGCTCTTCTTCATGAAGGGAAATGAGGAATTACTCGTCACCTTCTGTGATGCCATGGGCATAGAGCACGATGGCAAAGGCTCTGTAGAAGGCGAACTTCCGAAGGAACTCGATGCCGCTAAGGCTAAAGGTGCTGTCGATGCACTTCTTGCTAAATTTGACCCCAATCTCGTCACCGCTTACCTCTACGTCTTCAATCTGCAGACCGAAGGCGGATGGGACTCCATCACAGCTCTTCTTGAGTCTGATGATCGACTGAAATTAGCGTAGTTTTCTACCCTAAGTCGAACCTAATAAAATCTAGAACCACTAACAGCTAACATAAAATGGACACTATATTTGGCGCCCGCGACTCAAAGAAAGACATTGAAGAACTACCCGTATTCGCACCTAAGTTCGACTCCGATGGCCTCATCCCCGCACTCGCGATGGATGCAGAAACCAAGGAACCACTGATGCTAGCTTACATGAATGATGAGTCACTCAAGATGACTCTCAAGCTAGGCGAGGCAGTCTACTACTCACGCTCTCGCCAAGAAATCTGGCACAAGGGCGCCACCTCTGGGCACACCCAGAAGATAAAACAGATCAAGACAGACTGTGATCAGGACGCGCTTATTCTTTATGTAGATCAGCACGGATCTGGAGCCTGTCACACCGGGAGAAATTCTTGTTTTTACCGTGAAGTCGCGGTGGGTGATGACGCTTCACCAACTGCGCTAAAATTCACCGAAGACCTTACGTTTAATCCAGAGGACGTTTATAAAAAATAGCGACGTTCTGCATTAAACTTTCACCTTTTTCTTTCTAGAAAATGACTAATAATATTCAAACCATTCAAGACGAAGCAGTAACTGGCATCACCGCCGCTAATGATGAGCGTAGTCTCGAAGAAGCACGCGTGGCATTTCTAGGTAAAAAAGGAACTCTTGCAGGTGCATCAGCAGGCATGAGAGACACCGCCAATGAGGATAAACCAGCATTTGGCGCCGCCCTTAACCAAGCCCGCGCCGCGATCAACGCCGCGCTCGACGCTAAGACCCAAGAGCTGCAAAACCTGGCGGACCAGAAATCTGTCGCCGGTATCGATCTCACACTCCCAGCTCGCGAGCTAGCTGCTGGCGGACTCCACCCACTCACCATCATCAAGGACAGAGCCATCCAGATCCTACGCCGCATGGGCTTCGCCCTCGCAGATGGGCCAGAGATAGAGACAGAATACCACTGTTTCGATGCGCTGAATACGCCCGATGACCACCCAGCGCGTAACGAGAAAGACACGTTTTATTTCGATGGCGGCAAGCTGCTCCGCACCCACACCTCATCAGTCCAGATACGCACCATGGAGAATTCCACTCCGCCGGTGAGAATCATCGCACCAGGATCAGCTTACCGCAGAGACGATGTGGACGCCACCCATCTACCCGTTTTCAATCAGCTAGAAGGACTCTATGTGGATCAGGATGTGAAGCTAGGCGACCTCAAAGGCACTCTCGAATATTTCCTCCAAGCCATGTTTGGCGATGAAACAGAAGTACGCTTCCGCCCGCATTTCTTCCCCTTCACGGAGCCAAGTTTTGAAATAGACGTGAAGCTCCAGATCGATGGGCAAGAGCCAAAATGGATGGAAGTAGCTGGCTGCGGGATGGTAGATCCGGCCGTCTTCAGCACCATTTCCGAGCAGCGTGGGGATCAAGTATTTGATCCAGAAAGCGTCACAGGCTTCGCCTTCGGAATGGGTCTAGACCGCCTCGCCATGATCCAATGGGGCATCAAAGATATCCGCGCCCTCATCGAGAATGATACCAGGTTCCTAAACCAGTTCGCTTAGGTTTTTAATCATCCATAGCGGCATGAGCTTCCATCAGCAGCTCACTAGTACGAGAGTGTCCGTCATCTACCTTCTTGATAAATTCTTCCCTCTCTTGCCTTTGGCCTCCTCTCCAGCACATAGAAATAGGGTATATCTGAGAGAGCTATCATTATGCTCAGATGAGCTTCAGGTCCATGTAAGTCTCATAGGTCATGTTGTTTTGTGATCTATGACGCTTCTTATCATACATCACCGGATCCTGTCTTTCTACTACCTTAAAAGTCGCCGCTATCTTTGATCCAGCTTGATAAAAAACATAACGCAGCAACCAAAACAGCGGCAACCGTTTTAACCATTAATTGGTTCTAATTTCACATGAACCGAGGCTGAACGCTTCTTTGGTAGAGAAACCAAACTACTAAAAATATTCGAATTCATGTTTATTCTGGTTCGGTAGTTTTCAAAGTTTCTAAAGCCTCTAGCATTAGCTTTCAGA
>CAWVXI010000033.1:0-34000 GCA_963934155.1 uncultured Verrucomicrobiales bacterium | reverse complement strand
GCAGGTGAGGCGGGGCGCAATCTACAAAAAAAAACGATAATGTCAATCTCTCTCTACCCTTTTTTTCATCTTTTTTCAGAGCTTAAAATAAAGCACTAGATTACAGCATGTTAAGCAAGTCCCGCTGAACATTATTTATCCATATTGGAGTGGCCCCAATGTCTGAAACTGCTTGATTTGACAATTCATCATTCACTAAAACGATAATAAGCAGGTTTAACCCCGCTTTTTTCCAGTCGGTTACTAATTGTTTTCTTTCGTCTGAGAGCTGAGTGAAGATCACTACGCAGACTGAGAATGAAGAGGAGTGCTTGAGAACCTGCTTAGATAAGCTGGCCCAGTCTGGCTGAATTTCTATTTCTAGGGTGGCTAGATGCTCTAACAGGTCTTCAGAGCGAGCAACTCCTTTCCCAACGGTGAGAGTCTGAGGACCTTTATTGAGAAAGATGAAGTCAAGTAGACATTCTTGGGTATCCACAACTCGAGCGAAGGAGGCTGCAACGGAGATCGCCTCCTCGAAGTTATCCAAGTGCTCATAGGCACCATTTGTATCTAAGACTAGTCCGTAGCGTGGGAAAAATACATTTTCAAATTCTCTCACAGTTGGGTTTCCTGTTCTGGCCCAGGCAGCCCAGTCAATATGCTTTAGCGAGTCACCTGGGCGGTAGGGCCTGAGGCCGCGGAAGTCATCGGATACGCCAGACATGTATGAATGCGAAAGTCCGCCGAGATGGTCTCTTGCAGCTCCTTCTAGCATGAGAGAAGGAAGTTTGTATCGCCGAGGCAAGACGAGAATAGAATCTATAGATGACTCAACCTGCACACATTTCTGCAGCAAGTATAGAGGGTCTGGGAGGTAGAGTTTTGCATTGCTAAATTTTAATCGCCCACGCTGCATCGGTGTGCACTGCATCGATAATGTTATTTCTTGAAATTTATCGATCGTAGTCAGCAACTTTGGTTCTGACTGAAATTTAGTCTTCTTCTTGATTAGCCATAGCCAGCGATAGTAGCTAAATAGACGGTCAAAGCCATTTCTGAGGTGCTCTTGTGGTTCCCTAGAATTGATGAATTCGTTTCTAGTGGGCCTGGGGTCTACCGGGAGATCGTGGATCAGAGCTGAGACTAGCTTCCTGGGAGACAAGTTACGACACTTGATAGTGTAGGTGATCTCTTGCCCTGCAGAGGCCATAGGAGGCAATTCTCTCACTATTTTAAGTTTTGCTGATCTAAAAAGAACGCTAGCAACTGAGCATACCAGTATCCCACAAAGGAGTGAAAATAAATAGAGTGTGGCTAGCTTATAATACGTAATAAAAACAATAAGTGTGGCGGGAATGAGTAGAAAAATAAGAATTCCTAATGAAGTGACTCTGCTGAAAAAGTAATTGGCAGCCGAGCTGGTGGCTCTGTAGATATAATAAAGGTGAGATTGTATTTTAATCATCATTTTCTACATCAAGCAGGCACTGGGACATCATCTAGCAATTGCTGAACATGAGACCTCCCATTTTCACCGGAATAGGCAGCATCTGAATTTAGAATAAGCCTATGCGCGATGACATCTTTAGCGCAGTCCTGGATCACATCCGGGGTAACAAAATCTTTACCTCTGATGAGGCTCAGGGCTTGTGAAACCTTCATCAGAGCTAGCGATGCTCTGGGACTAGCAGCTAGCTTTACGTCCGGGATATCTCTGGTTGCGGAAACCAAATGCACGATGTAGTTCTTGAGCTCTTCTGATATCTGAACATTTGCTACATCTACCTTAAACTGCATCACTTCATCCATTGTGACGACAGGGGTCAAAGAATCGATCGGATGGTGTGTGGATTGCTGATCAGTGAGTATAGATACTTCATTTTCTAAACTTACGTAACCGAGAGAGCACTGCATAGCGAATCTGTCCATCTGCGCTTCAGGAAGAGGAAATGTGCCACGGAATTCGACAGGATTCTGGGTAGCGATGACAAAGAACATTTCAGTGAAATCATATCGTATACCCTCAATCGTGGCCTGCTTTTCGGCCATCACCTCTAATAGCGCGCTTTGCGTTCTAGGCGATGCCCGGTTGATCTCATCAGCTAGTAGTATATTAGAAAAAATCGGTCCTTTTTTGAAGTCAAACTTGGCTGTGCGAGGGTCTAAGATAGAAACACCTAGTATGTCGGATGGAAGCAGGTCAGGTGTGAACTGTATCCTTTGAAAGGCTGAACCTGAAATGGAAGCAGCCAAGGCTTTCGCAAGAGTGGTCTTGCCCGTCCCTGGGTAATCTTCTAATAGAAGGTGGCCACCAGCTCCCATACAGCAGATAATTTTTTTTACCAGTTCATCTTGCCCTTTAATGACAGAGCTTATTGATTGATGAAGTTTTTCCCAGGTTCCCATAGTTAGAATTCTTGCGTTGCTCAGAAAGAAAGTTGAATCTTTGCCTAATGACGAATATTTATTTAGTCAGTTTATTAAATTTAAGCTCAAACAATTCAGCTCCTACGTCTACCTTTATTGGGGACTTCTTAATAGAAGCCTCCTTTAGCATCTCATCGAGATTATCTCTGGGCGTGGAGGATTTACCACTAATGATGACGTCTGCCCAAATATACTCACCATCGTCTTCACTAAAGACCTCTTTTAGAACCGCCCCTCTCTTCGTTGAGATGACCATAGCGGGCAGACCGACCTTAAGAGTTCCTGACATTAGATCATTTGCATCGATCATGAAGTTACCTCTAATACGCATTTGAGTGTCCTGGAGCAGCTCAATATCAGTGAATATAACCTTGTCCTTAGTCCATATCATCGTCATTTTTGATTCGTCCACAAAATCAGGCTTCACGTAATATTCTTCTTGGAGATACTCGGATATTGCTTTTACAAACTCAAAATCATTCACCCTGATGAGTCTTGATGTGATTTTCATTGTGATATCAAATGACTCTATATCACCTAACTTCATCTTCATTGTTCCTTTCCCTGTCTGGATTTCACCATTAAAAAATCTTTTTGCTCTGGGATCTATCCAGTTTTTCAACCTATAATCTTTTAATTCAATATTGAGATCAACGGGACTACCTTCGCTGTAACCAACAACTCCATCGATATTAAAATCACCCATTTGACCCTCAGACTTCAGGTTTAAATACACTTGTGCACTATCTGCCGCTAAGCTCACGAGGCCTGTCTGCACTTTGAAATCGCCAAATTTAGGGACTTTGAGATTACCGCTATCGACACTAAACTGGTCATCATTTCCATCACTAACACGGTATGAAACAGAACCTTTTTTGAAGCTCCATAATGAGCCTTTTCCAAAATCCACATTCAGCTCAGAGCATTGGTATAGACCAAATTTAAAATCCACTGGTCTTGCTGGTGCTGTATTTAGACGAGGGTTATTCTTTCCCATTTCTAAAACGAGGTCTGCACTCTCCACCCCCACAGCACTACCACCCCATCCACCACCAATAAAGGCTAACATGCCGTAGTCTGCACTGATGCCTTTAAGCTTAAGATTCTTAATTAGTGTGTCTGCTTCAGACCATTTCAAATTGATTGTTGATAATTTAGCTGAGTCTGGACTCACATCTAATCTACTAAGCTCCACTTCTGCACCTGAAACATTAACGATTGTCTCTATGACTTTAGTCTTAAATCTATTCCCATTGAAGTAACCTAATAAAATAATAAACGAGATAACTGATAAAAGCAGGAGAATGACCGCCGCTAAAATTAGTTTCACCTTAAGCCTATTGGATTTCCTCTCTTTTTCTTTCCGTGGCTGAATATTTCTGCGCTTCTTAGATTTCACCTTAATGACTTCTGAACCATCAGCTCTAACCACGCGTTCACCCCCTTCTGCTTTAATCGAAAGTTTTTGTACTGAGCTCTTTTTGAGCTTGCGCATCATCTCATCGAGATGGATTTTTTTATTATTTTCTAACACAATATTCTCAGTTAAATTGGTGTATAAGATGCTCCAAGAGAGCAATGTTGCGTCTTATCTTTCTCTCCAAGGTTGACCCGTAGGATCAACAAGCTCGACTTTAACAAACATAATCACCGCCGTTTTGGTGTTTTTAAGACCCTGGGATTGAAATAACCTACCAACTAGAGGTAAATCACCGAGCACAGGCACCTTATCTACTACAGTCTCGATTTTCTGCTGAATCAGGCCTCCTACCACGACTGTCGCTCCGTCTTGCACAGTCACACCTGTGTTGAGCCTGACTGTTCTAAAGACTGGCATAAGTATGGTATTAGCCTGAGTTATTAGGCTAAAAGGGATACCCGTAATAGGATCTATTGCAGATGTATATAAAGGAGAGCCGTAATTAATAAAACCATCAAAGGTCACGATACTAGGATTCAGCTGAAGATCGATGTAGTTTTTATCATCACTTACGGTGGGCTCTACCAATATCTGGTAACCTAGAGCTCTATTTTCGAATGCTGTTGGTTGAGGAGGAGTTCCTGGTTGTGGATTTGCGGCAACGGCACCTAGGGCGTTTTGAGGGAGCTCACCTGGCTCATATTCAGAGGGATAAGTTATTTCAGAAACAGCACTAAGCTCAACTCTCTGACCAGCTAAGCTTACCGTTGTAGATTGGTTAAGTTTAGCTTCACCAGTTTTCTGACTTAGCGCCCTCATTATCGTCTGGAAAGTCGCGTCATTGATCTGGCTTGTAACTGTTAGAGGAGCAGATGCTCTGCTCACTGCTGGGGCAAGCAGCCCTGATATCCTCGAGTCAATTGAATTATCCTGGAACATTGTGCCACCACTTCTGTTACCAGATGTGATGCCATCTCCTGTAACTGCATTACCCCCCACTGGGCTGGTAGCGGCATTGACAACATCTCCACTGCCTTGCGTTCCTCCTGTGAGAAACACATTGTTCTTAACGTGAGTCGGATCGAGCAGCCAGTCATAGCCTAGCTCATTGAGTGTGGTTTCTGATACTTCAATAATGGTGGTCTTGATGACTACCATCACACTCTCACTCATTGACTGAGCCCGGATGTAAGTTTCAATGGCATCCAGCTCAAGCGGGGCGTTTGTCACACGAAGTGTGTTATTAGACCGGTTATAAAACGCGCTGGCCCCATCTGGGAAAGTAATCCCTAATCTCTTAAGCGCCTCGACGATACCAACCTTAGCCTGGAGTGCGGGTGAATCTCCGAATACATCATCGGATTTCTCTGCTTTATCTTCGTCCATGAAACCAACTGGCACCCTGAATGTGCGTGACTCCAGTTCCGCGGTGTATGAGCCTCGCGGTCTTATGACTACGGAGAACTGCTCTTGGCGCCAATACGTACCAGTTTGCTGAGTGATATAATTTAACACCACTGAAAGCGGCACATTTTTTAGATTCAGATTGACCCTTGCGTTTTCTATTTTCTGTTTAAACCCAGATGCGTCGTCACCAAGCCTCATCACCAAGTTCACTCCCCTCTTAGCGGGGTCCAGCTCAGTAGTATCTAGCTCTCGCGACCATACTCTCACAGTATTTATAGCTTCGGTAAATGTAATGTCATCTAATTCCACTATAGGAATCATAATTTGCTTCAACTTACTACCTCTGACATCTTGGACTCTCTCATCGAGAACTGGTGAACCGGACGTGGCTATCCCTGGTATATCCGTTTCAGGACGCACCTTTAGCTCCCAGAGTTCATCTATTTGGCTGAGTGCCTTTTTTCGTGCCTCATCTCTGGCAGTGATACTATAGTCTCTGACATTCTGAACAACTCGCTCCATTCCGCGTCTAGCTGCCTTGTTCGTAGGGTCTATCTTTATCACTTCTTCATAGGCGATGAGAGCTTCGTCAAACTGCGCCTGGAGGAAATACGACTCCCCTTTTCTAAGCCAGTGAGCCACTTTCTCAATATTAAGCACATGCTCAGGATTGAGTGTAGGGCTGTAGCGGATAGGATCATCTAGTCTGGCTAGCATCTTCATCGCCCCTGCATTACCAGGTGCAATATCTTTACTGAGGGCGTCGTTCAGGTGCTTTTTAGCAAGTTCATATTGACCAGTTCTGGCTAAAACCTCTCCATACTCTACCGCCGCCTGTGCATAGCGATCCCCCGCTTCAAATCTCAGCTTATGTGTCAGCCCTGCTTCAGGGATGAGATCAAAAGCCTGTTTATAGGACTCCACTGCCTTTTTAAATTCCCCTGCCTGGTAGGCCACATCACCTTGCTTGAGTAGCTCTTGTGCCTGAGTCACATTACCGGAGCGGCGGTTTATTTCTTTCTGTATCAGCGAAACATCCTCCTGAGCTTGTAACTGCCCCATTGAAATGAGGACACCCAGACTCAAGACAGATCCCGTAAAACACCCTCTCATCCGACCCTTTAAAACAGAGCTAGAGTGAGCAGTTGACTGGGTGTTTAGTAAAGTGATTGTTTTCTTACGCATATTGACTGTTACATCTAAGCATAAATATGGCCTCAAACTAAGCTCAAAATCAGAAAACTTAGCTCATTTTACACAAAACCTGCCTTTGCTCATAAAATATCACACGCGATAAAAATTAAGCCATTTAATATGAGTCACATACAACAATCATAGCAGGCTAAATTAGTTGTCAACATTTGTTCACAACTTACCCTGATTGACGCGGCCGAGAAATTAGTGCATTTTCCAATCACTAGTCACAAGTTATGGAAAAGCAAATAGAATTCAAAACTGGCCCCGAACTCCAGAAAAGCCACGCAGTGAGAAAAGAAGAAGATTTCGCACAGAGAGCACTCCCTCATGCCAATGGCCCAGAGAAAAGTCTCCTCAGCTCAATGCTCCAAGACCCAACCGAATACGTAATGATGGCGGAGGAAAAGGGGCTCACCCCTGATCATTTCTATCACCCATCCCACAAAGCGATCTATCAGGTTATGCGCGAGCTCTCTAACGATGGCGTAGCGATCGAACTCGTTTCTTTCACTCAGACACTATTAGATAGAGATCTGTTAGAGAAAATTGGCGGCCCATCAGCGGTCACGGAAATCTACACCTACTCACCTACCGCCGCTCATTTTGAGCATCACCTTAGTATCATCAAGGACAAGTACACGCTGAGAAATATTATCTCAACCTGCACCGAATCCATTACTAGATCATACGAAGATCAAGAAGAGGTCCCTGCTCTGCTAGATGAAGTGGAACAGAAAATTTTCGCTATCCGAGAGGGAGCCGAGACCAATGAAGCACCCACCGTAAAACAAGATGTCAAAAAGGTCATCGAGGATTTTGAGAAATTCATGGCTGGCGGTGGAGAGCCTATGGGACTCAAGACTGGCTACAAAAGGCTCGATGAAATGTCCAACGGCCTCAAACCCGGTGAGATGTTCATCATCGCCGCCCGTCCATCCATGGGTAAGACCTCATTCGTCATGAATCTCATCGAGCATATCTGTCTGGATCAGAAACTTCCCTCAATGGTATTCTCCTGCGAAATGACCTCAGCCCAGATCGTCCAGCGGCTGCTCTTTGCCCGCGCCAGATATGCCATTACCAATCTCCGCGATGGGATCAAACCGCAAAAAGATGACCTCAAACGCATCAAGCGAGTCGCCGCAGAAATTGCCGATTCCAAACTCTTCATCGACGACACCGCCGGAATCTCCATTTCCGAACTCCGCGCCAAGGCCAGACGTAAGAAAAAGGAAGAAGATATCCAGGTCATCGCAATCGATTACCTCCAGCTGATGCGCTCCACCTCCAAGCAAGCGCAAAACTCTCGTGAACGAGAGATCGCAGAAATCTCCGCTGGACTCAAAGGCCTAGCCAAAGAGCTCAGTATCCCGATCATCGTCCTCGCCCAGCTAAACCGTGGACCAGAAAACCGTGGCGGAACTCCCCGTATGTCTGACCTCCGAGAGTCGGGCTCCATCGAGCAGGACGCCGATATGGTAGGCCTCCTCTTCCGCTCCGCTTACTACGCAGAAGACCAAGAAGAGCGCGATGAAAAAGACGGCGAAGCCGAAATCAACATGGCAAAAAACCGTAACGGCCCCACCGGCAGCATCCCCCTCACCTTCATCAAAGAGTTAATGCGCTTCGAGACCAGAGCCTTTGAGAAGGACCCGAATTAAAGCTCTTTCTAAGAATCATTTTTGTATTCATGAGTGACCAGAACATAGAAGTTCGTACCAGCAAGAAGCCCGGTTTTGTGACTAGCCTTGAAGGTAGTTTACTTGAAATCCCAAACGGCTGGGCACTGCTACCACCCGGAGATGCCGCTCTCAGCAGAAGGATTAAAAAAGACGGTCCAAGCTGGACAGTGAAGGAACCCAAAGGCAGAAAACTCTTCTCCAAAGGAATCTGGGCACCTGCTGACCGAATAGAAATCCTCAGAAAACAACTCGTCCAAGAACGCGAAGACCCATCCTACCAGAAAAAACTAGATGCTGGTCGTGCCAAACGCGAACGTGACCAAGAAGCCTATAAACTAGAATTCTGGAACGCAGTGAATCAGTATCTAGCCTTCCACCCAGACGTCGAAGACCTAGGAATGGATATGGCAACCCGGATCACCGAGCACGCCATCCCGGTAGGAAGCGGAACCGTGGCGAGAACGAAAATGATTCCCATCGAACAACGTGCCGAAGCCGCAACCATCGCCTGGATGCGCCACCAAACCACCGCCTACGACAACATGACCATCCCGCGCGAAAAAGGAAAACGCCGCGAAGTCAGAAGAATGCTAGCCAAACGCTCAAAGCAACTCCTTGACCGCTACCGCTGCGGAGAAATAGATCTCATGCGCTGCCCGTTATATGCAGTACTGAGTTGATACAGAGTCAGCCTAAAAACATACTTGCAAGTTCCCCCACATCAGCCACATTTCCACCGCTATGGCTGACAAAAGATTTCAATCACTACCAGGATTCAGAGACTTCACTCCGAGAGACTGCGCAATTCGAAATTACCTATTCGAGACTTGGCGCAGCGTCGCCACGCGTTACGGGTTCTGCGAGTACGAAGCTCCCATGCTAGAATCCACCGAACTCTACCTCAAGAAAGCTGGCGACGAACTCTCTAACCAGCTCTTCAGATTCACCGACCAAGGCGATCGCGATGTCACGCTCCGTCCAGAGCTCACCGCCTCACTGGCTCGAATCATAGCCGGGAATCAACGTGATTTTCCGAAGCCAATGAAATGGTTCGAGATCGGTCAGTGTTTCCGTTATGAGAAACAACAGCGCGGCCGCACCCGTGAATTTATTCAGTTCAATGCAGACATCATCGGCGAGTCAGATCCCGGTGCAGATGCTGAGCTCATCGCCCTCGCCATAGATACCATGCTCGCGCTTGGCTTCAGCGCTGAGGACTTCGTCATCCGCGCCTCTGATCGCGCATCATGGCTTACCTTCTGTTCTGAAAACGACATCACCGACACCAACGGTTTCCTCCAGATCATCGATAAAATAGAGCGCGACAAGCCAGAAGTCCTCGCAGAAAAACTCTCTAAATTCAACCTAACAGAAGTAACTGTTAGAGAATTCATCAACAACCCAGAGAACGCCTCACCCGCCTTCCAGCAGATCCAAGAGAATCTAACCGCACGCGGACTCGGTGAGTATTTACAGCTAGACCTCACCATCGTGCGAGGACTCGCCTACTACACTGGCACAGTGTTTGAAATTTTTGACACTAAGAAATCCATGCGCGCCATCGCAGGAGGAGGCCGCTACGATGACCTCATCAAGTCGCTCTCTAACGGAGTAGCAGATCTGCCCTGTACCGGCTTCGCCATGGGCGATGTGGTGATCAGAAACTTCATTGAAGAAACCCCACAAGCACTCATGCAGATGGAAGCCTGGCTCACCACCCAGACCGCCTGCGATGTCTATCTGGTAGTCGCAGATGAGACCAAACGTCTGGATGCACTCCGAGTCCTCACAGAACTCCGCAACGCCGGCATCAAAGCCGACTCCACCATGGCGCCGCTCAAGATCAACAAGCAATTTCAGAAAGCCGAGCAGTCAGGCGCAAGATTTGCCCTAGTATTCGGACAAGAATACCCAGAGCTAACAGTCAAAATTCTAGAATCAAGAACCGAAGCCACCCTGAATGCCAACACCTCATGCGTGGACGCCATCCTAAAAATGCTTGATGGCGACGACGGCCCGATCATCGCCTAGTTTGGAAATAATCGATGACCGAGTCTTGGTATTCTAAAGTTCCTTAATTTCGATATTGCGGTACATGAGCTCAGCCCATTCTGCCTGCAATGCGATTCTTCCTTTATCCAGTGGCACCCACTTCCCATCTACCTTTTTCTCTAGATCGTAGATCTCGTGGACCACTTCACCATTCAGGATAAAAGTCGCTTTTTTGGCACCATCCACAATGATCTTCATTTTGTTCCATTCGCCTTTTGGTTTTTCCACCCCAAGTCTAGTAGGACAATGACTTGATGAAACGAGAGGTCCTTTGGGGTCATAAACATTTTTTGTCTTAGTCGTTTTACAGCGAAGTGTTTTTCCGATCACAAATAGATCACCGGAATGATACCTTCCTCCATCGAACCTCTCTGCTGGTGTTTCCCCGATCTGCATTTCCATAGAAGCCGGCCAGACTTTTTGTAAGTCTCCATGAACGTGGAACAAAAGCCCCGCATCACGATCAGCCTTCACACGAGGCATGTAGCGTTTATCCAGCCACTTGTATTCCATCCGGAGGATGAACTTACTGTATTCCTTCTCTGTATAAAGACAATCAGACTCCTGCTCCGAGCCCTGTTTCTCACCTTTATAGACGTGGATGGCTTTCTCTTTCCCGTCGATTCTAAATGGCCCCCAATCACCTTCACCCTTACTATGAGCGGTCTTCCACCCCTTCAGCGTCTTCCCATCAAAAATAGGTTTAAAGCCCTCATCGGCAGAAAGGCTACAAATCCCTAACCCACACATTATCGCTGTAATTTTCACTGTATTTAGAATGATTGATTTCATATTTTTAATCATACCTATCCTGCGCCGATGAGCTACAAAAAAAATGACGCCCCAATAATCGATAACATCTATTATCGATTTTTTTAACAAGCAGCGACAACTACATATCGAGTCGTAATTCAGCTATATTCACTCGCTCGGCTCTTAATCGCGAAACAGGCCTCATCTACCGTTAAAGCTGTGGCAGGCCACAGCACTCCAAGATTTACTAAAATCTTGCTCTACCCTCCAAACCAAAAAGCTCTTAATCTATTACAGATTAAGAGCTTTTAGAAAATGGTAGGACGACCGAGACTTGAACTCGGGACCAAGAGCTTATGAGTCTCCTACTCTACCGCTGAGCTACCGTCCCATTTGGTTGGCACATTGTTTTTAATAATGTTGCGGGTGCGGATTTAATATAGCACTCGGGTTTTGTCTATAAAAAAATTCCCTACATATACCATATTAAGCTAAATTTACTGCTATTTCACCAAATCATCTAACCATTTCAGAAGTTTCTTCTCATTTTCATGTCGATTTACTACTAGAAAATTATTATGCCCACCTGCTTTTAGTTTCATGAAAGTCTTTGGCTCATTTGCGGCGTTGTAGATTTCCTCTCCGTGCTCACAGGGAATTAGTTGGTCATTCTCGGAGTGCATTACTAGTAGCGGCACTTTGGGTAATTGTTTCACTAAGTCCACTGGATTACAGGTGTCTGTGATCACGTAGTTAGCGGTATTCCCAGCGATCTTGAGCGCCATTTTACGGTAGGAAGAAAAGGTATTCATCACCACGATTCCTCGAAGCCCTTTGGGGTGAAATTCTGCTAATGCGGCGATTGATTTCGCTCCACCGAGACTTTGCGATGCGGAGATGATTTTATCCTGATCAATATCCTTTCGCGTCTTTATGTAGCGAAATGCTGCCACCACATCCGAAATGACCCCAAGTTTCTCCGCCTCTCCCTCTGACTGACCAAAGCCACGGTAATCATAGAGGAAGACATTGTAGCCGCTCGCTATCATTCCATTCACATAACCCAGATGACGCGATACTTTGCCAAAGTTTCCATGAGAAAAAACGATCGTTCCTTTGGCCTTTTTTACTCCTTTCTTCGCAGGGAGAAACCAGCCGTGAAGCTTAGTTTTATCCGCGCTTTGGAAGAACACATCTTCATAGGCTATTCCGTATTGATTTGGCGTTCTCCCCTTACCTTTCTTAGGCATATAAAAGAGCTTATCGCCGCCCTTTTTTCCCATCAGCATTTTAGCCGTCAGACCTAACAAACTCCCTTTTTTCTCAACCTTTTTCTCAGGCTGGTCCGGTGTTTGCGTCTGCGCGGCGCAACTCACTATGCCCAAACACAGAATCAAACAAATATGAGTCAATAGGGGTATCAATAATTTCATTCTCATTATTAAGCACTGTAGCAAAGGAGTCTTCCATTACAACCTAAGAGATGAATTCCTGATGAGCAAATTCCTAGATGCTCACAAAATCTAGAAAATGAACGATATTTTTCATCGTCCATCTTTGATCCGCTAGTTAGTATTTGATTTAAATACGGACAAAGACATGCAGAAAGAAAATAATATCCCTAAACTCGTGGCTGATGATGGCTGGCTCGCACCTCAGACAGATCAGATCAATGAACGGATTAGCAAGTTTGAAATTGAGCTAGGAGATATTGTGGATCACTCCGGTTCACTTTATGAGTATGCATCTGCGCACCTTTTCACAGGTATCCATTACCAAGAAGATAGTGATCAGTGGGTCATCAGAGAGTGGGCACCAAATGCTAAGGGCATTCAGATTATCGGTGAGTTTAATCAATGGTCGGGCGAGAACCATGAGCTCAAAGATACCAACAGCGGGGTATGGGAAATTTCACTCCCTGGATCGGTATTAGGTCACGAGCAAGAAATAAAGCTCCGCGTCCACGGAGCGGATGACTCGGTGAGAGACCGCATCCCATCTTGCATCACACGTGCGGTGCAGGACCTAAGCACCCATGATTTCACTGGACAGATCTGGCAGCCTAAAGAACCTTACCAGTGGAAGCACGAAAATTTCGATGCATCATCCATCACCTCGCCCCTTATCTATGAGGCGCACACGGGGATGAGCGGTGAGGAGCCTCGGCTGCATAGTTATCGGGAATTTGCGGATGATGTCATCCCGCACATTGCGGATGCTGGCTATAATGTCATCCAGATGATGGCAGTACAGGAGCATCCTTATTACGGATCATTCGGCTATCATGTGTCTAACTTTTTTGCGGTCTGTTCTCGGTTCGGCACCCCGGAGGATTTAAAATACCTCATCGATACCGCGCACGGATACGGTATTGCTATTCTTTTAGACGTCGTCCACTCGCACGCAGTGAAAAACCTCGGCGAAGGACTGAACGAGTTTGATGGCACTGACCACCAGTATTTCCACGGAGGCACCAGAGGCGACCAACCTCAATGGGACTCCAAGTGTTTTGATTACGGTAAACCTGAGGTCAGAAAATTTCTTCTGTCGAATACGCGCTATTGGCTTGAGGAATTTAAATTTGATGGCTTCCGCTTCGATGGCGTGACATCCATGCTTTATGAGCACCATGGCGATATCTCCTTTGATAGCTTAGCCAAATACTTCGATGATGCGGTGGATAAGGACGCCGTCCTCTATCTCCAGCTCGCCACCACTCTCTGTCTAGAGATGAACCCTAACGCACTCATCATCGCAGAAGACATGAGCGGTATGCCTGGTCTGTGCCGTCCCGTTTCCGAAGGTGGAGTGGGCTTCACCCACCGGCTTAGCATGGGCACTCCAGACTTTTGGATCAAGCTACTAAAGGAATCACGTGACGAGGACTGGGACGTTGATGCCATCTGGGACACCATGGTGAACCGCCGTCATGGAGAGAAAAATATCTGTTATGCAGAGAGCCATGATCAGGCACTCGTGGGCGACAAGACGCTGGCATTCCGTCTGATGGACCAAGACATGTATTGGCACATGGGCAAGGATGATGACCACCCGGTCATCGATCGAGGCATGGCCCTACACAAGATTATCCGCCTACTCACCTTCACTCTTGCGGGCGAAGGCTGGCTGAATTTCATGGGAAATGAATTTGGTCACCCGGAGTGGCTCGACTTCCCACGTGAGGGAAATGACTGGTCATACCATTACTGCCGCCGTCAGTGGTCGCTCATGAGCGACCCTCATCTAAAGTATCAGTACTTGGCTAAATTTGACAAAGACCTGGTCCACCTCGGTAAGAAATACGACCTCCTCAATAAAGATCACGCGCAGCAACTATGGACAAACAATGATGACAAAGTCCTCGCCTATGAGCGTGGTAACCTCATCTTCATCACCAATCTGCATCATGAGCAATCACAGCCAAGCTATCGCCTTCCAGTGCCTCAGGCTGGTAAGTTTAAGATTATTCTCAGCACAGATCAACCAGAGTATGGCGGACATAATCGCGTCTCCATGGACATCGAGTATTTCACCGAGCTTAGCTATGAACAAAACGCAATGCATCTCTATATACCATGTAGGACATCGCTCGTATTAGAAAAAATTTGAGCACTCTCATTACCTCGTAACATTATCAGTATCTATGAATATAAAATCTAAAATTTTTCATGCCTCGATTGCACTGCCATTCGTTTGCGGAGGATTGCTCTCATCCTGTGAGTCAGCTCCAACTGAGAAGGAAAACTCTTCTCAAACTGCAAAGACAGTAGCCCCAGAAGAAATCACTTTCTCGAAAGAAGACGCTCAACAAGCGATCCAAGAGAGCTTCAAGAAGAAGTCTACCGCATTAAAAAAAGCGACTGCTGCGGAGATGAAAGCGAAGCTCATCACCTACAAGGAATTTAAAATGCCCTATGACTACATTACCTACGGCGAAGAGCCTGAGGGCGGTCACAGCCTCTACATTTCACTCCACGGCGGCGGTGGTGCCCCAGCTCGCGTGAACGATAGCCAGTGGAAAAACCAGATCAAACTCTACCAGCCGAAAGAAGGAATCTACATCGCACCCAGAGCCGCCACCGACACCTGGGACCTCTGGCATCAAGCGCACATCGACCCGATGTTTGATACCTTGATTGATCGCTTTATCGCACATCACGGAGTGAACCCTGACAGAGTCTATGTCCTCGGATATTCAGCTGGTGGCGATGGAGTTTACCAGCTTGCACCGCGTATGGCTGACCGCTGGGCAGGTGCCGCCATGATGGCTGGTCACCCAGGTGATGCTAAGCCATACAACCTTCTCAACCTTCCCTATTTCATCCAGTGTGGATCAAAAGACGCCGCATATAACCGAAATGAACTCTGTACCAAGTGGGGGAAAACGTTAGACAAACTCGCAGAAGAAAACCCTGGTCACTACCCACACAAATGGATCGTTTATCCTGAGCATGGTCACTGGATGAAGCTCGAATGTAAGCAAGCACTGCCTTGGATGGCTAAGCATACCCGTGACCCATGGAATAAAAAACTCAACTGGCATCAAGACAATGTGCTGCACACTAGGTTCGCATGGCTAGCCAATGATGCCCCAAAACCCGGCGATCTCGTCACCGCCGAAGTCTATGGTCAGACCATCACCCTCACCACCGAGAACGTGAAAAAACTTACCCTCAGACTTAATGATAAACTGGTGATTCTGGATAAGGAAATCATTGTTAAGGACGGAAACGGAAAAGAACTTTTCAAAGGAAAAGTAGCGCGATCAAAAGCCGCCATCACCAGGTCACTCAATGAGCGCCTGGACGTATCTGGCGTAGCGACCGCCGAGCTAGAGGTAAGTTTTGTAAAGTAAAGCCAACAACTGAAGTAAGCACTGCAGATCAACAACTCTGAAACTCACCCACCAAAATCGTTCATACTCTGTGCTGCTCTTTTTCACCGATGACTGGTTGCAAATATCAATGGCTTGTCTTCCTGTGAAACTATAAATCACAAGTAATTTCTCCTTATGCTACTCAACTGATTGAAGGCAATGGAAAACAATATTATCTTTAGATATCCCACGCCTATTAGGTCATGGTTGGTGGCTACCTGAGTGGGTTAAGCATGTACATTAATAATTGTGGACTGGATAATGTTGTTGAGATAGATCTTAATTTAAGATATCAGCTAAAACATGAAGATGAATTGTAGATTAAAGGTCTTGTTCCTGGCTCTAGCTGTGTTGTTGAGTGCCCCCGCTTTTGGTGCTAAAAAATCAGCCGCGCTTCTGTTCGGACCCACCGGCGCAGAAGGTCAGGTATCGAAAAAAATGATCAATGTGACCGGGGCACAAAAGGGCTCACCTGCCGAGGGCAAACTCAAAAAAGGCGATCAGATCATTGGCGTGGGTTCTAAAAAATTTGGGGCTGACCCGAAGCGCGATATCGCATTTGCAATCGACGAAGCAGAAACTGAAGCGTCTGGCGGGAAAATGATCCTGATGATGAAGAGCGGTAAAACGTTGACCCTTAAGTTGCCAGTTCTAGGAAGCTACAGCCCAACTGCTCCTTATAATTGTGCCAAGTCAGACAAGATCATCACCCGGGCAGCAGACTCTATTCTTAAGTCAGGATTCGGAAAAAAAGGGAGTCGACTACACCCTGAATTACTGGGCTTGATGGCAACTGGCGAGAAGAAGTACATTGATGCCGCTACCACAGAAATTCTTAAATCAGAATGGGCTAATCCCGACCCAGTAAAATTCCAACAGATCCTCGACGGCGAAGTGCCATCGGGCTCTGTGGGGTGGACCTGGGGATACGATCTCATCACTCTCGCTGAATATCATCTACTCACCGGTGACAAGTCAGTTCTTCCTGCGATTAAAACCTATGCCGTGGCATTGGCCAAGGGTCAGGATGCGGCAGGACTCTGGGGACATCGTATGTCATCAAAAAAGCGCTTCGGTCGCCTGCCGGGTTACGCACAGATGAACCAATCTAGTATGTCCTGCTATCTTGGGATGCTGCTTGCAAAGAAATGTGGCGTCAGCGACCCTGCGTTTGAAAAGGGTCTCAAGAAAACCTATGACTACGTCGCCTCCCACATCGGCCGAGGGTCATTCCCCTACGGCGTGCATGGTCCTAATAGCGCTGTGTTTAATAATAATGGTAGTAGCGCCTCGGCCGCTATATGCATGGCCCTCGCAGGCAACTCCGGGGGAGCGCAGTTTTTCTCCCAGCTGTCAGCAACCAGCTACGATGGCTTGGAGCAAGGCCATGCTAGCTCATTTTTCAATCCGTTCTGGACACCGCTAGGCGCCAATCTCTCTGGACCTGAAGTCACCCAGCAGTTTTTAAAAAAGTCACTCTGGTTCCACAATTTGCGCCGCAACTGGGACGGAAGCTGGTCTCCGAACTGGAAAGAAGGACCACACGAAGGCGTGGCTCTGCTCACCTATTGCCTGCCTCGCAAGTCGCTCTACATTACTGGGAGTATGGCAGATAAATCTATCTGGGTCAGAGGTAAGGCAGCAACTGACGTGGTCGAAATCAATAAGCTGGACTACAAAATCAAAGGCAACGACGAACTGATGGCACTCGCTACGGATCATTTTTTACCTCAGGTTCGACGTCAGGCAGTTGGTACCCTCGTAGGGCGCAGAAAAGACTTAGGAGCAACCTGGGTCAACCATCTTAAGGAGGGCACGCCCAAGCAACAACATCTGGCCATTAGCCAGTACGGCTGGTGGATTCCCATCGAACTGCGACTTCCACAACTTGATGCCATCGGTGCTATTCTTCGCGATACCAAAGCCCCCCTCGACCTCCGAGTGGACGCAGCAGAATCAATCAGTCATATGGGTGAGCCCGCACAAAAATACTATATGGATATCATCAAGCTTATTGCCCTAGATAAACCCAAGGATATCCTCGGCGAAATCGATGGAGCACTCGGTAAGAGTGCCATGACACTCTGTAAAAGCCCCCTTACCGCTGGGCTAGTTACAGACAAAATCTTTTTCTATAAAACGGCACTCAAACTGGCTGACAACAAACGCCAAGGAGCACGTGCCAGTGGCCTCTCCATGCTCGCCGGCATCCCGGTGGAAGACTTCCACCTCGTGGCTGATAAAGTACTTCATGTGATCAATGACCAAGACGGTAACTATCACGCCTATCACAACCCAGGAGCAGCAGTAACAGCTGGTATCGGCATCTTAGCGGATCTCAACATCAAGGAAGGTATTGGCCTCGCCCTTGACATCGAAAAGAACCCGTCCGGGAAGGGTAGCTTTAAGATGAAAGCCACTTGGGCTGTACTCGCCAAATATGGAGCTAACGCAAAGGACGCGTTGGAAATTTATAAAGTCCGAAAAGATAACCGCACTAATTACGGTCGACTCACAGGTGCCTACAACGCCATGCTTAAGGCCGTGGAAAAAGACATGTCCCCCAAAAAACTTATTACCTTAGAAGAAGCTAAAAAGGCAGGGGAGTAGGACTTATACCATCCTCACAGTGATACTGGATTGATCGTTTGATGGAATGATTTGAAAATAATAAGTTTGAGAACTGATAGCTGAATAATCAGCTCATTCTATCGCTGCAATTTAAACATGATTCGGATCATCCTCCCATGGGGTGTCAATGACGTCCTGCTTGCCTCTGAATCTGCCCTCTAAGAAATCGCGACGCATGCGGTCACCCACGTAGTCGAACACCACTGCGAGTGCTAGACACACTGGGGTGCTGACTAAAAAGAGCAGCATGGCGTAGATAAATTCTCCCTGTGCGAGCACAATCACTCCGGTGACTAGTGACCCCACCACGCCGAAAAAACTCAGGATGGAAGATACATTTAATGCTAAATTTCTCATGATATTTTCTGGATAATATTCATCCAATCTTGCTTTTCATTCTCTCTTAAAAAACTCTTCCCCCTCAATTTCACTTGCCCTCGAAGCTTCTCCAGAAAATTAGCATCATGGATTACTCGGTGCATCAGATCTGCGAGTTCTTGGTTACTTTCTGCTGAGAAATATCCGGCATAGTCATCACCAAGCATCCCTATATTTCCTTCTATTCTACTCGCGATAACTGGCACCCCGAGCACGATCGACTCCCCTACCGAGTTCGCACCTCCCTCTGCTAGGCTGGTGTTGATCGTCGCCACTGAGCGCTGCATCCATTGAAGTGTCTCCACATACTCCACACCCCCCAGCCACTGAAATCTAGGATCCTGCTCTTGCCACTTCATACAAATTTCGCCGCTACCCGAGTCCACCTCTTTCCCCAGCAGAGCCAACCTTAAGCTAACAGAACGATCTAACAACTGTAGCGATTCCACGGCCATAAAAGGCTGCTTCACTGCGCGAATATGGCCAATAACCGTGAAGAGCTTTGACTCAGTCCCCACATCATCCCGCACCGCGTCCGGAAGGTCGATACTCTTGTGAACCACCACCGTTTTAGAGCGGTATTTCTCAGGCACAGAAGCAAGCGAAGAATTTTGAGAAACAACCAGCGCATCTGCTAGCTCCATACTCTTCTCACAAATCTCACAGCCCTTTGGGATATCGCTGTAGAGGTCTGTCCCGGTTAGATACACGATGACTTTTCCAGTTAAATTCATCGCTAAGAAATCATCAATAAAATGCGCACTTTTTCTTGCGTGCAGCGCGATCAAAACATCTGCACACACCACCTTTTCATCCTTGCTGAGAACAGCAGCATCAATGCCGGACTCTAACAAAATAGACACCACTCTCTTTGCCGTGACAGTATTGCCCTGCAATGAATTTTTCTCATACGGAGTAGTCACTAGCACCTTCATTAGACTATTTTTAGCATCGCAGAGAAAGTAAACAAGTGAAACTCAAGTTAAGCTGCCCTCTGCATTGAGAAGAAAACTGATATGAGGAGAGTAAAGCGCTGGCTCCAGGAGAAAAGAATCATGCCCCTTATCTGAATGCACGGTGATGTACATGTTCTCGACTCCTGATTTCTCTAGTGCATCCACCAGCTCGGATTGCTCCTCTGGGAAAAAGCAGAAATCTGAATCGATACTGAACACAAGATACTTCTGATCGTTCGCCTTTACTCCGGCAAAAAGCTCAACATCATCGGCCGCATCTCCTTCCTTCACCGCATCATAGCGAGACCACATATCGATGATCCGGAGGTAAGTATTCGCATCAAACCGTTTCACAAATTTCTTCCCCTGATAGAGCATGTAGCTCTGGAATGGGTCTTTTACTTTATACCATTTTAGAGTTTCTTTATCCTGATGGATCTCCGTTTTAGCGCGCCGCTCGATGGCATCAAGGTGCACGAATGTCTTGTGAGAAATCATCCTAGCTAGAGCTAACCCATGATCAGGATGCTCAGTGTCATAGTAGTCACCACCATTGAAATACTGGTCATTTTCAATCGCAAGAATCTGCTCGAATAAAATCAATCGATTCAACACCGACGTCTTATAACCACTCGCTAGCGAGATGACATTACGAACATGCTCTGGATGACGCGTTGCAAATGTCAGCGCCACCAGGCCACCCACCGATGCACCAACTACAGCACACAACTGAGAAACCCCTAAACGTTTTATAAGCTCCAGCTGGATATCCGCCTGATCCGCAACATAGACAATAGGAAATGATGAGCCATAAACTTTCCCCGTATCAGGATTCACTGAGCTCGGCCCAGTAGAGCCGTAGCATCCGCCGAGGTAGTTCGGGCAGATGACAAAAAACTTATCTGTATCGATCGCTTTTCCTGGGCCGACTAGACCTTCCCACCAGCCCTGATGCATTTCCTCTTGCCACAGATCTCCCACTCCAGTGATGGCTGGATTATAGCCCAGCACATGATGAGATCCAGAGAGGGCATGATTGATCAGGATCGCGTTAGATTGATCCGCATTAAGCTCGCCCCATGTCTCATACGCTATCTGGACATGAGACAATGATTCTCCGCACCGCAGTCTCACGGGAGACTCAGCACTGCCATACTCAAAAAACTGAGTGACTACATCTGTGGAATTGATAGACAAAATTTCTAACTAAGCACAATGCTCTAAATTTTAAGCGCGGCCCAAGTATGAGCCGTCTGTGGTGTTTACTTTTAGCTCATCACCAGGCTTTACGAAGAGCGGCACAGTCACCACCAAACCAGTCTCAAGAGTCGCTGGCTTAGTCGCATTGTTCGCTGTATCGCCTTTAACTCCATCGGATGACTCGGTCACCACCAGCACAACTGTTGCCGGCAGATCCACACTCACTGGCCTACCCTCGATGAAGAGAACCTCCACCTCTTGGCCTTCCTTGATATAGTCTGTAGAACCTTCTAGCAGAGCAGTATCGATAGTGATTGTTTCATAAGTAGTGAGATCCATGAAGTGGTAACCAGATGGGTCACTGTAGGAAAATTCTAACTTCTGACGATCAGTGTCGATCACATCAACCTTATCAGATGATGCGAATCGGATAGACTTCGTTTTGCCAGACTGGAACGAACGGATCGTCGCAGCGATAAGCGCATTTCCCTTACCAGGTGTGCGGTGGTCTAAGTTCAGAATTACCCCAGTGTCACCATCATGCTTGATACACTGCCCTCTTTTTAAATTTGTTGCTACGATTGCCATAAATAGTTTCTATAATTTGTAAAGAGACTACTAACGCGCATTCGCCAACGGGTCAACCGCTTAGTTTGGCGGCTGGGTTCGAGATCGATAGCCTAGATAAGAGGTCAAGAGTGCATGGTGTACACCACTCCATCAGCGGAATAAGAGTTAAATACGAAATATCTCGGTGGCCTAGAGTTCCCCCTTTAAAAAAGGACTTCAAACTGGCTTCATTTACTAACCTAATGGTATTAATCACCCAGAAGAATGGATATAAGTCCATAGTAACACAACCTTATGATCTCTTGACTTGATCCGGATGAGCACCTAAATTTAATTCGACTAATAGTCTAGCGAACCCTCCAAATAAGTCTCCTCACCATAGAACTATAATAGATGAAAAATAATCGTTTCAAATTCAATCCGACCCCAGTCCTCCTAGCAATCGCTGGATTTACTGTTAATACAACAACTGTGGAACTAAAACCGGAGATTGAGACGAAATGAAGCATCCTTCTAACATGCTATTGTTGTCTGCCCTGCTGATGACTGCTTGGTCCGGAGTCGCAGTCGTGGCATCTGAACCTGACGCGTCTTCTGGTATATCGTCGGAGGTCTTAAAAGACACAACGCTGCGAAACTATGTCGGCTCCTTCAACAGCAAGGATCACACCCATTTCGGGCAGGCTATTTCGAACGAAACCACTGCCGACTGGATGGCTAAAAATGTACCGCGTTTCGAGTGTCCGGACAAGGAAATCGAGGAAATCTATCACTTCCGGTGGTGGACATTCCGCAAGCATATCAAGAAAACACAGGATGGATTTGTGATCACCGAGTTTCTGCCCAAGGTCAGCTGGAGCGCTAAGCACAACACAATCAGCTGCCCAGCCAGCCACCACTTCCGAGAGGGAAGATGGATCCGCGAGAAACAGTATTTGAATGACTACGCTATATTCTGGTTACGCAAAGGCGGATCCCCACGCCGCTATAGTTTCTGGGCCGCGGATGCCATTTACCACCAAGCCCTCGCCTCTGGTGACTTTTCCCTGGCCATTGACCTCCTCCCAGACTTGATCACCAACTACAAGGCATGGGAAAAAATGCGGCTCGAACCAGACGGGATGTTTTGGCAAATCGACGACCGCGACGGCATGGAGGTTTCCATCGGCGGGAGTGGTCATCAAGGTCAAGGAAAGCGCGCAACGATCAATTCATACATGTTCGGTGATGCCACTGCGATCGCTGCCATCGCCAACCGGGCAGGCAAGAAGGGCATCGCTACCACCTACCTGACTAAAGCAGCGCGAATCCAGCGGCTCGTTCTCGAAAAGCTCTGGGACGACGAGGCAAAGTTCTTCAAAGTCCTGCCTCGCGGTGAACAGGCCGAACTAGTTGGCGTCCGCGAATTGCACGGGTTTACCCCCTGGTATTTCAACCTACCTGCAAAAGGTAAAGGCTATGAGGTGGCTTGGAAACAGTTGATGGACCCGAAGGGATTTTATGCGCCATTCGGACCCACCGTCGCCGAGCAGCGACATCCAAAATTCGCGGTCTCCTACACCGGTCACGAGTGCCAGTGGAATGGTCCGAGTTGGCCGTTTTCCACTACCATCACCCTCACCGCCATGGCCAATGTCCTGAATAACTACCCGCAACAGGCGGTTTCTTCAAAGGACTATTTCAAAACACTCAAAATCTACACTAAGTCACATCGCCTGAAGCGCGTCGACGGCACGGTCGTCCCCTGGATCGACGAAAACCTAAATCCTCACAACGGAGACTGGATCTCCCGAACACGACTCAAGTCATGGAAGGACGGAACGTGGGATCCTGGTAAAGGCGGTGTGGAGCGCGGTAAAGACTATAATCATTCCTCCTACTGCGACCTGATTATCACCGGGCTGGTGGGACTTCGTCCTAGGGCAGACGACACCGTCGAGGTGAATCCCTTGCTGCCCAGCGACACCTGGGACTACTTCTGCCTTGATGCCCTGCCATACCATGGCCGGATGCTGACAATCATCTACGATAAGACCGGGAAAAAATATGGCAAAGGAATCGGCCTGCGTATCTTAGCCGATGGAAAGCAAATTGGAGCATCCAAAACACTGGGTCGGCTGACAGCGCCACTGCCCAAACATTAAAGAGTCAACCGCGTCATGACTGGAGAGAGTCCCAACTGATCCATCTGTTGGTCATTCCAAAAACGCTGGCCACGCGCAACGGCATTTCCGAATGAATAGAATGGATTCAATAAGCCATCACTGGGATGGGGATTAGACGAACTCGGACCAAACTCGCCCACATAAGTCAAGGTCAGCGAGGTTTGGCTCCTTGATCCCGTCTGGGGCTGGGTGGACCATAGGAACGCACTAGCCATGTTTCGCTCTGTCCTAGGCGCCATGACACTCTGCCGCGCAGGGTCAGCTACGTCCATTTTTTTAAATTCACATTTATAGAGCCGGTAATGGTAACGCAGCTTATCCCAATTTGTACCGCGTAGATATTTTCTCTTACCAGAGGTGTCGAAATCCGAGCCCCTAGGGTAGCTAAAGACATATCCAAATGACTTGGCCCACCAATGCGGCCGATAGCCATTCGGACACCTTTCCGTTCCGTTTACATCTTGGAAAATCCACTGAGATCGCTTGTCACCCGAATTATTAAACTCACGTATCGAAGTGTAATCCGCATCGCGATACTCGGGGAGTTCGGTGTCGTTCAGACTATCACTCTAATCATCTGATCCGTCAGGCGCATAGAGGTTCAGTAATTCAAAAGGCAATGAGAGATCACGCTTCAACCCTCCGAGAGCTACATTTGCCAGTACACCTCGACTATAGGCGCTCACCTCGTGGTAGCGACTCTTCAAATCATCAGATAGGGCTTTATCATTAAATAATCCTGTTTGAGAATAGCTCAGAACCTTGCCGAGTTCCGCCTGCTGTTGCACATCCGCGGGATCAATCCCGAGGGCTTCAAAACCAGTAATATTTACCATCCCCATTTGCACGGGGTTCATTCGTTCTCACTTATTCGTCCAGTGGGGGTGCGTTGTGTCACCGTGAAGGTCGGCACCCATCCTCCTTTAGGTAAAAACCAAGCTCCCCTCGAAACCTCCAACATCCACCCAGATCCATCTTATCCCCGCACCTCCCAAACGCAGGGTCCGCGACATGCAGCCCCTCTTGCGTGACCTCACCCTCAAAGTCTGGGCCGGCGACCTGCTCCAGTGCCCCTGCTGCAAACGCAACATGAAACCCGTCCGCACCTTCATCCGGCGCGAGGAAATCAAATTCCTCATCCGCCTCCACGGCCTCTGGGAAGGTCTCATCCACCTTCCCCGCTCGCCACCGCCGCCCTTCGATATTGAAAAACGCCGAGGGACGGAGGCGTTTTGGACGGATACGAAGCCGAAGCCCGCAGGGCGGGGCGGGCGAATCAAACCATAAAGCCTATCGAGCCACCCTGGCAGGCCATCAAGGAATGGATACCCGATGACGAACCGGACCTGAACTGGTTCAACTAGGAAAGGAATCCCACCGGCGCAGAGCCCGAGTGCTTCGACCAATGCCCAGATTGGAAGCCCCAAGAAATCCCGCATGCCGATGGCCGCACCCTGATCCTTGAAGATTCCTGACGCCACCCGAAGGGGCGCGAGAACAACCTCAGCCAAAAAACGCTCCTTTTGACAAAGCGACTCGGGAAAACTGCGTCCACGAGCACCAAATAGGACAACGAACCGGCTGTGCGGAGGCACTTTTCGCCCTCCAAAGTGCCTTCTCATCAAACATTTGGCACTTTTCTAGCTTTTCCCCTTGCTAGACCACTGCTCATGCGTCACTGTATACTATTCTCATTTCTCTTTCCCCCGCAACCCTATCACTCCCCCCTATCAGATCTCTCCAACAATGTCCTCAGGCACACCTCCCAAAAAGCAAATTCCTAGCAATAGGTGGTTTTTGACGGAAAAAATTTTCTCTCTCTATTTTAACAAGAAAAACTAATCCAAACTAAACTAAACTAAAACAAAACAAAACAATGTCCGAACTAACAGTAGATCAGTATCAACTAACAGTAGACCAGTACAAATTGGTCGGCACCTTCTTCTCCTTCGCTATCGCAGCGATGGGAGCTGCTACCGCCTTTCTATGGCTGAATCGTAGTCAAGTTGCGCGATATTATCGTCCAGCCTTGACAATCAGTGGATTAGTAACATTTATCGCGCTTTACCACTACTTCCGGATCTACGCGAGCTGGACAAGCGCTTACACCGTCACCGACGGAGTTGTCGTCGCAACCGGCGGAGTGGGCTTCGATGACGCTTATCGTTATGTCGATTGGCTCCTGACTGTCCCACTTCTACTCATCGAGCTCATCCTAGTGATGAAACTCTCAAAAGCTGTAACCTTCTCTAAATCGGTCCGCCTTGGTTTCCTCGCGGCCCTCATGGTCGCCCTTGGATACCCCGGTGAAGTCTCTGACGTCGCAAGCACTCGCTGGCTCTGGTGGTCACTCGCGATGATCCCATTCCTCTGGATCGTCTATGAGCTGTTCGTCAGTCTAAAGAGCTCCATCTCAAACCAACCCGAGGAAGCACGCGGTTTGGTGAGCAGCGCTCGCTGGCTCGTCGTTCTATCGTGGGCCTTCTATCCCATCGTATTCATCTTCCCGATGATCGGTCTTTCCGGTGGTGCCGCAGAAACGGCTGTCCAAATCGGATATTCGATTGCTGATGTCGTTTCGAAAGCCGTCTTCGGAGTTCTCATCTACATGATAGCGGTGAGAAAGTCTGAAGCCGAAGGATTCATGGGTGACGGAGTCGCTTCTTCAAAAGACTAGTCCGCTTTGTCACCTGAAGCGAAAAACGCAGACCTATTATAAATCCATTCAATTGCCCGAGTCGGCTATGTTCGGCTCGGGCTTTTTACAATGAAAATTTCCACGGATCCAATGTCTCACGCGATCGCCACGGTTGATTTACACATGCAATCGGTGGAGGAAAAAATGCGCTCGCTTTGTGCTGAAACCGGCCATGCGAATGACATTTTCTTGCGCCTTCTCGACGGTCATTTAGGTGCCGGTGGTCAAAGGACCCGGGCAAAGATTTCTTTGACCTGCGGAGCGAGGCTTGGCCTCCGTAAAACCGACTCGATCGCCTTAGCGGCATCGGTTGAATTACTTCACAATGCTTCGTTGATTCAAGACGACCTCCAAGACAAGGCCCGTCTACGTCGCGGTTCCCCAACCGTTTGGTCGAAATATGGAGCCAACTGTGCCATCGGGCTAACCGATCTGACGATCGCAGCCGCCTTTCGCGCCCTTGCGAAAGTCTCCAAACCCGATACTTTAGCTGGATTGATCGAACATCTCTACCGCGCCATTTCCGTTACCCTTCGCGGGCAGACCGATGATCTTGGCGGCGCAGTCAACAGTCTCGCAGACGCCCTTTCAGTGGCTCGTCGCAAGTCGGGGCCTCTCTTTGCTTTGGCGCTGGAACTACCACTTTCTTTCGCAGGACGACACACCTTCCTGCCTCAGGCATCGGAAGCCGCCGAGTCCTTTGGCATGGGTTATCAAATCTACGATGACATCGTCGATCTGAATGAAGACCGGGCCTCCAAATCACAAAGCAATATCGTGATCGCCCTCGAGATGGATTTAACACCGGAGGAAGCTCTCAGGTCTGCCTGCCATTTGGCGCAGCAACATCTCCAAAAGTCCGCATCAATCGCGCTGGAACTTCCCGCCAGCTGTGGACAGGGATTGGCCGATCTGGCCCTCCATATCGATGAACGCTTAAACGCTCTTTTCAATGAGTAAGGCAATCGTAATCGGTGGAGGCTTCGGAGGTATGGCGGCAGCTTTACGCCTGCGCGCTCGTGGCTACGAAGTCACGATTGTCGACCGCTGCAAACGCCTCGGTGGCCGCGCCCAAGTTTTCGAGCGCGATGGCTTTCGGCACGATGCGGGTCCCACCGTCATCACAGCCCCCTTCCTTTTCGATGAGATCTTTGAACTCTTCGGGAAGAAGCGCAGCGACTATGTCGAATTCGTGCCACTCACCCCCTGGTATCGCTTTCAATTTCCATCCGGCGAGACCTTCGACTACGGAGGAACGGTCGAAGACACCTTGGCCGAAATCGCCCGCTTTTGCCCTGAAGACGTCGAGGGCTACAAAACTCTGCTTGCCCAATCGCACAAGATCTTCGACATCGGGTTCACCGAGTTATCAGACCAGCCTTTTGATTCCTTTGGCACCATGATGCGGCAACTCCCCAATCTCGTCAAACTCGGTTGCTATCGGACCGTTTGGCAATTGGTTTGCCATCACCTCAAGGACCCGCGTTTGAGACAGGCCTTTTCAATCCAACCACTTCTCGTCGGAGGAAACCCCTTCGATACCACCAGTATTTACGGTCTCATCCACTACCTTGAACGCCAGTGGGGCGTCCACTTTGCGATGGGAGGCACCGGTGCCATCGTGGATGCCTTCAGCAAACTGATGGATGAAGTGGATATCAAGGTTCGGCTCGAGACAACGGTGGCATCGGTGACGGTTGAGGACGGAAAGGCCACGGGGGTGCAATTGGAAGACGGCGAGGTTCTCCCCTCGGATATCGTGGTCTCGAACGTCGATCCCGCCCATCTCTATGGAAAGATGCTTTCCAATTCAGATCAAAAGCTCTCGGCCCGCGTAAAAAAGAGTCGGGCCAAAATGTCAATGGGCCTCTTCGTCCTCTTCTTCGGCACGAAGAAGCAATATCCGAAAGTGGCCCACCACACCATCTGGCTCGGCCGACGCTATCGCGAACTTCTTCGCGAAATCTTCAAGGGTGAGAATCTGCCCGAGGATTTCTCTCTCTACCTTCACCGCCCCACCGCAACCGATCCGAGCTTTGCGCCCGAGGGCTGCGATTCCTTTTATGTCCTCGCCCCGGTGCCTAACTTGAAAGCCGATATCGACTGGGAAACCGAGGGCCCTTTGCTCCAAAAACGGATCGTGAAGGCCCTTGATGACTCCATTTTGCCGGGCCTTGCAGAGGAAATCACCGCCGACTTTTACATGACGCCTGAGGATTTTGCGGACGATTATCTCAGCGTGGCCGGCGCCGGATTCTCGGTTGCGCCGTTGTTCAGTCAATCGGCTTGGTTCCGTTTCCACAATCGTGCCGAGGGTCCCGATAACCTCTACCTCGTCGGTGCCGGAACCCATCCGGGGGCAGGGCTTCCCGGAGTGCTCTGCTCGGCCAAGGTGCTCGACCGTATCGTCGCCCCCCCGCACCCAGTTTTAGACTGGAAATCAAAGGAGGTGGTCGTCGTATGAAAACGACTACGGACACTCATGAAGGAGAGCCCAGAAACGCTGCGGGCTCCGCCGAGGGGACACTGAAACGACACGGTAAGTCCTTTCACTTTGCCGGAAAATTTCTGCCGCAGCAATCGTTCCAGCGATGTGCGCGGCTCTATCAATTCTGCCGATTTCTCGACGATCTCTCAGATGAATGTGATGATCCAAAATTGGCGTGCCGGCAGCTGGAGCAAATCGAAAACGACCTCCTGCAAGCGAACAGGCGACACCCCGCCGTCGCCGATTTTCTCGATCTGGCCAACGAATGCGGGCTCGATCTCGATCCTGCCGTTGAACTCGTGCGCGGGGTGAGAGGAGACCTGGCAGGCGTGGCTTTCGACCGTGAAGCAGATCTCAAGCAGTACGCCTATCGCGTCGCGGGAACCGTCGGTCTCATGATGAGCAGGGTCCTGGGAGTGACGGATCCATCAGCATTCCGCCACGCTATCGATCTTGGTGTGGCGATGCAACTCACTAACATCGCACGGGATGTCCGTGAAGACGCGCAAAACAACCGTCGATACCTGCCAGCAGATTTGTTAAACCAAACACCTGATATCGAAGCGCTCGCCGCTGGTCATCCTGAAACCCATGAGGACATCCGCCGGGCGCTGCGGTGGCTCCTAGAAGAAGCGGATCGTTATTACCATTCCGGTATTACAGGTCTCTCTTACCTTCCTTTACGCGCCCGGCTCGGCATCTTAGTGGCGGCACGCCTTTACCAAGCAATCGGGACCGAGATTCAACAGATGGAATTCGCCGTTTGGGAGAACAGAGCGAAAGTCTCGCTCTGGAAAAAAGTGCTTATTTCGGCTCGGACTTTCCTCTATTTTTGTAGTCACGGGGGGCTTCGAGTAAAACCCAGAAATCATGATGCCGAACTCCACCGGGACTTGGTGGGCTTCCCATGGGCGCAACCGCCACAGGATGGCAAGAGCTACTCATGAAGCCAATCGACCTTGCCATTATCGGCGGCGGATGCGCCGGGCTTGCTCTCGCTCGGGACATCGCGAGACGAAACGAGGGTAAACAAGACGGATCTAAAGTCATCGTTTTCGAACCACGAACACATTATGAAAACGACCGCACCTGGTGTTACTGGTCTCTTGCAGGCGAAGCAGACGATCCACTCGTGAGCCGTCACTGGCAAGCGTGGCAATTTTCCAAAGATGGCGAAGCGGTGCGCCAGCGTTCTTCGCAATCGCGGTATTGCCTCGTCTCCGGATGCGATTTCTACGCCGACGCGATCGCCACGATTCAACGCTCCGATAGTCTCGACCTCAAGCTTGGGATCGAGGTCAAAGCGATCGAATCCTGCCACGGGGGATTTAAGGTCACAACCACAGTTGGCGATTATCTCGCTCGTCGGGTTGTCGACACCCGGCCACCGTCGATGACGCAAGGGATCGAAGCAGCTCTTTACCAAGCCTTCGAAGGGGTTGAAATCGAAACTGACGAGAGGATCGGAGATCCCGAAATCGCAAGCCTGATGGCACAGATGCACACCGATCAGAACGGCTTCGCTTTTGACTATCTCTTGCCGCTGGGACCCAAACGATGGTTGGTGGAAGCAACCCTATTCAGTCCGGATCCTGGGTGCGGGAACGACTTGTCGGAAAAACTGCAAGCATGCCTGCACCGCATCATCCCGGACGGCGACTTTCGCTGCCTGAAACGGGAGAAGGGTATGATTCCCATGGGCTACCGCATCCCCAAGTCGGAGAGCCACGCGGGCTGGGTCAGAGCCGGAACCGCGGGTGGTGCCGTTCGCGCCGCCAGCGGCTACGCCTACCGGCGGATTCAGCGATGGTCGCAGGAATGTGCGCGACGTTTCACTGATTCCGGTGAGGTCCTTGGCCACCCGGAAGATTCCTGGGCTCGGCGCAAAATGGATTTCATCTTTCTCAAAGTGCTCCGCAACGAACCCGAACGAGCCCCCGAGATTTTCATCCGTCTTGCGCGCGGAATTTCAGCCGATGCGATGGCGCGCTTCATGATGGATCGGGCCACCGTCCTAGACCTCCTAGCGGTCGTGTTGGCCGTCCCAAAAAAGCCGTTTCTCCGGAATCTTTTCAGCCGAGATAATCCCGTAAAGCGAATCCCTTTGAAGAGGGACCCGGCATGAAACGAGCACGGGAAATCCAACAAGGGCTCTTCTTTATTTCAGCACTCGGCCTGAGTGTGCTTGTTTATCTTGAAGTCAAGCTCCCTCAGGAGACCCTCGTTGTCATCCTCGCGCTCTTGGTCGCAGTGGTTGGCCTGCCCCACGGCGCACTCGATCCTCTGGTAGCGCGGAAGGCAGGCTTGTGGCGCAATCCTTCCGGGCTTGCGCGATTCATCGGGGCCTATCTTTTCCTTGCCGCGATTGCCGGGCTACTGTGGGTATGGGCACCAAAGTTCTCGCTCGCCGCCTTCCTCGCCTACTCGTCCTGGCATTTCGCGGGTGATTGGCGGGACTGGCTTTCCCGAGGGTGGCGGCTCTGTGCTGGATCAACCGTCATTTGCGCTCCCTCACTTTTCTATCCAGACCATGTCGCCGGATACTTTTCAGCGCTGACCGGCGAGGATGCCACCACTCTCGTCCGCGTTCTGCAATCGCTTGCGATTCCGGCGCTGGCCGGAACGATTTACTCGGTGGCCCGATCCTTCCGCACCCGTCCCACCGTCGCCGCGGAACTGGCGATTCTCGCCGCATCGGCTCTTGCACTCCCCCCGCTGGTCTTTTTCCTTCTCTACTTCTGCGGCCTGCACAGTCCACGACACCTCATCGCAACGGCACAAGGAATGGATAGCACCACCGCCATCGCCACCGCCACCGGACTAACCCTCCTGACCGTGGGTTTGGGCGCCTTGTTCTTTGTCCTCCTGCCCTCCGCGCAATTCGACCAACGACTCTTGCAAATCACCTTCATCGGCCTCGCCGTCCTCACCGTTCCCCATATGATCCTGATCGAGCACTACGCCACTCGAATCGCGAAAGCCCCCAATTCCGGCAACACACCAGCCTGACTTTGACAACCACCGAGAGATTACCCTATGAACTCCGTCTACGATACCCTCCGAAAGCGCCTTATCTCCGAGAAAGCGCGCCACACCGGGGAACGCGTGGTCATCGCCATCGCTCTGGGTGCTTTTGTGGTTCACCTGCTTCTGATCGGGTTGAGTTACTTCAACTGGCTCCCTCCCCACAGCCCTCAACTTGATGAACTCCTCGCCAATCCCATCGCGGCGATCTACACCCCATTTTCCTTCATCCTAGTTTATGAAGTTTACCTCCTCCTCTTTTACTTGCCCCAGTCGATCACGCAATACATTGCCCGGCAGTATGAGATCATCACGCTGATCATTGTCCGCCGGATTTTCAAAGATATCGCCAATCTGGAGCTAACCCCTGATTGGTTTAATCGGCCCGGGGATTTGCAACTGACCTACGATCTAGCGGCGACCTTAATCCTCTTTTTACTGATCATCCTCTTTTATCGCCTGGCCCGGAGCCACCCTACTCCGGCAAATAAGCAGGAGTCCTATTCCGTCGAACTACGACGCTTCATCTATTTTAAAAATATTATCAGTCTGTTATTGATCCCGGTGCTATTCGGTCTCGCAATCTTCAGCTTCGTTGCTTGGACCAAAGAGACATTTTTTATGGCTAACATTGCGACGGCAAATCCTATTGACGTCGATAAGGTCTTCTTTGAGGATTTTTTCGGTATTCTCGTCATGGCCGACGTTTTCCTTCTGATCCTTTCTCTCATGCACAATGACAGTTTTCCGAAGGTCATTCGGAATTCCGGCTTTGTCATCTCCACCATCCTGATCAAACTATCCTTCGGTGCCGATGGCATCGTCAATGTTGCCCTAATCCTAGCGGGTGTTTCCTTTGGCGTCGCCATTCTATGGGCTCACAATCTTTTTGAAACAACCCTCACCCACACTCACACTCAAGAATGAACTCCGCGTATTTTCTTGGAATAAGTTCACCCGTGAATACGTCTTAATACCACTCGATACTTCGCAAATTTACAGCTTCAGTTCTCATTTGTTTGATAATGGCGGTCACCGCCACCTCTCAGACGGGGCTGCACGATTGCCTGTGTTTCCAGTCTATTTTCGCGGGCGACTGTGATTGCGAGAAACAAATTCTCTCAGACAGTTGTGCCGGTGTCAGCCCCGAAACGAGTTCCTGTCGCTCTTGCTCGGAAGATGATCATCCCGAGGAAGAGGTCGCTAAAATCTCACTTAATATAGAAAATAACATAGTAACATAGAAAAGGTCCGTCCCTCTATGGGTATCACCCTTCTATAGGTGTCCCTCTATAGGTATCACCGTACCGGACACATCGGCCGGCAGACAATACACACTATACGAGTCTTACGCTCTCGCCATCACTAACTCATGGAACGCAGCCACATCTACAGCATTTAGACTAACGTTTTCATAACCCATGAAGTCGGGGGTTCCATTCACTGAGAGTCGGGTGAACAGATCATCCCCTAAGATAGGGTCTCCTGTTGTGAAGGAGATCAGGCGGGTTTTGATAGTGCCATTCCCAATACGCATATCGTTCGTGTCAGCTTTTGTTTCTATGAAGTCAGTAAAAGTAAGCGATGTGAAGTCGTCTATGATTGCATCAGGAATTAGAACCACTGGGGGCAAGGTCTCGGTCTTGATACTCGGTTCGAGTCTCAAGGAACCCACTCCAGTATCTGAGCTAGCTGTGGTGAGACCGACAGTAAGGGGGGCGGTACTGTTAATAAGCAGAGCTGTACCCAGACCATTGTGAGCCACGCTGAATACAGCGAGGTTCCCAGCCTCAATGAGAATATTCGTATCCCCATCGGCTAACTCGCATATGTCAACGTCGGATTCGTCAGACCAGTGTGCTATAGTAGTCCCAGTCTTGGCCTCGAAGACTCCATCAGAAACTGAGGCTATAACAGCACTCACAAAGAGGATTTTCGCAGCAAGAACTGCTAATATATATTTAATTTTCATAATTAAAGGGCAATATATGTAATTATTTTTAATATGTAAATATAATAATACTATCTTTATCATTAGGCGTGTTGCCTCATTGAAGCGGACACCGAAAAAAATCTAGTATTGCCGAGAATAGC
>CAWVXI010000032.1:0-34339 GCA_963934155.1 uncultured Verrucomicrobiales bacterium | reverse complement strand
CTATTCTCGGCAATACTAGATTTTTTTCGGTGTCCGCTTCAATGAGGCAACACGTCTGTCTTTATGCTTTTTTTTTTATGCTTTTTTTTATAGTTTGTCTGTCTTTATGCTTTTTTTTATGCTTTGTTGTTTATGCTTTGTTGATGTGTCGTGGAGGTGAGTTTTCTGGAGGCCCTCGTAGGTGGGGATGGTGCTGCTAACGCAGAGCGATTCGGCGAGTTTGGGGGATTTTTGGCGCGGATTGTAGAGTTTCATATTGGACGCTATGTTGCGGTCTTTATAATGGAAATAAATATTTAAGAGATTAATCAATAGGATGTTAAGGGTCAATTCAAAAAGTTTTTTGATTGCCCTACTATAGGGAGGGGCTGTTGCTAAGGTTCTTTAGTTGTTGATTTAGCTTAATAATGGACTTCACAGGTGGAGGTGGAATGCGCATGATCTCCGCATGATGACTGTGGTAAAACTCCTGCAAACGCTGATCCGTATTCCTAGTGTGAACTCAGATAATGCTCCTGGAACCGATCTGGTGGATGAACAAGGGATGGCGGATTTTCTGGTGAAACTTTTAAACGAAGGTGGATTCTCCGCTGTCCAGGAAGAGGTGCTTCCTGGGAGGCCTAATGTGATCGCGCGCGCGCCCTATTCTTCTGCGAGTGGTGAAGATTTGCGACCGAGAATTTTGCTAGGCCCACACTCGGATACGGTGGGCGTGGCTGGCATGGTGTTTGATCCATTCTGTGGGGATCTGGTGGATGGTAAAATTTTAGGTAGAGGCGCGTCTGATACCAAGGGGCCGATGGCGGCGATGATCACAGCATTATTAGAAAATGTAGAGTTACTTGCTGAGCTTCCTGTCGCGATAGATTTCGTAGCTTTTATGGGCGAGGAGTCCAGCCAACAGGGGTCAAAGCACTTTGCGCAGCATCACGGAGATGAATATGAATTCGCCATCGCTGGTGAACCGACATCGCTCAATGTAGTGAATGCTAATAAAGGGTGCTCATGGCTCACCATCACCGCGAAAGGCATGGCGGCGCATTCATCCCAGCCAGAGCGCGGCGAAAATGCGATCATGATCCTCGCACGCTCGCTCGATATGATGAACCGAAAATTATCTAACAGACTAGCGACATACACCCACCCCGTACTAGGGCATTCCACGCTGAATGTGGGGACGCTGCATGGTGGGACGCGTCCGAACATCGTGCCAGATCTCGCAGTGGCAGAGATAGACATCCGCATGACGCCATCGCTGATGGATGCCGGTGGTGGCAGGGAGATCACCGAGGCATTTATAGCAGAAATGAAGCTGCCTGTGCAACTCACCCCGAACCTTGAGAACCCGCCTATGGAGACAGCGGCGGATAATATTTATATCCAGAAGATACTCGCCGCTTGGCCTAGCTCGCGGTGCGTGGGTGCTCCGTGGTTCTCTGATGCTGCTCACTTATCAAAGGGTGGGATTCCATCAGTCTGTGTGGGGCCGGGATCGATCGATCAGGCGCACACCAAGGATGAATTCATCATGGTAGCAGACCTCGAAGAAGGAGTGAAATTCTTCAGCGCGTTCATTCGCTCATTTAAAGCATGACCACAGTAACTCATGCTCTGGCGCCCATTATTTTGGTGAGACTGTGCAGGCTTGAAAAAGATACTCTAAGTAATTTTGACTAGTTATGGATCGCCATTACTGGTGGCGGATCTTGCGAGCGGACTAAAGGGTCCTGAAAACTTGGCAGATGGCGGTAATCTACCCACTCCAAAGGGGTCTAAAATAATGGCAGGAGTTTTTGCTGGAGCGATCAATGATTTGCTTAGCGATAAGGAGTAATAATTAATACCATCCTCACAGTGATGCTAGATTGATCGTTTGATGGAATGATTTGAAAGTGCAGCAAAGCTGATTGGGGGAAGAGCGAACTACTATCACTGTTCAAATGGTATTAGAGCGAACTACCAGCGGCGGATTTGGATGTCGCCTTTAAAAATGTGAACGACGAGGATAGCATCAAGAAACGCGATAAAGGAAAGCCACAAGGCGATATCCCATTTAGCAAAGAAAACGATGCATCCTGACACGAGCGCTGTGATTATGTAATAGCCAGCAGTTCTGCGAGGCAGCTCACCTAGCCAGAGCCCCGCGAAGAGCAATACGATGAATGTTATTGGTATAATCATGGTGATAAGATAAAATTAATAAGCGATAGAGGCAAGATCTGAAAGTTTGAAGCGTTCTCTTTGTAAAGAATGAAAAGTAATGAAGGCAGGGCGATCAAGCTAGGGACATATTACCAGTGACAGGCCACAACGATAATCACAACCCGTAGCAAGTAGCCTCTCTTCGAGTTGTCGCGGGTAGCTCTTGATCATTTTTCTACGGAAAATGATCGCTACATGCTCCCTGCTACAGCCGCAGGCTATGCTACCCATCGAATCGCCATTCAATCCTCCCTAGCTTGATCGCCCTCGTAATGAAGGAGGAGATGAAGGCTCGTAAGATGGTTAAACCTTTAGTCAAAGAGGCGATGATTTATAAAGGCGAGGTCATTGATGATGACGAGAGCGTTATAGAGCAGTATCTTATCAAGGGTGGTTTTTTAACTGGGTTAGTGTTTGGATTGGTCATAGCTATCGTTTTGGCTGCTATTTTCTGGTTTGTTAGATCAAACTTGAAAAAGTAAGGGTATTCACGATGGTATACTTGCACGCGTTATCTCTTGTGAATCTCTCAGCTAGTTTCCCTAGCTCGGCAAGATCAACTTTAGCCCAAAGGGCTTATGGATTTTAGCCCAGGGTTGGCGAAGCAACCCTGGGTTCAGCGGCTTTAATTTTCCAACACCAAAGGTGTTGCGTCCATGTGCGTTGTCTTTCGCTATAGCGCTTAGGACGCAAGCCCTAAAGGCTTGGAAGATCTCGAATGAACACACCCGGGGTAGACTGCGTTTCACTCCGTCAACCCCGAGCTATCATCCCAACCCCCCTTGGGGTAAATGACAATGTTGGATTTTACTGGGTTTTACGATTTCCACAAAATCTAATGCGCGGCAGTATAATATAAAGTTCTCCTTCAGAGAGTATGATCTGAGATGTTTCATTCTGAGCGATGGAATAGCTTATCGCTTTCCGTTATAATGAGCTAAAATGGATCTTAGCATGTTGCAAATTATAGTTGCACCCACATGCATCAGGGCTAAGGTTTTTTTCATGATGAAATCACTTACTAATCTGAGCTTTGCGGCGGTCGCTGCGGTTGGTCTGGGCTTGTCCTTGACTGGCTCTGCTCATGGGAAGGTGGCGAAACCGAATATTGTTTTGTTTTTCATCGATGATCTGGGCTGGGCGGATATTGGGGTGAATGGATCTACCTTTTATGAGACGCCGCATATTGATAAGCTAGCCAAGAGCGGGGTGAATTTCACACATTCCTATTCTGCCAATCCTGTCTGCTCACCTACGCGGGCGGCGCTGATGACGGGGAAGGCTCCGCAGCGGGTGGGGATCACGCAGTGGGTGCGTCAGCCGTCCGAGATTCATTTAAAATCTGAGGAGGTGACGCTTGCAGAGGTTCTGCAGAAGCATGGCTATGTCACGGGATACATTGGCAAATGGCACATCGGTGAGAAGGATGATCAGATGCCGAGTGCGCAGGGGTTTAGCTGGATGAAGGCGGTGAACCGTGCGGGGCAGCCTGCTTCGTATTATTTCCCATTTAATAATACCAAGAAAAAGAAGAGCAGGGGCTCCTACTGGGATGTGCCTGATCTTGAGGGTGGTAAGGAGGGTGATTATCTCACAGATTCCATTACTGATTTTGCGATCGAATTTATCGATGAAAATAAGGGCAAGGGTAAGCCATTTTATCTGAATGTTGCACACTACGCTGTGCACACGCCTATCCAGCCACCAAAAGAGCTAGTCGCTAAATACACGGCAAAGCGTAAAAAGATGTATGGTGATAGTAAGACTCCTACCAGCATCCAGAGATACGGCACTATGAGCCGTGAGCGCCAAGACCATATCGGCTATGCGGCGATGATGGAGAACTTGGATATGAATGTAGGGAGGGTAGTGAATCATTTAGAAAAAAATGATCTGTTAGAAAATACGATTCTTATCTTCACCTCAGATAATGGGGGGCATTGTAATAATAAAGTAGGTGGGATGACATGTAATAGACCGCTCAAGTCTGGTAAGGGGTGGACTTATGAGGGTGGAATCCGTGTGCCACACATTGTTTCATGGAAAGGGAAAATAAGCCCTGGAGTGAGTGACGTTCCTGCGATTACGATGGATCATTTTCCAACTCTGTTAGAGATGGCTGGCTTGCCTTTAGAAAATGATCATCACTTGGATGGGAAGTCGCTGAAGTCTGCGATGATGGGGGAGAAGAACGCGGCACTTGATGACAGATTCCTCGCCTGGACCTATCCGCATAAGCATGGATCTGGTCATTTGCCGTCTCATGCGATACGCAAGGATGGATGGAAACTGATAAGGTCTGAGAGTGGTGTGAAGTATGAACTTTATCATCTGTTAGAAGATGTGGGGGAGTCTAAGAATCTCGCCGCTGAGAACTCTCAGAAAGTAGCTGAGCTAGATACTCTGCTCACCAATTGGATCAAGGAGACAACTCCTAAAACACCGATATTTAAATAATGAAAATTAACTTTCCACCAGATAATGCTAACGAGGCAGGAGCTTGGAGAAATTCCCGTGTCTACGAGGCATTCCCTATCGTTTTCCCGATACTCACTTATGCAATAGTATTATGGTGCGCTGTGGCGTATTATCTCATGTATTCTGTAGGGTCGGCAGATGATGGACAGTATTATGAAATGCTTAATAGGCTTGGGGCGCCGACGCTACAAGATCCCTACGCTGAGCCGAAGTGGAAATTACTTACATCATGTTTGATTCATGGAAGCCTGATGCATATTATATTTAATATGATGTGGCTGGTTCAGCTGGGGCCACTGATGGAGCGTGGGATTGGCACGGTTAAAACGGTGTTATTTGTTGTCGCTACAGGGTTTATCAGTTCTTCTATTTCAACCGCAATAGAGGGTCAGGGCATAGGATTTTCTGGAGTGGTTTATGCCTTGTGTGGTTTCATGTGGACAGCATGGCCACGCTGGACGGGATTCCTTGAGAAATTTGGGGGGCAAACTGTAAAGCTAATGATTTTCTGGCAGCTAATTTGTTTTGTTTTGACCTACACTGGTGCGATGAATATCGGTAACGTCGCGCATATTTCAGGCATGGCTTACGGTGCGCTTATCGGAAAATGGGCGTGTGCAGGTAACAAGCACGGAAAGCAGTGGATGGCGGCGACTATCGCCTTCACGCTCTTTGGTATTGCTTGCGCGTTTAAGCCGCTGAGTGCTTGGGTAGGTTTGTAATATGCTTGCTTGATTTGTGTGGAGGTGATGAATAGATTTGTCTTATGAAATTTAACCAACTACTCCTCACTCTCGGCTGTTTAGTCACGGCTTCTATTGGCTACGCGAAGGAGAAAAATGTGTTGTTCATCTTTGCGGATGATCTGGGCTACAAGGATCTGGGGTGTTACGGTTCTAGCTTTTATGAGACTCCTCATCTTGATGCGCTGGCTAAGGATGCGGTGAAATTTACCAATGCGTATGCGGCGTGTCCGGTGTGCTCTCCGACTAGGTCATCGCTAATGACGGGGCGGTATCCGGCGCGGACTAAGAACACGGATTTCTTTGGGGCATTTAATCCTAAGCTTGGAGCTCCGGCTCCTAAGAATTGGAAGAAGCCGCTGCTGCCAGCACCCTATGTCGATCGACTACCTGCTGAGCTGACGACGCTGCCTGAGGCGCTGAAGAAGCATGGCTATGCGACGTTTTTTGCGGGGAAGTGGCATCTTGGTGGTGAGGGGTCTCTACCGACTGATCATGGCTTTGATATCAACAAAGGTGGCTACCATCGTGGTGGTCCTTATGGTGGGAAAAAGTATTTTTCACCGTATGGAAATCCTCATCTCGAGGACGGTTCCGATGGTGAGCATCTGCCTGATAGGCTGGCTACGGAGACGGTGAAATTTATGACTGCGACAGAGAAGCCATTTTTTGCGTTGCTGTCATTTTACTCGGTGCACACGCCGCTGATGGGTAGGGAGGATCTGGTGAAAAAGTATCAGGAGAAGTCTGATAATTTGGATCTGAAGAAGGAAGAAATTTTCGAGAGCGAGTTCCCTAGGAAAGTGAGAGCGATTCAGGACCACGTGATCTATGGAGCGATGGTGGAAGCGATGGATGAAGCTGTGGGCAAGGTAATCAAGGGGCTGAAGGACTCTGGAAAGTATGATGATACGGTCATTATTTTCTTCTCAGACAATGGTGGGCTATCGACATCTGAAGGCTCACCTACGTCTAACTATCCGCTGCGTGCGGGGAAGGGATGGATGTATGAGGGTGGTATAAGAGAGCCATTATTACTGCGTGTTCCGGGCGTTACGATGGCTGGTACTAGTTCAGAACTGTTAGTGACGAGCACAGATTTCTTCCCGACGCTGCTGGATGCTTGTGGGAAGGATTTACAGGTAACGGATCATGTGGATGGGGTGAGTATTTTGGATCAAATGAAAGCGCCGAAGAATGATCGGGCGTTGTTCTGGCATTACCCGCACTGGGGAAATCAGGGTGGGATTCCTAGCTCTGCTGTCCGTGTGGGCGACTGGAAGTTGATTCAATTTCATTACAAAAAAGGGTTAGAGCTTTATAACCTGAAGGATGATCCATCTGAGAAAAATAACTTGGCGGGTAAAGATAAGGTGAAACTTGAGGAGTTGCAGAAGATCTTGGCTGATTTCCTAAAAGACACGGAGGCGGTAATGCCTACGAAGAATGAAAACTTTAAGGGTGGGGAGAATTTCCGCTGGTAGCTACCTTGCGGCGGCTTGAGATCCGCCGGTGCTGAATGGCTTGCCTAGGATCCATTTTTTGATGGCGTTGCGGTTACGGGAGATATTGCTGATGACGCGGTAGTTAGAATTTTCTAGTGAGTGTGCTTCACTCCTGCCTTCATCAACGACACATTTCTGAAGTCCGCCGGAGTGAATGAAGCGCATCTGGCCGTCTTTGATGACGATGAAGGCAACGTGCTTGTCTAACCCTACGATCTGGATGCCTTGGTAGTTTTTGGTGATGTCATCGACATATTTCTGGTAGGGTGTGTTGGTTTTTATTTCGTAAAATTCTTGATTATCGACGAAGGTTCGAATGATATTTTGAGAGGGTTGCTGGGCTACGCGGATGCGGTTTATTTTGAAGCCGGCATCTCTCATGATGGTGGAGACGAAGTACCCGCAGGCTATTTCTCCTTCACCTGGGATGGTGGCGATGCCGTTAAAATCCCATGGATGGCCCAGCCAGCAGCGCATCATCTGAGGGAGGCGGTCTTCTAACAGCGTGCTGGCTTCACTGATGATTTGTTGTTGTACTGTTCGTGTTTCAGCGCTGAGGTAGCGGTTTTTGAGTTGGGTTCTGTCTGCGTTTAGTTGGGCGATGAGGCTGGCGTACTTAGCTGGATCTGGTTTGGGCTTATTTTCCTGAGTTAGATACTTCTGAAATAGTGCGCTGATGCCCCATTGATCTCGTTTGATGTAGAGTAGTGTTCCGGTGCCTAGGAGGAGAATCAGGATGATGCTGGTGTATTTAGTAAGGAGAGAGATTAGACTAGGGCTGGATGGGGATGATGTGCCAGCTTGAATTCGTCTACGGGAACTGTTAGATTGGCTCGATTTGTTAGATTTAGATCTGGGTTTAGACTTAGTCTTGGTCTTCTTATCTAAAAATGGTAGGCTCATGGTTATTTCACTGGAGTTAGTTTAGCCGCTGGCTATGATTCTTGTGAAACATGGCAGACAGATTACAGCGGGAGACAAGATTGGGGGCTAAGGGTAAGTTTTTTATCCGCGATGGAGAGGTAATCTCTATCAACGCTGTGACTTATGGTCCTTTCCCCGCTCCTGCGCCCGTGCACAATACAGAGTTTTCACGGATTGTGAAGGCTGGATTTAATGCGATCCGTATCTATGAGGAGCCGACTGATGATCTGATGGCAGCAGCAGCGGCTCATGGCTTAATGGTTTTTGCAGGTGTGCACTGGCAATGGACGCGGGTGTTCCGTGGTGTGGGGTGTGAGAGATTTTTTATTGAGGCTAAGATGAGACTCGGAGATCTGTTAGAGAAATGGGGTGGTCATGAGGCATTGGTGGCTTGTTATGTGGCGAATGAGATTCCATCAGATATAGCGAGGTGGATAGGGCCTGTTAGGGTGAAGGAGTCGTTAGAGGAGTTGATCGATTTTTGCCGTGAGCTAGCACCTGAGGTGCTGATCGGGTATTCTAACTATCCTAGTAGTGAGTATCTGGAGCCAGGAAATGCTGACTTCACGGGATTTAATATCTATTTGGAAGAGAGAGGTAAGTTTTCAGACTATTTGCCGAGGCTGCATCATCTGGCGGGAGATCGGCCGGTGTTGATTTCCGAATTTGGGATCGATAGTAAATTTCACGGAGTGGAGAAGCAGCGTGAGGTGCTGAGGTGGGCGAGGCAGGAGGCTCTGGATGCAGGGATCGCGGGGACGACTATTTTTGCGTGGAGTGATCGATGGAGAGTGGGGGAGCGTGAGGTGGATGGCTGGGAATTTGGACTAATAGACCGGAGTGGAAGAGAGAAATTTCCGCTGAATGAGATAGGTGAGGTGAGGCGGAGTGATTTTCCCAAGCCGCGAATCAGTGTGATCATTTGCGTTTATAATGGAGCGGATAGGGTGTGGCGGACAATCGAGTCATTGGCTGCCTCGGCTATTAGGTACCCTGATTATGAGGTGATTGTGGTGGATGATGGTTCTACTGATGGGACTCAAAAACTGCTGAAAGAGTATGATTTTGTGAAGCTGATCTGTGCTGAACATGGCGGGTTAAGTAAGGCGAGGAATCTCGGTGCGGCCGCGGCGACGGGGGAAATTTTTGCCTACACGGATGATGATTGTGAAGTGGATCCGGACTGGCTTTACTGGATAGCGAAGGGGTATGATGAGCAGGATGTGGATGCAATGGGTGGACCTAATATCCCGCCGGCTCCGCTAGATGAGGATGAAGCAGTGGTGGCGGCAGCACCTGGAGCACCATCGCATGTAATGCTGAGTGACAGAGATGCGGAGCATATTCCGGGTTGTAATTTGACGGTGAGACGCGCCGCATTTGAGGCGATAGGTGGCTTCAGTGAGGTGTATCATGTGGCGGGTGATGATGTGGATTTTTGTTGGCGGCTAGAGAATGCAGGATTTAAGATAGGGTTTCATGGTGCGGCGTTTGTTTGGCATCGGCGTAGGACATCGCTTTACAGATATTTCAGGCAGCAGAAAGGCTATGGAAGAGCTGAGGCGCTATTGATGCGGGATCATCCGGAGAGGTTTACGCGTGGGCGTGGAGCTAACTGGAAAGGCTGTGTCTATACTGGTGCTGCACTTGGAGTTCATGATGGAAGTTTTATTTATCATGGTAGTATGGGGAGTGGTGCCTATCAGCAAGTGGTGACTACGATGATGCCTAGACGGATGATTCACCCATTATTTCACGACTGGTCCGCGAGGATGAAGCTAGTTCTCGTGGAATGGCTACAGCCTAAAGTTCGCCGCTGGGCGCGGTGGTTGTATAGCAGAAAGTGGAGGGATAGAGTGCAGAAATCTAAGAAGGAAAAACATTCGTCAACTCAAGAGGAAATAGAGATTTTATTTCAACTAGAGACTACTGTGGCCTCGGCTAATGGGAATAATCGCTTAGAGCTGTTAGAGAATTTAATCAGCCTAGGATGGAAGGAAGATGAGAGTTTACAGGAGTGGGATCTTTATCACTCCGACAAGAAACTACTATTAGCCCAGGAGGTTATTGGTGATGGCCACTGGATGCTGAAGATCCGGCTTGGCCTCAGATCAGAATATAGAAATTCATCAACGATGGAGACTATAGTAAGTCTAGCTGGTCGTTGTTAGATGATGACTTAGATGCTGAGGATTGATTGCGCTGGCTGATCCACTGATCCACCGCGAGTACGAAGTCACTGTCTGGTTTCTGCTGATCATCTAAGATGGCACGAATGGATTGCTGCCACTCTTCAGGGCTATTGCTAGGCTGAGAGTATTTAGCTAGGTGGAGCGATAACTCTGTAAGACTCCCACTGCGCAGCAAGTCCTTGCGTAATCGAGTGAGCCACTTGCTCATGAATGGTTGATCTATTGGCACTATGTTAGTATAGTAGGCTGAAGACTTGTAGAGGGCAACGCTTGTTTCATAGTTTATGTTTTGTATGCTTTTGTTTATTGCACAATGGGATTATTTTGGCAGGGTGTAGATTGATATGTTAGACCATTCTTATTCCCTCCCTCAACACAGAAATCGCGATGATTTGACATTATTGCATTTGATTTGGGAACATCCTACAAAAGTAGTCGGCGGGCTTGGTGTGGCGGGTGCTGCTCTATGTGGTGCTTTAAAGGATAAAGAGGGAGTGAAGGTTCGGGTCATCGCTCCAAGCGATTGCCTTAATGTGAATTTAATCAGTACAAATGCCTATCAAATAAATATAGAGATAGAAGATGCTCTGAAGCTCCAAGCAAGTGTAGAGAATGAGCAAGACCTATTAGGGATAAAAGGAGCCGTGGCAGATTTCACCAAGGAAGTAAGTCTGGTTCATCTTACCGATCCGGAGACAAATGCTTGCTCACTAGTCCATGCGCATGACTGGATGACCGCAGCGGCAGGGGTGAGTGTGCAGCGCTCTCAAGGGGTGCCTTTGATCTTACACATACATTCCACTCAAGTAGATAGAGAGGGGGCGCATGCGAGGGGAGCAGTCTATCAGCATGAAAAATGGGCGATGCAACAGGCCGACACGATCATCGCAGTGAGTGACTATACGAGGCGCGTGATCATCGATCACTATGACATTTCATCTGATAAAATCAGAGTGGTGAGAAATGCGAGCAGTGCAGATGAGGGAGACATCCTCCTGACGAGGAAAAGTAATGTAAAAAAAGAACCGGTAGTGATGTTCGCAGGTAGGCTGGTGGCGCAGAAATACCCTGAAGCGGCGGTAGAGATTATGGTGGGGGCCTTAAAGCAGGTGAAGAATGCGCGCGGTGTGATCGCTGGCGGTGGGGATAAGCTGAAAGTGATCCGCGAGTTAGTAAAATTTAAAGGTATGGGAGATCGCATCGAAGTGCTAGGGAATGTCCCGCAGAAGAATATGTATGCTATCTATGATAAGGCGTCGGTGCTCATTCTGCCATCTTTCTCTGAGCCTTTTGGCCTTGTGGCTATGGAGGCGGCTCGCGCGCGAGTGGCGGTGATATTGTCTGATAGATGTGGCGCCTCAGAGGTTCTAAAGTCAGCAAAAGTCATCGAGCTCTACCAGACCAATGTGTGGATCGATAGCTTAGTGAGGCTATTAGAAAACACGGAGTTGCGGGAAGCTCAAGTTCACCAACAGATGTTAGACATAGAGGGCTACCAATGGAGTGACGCAGGGGATGCTGTCCTAGAAATAGTGAATGAACTCGTGACTAAGCCGGTCTCTGGCAACGTGGGATAGTTCTGCAATCGCCCATCTATATGATATGCGCTATAAGGCGCTTGAATATTATGAGAAATTGCGTATTGATTATTATATTAAGGCATTACCTACGCTATTTTGAAAGAATTCACCTGATTAATCCGTTTTACCATTATGATTTTCCGCTCGCTCAGCATAAATTTTCTCAGTATCTTGACCTGTCTAGTCACTACCTTGCAGTCGGCAGAGAGTGAGATCCGCTATGGACGAGACATTAGACCTATCCTTTCTGATAAATGCTTCTTCTGCCATGGTCCAGACCCTGAGACCCGCGAAGAAGGACTACGCCTAGATAGTCGTGAAGAAGCCATCAAGGGTAAAGCAATCATTCCTGGTGACCCTGAGAAAAGTCCCCTTATTAAGCTGATCAATACTCACGATAATGAAAAGATCATGCCGCCGATCAGGAGCCATAAGAAACTCAGCGACCGTGAGCGCAAACTCCTTTTCGACTGGGTCAAAGCTGGAGCTGAGTATGAGCCTCACTGGTCATATCAATCTCCAAAGCAGAATAAAGGAGACACAATCGACACACTCGTAGAAAAGAATATCAAGAGCAAAGGTCTCATCCTCTCGCAGCCTACCAATCCCAGCACACTACTACGCCGTCTACATTTTGACCTTACTGGTCTGCCACCCACCCCAGCAGACGTTACCGCATTTACCGAGGCTCATAGTAAAGGCCCGCAGTTGGCCATAGCCGCCGTTGCAGACAAGCTCCTTGCCTCGCCTCACTTTGGCGAAAGAATGGCAGTGAAATGGCTAGATGCGGTTCGCTACGCGGACACCGTAGGTTATCACGGAGACCAGAATACGGAAGTTTCACTTTTTCGTGACTACGTCATCGACTCCTTCAACAACGACCTTCCCTATGATCAATTTATTATTGAGCAGATTGCTGGTGATCTCATCCCTAATGCAACGATCGGTCAGCGAATCGCGTCGGCATATAATCGTCTAGGACAAATGTCTCAAGAAGGCGGTATTCAGGATAAAGAATACGTTGCTAAATATCGGGCCGAGCGAGTGCGTACTACCTCAGCCACATTTCTTGGATCAACGATAGCATGTGCCGAGTGCCATGATCATAAGTTCGATCCCACCACAGCCAAAGACTTCTACTCTTTCGGGGCATATTTTTCAGATATACTTGAAAAGGGAGCGTGGACCAATGACGGAAAATACCAAGATGACTTCGATAAATATGAGCGCCCAGACATAATAAGAATCGTCAATTCCAGAGAAAGGTATGGCCCCTATCTTAAAGTCACAGAACCTGAAGACCTCAAAAATATTGAGAGCCTAGAAGCCGAAATCAAAGCCCTAAAGGCTGCTCACTATAAAGTATACCCAAATACTGATGGAGACTTCACTGCGTGGCTTATAAAGCTTCGTAAATCAAAAGATAAGCATCCATACAACGTCGACAGGATTATCAAAACTCCAAATAGCGAAGCTGATCCTGAGAATAAAGCCAAGCTGCTCAACTACTATCTCTCTAGTGCTTCAGTAAAGACGCCTCAACACAACGAATTCAAAACTCTGATTACGAAGCACTCAACGCTGTCTAAAAAATTCCGCTCTATCCCAACCACCGTATCTGCCAAGCGCCGTGTCGTCCGTCTCCTCCCTCGTGGAGACTGGACAGACGAAACTGGCCCTATTGTGCAGCCTGCGCCACCCGCCTTTCTTACCAAAGGAAAAAAAATAGGCACTACTCGCCTCGATCTCGCCAAATGGATCGCCTCACCAGAAAACCCACTCACCTCACGGGTGTATGTCAACCGCGTCTGGAGCCAATTATTCGGCTCAGGCCTCTCTAACAGCATGGGAGACTTCGGATTCCAAGGTGAGTATCCAAGTAACCCAGAGCTGCTCGATTGGCTCGCCGTGGAATTCACGAGTAATAACTGGAGCGTAAAGCAACTCATTCGCACCATCGTCCTTTCTAAAACCTACCAACAAACGAGCACTCCTGGAGCAGAATTTATCGAGCGTGATCCGCACAATCGGCTGCTTGCAAGGCAAACTCAGCTCCGGCTCCCAGCCGAGCTCATCCGTGATAATGCGCTCGCAGTTTCTGGTCTCTTGAGTCGAGAAATAGGCGGAGCCAGTGTCTATCCCTATCAGCCAGCAGGCTACTATCAGCATCTGAACTTCCCGAGACGTCAATACAAAGCCAGCGAAGGTAGCCAACAATACCGCCGTGGTATCTACACTCACTGGCAACGTACCTTCCTTCACCCGATGCTTAAAAACTTCGGTGCACCCGCTCGCGAAGAATGTGCCACTGAGCGCCCAGACGCGAACACACCACTCCAAGCGCTCACACTTCTCAATGATCCTACCTTCACCGAGGCCGCTCGAGTCCTCGCTACCAAACTAATCAAGCAAAGCAAAAAAGATTTAATCCAGCGTGCTATGATGGCCTGCCTGAGTAGAAATGCTACCGCTGAAGAATTCAAAATTCTCACCAAGCTACATCAAGAGGAACTCACGCGCTTCACTGCTGATCCAGTGGCCGCGACCAAGTTCATTTCCATAGGAGCTTCTCCAGCACCCGCCGCTAGTGAGATCCCCTCAGCCGAGCTTGCCGCAGCTACCTCAATCACCCGTACTATTCTCAACCTGCACGAAGCAATCACCCGTTATTAAGAATAGTGAGTGAGGAATAGTGACTGGTGAATTCCAGCACGATGAATCCAGAGCTGCTCACTCCTAGTAATAAGAACGTAATTCAACACACCGCACTCACAACACACCATTCAAATGAATCCTATCAACCGACGAACCTTTCTTAGTCATGGACTAGCGGGACTGGGCTCCCTCGCATTTTCACGCCTCTATGCTTCAGAGAGTGCGCTTCAGTTGCCTCACTACCGGCCTAAGATCAAACGCGTCATTCACCTCTGCATGGCAGGCGGACCTTCGCATTTAGAAAGCTTCGACTACAAAGCTGAGCTAGCTAAACTCGACGGTAAAGAGATGCCGGAATCATTTACCAAAGGCCAGCAGCTCGCTCAGCTCCAAGGCAAAGCTCTCCGCTGCATGGGACCTCAGTGGGAATTCAACAAGCACGGACAAAGTCAGGCGGAAATTTCAGAAATTTTCCCACACATAGCCAAACATGCGGACGACATCGCCATCATCCGCTCTATGAAAACTGAGCAAATCAATCACGACCCCGCTCATACCTTCATGAACACTGGCTCTATTATCCCCGGCCGTCCCTCTATGGGATCATGGGTGCTTTACGGACTTGGTAGCGATAGTCAAAACCTTCCAGGATACGTGGTCCTCACTAGTTCAGGTGGCGGACAAGGCCAGCCTATTTCATCCCGACAGTGGAGTAACGGTTTTTTACCCGGTCACCTCCAAGGCGTAGAGTTTCAGGCAGCAGGATCACCCGTTCACTATGTTCGGAACCCCGAGGGAGTCACAGATGAATCCCAAAAAGACGTAATCAATGCAGTGAATCGTCTCAATGGCATCAAAGCTGCTCGAGACGAGCACCGCGACATTGCGACTCGTATAGAACAATACGAACTCGCCTTTCGTATGCAGGCTGCGGTCCCTGAGCTGATGGATGTAAAAGGAGAAACGCAAGACACCTTAGATCTCTACGGCTGTAAGCCAGGCGATGGTAGCTTCGCCTCAAACTGTCTGCTCGCCCGTCGCCTAGCTGAGCGAGGTGTCCGCTTCATCCAGCTTTACCATAAAGGCTGGGACCACCACGGAGCTGTCAAGAAAGGCACCGCGGCCACCGCAAAACACGTTGATCAAGGGACCTCGGCTCTCTTGACTGATCTCAAACAACGCGGGATGCTAGATGACACACTCGTCATCTGGGGGGGAGAATTTGGTAGAACTCCTATGGCGCAGGGCACTGGTGATAGAGCTGGCAGAGACCACCATATCAAAGCGTTCTCCATCTTCCTAGCAGGTGGCGGCATCAAAGGCGGTGTCACCCATGGCGAGACGGATGCCCTCGGCTACGGAGTAGTCAAAGACCCCGTATCTGTTCATGACCTCCACGCTACCATGCTACACCTCCTAGGTATGAAGCACGATGGCCTCACCTACAAAACCCAGGGGCTCGATTTCAAACTCACCGGTGTAGCACCCTGCAGAGTGGTCACAGAAATACTCTCCTAATCATTCTATCAAACGATCAATCCAGTATAACTGTGAGGATGGTATAAGCAGAGATCGGAAAACATCCTGCAAGATAAAAGCCCTAGTCCGAGCGAGATGCTCGAAAACTAGGGCTTATTTGAAATCTGTTAGAAATCGTCTAACTCAATACTACATATTCGGTAGTTCGATGAATCCTTCGAGCTTTCTGATCCGGGTTGGGTGGCGCATCTTACGGAGGGCTTTCGCCTCGATCTGTCTGATACGCTCACGGGTGACTTGGAACTGGCGGCCCACTTCTTCAAGCGTTCTGCTGTAGCCATCTTTAAGGCCAAATCTCTGCTCTAAAACTTCACGTTCACGCTCTGTTAGAGTGTCTAAAACGTCCACGATCTTCTCCTTGAGCATCGCAAATCCGGCTTCTTCCATCGGGTTATCCGCTGCCTTGTCCTCGATGAAGTCCCCAAATGAGGTGTCATCTGAGTCACCAACAGGAGCCTGGAGTGAGATAGGCTGCTGAGCCATCTTAAGAACTGCACGGACACGCTCCACTGGAAGGTGGATCTCGTCTGCAATCTCATCTGGGGTAGGCTCACGGCCATACTCCTGAACGAGTTGCTTCTGAACGCGCATGAGCTTGTTGATCGTCTCGATCATGTGCACCGGGATACGGATCGTTCTGGCCTGATCCGCAATAGAGCGCGTGATAGCCTGGCGAATCCACCATGTGGCGTAGGTTGAGAATTTATATCCGCGACGGTATTCAAACTTCTCCACAGCCTTCATGAGTCCCATGTTTCCTTCCTGAATCAGGTCTAGGAATGAGAGTCCGCGGTTGGTGTATTTCTTAGCGATGGAAATAACCAGTCTGAGGTTAGCCTCGACCATTTCTGTTTTAGCGCCGTAAGCTTTCTTGATCCACTCGCGTAGGTCTTTACCATTGATATCAAAGTTCTCAGCAGTGTGCCATGAGATCTGCTGTGCTTCGCGGATCTTGGTTTCAAATTCTTTGTCGTTCGGGTTTGCAGCGAGCTTGCGGTTAAACTTCCAGAACTTTTTCTGGTAATCTTCGACGACCTCGCAGAAGTCCTCTACTACTTTTTGCTTGTAGTAGAAACGGCCGTAAATTTTTGCGATGGAAGCGATCTGCTTTTCGAGTTCTGCCTCTAGCTTTAATTTACCGCGTGGGGTCTTGGCATGGAGTTTACGGAAAATGAGGTCTGTGTCCTCGTGGCACTGGCGGAGCTGATCACAGAGTTTAGGGAGCATCTTCATGAAGCGCTCACGGCTCTCGATCTTCTTATCCAGAATCACGCGGTCAAATCTTTCTTTGCCTTTCATCAAGCTTTCAGCAAGATCGAGATAAGATTGAGTGACGAATCCGAAACGATGTAGGTGTTTCTGCACAGTGTTCTCAGCATCCTCGATGCGTTTAGAGATTTCCACCTCTTGCTCACGCGTGAGCAGAGGCACCTGACCCATCTGCTTGAGATACATACGGACGGGATCGTCCAGGATGTCTAGTTTCTGCTCAGTCTTGGTAGTGGTGGCATCGACACCTTCTTTTTTGTTGGTGCGGTAGCGATCCACCTCTGAGGCATCGATGATGTCGAATTCCATTGAGCGAAGACGCTCAAGTATAGCTTCAACATCTGATGGTTCCACCATGTCATTGGGTAGAATCTCGTTGATGTCATCGTAAGTAAGGTAGTCTTGTTCCTTAGCGAGCTTAATGAGTTCACGCACCTTTTCCTGCATTTCAGGAGTATCGATACGGTTCTTAGGTGCTTTCTTCTTACTTGCACGCTGTGCCTTCTCTTCTGCTTCTGCAGCGAGTAGCGCTTCAAGTTTGGAAAGTTTCTTAGCGGGCTGTTTGTTAGCTGCCTTCTTGGTTACCTTTTTAGCAGCAACTTTTTTCACCGCCTTCTTGGCAACTTTTTTAGCAGTAACTTTTTTCACCGACTTCTTGGCAACTTTTTTAGCAGCAACTTTCTTCACCGCCTTCTTGGCAACTTTTTTAGTAGCAACTTTTTTCACCGCCTTCTTGGCAACTTTTTTAGCAGCAACTTTCTTCACTGTCTTCTTGGCAACTTTTTTGGCGGCCTTTTTTACAGGAGCTTTCTTAGCTACCTTTTTAGCGACTTTTATAGGTACTGCTTTTTTGACTGCTTTTTTTGCAACCTTGTTGACTGCCTTTTTAGCGGCCTTCTTGCTAGTCGTTTTCTTGGCTATTTTTTTAGCCGATTTTTTTGCTGCCATAATTGTGAGTTTTCGAGGTGATGGTGATACGTAGAGACAATTCAACCATACTAGGGGCAGCTAAAATTCCAGCCGCAACGGGAATGTTCTTTACGCGAGCTGATTCGTCAAGGTATTTCGATCTAACAGATGTTATTTATTTATGATGTCACTGCACTACGGTCATCGTCTAGCCCGCTTTTCTCGATGAAATAGTCATAGCCGCCGGTGTAGCGGGTGACGGTTCCGTCGTTCACGTGGAGTGTGGTTTCTGCGAGATTCCTGATGAAATGGACATCGTGTGAAATGAAGACTAGTGTTCCCGCGTATTGCTTAAGGGCGGACACGAGTGCTTCGATAGATAAAATATCGAGGTGTGTGGTAGGCTCATCCATGAGGAGGAGGTTTGGAGGGTCCACGAGGAATTTCACTAGGTTAAGACGAGATTTCTCACCACCTGAGAGCACGCGGATGCGCTTCATCACATCGTTCTTGCGGAAGAGGAATGAGCCAAGGATGGAGCGAGCTTCGTCTTCGCGGAGTTCGGCATTGGATGACATTACTTCATCGAGAACAGTGTTAGACTCATTCATGGAGAGTGCACGGTGCTGAGAAAAATAGCCCATTTTAGTCGCGTAGCCGACCTCGACCTCACCGCCTTGTATCTCTAAATGACCAGCGATGATCTTCATGAGAGTGGACTTGCCTGCTCCGTTCGGACCCACAAGAACGATGCGGTCTCCGCGTTCGACGATAAGATCTAGACCTTTGTAGATGACCTTATCGCCATAAGCTTGATCGACCTTGCTGAGTTCAGCTACGATCTGGTTAGAGCGTGGTGGCTGGGGGAAGTTGAATTTGAAAACCTTGCGCTGAGAGAGTGGTTTTACGAGTTTGTCCTTGAGCTTCTGGATTGTCTTCATGCGCTCATTTACCTGAGACGCCTTTGATCCGACTCCGCGGAATCTATCCACGAATTCCTGCACGCGGTCAATTTCCTTCTGACCAGCGCGATAAGCCTGGACTTTTTGTTCGTAGCGTTTGGTGCGTTGCACTACGTATGAACTGTAGTTTCCGGTGTAGGAGGTGAGTTTTGTTTCATCGATTTCGTAGACGGTTTCAATGATTTTATCCATAAAGTCACGGTCGTGAGAGATGAGAAGTAGTGCACCTGGGTAGTTCATTAGGTAGCGCTGAAGCCAGAGTAATGAAAGTAGGTCAAGGTGGTTCGTAGGCTCATCGAGCATCAGTAGGTCAGGCTCTTGGACGAGCAGTCTAGCCAGGTTCGCGCGCATGATCCAGCCTCCAGAGAAGGTGTTCGCTGGTTCATTCATTTGGTCTTGTTTGAATCCTAACCCGGAAAGAATCTTTTTGGCTTTTGGTTCCAGTGAGTAGCCATTTGCGAGATCGAAAGTGTCCTGAGCGTTCGCGTATTCCTTAGTGTCTGTAGTGCCCGCATTCTCAGACTCACGCATGACCTTGATGGCATTTGCTACCTCTGGAGTGATACCGATGGCGATTTCTAGAATAGTCTCCGCACCAGGGTCACCAGCTTCCTGAGCGAGGTATCCAGTGATGGCATATTCATCGACCTCAGCGGTACCTGAGTCTGGGTCTTCCTGCTTGAGGATCACTCTAAATAGCGTGGATTTGCCCGCACCATTCGGTCCTACCAGAGCGACACGTTCGCCCCAGTTGATCGTCATTTTAGCGTCTTCGAAGAGAGTTCTCCCCCCGACAGTTTTAGTAAGATTTCTAATAGTAAGCACGGCAGTTACTTGCAATGAAACGCGTTGCATTGCAATGAAAAAGAAAGGGCAATCTGTATCAGGCTGCATTAACTAGCTAAAAAAATTATTAGTTGAACTTCTTTCTTTATACGGAGAGAAATCTTATTATTGTCAGTGGCAACATGACGATAAGAAAATACCCTATTCAGCTTATCCTTGTCTTGCTGCTTGCAGTGGCGGGCATAGGCCATTCTCAAATTCGAATGCCTGAGAAAATTAAAAATCCATTTCCTAATAAAAAAGGAGCATGTTTCACGCTTAGAAGTCCAGGAAAGGATAAAAAAGGCAACGCAATTAAGGGGGACTTTCTGAGCAACATGCCTAAAGTAGAGAAGCTCAAGGTAGGGTGGAATTACTGCTGGGGTATTGATTTGCGGTCTAGTCAGCCTAAGAGTGTGAGTTTTGCCCCGATGGTATATTCTGTTTACGGTAACCCACCAGTGAAAGATATCACAGCGCGATTAAAGAAGTCACTGGCAGTTTCAAAGCAGCAGAAGAAGCATACAATACTGTTAGGGTACAATGAGCCAGATAAAAAGAATCAAGCGAATCTCAGTGTTGAGGACGCATTGAAATATTGGAAATCATTAGAGGCGCAAAACCTACCATTATGCAGCCCTTCCTGTGTCCATCCAGATAATAAGTGGATGACTGACTTTATGAAGGGAGTGAAGGAAAAGGGTCTTCGTGTGGATTACATCGGTGTCCATAATTATGGGAATGGCAACGTAGATGCATTAAAGAAAAAACTGAGAAAGGCATACCTGGCATACGGCAAACGCCCACTCATCATCACTGAGTTTGCAGTGGCAGATTGGAGCGCCTCATCGACACAGGAGAACAGACATTCTCCAGAAAAAGTACTCAGGTTTATGCAGCAAATTCTGCCTTGGATGGATCAGCAGGAATGGATCTTGGGTTACGCTTGGTTCTCATTTAACATCAATAGCAAGGTGGGAACGAGTTCTGCTTTGTTTGATCAGAAAGGAAATCTCACCAAGTTGGGGGAGTTTTATTCGAATTATAAATCGAATTCTAAATAGGGCTTGTTGAGGAAAGAGAAATTTCTTATTCTAAACGCATGTCTATTTGGATTCGTTTGGGGTTGATTGTTTTGAGTTCGGTTTTGGGAATGTTGGTTTTCCCGCCGTTTGGGCTTTGGTGGTTGGCGGTGGTGGCCTGGGTGCCGCTGTTTATGGCGCTGCGAGGTCTGTCGGCACGACCTGCATTTTATGTCGGTCTGGGGCAAGGGTTTTTGCTTTATGCTGTGACGCTCTCGTGGCTATGGGGCTTGTTTGGTGTCTCTTCTATAGCACTGTGGATGATGGTTTCCGCATTTGTGGGACTGGCATGCGCGTTGATTTCTTATCACAAGTTAAGTGGGTATTGGGGATCTCTTCTGGGGGCGGCCATCTGGGTTGGGTGTGAGTTCTTCAGGTCAGAAATATATGCGTTACATTTCCCGTGGATTACTCCTGGGACAGGGCTTCCACCTACTTGGTTATCACCCTTGGTTGGCGTGTATGGAGTGAGTTTTTTAGTGGTCTTTGGGTCATTGCTGGTCCGTGGTGAGGGGCTTAATAGAAAACTAGGGGTAAGTTTTTTGCTGATACTGCTAGCTAGTGGATTTGTGAAGTTCCCCACTCAAGAAGCTGATGTGAAGGTGCTGGCTATCCAGAATGAAGAGGGGAGTTTTGAGGAGAAATTTGAGCAGACTAAGAACGCCTTTGATGGTCATGTGGCAATCGTCTGGCCTGAGCTTTCGTTGGGGCGTGATCTTGATGAGGTGAATGAAAACAAACAAAAACTGTAAGAGTTTACGCTCAAGAATAGCACGATGATGGTGGTGGGAGGATTTGTGGATTCCGGTGAAGAGCTCTCATACAATGCTTCCATCACGCTCGATAATGGTTCGCAAGCTGGCACTCATTTCAAAAACAAGCCCGTACCACTTTTCAATGATGGTAAAAAGGGCAGCGAGGCAAAATCGATCAAGACGAGTATAGGGGCGATAGGCACACCGATCTGTTTCGACTGCGACCACGAATCTGTGATACGTAGGATGGTAGCAGATGGCGCATCCGTCATCTTGGCTCCTAGCCTAGATGCTGAATCCTGGAGTGCTCGCCAGCACGACCAACACGCTGAGCTCTTCAGACACAGAGCCGCCGAAAATGCCAGATGGATTGTCGTTGCCGCTAGTTCAGGTAGAACCCAAATTATTGATTCTTACGGTAACCGTGCTGGCACTATCCCACTGATGGAGCCTGGATTTTTAACTGGAGAGATAGCCTTAGAGTCGGGAAGAACTATATACAACCGCTTTGGCTGGCTCACTGGTTGGGTGTGTTTAGTGTTAACTGGGCTAGCGCTTATGATGGCAATTTACTTCTCATTTCGGCGTTCTAGTTATCTCTCTTAATTAGACAAGTAGAGTTTCTATTACTGGTGAAATTATGAGCGTTTTGAAGATGTGGATATAGCTGGAAGATTATTTCAGTTGATAGGTTGAGCTTGGATGGTCTATCCGCCATTTAAAGATTGAAAAATACTTAATAAATCTTTAATTTCTACTTGACTTTGATTTGCTTATCAAAAATCAATTTGACTTTGTCTAGAAAAACGTGTAATAAGACGCTCCTGCACGCTCCAACTCATACTAGACTACTAATAACATGATGATTCACACTGATTTTCCTCCGGCAATAAACTCAGCAACTCATTCTGTATTACATAGTTAACTAAAATTTCACACTAAGGTGGCTTCGACTCAAAACGAAGCCGCCTTTTTGCGCCTCTGGGTGTAAATAACCATCAGAATTAGAACGAAACTAGAAAGATCAACTATAAAATCACCCATTCATTGATTAGAATTCAACTATTTTTCAAAAATAATAGTTGAATTCTGTTCAGCGGAAATGCCTGAGGACGCTCAGTGTAGATGCATCACGACAGACACCGGTCATATTTAACATTCACCGCCAATTTTCAGACTAAGACGCGAGTCTTTAGATTGGTTTAAACCGACAAACAACAACTACTACCATGCCTGAAAGACTCTATTTTGGATCCATCGAAGAAGCTATTGAACCACCAAACCTCATTGAGGTGCAGTCCAAGTCCTACGAGGACTTTCTCCAGAAAGAGGTGCCTGCTAGCCAGCGCATCGAAACAGGCCTCCAGGCCGTGCTTATGGAGGTGTTCCCTATTAACAGTTATGACGAGACTATTGAGCTAGGCTTTTTAGACTATGACATCGAAGAGCCGAAAGCTACTGCTCTAGAATCACTTCAGACTGGTGAGAGCTTCAGCGCTTCTCTCTACGTTACTTTCAAGCTCAAGGATGAGACAGGAAATAAGAAGGAACGCGTTTACATGGGCGAGTTGCCGATGATGACTCGCCGGGGCACATTCGTGATAAACGGTGCTGAGCGTGTGATTGTTTCCCAGCTTCACCGTTCACCTGGTATCTGTTTCGAGAAGTCTTTCCACCTGAACGGAAAAGAGCTTTTCTCATTCCGCATCATTCCAGACCGTGGATCATGGTTGGAAACTCAGTTTGACACCAACGACTTACTTTACGTTTATCTCGACCGCCGTCGCCGTCGTCGTAAGTTCCTCGCTACTACTTTCCTCCGTGCACTCGGATATCCTGACACACGTTCTATCGTGCAAGAATTCTACGACATTGAGAGCCTCAAGCTATCTGCTAAGATGGATGAAGAGGAGCTTTCATCACGCGTCGTGTTTGAAGACATCATGGATGGCGAAGTTGTTATCGCTAAGAAGTATGAGCCACTTACCATCGGTGTAGTGAAGCAGCTTCTCGCTCTCGACCATAAGAAAATCGAAGTTATCGATTCTCGCCAAGACGAGATTATTCTCAAGTCACTCAAGAAGGATCCAGCACATGACGAAGAGTCTGCGCTGAAAGATATGTACCGTAAACTTCGCCCAGGAGATCCTCCGACAGCGGCAAACGCGCGTGCACTTCTAAAACGTCTATTCTTTGATCCTAAGAAATACGATCTTACTCGCGTGGGACGTTACAAGATCAACCAGAAGCTCGGCATTGATGTCGAGTCAGGTGAGCGCACGATGGTAGGAAAAGATTTCCTTCATGCCGTGAAGTATATCCTCAAGTGTAAGAAAGGCGACGGAGTCCTCGATGACATCGATCACCTTGGTTCACGACGTGTCCGTGCCGTTGGCGAGCTTCTCGCGAACCAGTGCCGCGTAGGTCTTGCTAGAACTGAGCGTCTCGTGAAAGAGCGTATGACTCTCTTCGATGTAAACATCGAGGGAATGACTCCACAGAAGCTGATCAACCCTAAGGCGCTCTCAGCAGTAGTAAGAGACTTCTTCGGTAGATCACAGCTCTCACAGTTCATGGACCAGACAAATCCTCTGGCAGAACTCACACACAAACGCCGTCTCTCAGCGCTAGGACCTGGTGGTCTTAATCGTGACCGTGCCGGCTTCGAGGTGCGTGATGTTCATCCATCCCACTACGGACGTATCTGTCCTATCGAGACTCCGGAGGGACCGAACATTGGTCTTATTAACTCCATGTGCACATACGCTCGTATCAACGAGTTTGGATTCATCGAGACTCCTTACCGCAAGGTGAAGAAAGGTATTGTTACCAACAACATCGAGTATCTCACAGCGGATCAGGAAGAAAACTACCTCATTGCGCAGGCTAATAACCCGCTCGATAAGAAGGGGAATTTCCTTAACAAGAGAATCACAGCGCGTGAGCGTGGTGAGTTCCTTGAGATGGAGCCTAGCACCGTGCACTACATGGATGTCTCTCCTAAGCAGCTAGTTTCAGTTGCGGCTGGTCTCATCCCGTTCCTAGAGCACGATGATGCGAACCGCGCACTCATGGGATCTAACATGCAACGCCAAGGCGTGCCACTTCTCGTTTCAGATGCTCCTCTCGTGGGCACCGGACTAGAGGAAAAGGCAGCACATGACTCCCGTTCAGTTATTATTTCTGAGTCAAATGGAATCGTCGCCGCATCCACAGGTGAAATGATCGTCGTCACTAAAGACGGTGTTCTTCCTGTGAGCGACGAGGCATTCCTGTCTGACACTACTTCAGTGAAAAGCGATCCTGCCAATGGCATCTTCGTCTATCCACTACGTAAGTTCATGCGCTCAAACGCTGGAACTTGCATGAACCAGAAGCCAATCGTCAAACGTGGTGAGAAAGTCAAGATCGGCCAGTGTATGGCTGACGGACCGAACACAGAAAACGGTGAACTCGCTCTCGGTCGTAACGTTCTCGTGGCATTCATGCCTTGGAATGGATATAACTTTGAGGATGCTATCGTGATCTCTGAAAGAGTGGTGAAAGAGGACATTTACACCTCTATCCACATCTCCGAGTATGAGTGTATCGCTCGTGACACTAAGCTAGGACCTGAAGAGATCACCCGTGATATTCCAAACGTAGGTGAAGAAGCCCTGAAGAATCTCGACCATGACGGAATTGTCCGCATTGGCGCTGAGGTGAAGCCTGGCGACATCCTCGTTGGTAAGATCACTCCTAAGTCTGAGACTGAACTCGCACCGGAAGAGAGACTCCTCCGCGCGATCTTCGGTGAGAAGGCAGCGGACGTGAAGGACTCCTCACTCCGCGTTCCATCTGGAACAGTGGGCATCGTGCAGGACATCCGCATCTCTACTCATGGAATCGCTAAGCGTAAAGGCGAAGGCGGAAATCCTGAGGAGATCAAGAAGCAGCTTAAGAAGATCAACACTGACTACAAGAAGAAGAAAGATGGACTCACTGACCAGCTCACTGAGAAGCTTTCTGATATTCTACTCGGTGAAAAGATTCCTCTTGATGTGGTTAACGCGCAGTCAGGTGAGATCATCATCCCGGCGAACCGTAAGATCACTAAGACATTACTTAGAAAATTAGCAGCGATCCACGATCACATCGAGATCGACCCATCACCGATCCGTAACAAGATCCTAGAAATCATCTCATCATTTGAGTCCCGCTTCCAAGAGCTAGACACAGACCGTGAGCGCAGACTAGACCAGATGGAGTCAGGAGACGAAGTAGATCCAGGCGTTGTTAAGGAAGTTAAAGTCTACGTCGCTAAGAAGCGTAAGCTCAGCGTCGGTGATAAGATGGCTGGGCGTCACGGTAACAAAGGAGTTGTCGCGATTGTTGTTCCTGAAGAGGATATGCCATACCTAGAAGACGGAACTCCTGTTGATATCTGCTTGAACCCACTCGGTGTTCCATCTCGGATGAACGTAGGGCAGGTTCTTGAGACTCACCTCGGTGTTGCAGCTAAGGCTCTCGGATTCACAGTGGCTACCCCGATTTTCGATGGTATTCCTGAATCTGAAATCTGGAAGTTCATGAGTGAAGCCAAGAAGGTCGACGGTGTTAAGATGATCGGTGACGGTAAAGGCAAAGCTCGCCTGCGTAAAGCAAACGAGCCTGAAACTCGCGGCTATACTTGGATCGGCGACGGTAAGGACGGCACAGTAGGTGGTAAATCCACTCTCTATGACGGACGCACAGGAGACGCATTCCACCAGCCAGTAGTGGTTGGGATGATCTACATGCTCAAGCTAGGACACCTTGTTGCAGACAAGATCCACGCTCGTGCAGTGGGACCATACTCACTCGTTACTCAGCAGCCGCTGGGTGGTAAGGCGCAGTATGGTGGTCAGAGATTCGGTGAGATGGAAGTATGGGCACTCGAAGCATATGGTGCTGCTTATACCCTCCAGGAAATGCTCACCGTGAAGTCTGATGACGTTCAAGGAAGAACAAGAATCTATGAAGCGATCGTTAAAGGCGATAACAACCTAGAAGCTGGAACTCCTGAGTCATTCAACGTTCTCATGAAGGAAATGCAGTCACTCGGCCTAGACGTTCGTCCAGGTAAGGGACTCAATGCCAAGAACGAAGCACAGACCAAGATCGATGACGCTGACTTCAACCTAGACGACCTCACTCTCTAATCAACACAAATAAGAAGGCTGCCCCAGCAGCCCTAATCAACAAATAACTATTAACCAATAACTAATAACTAATCACATGAGTGTTGAAACAAATTTACGCGAACTCTTCGGAGTTGACGACAAGACAGAATCATTTGACCACGTAGCCATCACGGTTGCTAATCCTGAAATCATCCGCGGATGGTCAAAGGGTGAAGTCAAGAATCCTGAGACAATTAACTACAGAACCTTCAAGCCTGAAAAAGGTGGGCTCTTCTGTGAGAGAATTTTCGGTCCATCACGTGACTGGGAATGTACTTGTGGAAAATACAAGCGAGTGAAGCACAAAGGCGTCATCTGTGACCGCTGTGGTGTGGAAGTAACCTTGTCTCGCGTCCGTCGTGAGCGCATGGGTCACATCGAGCTAGCAGTAGCCGTCACTCACATCTGGTTCTACAAGTGTATGCCATCAAGAATCGGTCTCATGCTAGACATGAGCGCCCGCCATCTTGAGCGCGTCATTTACTATGAAGACTACATCGTCACCGAGCCTGGTGACACTCCGTTAGAACACGGACAGCTCCTCACTGAAACAGAACTCCGCGATGCTGAGGACGACTACGGTGAAGACGCATTCCGCGCAACCATGGGTGCAGAAGCTCTGAAGGACCTTCTCAGCCAGATCGACCTCGCTAAGCTACTTGTAGAACTCGAGGAAGACATGGAGAATACCAAGTCTAAACAGACGATGAAGAAACTTGCTAAGCGCCTCAAGCTTACTCAAGGATTCCTCCAGTCTAAGACCCGTCCTGAGTGGATGATCATGAATACTCTTCCTGTGATCCCACCAGACCTCAGACCGCTCGTGCCTCTCGAAGGTGGACGTTTTGCTACCTCAGATCTTAACGACCTTTACCGTCGTGTGATCAACCGTAACAACCGTCTTCTAAACCTTCTTCAGCTCAAGACTCCAGAGGTGATCATCCGAAACGAGAAGCGCATGCTACAGGAAGCTGTGGACGCTCTCTTCGATAACGGACGTCACGGCAGAGCAGTGACAGGTGCAGGAAACCGCGCTCTAAAGTCACTCTCAGACATGCTTAAAGGTAAGGGTGGACGATTCCGCCAGAACCTACTCGGTAAACGAGTAGACTACTCAGGTCGTTCCGTGATTGTTGTTGGACCAGAATTGAAGCTAAGTCAGTGTGGTCTTCCTAAGAAGATGGCACTCACACTCTTCGAGCCATTCATCATCCGCAGACTAAAGGAACTCGGCTACTGCCACACCGTTCGCTCTGCTAAGAAGATGATCGATAAAAAGACCACTGAGGTCTGGGACATCCTCGCTGAAGTGACCAAAGGTCACCCAGTGATGCTGAACCGTGCGCCTACTCTGCACAGACTGTCTATCCAGGCATTCGAGCCAGTGCTCATTGAGGGGTCTGCGATCCGTGTTCACCCACTCGTCTGTACAGCCTATAATGCTGACTTCGATGGTGACCAGATGGCTGTTCACGTTCCTCTCTCTATCGAGGCACAAATGGAATGTCGCCAGCTCTTGCTAGCGCCAAATAATATCTTCTCACCATCATCTGGTAAGCCGATCACGACTCCATCACAGGATATTATCCTTGGAACTTACTACCTCACTTATCTTCGCCAGCGCACCGCTAAGGAGATAGAGGAGCAGAAGGAAGATCACCTACCGCTCTTCGCGAGCACCACGGAGGTTGAGTTCGCCATTGCATCTCGCAAGGTGAAGTATCACGACCTTATCCGCGTTCGTAACCCGGACTTCGAGAAGGATACTGTCTACGGTGACCCGAAGCTTAAAATCATCGAGACCACCCCAGGACGAGTGCGTTTCAATGAGATCTGGCCTGAAGGACTCGGCTTCATCAACTTCACTGTTGGTAAGAAGCAGATCGGTGACGTCATCTGGCGTTGTTACCAGGTGTCTGGTAAGGATGAGACAGTTCTCGCACTCGATGCTCTCAAGACACTCGGATTCACAGAAGCGACTCGCTCAGGAACATCCATCGGTCTAGTAGACATGGTAATCCCAGAAGAGAAGCCAGCTGAGTTAAAGAAAGCCTACGCAGAGATCGAGAAAGTAGAGAAACTCTACCGTAATGGTGTTGTAACGAACAACGAGCGCTATCAGAAAGTGGTAGACGTTTGGACCCACGCTACTGACAATATCGCGAACGCACTCTATCGCAAGTTAGAGCATAACGATGGAACTAAACTCGCTAACCCACTCTTCATGATGGTTGACTCTGGTGCCCGTGGTAATAAGGCACAGATCAAGCAGCTCTCAGGAATGCGTGGACTCATGGCTAAGCCATCTGGTGAAATCATCGAACGTCCGATCACCTCGAACTTCCGTGAAGGTCTATCCGTTCTCGAATACTTCATCTCCACTCACGGAGCCCGTAAGGGACTCGCTGATACGGCGCTGAAGACTGCGGACTCCGGTTACATGACTCGTAAGCTAGTAGATGTTTCACAGGACGTGATCATTCACCAGTCAGACTGTGGCACAGTAAATGGAATCACAGTAGCACCGATCTATGATGGTGACGACGAAGTGGCAACACTACCAATGCGTATCTACGGCCGCACATCATGTGAGGAAGTGACAGATCCAGTCACTGGTGACGTGATCATCAAGGTCAATGACATCATCAACGAGGAGCAATCCAACGCTGTCGAAACCATCGGCCGCACCCACCTCAAAATCCGCTCGGTCCTCACTTGTGAGGCAGAGACAGGAACATGTGCTCACTGTTATGGTCTCAACCTCGCTTCCAACAAAATCGCTCAGCAGGGTGAAGCTGTAGGAATCGTCGCTGCTCAGTCAATTGGTGAGCCAGGAACACAGCTTACGATGAGAACATTCCACGTTGGTGGTGTGGCTCAGTCATCAGCTAAGACTCCTGAGATTTTAGCCAAGAACTCTGGTAAAGTGGTTTACAAAGAGCTTCGCACGGTTAAGGACGTTTCTGGAAACTACGTTGTCCTCAACAAGAACGGTGCTGTTTCTATCCAAGACAAAAACGGACTAGAGATCGAATCTCACAACCTCGTCATCGGAGCTGTTATCACCATTGAAGATGGCGATAAAGTGAAGAAAGGTGCTAAGTTCGTATCTTGGGACCCATACAACGTTCCTATTCTAACAGCGCAGGCTGGTAAGGTAGAATTCCGCGACATGATCACCGGTATTACCGTAGCTAACGAGAAAGACGAGCAGGGTAACAAAGGAATGGTCGTCACTGAGCACAAGGAAGACCTTCACCCGCAAGTAGTCATCGTAGATCCTAAGTCTGGTGAGGTTCTCTCATCTTACTCGATCCCCGTTGGCGCTCACATGTCTGTGAAAGAGAAGCAGAAAGTCGGTGGTGGAACCATGCTAGCGAGAACTCCGCGTAAGGTAGCGAAGACGAAGGACATCACTGGTGGTCTTCCGAGAATTGCCGAGCTGTTCGAGGCACGTAAGCCAAAGGACTCAGCGGTTATTTCCAAGCTAGACGGACTCGTTTCATTCGGAGCAAATGTTCGCGGCAAGAAGAAAGTCATCGTCACTGCTGAAAGCGGTGAGTCAGCTGATCACCTCGTGCCAATGAACAAGCACATCATCGTAGTCGAAGGTGAGAAACTAGCAGCTGGTGATCTGATCACCGAAGGTGCTATCTCACCAGAAGATCTACTCGAAGCCTGTGGAACTCAAGTTCTCCAAGAGCACCTCGTAAACGAAGTGCAGGAAGTTTACCGAGTCCAGGGTGTTGAGATCAACGATAAGCACATCGAGATCATCATCCGTCAGATGCTGCGTAAAGTGAAGATCACTGAGCCAGGCGATAGTGATTTCCTCTGGGGCGACCAAGTTGACCGCACCGCATTTGTGAGAGCCAACCGCGTGGTGGCTGAGCAAGGTGGACAAGCAGCTGAAGGCGAGCCAGTACTACTCGGTATCACCAAGGCATCACTCGAGACAGACTCATTCATCTCAGCCGCATCCTTCCAGGACACTACCCGTGTCCTCACAGAGGCTGCTACGCTCGGAAGAATCGACATGCTTAAAGGCTTCAAGGAGAACGTCATCATGGGTCACCTCATCCCTGCTGGAACTGGATTCCCGCAGCATAAGGAGAGCCGCTTTGAGTTCACCGTAGAGGAGCCAGTACCAGTCGTGGACGAAGTCCCAGAAGGAGAAGAAGGTGAAGCAGGCGCCGAAGGCACCGCTCCATCAGAAACTCCAGTAGATGCAGAAGACGCAGCTAATCCACTAGGCGACATCGACGACGAGCTAACCAAGCTCCTCGGTGGCGAGTAGTTAGAACGCTAGCCAAGCAAAAAATTCACAAGCCCGATCCACGAAAGTGGCTCGGGCTTTTTTTATGTGCCGGAGATTTCCAATCTCCGAGTTGAATCAGGAGGACAACACTGTATGATGGGGTGTAAAAAAAGAAGCAACAGACCGCTCCCTTGTCTCCACTAGGGCAGAAAACATCGTAGGTGACAACATCCAGAACACCAGCGCCTCTGCACAGCGTCATCACTCCTCACCCCAAAAGCGCTGATCATAACGCTTTAGAAATTGAATTTTCTTCTAATCTGTTCCGCTCACAGAAAGTTCTGCTTAAATTTAGGGAAATGTTGTAAGAGTTAAAAGACCCTTCCCTTCAATGCTCGAAACATCCTTATCTCTTCTTACCGGCTTTCACGGCAGCGCGTGAAATATTTGTGTCTGAATGGATGCCTTGGTCAATTCCTGTTTTCACATGAGCCTGATAATCTTTACGTTTCTCTGATGCGGCAAATGCCTTATTTGATTCCTTTAATGCTGCTAGTATTGTCGAAGAAGAGGCTGTTAGTGGAAGTTCGTTGATGACGGTGCCATATCGCCCATATGGCTCGACTTTAACAATATAATGTCCATCGGAAATTTTATTTCCTTTCACAATAGATTGCCACTTCTCGGATCCTGATGTGACTTGATCGTAATGTGCAATACCACGCACATCCTGGTGATTAAAAACTTTCGAAACTTGTGGGATGGCTTCTTTGAAATTTGTGCCTTGCCCAATAGTTAGCACTAATAATCTCTGATCCGCAGAGCTAGCGACTAGTGCTTGCTTGAGGCTATGAAAATCTTGTAATACCGTTTTGCCATCACTTCCTGATGACTTATACTTATACTTTGATGCGATCTCCTCAATCTGCGCGTAAGGCGACTTCCCGCCAAAAGTCATGCGTGGGCTCCGAGATGGTTTTACCAAGGTATTTTTCGCGGTGGGATCGAAAATGGTGAAGGAGGTATTTCTTACATCACCTAAAAGGTTTTTGCATATGTCTTGATGCTGCTGATTTTCAAATGTTGCCAACTTGACACAGACAAACTTATCGGAAAGCGTAACAAACTTTTCTTGTGAGAACAAACTGAACTCACTTTTGGTGTATCCAGGTCAGTAAACACCTGGGACTTGAGAACACTGATAGGCAGCGGTCATAAAGAAAATAGGTCTGTCGCTTCGCGTTGCTTCTGCTTTTGCTTTATCCCAAGTTGCATACCAAACAACTCCCTTCGCACCAACAGGGGATGAGTTTTCACCTATCTTACCTCTCCCTTTATTGCCTTCCTGCGCATTCTTTCGACCTTGAGCATTACAGTCTATGCTTATCCCGGTACAATAAACTATGAGTATCAATCTTACTGCCCATTTTGAAATATTTGTTCGTCTACTGATCATGTTAGATAGAACTGATAGGTTCTAAAAAAGTTGTTTATAATCTCCTTAATAAAAGTTAATATGAATATTGTGCTACTTAAATGAGAGTTACTTTTAGTTAAGAGAAACAAGTATATTACTTGTTTGCTTTATCTGTCATTTCAAGGGGATGAGATTCTAGTAAGAATCCTTCATTGTTTGACATCTATAGGCTGTGTCATGTATGAATGATGGATGAATATTATTCTTTTGCTTATCGGAGTTTGCTCCATTCATTTGTCACTCGTCAATCATAGCTCGGCTCAGCCCATAGATTTCGAGCGTGTGGGAACTCTCGTCAAAGCCACGAAAGAAGAAACTATCTGGAAGAATAAAATCGATTGGCAGACAGATTTATGGAAAGCCAGACAGATGGCAGCCAAGCAAGGGAAGCCGATTTTTATCTGGGAAATGGACGGTCACCCAATGGGGTGCACCTGAAATAATGGTGTGTTGAACCGTGAGTTCATCTTTTCAAATCCTAAAATTATCAAGTGGCTAAATAAAAACTGTATCGCTGTCGTTGGCGATAATTGGTATCGCCGCAGAGCGAAGGACGAGGCATCACTCTGGTTTCGATCAGTCGCTCAAAAAGCGGGCAGAGGGAAGAACGGCAACACCCAGCAAGGTTCGTATCTTACGACATCTCAGGGTGATTTACTCATATTTATCAATACATCTGATCCAGATAGATTTCTGGCAGCAATGCTAAAAGGCACAAAGAAGTGGAGACAGCAAGGAAAGGGGAAGCTCAATATCCCCGACATGAAGAATCCAGACTACACCGTGAATGTTCGCCCGATAGATCCGGCGAAAGACATCGTGGTAGAAGTGCAATCAAGAGCACTCACCGAGACAAATGGTAAGATCACAAGATGGGATAGTCAGGGCAAAGTAGGTGCTGATGCCGCGCTTGGTCACCTCTGGATCAAGCAAAGTGAATGGGCTGAATTCACCAAGGGAATCAGCCAGCTGAAAGTAGGCCAGAAGCTTCCTTTCCCGAAGCGGATCACTACTCGGATCGCTAAATTTCATTTGATCGATAATACCCGTGGTGAGGGCCCGGCTTGGAAAAAGGATGAAATCAAAACCGCCGAACTGCATCTCACAAAGACATCAAAAAGTTACAAGGTAGTAGGCAAGTTTAACCTAGAGACAAAGGATAAATCCCGCACCTTCTCAGGAGCACTCAGCGGTAATCTTGTAGTTGAAAAAGGAACCCCAGCCCGACCAAAAATATGGTCCATGACAGTCTATGGCAAGCACTCTGGAGAAGGACGCCACACCAAAAATGCAAGACCAGGAGCTCAGCCGCTGGCATTTACCTTTGAATTCTTAAGTGATCCTAAACCACTAGACCTAGTCCCACCCCAGCACATGCGCTGGAAGAAAGGATACTGGGAAGCGGAGAGGCATTAGTAATGAGTGACTCATCAAGTAGATAATCAAGCAGGAGATAAAAACCTAAAGAATTCATCCGTAGAAATCTGCACTTACCTCGTAGGCACTCGCAAAAAAGAAACCTGCACCACGCACATGCTCGAAGGGGGAGCCGACATCCGCTTCATCCAGCAACTCTTAGGACACGCCAAGCTAGAAACCACCGCCAATTTACACACACGTTCCCATAAAATAAATAAGAAGACTAAATAAGAAGACAAAGACTAAATAAGAAGACAGACAAATTATAAGGAAAATATCTTGCTTGTTGGTTTGTAGCTGGTAAGTTTGCTCTATGGCGAAGGCGAGGTTATTGGCACCGTGGGTTGATGAGGAGCGGAGATCG
>CAWVXI010000031.1:0-34713 GCA_963934155.1 uncultured Verrucomicrobiales bacterium | reverse complement strand
ATCAAGAGAAACTCTATTTTACCGAATAGAGATTGTTATCTATCGTGGCTTGATGATGTCTCACTGTTGTAGCACACCATCCATTGATGAAACTATTCACTAAGTTATCAAGCCCCTCTCTTCCCCTTTCTTCCCCTCTCCGATTTCCTCAATAAACCTCAGGGACACCACCCAAAAAGCAAATTCCTAGCAATCATAGTGGAATCTAGCCATTCCACATCCCGCGACCACTTCCTAAGTATTTCGCAACAGAGTGAAAGAGTGCTTGCCAAATTAACGTATAAGGGGGACCTTAAATTATGAAAATACAAATAAACATCAGCATCTTTCATTTAGCGGCAGTAGCCCTGATCGGCCTGTGTCCTTTTTCCGCGGCGGCTAAAAAGCCCGAGCCTCTTACCCCGCAGGGCGAAAAGCTTCTGGTCACGTATACCGGCACGCTCGATGCTCTCAAGAAAGAGATTTTGGCTTCCCTCCCCAAAATGGATGAGAAAAAGAGTGCCGCTTATTTCGCGGCCCATGGGGAAATTGCTAAACTGCCAACATTGCCGAACCCTAATGATCTAAAAATGGCACCAGTTACGTTTTGTGCTGGCAACCCAGCGTACGCCGAGGCCCAAGCCAATGCCTTGCTCGCTGCAAGAGCGGTGCACAAAGAGATGAAGCCTTTCTTCAAAGGTAACGAAATGCATGAAAAACTTGCGAAATGCGCCCTCTTAACCGTCGGTGCTCGAGAGATGGCTGCCTTTGCCAGCCTGGGCGAAAAGGAGAAATCCTATGTCGATCTTCTACTCAACGACGGCAAGCTAATTGTCGATGTCATGGAATTGGGCGGTGCTTACCAGAACAAGTACGGACAGTCGATCCGTAACTACAAGGCCATCCAAGACGCCAGCAAGAATGCGGCGGATAAGGACTTTTTCCGCCTATGGGCACTTGCTAGCTCGCTTGAGCACCCCGATGGAAACCACGTGCCAGAAGGGAAAACCGCTCCAGAAGCCATAGTGGAATATTACTTGAGCTATGAAAAAGCCTTCCTCAATGCTGAGCTGGATCCCGCCTTCTCCACTCTAACGGCTTGGGATTGTCGCTTCATTTTTGCTTTCAGACCTCTTGAATCAGTGACTTGGATGAGAAAAATGATCCGTAATTATCGGCCCGATCATATGAAATTAGATTATAAATGGCGCTACTGCCGCATCACCAAAAGCGATGTCCCCTATACGTCAAATGCAGGCGGGGCGCGCGCAGTTGGGCGTGAGAAATACAACCTATCTTCGATGCAAAGCTACTTCCTTGTAGGTGGCATCTGTGGACCGCGGGCATTTACCGGCAGAACCGCTACCCACGCTTTTGGTATTCCCTCACGCCCCGCTCCGCAAACTGGGCATGCCGCAATCAGTCACTGGACGCCAGATGGATGGGTTACCGTTTTTGGAGCACACTGGACGCACAACCATTTCCGCGGGCAGTGTGGTCTCGACTTCGAATTAGAATCCAAAGGACGCAGCATTCCAAAGGAATATCACCAAGTCCACCGAATGAATTGGCTAGGTGATGCCTTCGCTGAAGACATCGTTGCCCGCAGGCAATTCGGCGTCGGTGGCGGGCTGTGGAAATCATTGGCTCACTATAAAAAATTGGCCATCGTGCAAGATGCTAATTTGAAGGCACTCGCAGCCGTCGGTTCCGAGTTTGCTGAATCAAATGAAGCTGCGGTATCTCCCAATTCAGATTGGATTGAAGAACTAGATGGCCCACTAAAAGAGAAAGAGAAAGAATTTCCACAGGTGGAGCTGACTGAGGCAGACAAAACTATCACGACCGATAAAAATGGGGTCATCACTATTCCCATTGCAGCCTGCTCTAAGCCGTTGAGCACCGAGAAAGTCCGGTTTATGAAAAGTCATTGTGATACGTTTGTGCAACTGCATTATAACCTCGCTGGGAACCGCCCTGAACTGCGGTCCTATACTGTCAAAATCCCCGAGGCTGGAACATACAATTTCACCGCTAATGTGGTAACAGTTACTGTAGATAGATCCTTCACTATCCGCGCAAACAGACGCAACATGCACGAAGTTACCGTCCCGTTTACCATAGGTGACTGGATGGAGACCGAGCCAGTGCCCATGGAGCTAAACGCAGGAAGAAACAAACTTCAACTCACTCTAAAAGCGCCCAACAAAGGTCTGAGTATCAGGAGCTTCACGCTTACTCCTATTAAGTAATAGCATCACGTAATACCATTAAGTAAAGCGATGAAATCTGTCATCTGTATCGTAGCCATTCTCCAGATCTGCTCTGTCAGCATCGCGATGGCCAGTGGCAAGCACCTGTTTATTCTCTCGGGCCAGTCGAACATGGTCGGGATGAAGCCGGAAGTGTCATTCACCCCGGCTGTTACAAAGCAGTTTGGCAAAGAAAACATCATTGTCGTTAAGAAAGCCCACAGCGGACAATCGATCCGTAGCTGGGCTAAGACGAACCACGAAACCCCACCGCCAACCACAGGGCGGGTTCCCAAGGTCAGAGGTAATCTTTACGATCCGCTGATCACCTCAGTGAAGGCCGCCATCAAAGGGGAGATAATCAAGACGATCACCTTCGTCTGGATGCAAGGTGAGTCAGATCTCAATAACACCGCCTACGACGCTTATCTCAAGGAACTGCTCAAACAGTTACAGACAGACCTCGCCTTCAAGGATATCAATCTGGTCATCGGTCGCATCAGTGACGCAGGGCTCGATGTAGAAAAGAGACTGGCAGGAAGAAAATACATCCGCAAAACCCAGGTCGAATTCGCCGAATCATCCCCACGCGGCGGCTGGATAGATACCGACGATTTAAACGACAAAAAGCAAGCTGACGGCAAAATCAGCCACGACTTGCACTACACCCCCGAGGGATACAAGATCCTCGGCCAACGCTTCGCGAAAAAAGCCGTCGCGTTGATCCTCCATCATCAAAAATAACCCGGCTTTACTCTGGGAATGGTTAGTTTTGAATAGTGGCTGTGAATTGACAACCTGCCCAGACGAGGTAAATAAGGTGGATTCAAGCATCTAATTAACCTGGCTTCATAGGATTAGGATCAAAATAAATTGCTATTAACTAATAACATCTCAATGGTATCCTATGACTAAAACAAAAACATCTCTCAGAAATTGGATCAGTATGCTGTTCATCCTATGCGCTGGCATCAGCTCGCTCACAGCAAAAGAAGCTGTAGCAGGAAAAACAATTTTAATACTGGTTACCGGGGCTGCAAAAATGGAGAACGGAAAGCCTACGGGACTTTGGCTTGAAGAATTTGCCGTTCCCTATCTAGCATTTACCGATGCAGGTTATCAAGTGGAAGTAATCACGCCGAAAGGTGGCGCTGCACCGATAGACCCACGCAGTAAGCCAACCGCGGAACAGGCTGCAGCCTGGAAGGTGGCGGCTCAGCGTTTAGCGAAAACCAAAGCTCTAGCGACGGTGACTACAGAGAATTTTTCTGCCATTTTTATTTCCGGTGGGCATGGTGTAATGTTTGATCTGGCTGGAGACCCTGCCGCCACAAAACTTATCCAAGAGTTTGACGAACAAGCCAAACCTATCGCAGCTGTTTGCCACGGGCCAGCAGCACTGGTGAACGTCGTAAAAAAAGATGGTACTCCTCTCGTTAAAGGTAGGAAGGTAGCCGCGTTTACAGATTCAGAAGAACGTGCAGTGAAATTAGTTAAAGACATGCCTTTCTTGCTCGAAACCAGACTGCGCAAGCTAGGGGCAAAGTTGGAAACACGGGATAACTTCGCGGTGCATGCAGTGCGGGATGGAAATTTAATCACCGGCCAGAATCCAGCATCCAGTGCAGCCACTGCCAAACTATTGATTCAGGCATTGTCAGAAGACAAGAAATAGCAGCCACGACATCTAGGACAAGCGCTCCCCAGGTGTCGCTATCTGCACGTGGTTCAACTCCATAAAGCCCCATTATTACTAAAGTGACCATTTAAAACTACTACTTAGAGTAACTAGGGATTGACCTTGGCTGAAATAGCGTTATGAAACTTACCGCTCATTGAAAGATGGTGCACCCATACTCGTATTTTTAACAATCACATTTTATGACAACACTCGCTACACTGCTCGCAGCCACTAATGCTGAATCTGGAACTACCGTTCTCATGATCGGCGTCACCGTGCTCATCCTGCTCTTCTGGTATCTCGCTACTGAGAAACTCAAGCACAAGCGCAACATCGGAACCATCATCGTAGCCACCATCACGATCTGCTCATTCTTCGCCATTATTAGCCCTGGTAACCTCGGCAAAGTTCTCAGCGGTAAAATGACATTTACCGAAGCCAATAACCTCAACGGCGGCATCGAGATCGTGGGTGGAACATCTGTCATCCTAGAGGTTAAGCCAAACATCGACCCACTCAATCTTGAAGAGCTACCGATCACTCCAGAAGCGATGGACTCTGCGAAGACCATCCTAGAGAAACGTATCAATTCCAAAGGCACACTCGACGCCCGCGTAAACATCGTGGGTCGCCGTTTAGAGATCCAGATCCCTAAACTCTCACCCCAAGAGGCAGACGAACTCATCAAGCTCCTCACTACTTCTGCTAAACTCACTATCCACAGTGTTCATAGAGAATCCAGACAACTCGCTGATCAAGTAGCAGCGGGAGAGATCATCCCGGGCTATACCGTCCTCCCTCACAAAGTAGTGAATGAAGACACACAAGAAATAACGTTTGAAAATGTTCTCATTAAACGTAGAGAAGCGCTCACAGGTAAATACGTGAAAGCGGCCTTCGTGGATGCGCGCGACTTCTCTATCGTTAACATCGAGCTCACTGGTCAAGGCGGAGACCGGATGGAAGAATTCACCGGCACACTTACTAAGAACATCGACATGATCGCTACCGTTCTCGATGGCAAAGTGGTCAACTACGCTACCTTAAACGCTGATACTCTCGGCAAGAGATTCGTCATCACCGGGCTAGACTCCAAGAAAGAAGCTGACGACCTCACCAAAGCGCTCCAGAATCCACTCGAAAACGATATCGAGGTCATGGAGCAGCGTTCCATTTCTGCTTCACTAGGTGAAGCTACCGTTAGGCAGGGCATCAATGCCGGTATCGTAGGTCTCGCATTCACTATCCTGTTCATTCTCCTTTATTACCGTTTCGCAGGTATCATCGCCCTCATCGGACTCATGGTAAACATCATCATCCTCTTCGGTGCTATGGCAGCCTTCGGCGCATCATTCACCCTACCAGGAATCGCAGGTATCATCCTCACTATCGGTGTGGCAGTGGATGCGAACGTGCTCATCTACGAGCGCATGAGAGAAGAGCTAGCGCGAGGAAAATCTGTCAGAACCGCCATCGGAGCCGCGTATGAAAAGGCCTTCGTAGCCATCTTTGATGCGAACGTCACCACGCTTATTACAGCGGTGATTCTCTTCTGGCAGGCATCTGGATCAGTGAAAGGATTCGCCGTAACACTCACCATCGGTATCCTCGGCACACTCCTCGCCTCACTGCTCTGCACCCGCGTGCTATTCTGGTGGAGCGCAGACCTTGGCATCCTCAAGAAGATTAAATTTATGGACCTCGTCCCTAAGCGAATGATTGATTTTCTCAGCAAGCGCAAATATGCCTTTACCCTCTCAGCAATCATGATCGTAGGTGGACTCACCTTCGTAGGCGTCGAAGGCAAAGGCAACCTCGGTATCGACTTCACTGGCGGAAACATCACCCGCTTCTCGGTTCCTGCAGGTCAGGAAGTGGATCAAGCAAAGCTAAATGAAATCATCTCAAGCGCCAAGCCGAGCAAGAACGCCTCCCTCCAAGTAGAGGATCCTGCCGGTTCAGGTAAAATCATCTCTATTAAGAGCGACCCAGCAGACACTCAGAACATCATTAATAAACTCAGGGAAACACTACCTCAATACAATGACAAAGAGGAATACCTAGATGGTAATGGTGATACCCAGACGAGATTTGTGATTCAAGCAAACTCAGAATCTGTCAGTGCCTCGATGGGTGGTGAGTTCCTCATGAACGCTATTTACGCTCTCGGCTTTGGACTCATCGCGGTGATGATTTACATCACTGTTAGATTCGAGTTTTCATTCGCCGTCGGAGCATTCTTCGCACTACTTCACGATATCCTGATCTGCCTCGGTGTGCTGTTCATGGTGGGTGATGAATTAGCGCTGATCCACATCGGTGCCTTCCTCACCATCGCTGGTTACTCGATCAATGACACCATCGTAGTATTCGACCGCATCCGCGAGAGCTTACAAACCCAACGTGGTGAAGTTAAGGACGTGATGAATCAGGCGATCAACGCCACTCTCTCAAGAACTATCCTTACCTCGGTCACGACCTTCATGGCAGTGCTAGTGCTCTTCATCTTTGGTGGCCAGGCTCTCTCAGACTTCTCACTTACCATCATGATCGGAGTTGTAGTAGGAACCTATTCATCGATCTTCATCGCATCACCGATCGTTTACCTCTTCAGTAAATTTAGAGGTATCAACCTACGCCGCGAGCTGCTAGACGCAAACCTAGAAGCAGAAATCAATCCTGCGGGCAGTAAGTAACAGAGATAATCACCAAGCCTAAGCAACGACAGAGATTACTCTGTTCGGTGCTTTTTAAATTTACGGATGATCCTTTTATCCATTACCCAGATAGAATACCACAAATCAATAGGCTGCTTTACGGCTTGAACTTAGAAGCATCACCTCCCATTTTAATACATATTCTTCAGCTACTACGAAGACTCACTCATACCACTCAAAATTATCAACTATCATGGAAATTGATGAACTCAAAAAAGAGCTTACTCACTTTACCGATAAGGAGCAAGACACTCTGGCCTCTTATCTTCTCTACCTCAGGCTAAAACGGAACCCAAAGGACATAGAAGACCTCTACCACAAAGTCAGTGACCCTTCACTTGACTCCTGGAGTGAAGAGCTATTTACTCCGCCTCAATAAAGGCACTGCGTCCTGAGCACAGTTCAACTATAAATCCTTGTCATGCCGCTACATTAGGCCATAGTATCTATGGTTAGACAAAAATATCATCCTCGACTTTCCCCATTATTCCAAATTAGAATATCTTAAACATTATGGCTGAAAAAACATCTATTCCAAGTCCCGGAGCGAATAACACTGCGGCTCCCATCACCTCACTTCCAGATGATCAGGAAAAGCTCCATGCGACACTCGAAGAAAGAATCTACACTATTGTTGGCAAAGAACTCCTCGATAAAGACTACCGCCCCAAAGCTTACGCAGAGGCAGTACTGATGTCAGCAGGAGACATAAACCATATCATCTACAATTACGCGAGAATCAGATATAAAGAGCTATACGCCACGGCCACACGCAGACTCAAACATAGCGCCGAACTTAAATTCTAGCTGTAATCTATCCATTATTAGCAACTTACTTAGAAAATGCCCACATAAAAACGTTTGTGGGGAACATCTCTTCTAAAGTCATTTTTTATACCATAGCGAATAATAAATCTCAGAAAATAGCCAACCAGCTGCCCTGAGGACAAGGCCGCTAGGTAGTTTTTTTCTGGTGCGCAAAATGAGACGGTGCATAATTTCAAATGTATGAAAAAATCTCTCATAAAATGGCTGGGTTGGTGGATGATGCCGCTTCTGGCTAGTTCGTCATCCTTCGCCGCAACAGATAAACCCAATGTCATCCTGATCATGGCCGATGATCTGGGTTACGAGTGTATCGGTGCCAACGGGTGTGATGACTACCAAACTCCAGTGCTGGATAAACTCGCTGCCAGCGGAGTCCGTTTCACCAACTGCTTCTCGAATCCGATTTGCACTCCTAGCAGGGTGAAGATCATGACGGGGATGTTCAATGTCCGCAATTATGTGCGCTTCGGGTTATTGGACCGAAGACAAAAGACCTTTGCCCACACCTTCCAGGCAGCGGGATACATTACCTGCATCGCCGGCAAGTGGCAGCTCGGTAGCGAGAAGGATTCCGCACAACATTTTGGTTTCGACCAGTCGTGCCTCTGGCAGCACACGCGCAAACGCACCCGCGTGGGACAAGCTCACGACACCCGTTTTAGCAATCCAAGGGTTGAGATCAACGGCGAGCCTAAAGATTATAACCGAGGCGAATACGGACCCGATGTCTGTGCCGACTTCATCTGCGATTTTATCGAAACAAACAAAGCGAAACCCTTCCTCGCCTACTACCCGATGCTACTGACCCACTGCCCGTTCACCCCAACTCCGGACAGCAAGGGCTGGGATCCTAAATCCGAGGGCTCAAAAACCTACAAAGGTGATCCTAAACACTTTGGGGCGATGGTCCACCACATGGACAAGGTGGTCGGCCGTATTATCGCTAAGCTTGAGGAACACAAGCTGCGGGAAAATACCATTGTCATCTTCACCGGCGACAACGGAACTGACAGGCCCATCATCACATCGCTCAATGGGAAAAAAATCAAGTTCGGCAAGGGACAGATGAACGACAATGGCACGCGCGTCCCACTCATCGTCAGTTATCCTGGAAAAATCCAGAGCGGTATCGTCAGTGATGTCCTAGTTGATTTTTCTGATATCTTCCCCACCATTTGTGAGATCAGTGGTATTACGATCCCGACTGACCTAGACATCGATGGCGTTAGCTTCTGGAGCACTCTTCAGGGGAAGCCAGGTCGAGTGAAACCGTGGACCTACGTCTGGTGGGAAGGCAAGGTGTTAGCCCGCACTCGGACGCACATGATTCGCCGGATGAAGACGAAAGGAAAGATAGAGTTTATCGACTACTCAGCTCCTTACGGTCCGAAAGCGTTAACAATCGACCAATTAGAGGGAAAAGCAAAGGCCAGTTACGAAACCTTACTTGGTGTCATCAGCAAACTCGACCAGGCCCGACCTACAGAATTATTTGAGTCATATAAGAAAGAGAAAAAATAACCGCTAGCAGCTAGATCACTTCGGGTTTTTTTCTTTCTCTGGCATGCCTTCCAATTCTACAAATTCGTGCCGCATCCCTTGCTTGTCATCGACATTCCAGAGGCGGAAACCCATGGGGCGGCCGTCATTGTTCCTGCTGGTGGTTTCACCGTTCACCATTTGAATCCCTTTGTATTCATTGGTGATTTGCTTGTGGGTGTGTCCGGCGAGGAAGGCCACGACGCCGTTTTTCTCACATAAATCTAGGATTTCTTGTCGTTTAGGTTGAGCGATATTGTAGTAGTTTTCCTTTTCATTTGGCTCCTTCAGGAAGAGCGGGTAGTGAACGACGATGACTGCCGGCGAGTTTTTTGCTTTGGCGGCTTCCAGTGTTTTTTTGAACCAGGCATCGTGCTTTTCGGATTCTCCCGCAAGCGGCGCTTTCCATAGCTGGGTATTGGCAACCACAAAGGTGTATCCTTTATTTTCGAATGAATAATAGTCTTTACCGATGGTTTCACGGTAGCGTTTGAGCGACTCGGGAGTTGGCTTGTTGCCCACATCGTGATTTCCAGCGGCACAGTGGCAGGGTATCTTGAAGCCGGCTTTAATGGCTTTGAAGTCAGCGAAGGTCTTGTCGTTAGCTTTTCCCACGAGGTCTCCACAGATGACGACGAAATCTGGTTTCATCGAGTTGATCTGTTTAACTGCCAGCTTGAAGGTCATGACGTCGTGCTCATAGCCACCCATGCCCAACTGGGTGTCGCACATCTGCACAAAGGAAAAAGGCTGTTGTTTCTTTGCGGAAGTTTTGCTTTGCGCGGAGTCTTCCGCCATCAAGGATGCAGCAAAGAATAAAGCAATGGCGAGTGGGAAGCTGAGTAGGAAAGAGTGTTTCATCTGAGGTCAGTTTAACTTACGAAAGAGGAATAATCCATGAAATTCCTGAATGCTCTGCTAGCGAGTTACCTAGCTACTTAGCCTGACCGATAGTCTCTCCCTCCACGAACTCGCTTTTGGTAAGGGTCTGCCGTAAATCTTTTTTCCCATGGCTGATGTTGCTAACCCATCTGACTACCCGCCTTACAACCGGGCTATAGTCCCAGATAACACATGAAACAGAAGGACAACACCACGCAAATGTTGGGTCATTATCTGTGCAGATGAGTGACACGTCCTCGGGTATCCTCATCCCACGGGAAGTGAGGTAATAATATGCTGCATTAAACAAAAAGACTTCGTCAACGATCAGTGCCGTAGGTGGAGTAGGTCCAAAAAGGGAATCTAGTATTTTATTAAAACCATCCTTGCTCTCCTCCCAGTCGGGCATGTTAAATTTACCAGTTTCTATACCAGCATCCGTTAGCTTCCCAAGAAAGGCGCGCTCGGATAAGCCTGGCTCAGGAATACGCCGTTGCTCACGGCAGAGCAGTGAAATCCGCCGATGACCGAGTTCAAGTAAGCGATCCGTGGCATTAGTGATGGCGCCTACTTTATCAGGACCCACTGCAGCGATGGACAAGCTACCACGGCGCCCGAACATGGCGAACGCCGGTACTTCATGCGCGGAGAACCATTCCAGAATCGAGCGTGAACCGGAAATGATGACCCAGCCATCCGCCCCGGTTTGTTTGACGTACTTGGCAAGACGATTGGTATCCGTGCCAAGTTCAGACATACATTTCTCCGAGTAAAAGGGGGTAAAACCAGCCTCCTCAAGCTGGTGGTAGAGCTCGATGATATAGATATTTGAGGCATCCATCTTATCCAACAGCAACAACGCTACCCTGAGTTTAGACACCTGCTTCATTTTCAAAGAGGCTTTAATACGCCTCCGCTTGCCAGCCCCCTGCGCGATGAGCACCCCTTCTTTCTCAAGCTGCCGCAATGCTGATTCCACTGTCTTGCTATTCACACCTAGCTCCTTAGCCAGCTCATTGCGTCCAGGAATGAGTTCCTGCCATCGACCATACATGATTTCCTGATGCAGATGCTTTGCTATCTGCTCGGCGATGGTGAGGACTTTAAGGTGAGACATGATGCAGCGTAGCAGATTTTTCTATCGAGTGTTAACTTAAAAGTAGCTATTTAACCTGACCGCATGTGGGTCAGGATGGTGTATACGCTTTTTCTTTTTAAACAATGGAAGCATGTTATGTTCTCTGGATACACACACAAAACAAAAAAAATGAAAAAAATGAAAAAAATGAACTACACAACACTAGTCACCGCAGTCGCAGTGGGTAGCTTTGCCTCCGCAAATGCAGCGTCAGTCATCCTTGATTTCGAAAGTGGAACCACTGGGTGGTCATTCGAGACAGAAACAGGTGCAACTGGCACACCAACATATACATCCGCTGCGGGAACAGGCGCGACACCTACTACGAGTGGAGTGATCAACTCTTCTAACTCAGGCACTACATCTGTCCCGGGAGGATATCTACTCAACAGCGGAGGAACGGCTTTTGATGCTACTCAAGCAATAACTGGCAGCTTTGATTTTCAGTTTGACCGTGGTTTGGCTACTACCGATAATTATCTTGGTAGCACTTTTCTTATGGGTAATATTACCAGTGCAAGTGGACTTACCGGCGATGCTGGGCAATTTATCGGAGCTGCCATGGGGCGGAATACTTTTGGTAACAGAACTTATGTGATTGATGGGGCAGGTGGCAGAGGAACCTCAACCGGAGGGATTGATATCAGAAATACTCTCGAGTGGCATACAGTAACTTTCAGTTGGACACCTTCGAGCGGCACAACTGGAACTCTGGAGTATACGATGACGAATCAACGTAATGGCGCCACAAATAGTGTGTCTGGAACCAATACGCTCGACTCTAATGTGGTCTATTTCGCATTTGGTTCGGCACCAGCGTCTGGAACTATTCAAACCGATAGTTATTTTGACAATATCGATATTACTGGCGCTACAATTCCTGTCCCAGAACCATCATCTACAGCTCTTCTCGGTCTTGGAGGACTTGCTCTCATCCTGCGCAAGCACCGCTAGAGACAAGCATTTAATTTTCACAAAACCGGAATCTGTCATGTGCAGATTCCGGTTTTTCTTTGTCTGGATTTGGTTTATTTGATGAACTCTATGTTTTCTTCAAACTCCATCTCCACTCAAAAAAAAGTATTATTTCCTTGCGATTTCATGGGTTAAGTAGATCTTACTACCATGAAATATATCACCCCTTCTGTCATTCTCGGTAGTCTTCTCGCTTGCTCCTTACTGGCTCATGCCAAGCCAAAAACTGCACCGATGTCTGCCTTTGATCCTGAGCTTTACAAGATAGTCAAAATGCTCAGCCCTGAGGAGAGCATTGCAACAATGGAACTTCCAGAAGGATACTCATTAGAGCCCGTCCTCTCAGAGCCTCACATCACCGAGCCTACAGCTGTTGTCTTCGATGGTAACGGCCGCATGTATGTAGTGGAAATGAACACCTACATGCAAGATGGTAATGCCACTGGGCAAACTAACCCAACAAGCCGTATTTCAAGACATGAAGATACCAATGGTGATGGCAAATATGACAAGCATTCCGTCTTTATCGACAACCTTCTCATCCCGCGCATGGTGCTCCCTCTTGAGGATGGCATCGTAATCGGTATCACCAACACTCTCGACCTCTGGCTCTATAAAGACACCGATGGCGATGGTGTGGCAGACAAGAAATCTCTCTACTACAAAGGCGGAAACCGAGGCGGAAATATGGAGCACCAGCCCAGTGGTCTCATTTGGTCACTCGATAACTGGGTTTACACCACCTACACAGCAGCGCGTCACAAGTTTGGTCCAGACAAACTCCTCAACACAGAGAAAACTGGACCAAACGGCGGTCAGTGGGGACTCACCCAAGATAACTATGGTAAGCCGTGGTTCGTGAATGCAGGAGGAGAGAGAGGGCCAGTTAATTACCAATTCCCAATCCTTTACGGTGGCTCTAACTTTAAAAACCAACAGGAAAGCGATTTCAAATCTGTTTACCCTATTTGCGATATCCCTGATGTGCAAGGTGGTCCAAGACGTCTCAAGCCGCTCGAAGGGAGTAAGCCGATTTCCTCCGGTAAAGTCCTCAACCATTTTACCGCCACCTGCGGACAGGACATCTACCGTGGCGATCGATTACCCAAGGAACTCTACGGGAACCTATTTTTTGGAGAGCCAGTGGGAAGATTCATTCGCCGCGCGAAGGTCGATGTAAATGACGGTGTCACTTATCTTAGTAATGCACATCCAAAAAGTGAATTCATCCGCTCAAGCGATCCTAATTTCCGTCCTATCAATATGGTCACTGCACCAGATGGAACACTCTACATTGTCGATATGTATCGTGGCATCATCCAGGAAAGTAACTGGACAAAGCCTGGCTCATACCTGCGTGGTGTGATCAACAATTATGGACTAGACAAGAACATCCAGCACGGACGCATCTACAGACTCGTTCACAAGGATTTCAAACGTGGGCCCAAGCCAAACATGCTAGGCGCGAAGTCCTCCGAGCTCGTGAAGCACCTCAGCCACCCGAATGGATGGTGGAGAGATACCGCTCAGAAAATACTCGTCCTGCGCGCTGACAAATCAGTCACTGCTGAACTGGTAGAACTAGCAAAGAGCAGTAAGCACCTCGCTCAGATTCATGCACTCTGGACGCTCGAAGGGATGGGCGCACTCACTCCAGAGCATGTAACAGCCGCACTCACTGATAAACAACCAGAAGTCCGCCGCTCTGCTATCCGTATCGCCGAGACACTGATCAAGTCTAAGCACTCAGCTTCTGATTCACTTGAGTCAAGCATCTCCCAGCTGATCTCAGACAAAGATCCTCAAGTGGTCATGCAAGTGGTCAATACAGCGAAACTGCTTAAATTTAAGAACAGCGGTGAACTTTACACCATTGCAGCGAAATCTTCATCACCAGGAGTCCTCCAGACAATCCCTAACACTAAAGCCAAAGTTGCCAGACTGAATCTACCAAAAGCAGCAATCAAGCAGCACCAGCGTGGCAAGGGAATCTATCAACAACTCTGCACATCCTGTCATGGTGCAGACGGTAAAGGCACACTTGCTGGAAAGACCAGAATGGCTCCTCCTCTAGCTGGTTCAGCATCGGTAAACGGACACCATGAGCAATTCATCAATATCGTACTTCATGGACTAGAAGGACCAGTCGACGGCAAGGAATACACCGCACCCATGGTCTCAATGAAATCACAAGACGATCAGTGGATCGCAGACATCGCCACTTACCTGAAAAATGAATTTGGTAACAATAGCGGCTGTGTAGAGGCCGCAGAAGTAGCCGCAGTGAGAGCTAAGACAAAAGACAGAACCGAACTATGGACTTTGACAAGTCTCAGTAATGCGGTACCTCAAGCACTCGACAGAAAACGATGGAAGGTCACCGCCAGCCATAATAACAAAGAAGCTAAATTGGCGATCGATGGTAAAGGTAAATCACGCTACACTACGGGAGCTAGTCAGAAAGATGGCATGTGGTATCAGATCGAATTCCCTGAGGCGGTCAATCTGACCTCTGTTAGACTCGACTCTGCCGATAGCGCGAATGATTTCCCATCAAGTTATCAAGCAGAAATCTCACTCGACGGTAGTCAATGGAATAAGGTTCAGAAGACCGTAAAGGGTGAATACTCGCTCACCAGCGTGGGATTCCCAGCCACCAGCGCTAAGTTCTTCCGTATCACTACCAAATCTAAGAAGGGTCTATTCTGGTCCATCCACGAGATCCAGGCCTTCGCTAAGTAGTCCTGAGCCAAGTTTAACATCACTTAAATCAATACTATAGTTTCTATTATCGATTTCCAGAACTCTCCCCACTAGAGCTAAAGTCTTGCTATGACGAGCAAGACTGTGGAGGAGAAAATTCAGCATTTAGAGGTTCAGCAATGGACTCTGGAGAAGGAACTCAGAGATCATAAGCATGATATCTATGATCTAAGGAATGAGTTACAGTCTCTAACGGCGAAGCCTGAGCAGTTGCGCGAGAGCACAGCAGAGCAAATCAAAGCGATCAAGAAGAGAGCAGAAGAAGTCTCTCTGTTAGAAAACCTCAAGACCCCTGAACATCTTACCGAAAAAACATCTAAGCCTAGCCCGCCCTTACCCCTCTCGCCCACATCTGAGGTTAAGATCAAGCCCACTCCTAAAACCACTCTTAAGCCTAAGCGCGACCTCCGCACGATGGAACAGGATTTTGGTAAGGTGTGGTTTGTTAGACTCGGTATTATCTCGTTGCTGACTGGCTTGATCTTTTTAAGTAACTTCACTTACCAAAACTATATCACCGAGTGGGGTGCTGGCCCGCGACTTGGTGGGATGTATTCCCTGGCGGCACTTCTGTTAGGCCTGGGAACTTATTTTGAAAAGGCCAAGGCGGCACTCTCGAACTACGGGAAAGTCCTGGCGGCTGGTGGCATCGCCACGCTCTATTACACCAGTTATGCTGCGCATCATATTGAGCGGCTAAAGGTGATCGATTCCGCACTTCTCGGTGGTGTCCTCCTCACCGCCAGTGCTGCGGCATGTCTTGCCTACGCCCTCTGGAAACGCTCTAACCTCACCGCCATTTGCTCCATCGCGCTCGCTTACTATAGCACTTCAATCAATCCCGTGGGTGCATTTTCTCTCGTTTCCGGGTTGATCCTCACTCTGACAGGTCTGGTTCTGCTGCACAAATTACGCTCCGCATCCATCGGTTTTGTTTCTATGCTGGGAGCTTATCTCTCGCTTATTTTCTGGCAGATATTAGTGAATCAGGGAGCCACCACCTATGAGCACACCTCATGGTTTATTGTGGGCTACTGGGTGCTCTCCACCGTATCCATTCTGCTCCCTCGCACTGCGAAAGATCAGCCATTTAGTAGAACTCAGATGATGACCTTCGCCTCATTGAACAACGCGTTTCTGGTGATACTAATGAGTGTCGACTTTCAAACACAGCTCTGGGTAGAGCCACTCTGGCCTGTCTCAGCGGTCATCGGATCTGTCTTTATTGGTCTCGCACTCTTCCTCCAATTTGGTGAAAAACTTACCTCTAGTGTTAGCAATATTTCATTTAGATTCGATCTGCGCTCACTGTTTCTACTCAAGGGAACTGCGCTCATCACGCTAGCACTCTGTCTCAAGCTCACTGGACCCTCACTCGCTTACTCACTCACGCTCCAGGCTGGGCTACTTCTCATCGCGGCCTGCCGTGCAGAGGGCACTCAGAAAATCTCACTCACCATCGCATCCTACCTCGTGCTTATATTAGGCTTCTTTATCTACCTCGAAGCCACTAGCGCAAATCTTACAGACTTCACTCTCACTCACATCATCATGGCGCTGCTCTATCTAGGGCTCTCAGTAATCGCGCATTTTGGAGTCTCCCCCACTGATGAAACCAAGCCTCTGCAGCGCTGTATCCCCGCGCTATTTAGCATCATCGCTAGCTGCTGTTGCATCATCTCCGCACAGATCCCAGTATTCTCTCAGATCACCCTCTTCCTCTCGCTAAATCTCGCCTTCACGCTGTATCAGTATTTATCTAACAGAAAAAATATCCTCCCCGAATTCTGCCACGCAGTTCACGTGTTTTCCGCCATCGCGTGTGTAATGATCCTAGAGCATTTTAGCCTATTTAGTACCGCACAGTTCTTCCTCATCACCCTCATCCTATTCGCTGCCACGACGATCAATCTCTGTATTTTCATCAAGCGCGGCAAGCCACACACACAATACACCGCCTACCTGGTCGCCGCTACCATTTCACTACTTATCACTCTAGTTTCCATAAATAATGTGACGATTGCTCTACTCATTGGATCACTCATTCCATTTGCCTATCACGCGATCTATCAAAAGCTCATCGCCCACAAATTACGCTTCATCGCCATTCTAGGATTCACCGTTTACCCCTTTGCTTGGTTCGCCAGCTTGGTGACTTATATCGATCATTTCTATGACTCACACATGTTCCTGCATCTCGTCATCAGCCTCATTCCGCTAGTCCATCTTGTGCTTATCAAGCAAAAACATCTGGCGCATTTTAAGGGGATCAGCCCGATGCTAACCATCGCCACTGCCGCCATGGTTGCGCTCTGGCAGATCACCTACATTGGACACTGGGAACTCACGCTTGCGCTCACAGCGGGAGTTTATCATCTACTAGATCAGAAAGAAACCAGACTCCTCACCACCATCGCGGGAGTGTTCTATCTCTATAGCATCATGCACGCCACGCTAGTCGCTAGACCAATGACTCACCAGCTGACCATAGACCTCATCGCGCTGCTTCCTCTGGCCATCTATTTCTGCCGCAAGTTCATGCTCACGAGAATCTCACTCACAACCTCAGCCTACTACCTCTCCACCCAGCGCGGCATCGCCGTCATCGCCAGTCTCGCACTATGGATATTTAGCTCACAGCACCTCAGCAGATTCTATGATGGCTCGGCACTATCCATCGTCTGGGCAGTGGTGGGACTCATCATCCTCAGCCTCGGGTTTATCAACAAAGACATCGTTTTCCGCACCATGGCCTTCATCATCCTAGGCTGCACTGTAGTGCACGTATATGGAGTGGATGTCTGGAAACTCAACGCTATCCTCCGCATCTTCTCCTTCATCACCCTAGGAGTAGTGCTGCTGATCATCGGCTATCTCTACTCTAGAAAGGTGGATCAGAGTGACGGTGAGTAAACCAACTAGAAACGACGCTTTATCGCTTCTAGCTAATTAAATCTATCTAGATGTCCCAGCGACAAAGTGTCGTTGTTACTTCCCCACGAAGCAACTGGTAGGCAGGCCTTCGGCGTTGACTAGGTTTGCTTTGGTTGGGTCACTCTTCCAAGCGAAGCGGATGTTGCTTGGCTTGGTGGCTAGCTTGCTAGAAACGATGATTTTTTCGCCTTTGATCATTGCTTCAGCAGGGTGCCAATTACCATTCGCATCACTAAGCTCAAATTCACCGAGTGCTTTCCCGTCGCGAGCTTTTATTCCTGCGCTGTGGGAAAAACTTACCTCTACGGTTGCTCCGTTAATCGCGTGGCTCTTATAGAGTGGTCCAGAAACGACCATCTCTTTATCGCCATAGTCCTTACTCAGCGCCCAGCGGGCTAACCTCTCGCCCACATCTTTTTTGTTAGATGGGTGGATGTTTGTAGGGTGCCCAATATCGTTGATCACTGCCATACCTACTCCATCACATTCGTCTAACAGACGGCGCATTTCATCCTGTACAACGACCCAATTAGGGATATCTTTGCCGCCTCTGGTGAAGTTAGCAAGCTGCACATAATAAAATGAAAGGTCGCTACCCCATGCTTTTCTCCAGTCTTGGACTAGGCACTTGAGAAGCTCTCCGTAATGCGGACCTGTGGCAGGATTCGCATTTGACTCGCCCTGATACCAGATCGCACCACGCGCTCCATAGCCTACGATTGGAGCAATCATTCCGTTATAAATAGTGGAGTGAAGCGAAGAATTCAATGCAGGATTACTTGCCAATCGTGGTTTTCTAGGTTGCTTACCTTTTTTAGTCTTTTTCCACTCAGCAGCTGCCATTTTCCATTTTTTCATATTTGCCTCATCGCTCTGCTTCGCCTTCAAAGGATCATATTTAGCTACTAAAGCTGCTTTCTTATCAATCACGACTTTTGCCTCAGGCAGCGCCTTCAGCGCTTCCACGCTGACGAATGACTCAACTGGCTTACCACCCCACGAGCACTCGATGATCCCGACTGGGACATCGAGTTTCTTTCTTAGATTTTTAGCAAATTCATACCCCACCGCAGTAAAGCCTGAGGTGTTTTCAGGCTGCGTTTTTTTCCAGCTTCCTTCAAAATCATTAACAGGTGTCACAGCAGTGACGTTTTTAGAGACATAAATACGTAGCAGGCTATCATTGGCGGTTTTTGCATCCTCAGCCCCCGTCGTTCTATTCATTGTCCACTCCATGTTAGACTGCCCACTCGCAAGCCAGACTTCACCGACGACGACATCCTTGATCACGTGTTTATCTTTCCCGCTAGAGATCGTCATAGTGGCTCCAGTTTTACTCATCTTAAGATCTTTAAAATCTACCATCCACATGCTATTTTCACCTGTCTTGGAGGTAAGTTTTTGACCCGCGAACTCTACCTGAACAGTCTCGCCAGCATCACCACTTCCCCAGACCTTTGCCCCAGTCTGCTGTTGCAGCACCATCCCATCTGAGAAAAATGCCGGCATCTTGATCTCCGCCATTGATGATAAACTCCCTGCTAGAAGCACCACTGCTGATTTAATATGAATTGTCATCAATAACAGTTAAAGGCTGCGCGGAGATCGGTCAAGAATTAGAACAGATTATTAGATCTCCCCGAGACAGAACAATAAGCGAATCATTTGATGACTCACCTTTTAATTCTTACTTTTTACTTCTTACCTGGAGGCTGCCTGGTGATGACCTGGTGAGTGTGGGTGGTAGGCTTGAGATGATGGATCAAACTTTGATAAATTTTCTCAGCGATGAGAGCATCGCCACAGGTGAAGATATCGATGGCTGCGTATTGATGCTCCGGCCAAGTATGGATGGCGATGTGACTCTCTGCGATGACGATGACTCCGCTGAGGCCGTGTGGATTGAACTCATGGATCGTGGTTTCCACGATAGTGGCGCCCGCGTCTGTGGCTCCTTGATGGAGTATCTTTTCTAAAAGATCCTTATCCGTGAGGATGGCAGCATCGATGCCGGAGCACTCTAACAGGTAATGAATGCCTTTGGGTGAGTGGAGTGTCGGTAGAGAAATTTCTGTCATGTGAAGTGAATGATTAATGGAAGGCACCGGTGATGATGAGTGCGGCACCGATGGCGGTGACGGCCTCGATGGCTCCTGCTCCCCAGTTTCTGTCCTTACTTAGTTCAGTGCTGAGTGAGTGTCCGGGGAGGATGAGCTTATCCACGGCGAAACGCACCAAGCCAAGCATGACCATGGAGAGAACTGCCCAGATTATTAGCCCTAGAATACTATCGTAAACGGCGATGAAAAAGCTAAGCAAAATACCAAATGCAATGATGTTACCAGCGAGCGCAACCCCCACCGCAGCGTTGTCATTTTTAAGCTCTTGGTGGATGTCATGCTTGGTCGTTTTCTGATAGGCTATAGAATAGAGAATGATGAGTATCTGCGATACGATGAACCAAATGGCGGTGAGACCAATGTCTTCTAACAATGGTAGATCAACGGGCGACGAGAGTGATGCCTTCAGCACGAGCGCCGTGGAAACGTAAGCGCCTGCTTGAACAAATCCTACACCGACATTTCTGTCTCTAACGAGTTCCACTTTATTACTGAAGCTAGGGAGCATCAGTTTGTCACAGAGCAATCTAGAAATGAGTAGCAGACTCACACCCACCGCAGACCAAATGAGGGTCATTTTTATATCTTGGAGAAAGGGGCTAGCCGCCTCATCCATGGAATCCACGGAGCTGGGGCTGAAGAGTACTCCGCTGATGACGATACAGAGTGCAATGAGAAATCCGGAGAAGGAAATAGCGATGGCTTTGTTGTCATTCTCGGTGAGCTCATGATTTAGCTCGTAGTCGGATAGCTTGCCGTTGATCAGCTTAGCGATAAAGAGGATCACTAAGGCGAGCAGGATGTAGCAAAGCACGCGCCAGTCTGCTATTTCGCGGAATAAGGATAGGTCAAAGATTTGGTCAAACATAATTTTTTGGGTGATTGTTCGTTTATTTTCCGCCTCCGAAGGAGCTACCTGAGCGTGTGGAGCTACTGCTCCCATAGCGGCTTGTTGAGGATGATCGCACCCGTTTGGTGTACTTGGATGGGCTCGATTTTTGGTAGGATTTCTGTGCGGTGCTAGGACTCTTTAGCGGTGCCTTAATTCTACTGGCTACCTTATTGGCGTTGGGTGATTTGATCCCACTCGCCATGCTAGATGTTTTGTTCATCTTGATGTTACTACCATAGCCTTTCGCGCTCGCTTGTGACTTACGATAGGAGGTGTAATCTTTCGCCGGCATTGGCTTACTAGAGCTAAAATTACTCGGCTTATTGTTGTAGCCATATCGGGATCGATGAGGCCGGTGATCACGTGAAAAGTATCCCCCGATTGGAAACATAGAGTAGCGGGGTCTACCGTAATAGTAGTAACCTGGTCCGTAAATGTATCTGTTGCCATGAGTCTGCACGCGTTGTTTATCCTTAGTAAGGTCAAACTGGATGGTGGCTATCTCCTGCTCTTCCACACCTTTCTCAGATGGCACCTCTACGGTCAGTGAGAAGCCTTTCTGATCGCCAGTAATTTCGGTGACTTTGATGTAGTCGATCTTGTCATCTTCATTGAGATCAAGGTTGTTGATTTTAGTAGCGGGGTCGTTAAGTTTTTTTTCTAGTTCCTCGGCGGTCTTCACTTCTGTGGCGAGTGCCGTGACGGCTTTGAGGTCTAAATTATCCGCCGCATAGCTGGTCACCGTTGTGCTATAGGTTTTCTTAGAGCTGCATTGGGTGCATAAAATAAGACTCAATACAGCGAGGATGCCTAGAGTTAGACTTGGTGGAAATTTTGTCATCTTCATATTCATTCTGTTCAATTTTAGTTATTCGATCCAGCCATTCAGGTAATGATTCAGGATGGCAGAGTTGGTAATAGTGGTGATGTCTGTCTCACCAGTGTTTAGATCTTCTTTACCGAAACTTAGTGATGACTTTATAATATCGGGGGTGAGGTATCGAGTATAATCCGACAGTTTGTTTACACCTCTAAGTTGTTGTTTTAGCCGCGATTCATTTGCGTAGCTGGGATGAGTGGCTATCCACCATCCCCACTCGCCAAATGACGGAACGTGATCATGATATGGCACGGCTGTTAGGCCCACACTCTGCATGGTGCGGCCGATACAAAGAAAGGCGTCTTTCGCCCGATACGGCGAGGTGGACTGCTGCACTAAGAAGCCATCTTGGGCGAGTTTCTTCATCAGAGAACCATAAAAGTGCATACTGTAGAGCTTCGCAAGATCGGGGCTGGATGGGTCAGGGAAATCGCAGATGATGACATCGAAGAGACCGGCTACCTGCTCCACGTATTTTGAGGCATCGATGTTGATGACATTTAGCTCAGGTTTATGCTTCAGGGAATCTGCGTGGACTGACCTGTTCTGGCTCACTCGTTCCAGCGTGTAGCTCTCTCCCTGGCTGACACCATCGCCTGCATCCACGAGTCGGACTTTATCGTTGGTCAGTGAGGAGTCATTGAGACGAGTGAAAAGCGGGTGTTCAGCCGCGAGCCGCGTCATGGCTGGGTCTAGATCTACTAGGGTGATTTTCTCTACGCTGGGGTATTTTAGGATCTCTCTCACAGCGAGCCCATCGCCCCCGCCGAGGACTAAAATATTTCTCGGAGCGCGGTGAGCGGCCATCGCGGGATGGACCAGCTGCTCATGGTAAATACGCTCATCATTAGCGGAGAACTGGATGTGACCATTGATGTAGCAGCGAAGGTTTCCATGATTGCTCTGCGTCAGGACGATGTGCTGGTAGGGCGTGGTTTCTATGTAAACGATGCGGTCGGCATAAATTTTCTGTTCCGCTGACAGAGACCATTGATTGGTTTGCGTGAATCCGTATCCGAGTAGTGAACTGACTGTTACCAATGTTGTTAGAAAGATCGGTTTAAGATTGATGGCTCGGGCAAAATAGAACCAGCAGAGAAGTGTGGAGGCGAGGCTGATGAAGGCGAGCACGAAGGCCGTTTCGCTGAGCGAGAAGAACTTCGGCAATAGGAATACCCATAGCAGAGCGCCGGCGAGCGCCCCGATGTAGTCCATCTTAAGCACGCGTGCGAGGTTGCTGCTGATGTCTTTTGAGAATCTTGCGTTGATTCTTGAAATCAGCGGGATTTCAAACCCAATGATGATCCCGATGATACTAGTGAGCCCGTAGTGGACGAGTCCGTAGTGATAGGGATACGAGGTGAATGCCCAAAGCATTAGAATAGGGCCGAAGCCACCTAGCAGGGCGAGAAGTAGCTGGGAGTAGAGCAACGATGAAACTACTTTCTTTTCAGAAATGTAGCGCTGGATTTCTGAGCCCACGCCCATGAAGAAGAGCATCACTGCGATAATGATCGCCCACTGCTGAACGGAATTCCCTAACAGATCTGAGGCTATTTTAGAAAATGTGTATTCGTAAGCAAGCCCACAGCCTCCCATCAAAAAAATGACAATCGAAAGCACCCAACCGTGTCCAGACTGAGACTCGAGCTGGGCTTGTGGCTGGGGATTTTCGTCTGATAATTCCATGGCCCTGATCGATTAAGGGACTCTAGGGAATTTGCTGAAGTCTGGCTCGCGCTTATCTAAGAAGGCATTCTTTCCCTCCTTTGCTTCATCGCTCATGTAGTAGAGCAGGGTAGCATTTCCTGCCATGTCTAACAGACCCATCTGACCATCGCAGTCTGCATTGTGGGCCGCTTTGAGGCAGCGCAGAGCCATGGGTGAATGCTGAAGCATTTCTCGGCACCACTGAACCGTTTCTTTTTCTAAATCGGCGAGAGGAACCACGGTATTCACGAGCCCCATATCCAGAGCATCCTTGGCAGTGTATTGCCGGCAAAGATACCAGATCTCCCGCGCTTTTTTCTGCCCCACAATACGAGAAAGATAACTTGATCCAAGTCCACCGTCAAAGCTGCCCACTTTAGGACCTGTTTGCCCAAAGATCGCATTATCGGCCGCGATGGATAGGTCACAGACCACGTGAAGAACATGTCCACCACCGATCGCATAACCTGCCACCATCGCGATGATTGGCTTGGGTAAGGTTCTAATCTTGCGCTGCACATCGAGGATATTGAGTCGTGGCACTCCGTCTTCTCCAATATATCCTGCATGGCCTCGCACCTTTTGGTCGCCCCCTGAACAGAACGCTTTATCGCCTTCCCCAGTAAGAATGATCGCACCCACTTTAGGGTCCTCGTGAGCAAGATCGAGAGCACGCAGAAGTTCCTTCACTGTCTTAGGGCGAAAGGCATTCCTTACCTCGGGTCGGTTGATGGTAATCTTCGCAATCTGCCCCTCGTCGGCAGTCTCATACTTGATGTCTTCAAATTCTTCTACAGTAGTCCACATAGTGTGGGTATTCTCTACACGGAGATTGAACTTAGCAAGACTGGATAGCGCTTCAAATTAGTTATTTGTTGAGAGCCGCCTAGCTTTTTTGCTGATTGTTTAGCGTAATACTCTAGTCAACACATCTTCAACTGAGCAAAATAAAAATCAAGCGCTAGGGCTTCTGAGCTAACATCAAGAAGAAAAAATTGACAATGTAGATACATTTAGCATATTATAATCAAATGAAGATCAAAATAAAAATATTACTTCTTTCCTTCTTCTCGCTCATTATTCTCAGCCACCCTTTACTGGCAATTCAGATTATAAGCTCTACAGCAGCGACTAACGACCGCTTCTCGAATGACCCAACTTTTATAGCTAACAACATGAACTTATCTGGAGTTGGGATCGATAACACTGGTAAATGGGCTACGCTTGTCAGTGAAAATGTTTTTCTCAGTGCTAATCATTTTAAACCTAGTAATGGAAGTGTCATCACCTTTTATGCCACTAATGACCCCACTGGAAGCTCTATTACACGTACTGTTGCTAGTGGTCAAAGAATCGGAGATACTGATATTTGGGTTGGGGTTCTTAGTTCGTCAGTCGATTCAAACTATGCATTTTATGATATAGGCTTAACCCCAAGCCTCGTCCAAAATTCCTACATGGTTGGCAGGTCAGTTAACAGTTACACTACCACGCAAAATATCGCTGTCGGTAGAAATGTCCTAGATTCAACCGCTACATTCACAGTTGCTGGTGCTACTGGGACCGCAATTCTTGCCACATACAATGAAACTGGTGGAGTCGCCTACGAATCCTTAGTGCAAAGTGGAGATTCTGGCGCTCCTATGTTCACCACGGACCTATCGAACGAGCTTACTATTGTAGGAACAAATTGGTTCGTAGGCACGGTTGGCACGGTTGATACCAGTGGCTTCACAGACCTAAGCTCAGACCGCGGTGCAATCCAGACAATCATTGCCGCAAATGCAGTTCCTGAAACTACTAGTATCGCTATGTTATCACTCGCTTCTTTGATGCTAATTACCTATAGAAAACGGTAAAGTATAATATCAAATAGAGTTTTCAGGACAATACAAGTCGTTATCAACCAACTCTAAACACAAGGCGTGCCTTCGCTGTTGGCTAGTTTTCTGAAGGCGGTGATGAGCTGCTTGCTGAGTGGGCCAGGGGTGCCGTCGCCTATTTCTCTTTGGTCTAATTTGACAAACGGGATGACCTCGGCAGCAGTTCCTGTGAGGAAGGCTTCGTCGGAGATATAAATATCATGACGGGTCATGGTGGTCTCGCGGATTTCGATGCCCTCGCTCTTGCAAAGATCGAAGATGACCTCTCTGGTGATCCCATCGAGTGAACCGTCTGAGACTGGTGGGGTGTGAACGACACCTTTTTTGACGATAAATACGTTGTCGCCGGTGCACTCGGCCACATAGCCTTGCTCATTGAGCATGATTCCTTCCATGACGCCTGCCTGAATGCATTCTATCTTGGCCATGACGTTGTTGAGATAGTTGAGTGACTTCACCTGCGGGCTAAGCGATGCTGGTGTGGGTCTGCGGGTGGCACAGGTGATGAGATCTAGGCCATCTTCATAGCTATCGTCTGAGTAGAGCTGGATGTTCGCCGCGATAATGAACATCGATGGCTTCTTACAGAGGTAAGGATTCAGACCTAATCCACCAACTCCACGAGTGATGACAAGTCGCACGTAGCCGTCTGTTAGATTATTTGCCTTGATCGTGTCGATCACTGCTTGGCAGACTTCTTGCTGAGTCCAAGGAAGTTTGAGTAAAATAGATTTAGCGGATGAGAAGAGCCTGCTGATGTGCTGATCCAGCCTGAAAACTTTGCTATTGTACATGCGGATACCTTCAAAGATACCATCGCCGTAGAGTAGCCCGTGGTCAAAGACTGATATCTTGGCTTCTGATTGATCTACTATTTCTCCATCTAGCCAGATCTTCTGGTTTTCGCTTGTGCTACTTGTTTCGCTCATCTCTAAAATTCGTTATGTTGCTTGTCTGGCTGAACATAGAAACATCCAAATAAAAACGCAATCACGTAGTGAGCCAAATGATGGGATAATTACTCCCCCATTTCCTTTGCCTTTTGGCTGGCGGTACGAACAGCACTGATCACCGCAGCTCGGAAACCGTGATCTTCAAGCGTACAAACTGCTTCTATCGTCGTGCCACCAGGACTGGTGACCATATCGCGCAGTATCGCTGGGTGCAGTCCTGTCTCTGCCACCATCCCAGCGGCTCCCTGGACAGTCTTCACTGCAAGCTCTAAGGCCTGAGATCTCGGTAACCCTTCGGCCACACCGCCATCTGCGAGCGCTTCGATAAAAGTGTAAACGTAGGCTGGTCCACTACCAGAGACTCCTGTGACAGCGTTGATGAGTTTTTCTTTTACTTCGATGACACTGCCGGAAGCGCCGAGCACTCTGCAGGTGAGTTCCGCGTCAGCATCAGTGGCGCTTGTACCCAATGAATAGGCCGCTGCACCCTGTCCGATGAGTGCTGGAGTATTTGGCATACAACGAACTAACCGCACACCTAGAGGTAAGAATTTTTCCTGCTGAGCGATCGTCAGACCCGCTGCGGCGGAAATAAGCAGGGTGCTAGTGAGGCAGTCAGATTCATTGGCTAGTTCTAATAGAACAAGCGGAATATCCGCTGGTTTGGTACAGAGTAAAACCACATCAGATCGGCTAGCGACTTCGACATTGGTCTCAACGGCAGTCACTCCAAGTTCCGACGTGATGGTCTCGATAGCCGACGGTGTACGACTGCTGACAAATACGTCTTCAGGAGCCACGACCTTATCTCTGAGGGCACCTTCGATGAGCGCGCGACCCATTTTCCCACAACCGATTAATCCTAGCTTAAGTTTTTTTTCCGTTTTCATGCTGCGTCTTCTGTTGGTTTTTTAGTGAGCGCAGGAGCTTTCTTGCCCTCTACGACTTGGCGATTGATTGTCACGGTATCGATGTCTGTCCGGCTAGGGATATCATACATGATATCGAGCATTAGTTTTTCAAAGATGGCGCGTAGAGCACGTGCTCCGGTGCCACGCTTCACGGCTTCATCGGCTAATGCGGTGAGTCCGTCCTTAGTAATCTTTAGCTTCACACCGTTCATCCCTAGCAGTTTTTGGTATTGCTTGATGATGGCATTTTTAGGTTCTGTTAAAATTCTCACTAGCTCGTCTTCGGTGAGCTTACGGAGTGAGGAGATGACTGGGAGTCTGCCGACAAATTCTGGTATTAGCCCGAAGTGGAGCAGGTCCTGTGGCTCTACCAAAGTGAGCAGCTCAGACTCGCTGAGTTCATTATCATTTGCCACCTCTCCATCTTGGATAAATCCTAAGGTGCGTTTACCCAATCGGTTCTTCACGTAGTCATCCATACCTACAAATGCTCCAGCGCATATAAAGAGAATTTTCTCTGTATTCACCTGGATATATTCTTGGTTTGGGTGCTTGCGACCGCCTTGTGGTGGAACGTTGCAGACCGTGCCTTCAAGTATCTTAAGTAATGCTTGCTGCACGCCTTCGCCGGAGACATCACGGGTGATTGATACATTCTCAGTCTTGCGACCTATCTTATCTATTTCGTCCACGTAAATGATTCCACGCTCTGCTTTTTCGATGTCGCCATCCGCTGCCTGGAGGAGCTTGAGAATGATATTTTCCACATCCTCACCCACGTAGCCAGCTTCTGTCAGCGTGGTGGCATCTACGATGGTAAATGGCACATTGAGAACGCGGGCGAGAGTCTTCGCGAGAAGAGTTTTACCAGATCCTGTAGGCCCAAGCATGAGTATATTCGCCTTCTCTATCTCCACGTCATCATACTCACCAGATTCATCATCTGCCTCATGCTGACGAAGTCTCTGATAGTGATTATAGACGGCTACGGACAGCGTCTTTTTGGCATGTTCTTGACCGATAACATAGTCATTGAGCAAGTCAGTGATTTCCGCAGGCGTGAGCTGGTCTTCAGCATCAAATAGTTCTTGCGGGAGTGAGTCACCGTGAGAAATATTTGCCAGTTCTTTCTGCATGATACCGCTGCACACATCGATGCATTCGTTACAAATATACACACCAGGACCAGCGATCAGTTTTTTTACTTCCGAGTGGCTCTTCCCGCAGAACGAGCACATCGTGAGATTAGAGTTTTTTGCCATTTTATTAAATTGATTAGAGTGGGTAAGTCAGGTGTAAATTCTATGCAGTAAGCGAGTGACTACTTACCTTTTGTTCAATTACTATGACATCTCTCAGGTCTTATCGCAAGATAGATCTAAGACAGCAAAAAGCGCTTGAATCATTTAGAATCAAGCGCTTTAGAAAAAATAATATTCTATGACAGAGAAAGTTTTTTACTTCTTCTCTTCTTTATCAGCATCTGGCTTACTTTCTAGAACCTTGTCCACAAGGCCGTATTTCACGGCTTCTTCGGCGGTCATGTAGTTGTCGCGGTCTGCGTCTTTTTCTACCTGCTTTTCAGTCTTACCAGTGTGGTGTGCGAGGATCTTGTTGAGTCTGCCTTTGAGACCGTACATGAACTTCACGGTGCGCTCTACATCTGAGGCAGTGCCCTGTGCTCCGCCAGACACCTGGTGGATCATGACGTGTGAGTTTGGCAAACAGAAGCGCTTACCCTTAGTGCCCGCTGTGAGGAGAACGGCACCCATAGAAGCGCAGATTCCGATACAGTAAGTGTTCACATCACAGGTAAGGAACTGCATGGTATCATACATCGCGAGGCCCGCTGTGACGGAGCCACCCGGGGAGTTGATATAGATATGAATGTCCTTCTTAGGATCCTGCATCTGTAGGAAAAGCATCTGAGCGATCACCGCATTGGCCACATGGTCATCGATACCAGTGCCGATGAAGATAATGCGATCTTTTAATAGACGTGAGTAGATGTCATAGCCACGCTCACCTCTTCCGTCCTGCTCGATGACAGTTGGGATTGGGTAGTAATTATTCTGCGGAGTCATTGTCCCTTGAGTTCCTTGGATGGTATTTGAAATATTATTATGCATCATTTTCTGTAGTTTCAGTCGTTGTGATTTCTTTCACGTTCGCCTTGTCTACCACAAAGTCAATCGTCTTTCCGATAAGAACTGAGTTGCGGACATTCTGGATCGCATTCGCTTTCTGAAGCTCCTTGATGTATTTCTTCACTGGCTTATTCTCTTGCTGCGCCATACCTGAGATTCTTTGAATCACCTCTTGGTCGCTGACCTCGATGTTTTCCTTGATCGCTATTTCCTGAAGGATGAAGTTGGTCTTGAGGTTAAGCCTAGCTTGCTTGTTCGCTGACTCAGAAATTTCGTTTTGCTGCTCGATGATCATTTCCTCTGTCATGCCCTGCTGTCTTGCTCGCTCGATCATGTTGACAGCATTACCCTGAGCTTCTTGCTCCAGGAGTGCTAATGGAATGTCGAAGTCCACACGCCCGTTGAGAACCTCTACTACTTGATTCACCTTAGCATCAGCCACGCTCTTCTTCTTCTCTACTGATAGCTGTTCACGGATCACATTCTTAAGCTCTTCTATTCCTTTTTCAGGGAGAAGCTTGGCTGCGAAATCATCGTCCAGCTCAGGGAGAACCTGCTCTTTCACTTCCTTCACTGTGACATCGAAAACGATCTCTACACCGCGTACATCTGAAAGTGGAAACTCATCATTCATCGTCAGCTTGAGCTCTTTCTTATCACCAGCTTTCAGACCTTTGAGCCCACTGCCAAATCCTGGCATGAACGAGTCATCTTCAATCTTAGTCCAGTGATCTTCACGTCCGTCTAAGAAGCCTGCTGGCTTACCGATAACCTCCGCCACTGGCTTACCATCTGTAGTAGCGGTGAAGTCCACCACCGCGAAGTCGCCATCACTGAGCCCACGCTCCACGTCATTGAACTCTGCAAATCTTTGTTGTAGGTCAGTAAGCGAGCTATCCAGCTCTGCATCAGTGACCTCGTCGCTCGGAGCTTCTATTTCAATTCCAAGGTACTCAGGAACTTCAAATTCTGGTGCGAGGATGATGTCTGCCGAAAATGAAAGTTCACCTGCATCGCTGAAGCTAGGCTCACCCGTCACATTCACCGAAATTACTTTCAGGGATTCTTGCTTGATCGCATCATCACATCCAGCATTGATAAGGCGGCTGTATAGCTCATCCTTGATCTGCTTTTCAAATCTCTTCTCGATCACCTTTGTCGGTGCCTTTCCCGGTCTGAAACCTGGGATCTTCGCTTCTTTAGTGTATCCGTTAACGATGGTCTGGCGCTCTGAAGCCACTTTGTCTGCTGGCACCTTTACTTTTACAGTAGCCATACATTCTGGTTTTTTTTCTACAGTGATGTTCATATCAGTTTATCTTAAAGTTCTTAAAAAATTTATGGATTTTCGCTACGTATATTTGAGCTAGTTAGATAGATTCATCGATAACTCGCTCATCGCAGGAGCGGAAACTTAGGCAGGAAAATCACGAAGGTCAAAGCCTTTTTCACCCCACATAATGACTTTATATATCCCGCTTTCCCCCTAAGGTCAGGGAATGAAACGCTGTGAATGGGTGACAGAAGATCCCCTCTACCTAGACTACCATGATCGCCAGTGGGGAGTCCCGCTACACGATGACCGGGAACTCTTCGAAATGCTCATCCTAGAAGGCGCTCAGGCAGGGCTCTCATGGATCACCGTCCTCAAGAAACGCGCCCATTACAAAAAGGTTTTTCATGATTTCCAAGTAGCAAAAGTAGCAAAAATGACCGACCAGCAGCTAGAGAAACTCCTTCTAGACCCCGGTATCATCCGCAATAGGCTCAAAGTATACGGAACCAGAAAAAACGCCCTCGCCACGCTCCGACTCATCCAGGAAACCGGCACCCTAGACAACTACCTCTGGAGCTGGGTGGATCACAAACCCATCATCAATAAATTCAAAAAACACACCGAAATCCCCAACTCTACTCCTCTCTCCGAAAAGATCAGCAAGAACCTAAAGAAACGCGGCTTCACCTTCGTAGGCCCCACCATCATCTACGCATACATGCAAGCCATCGGCATGGTCAATGATCACACGGCCGATTGTGATTACTCGATATAATTACGTATCGAGTGGGTACGGAGCTGCTTGGTATGCGTGTCGTGATAAAAGAAGACCATGCAACGCGCTTTTTTGCTATACCGCCATGTCGAGTTATAGAAAGGAACCATTTTGTCTTTTTTACGGTAGTAAAAGTATGTGTAAAGATATTTTCTTTTACCTTTTACCTTGGAGGGAGCAGGTTTTATGAGCTCGTGGCTGCGTGGCTTTAGCAGTAATTGCTTATCACCAATTTTTAGACCAATAGAGACGGTTGATGCATTCATAAAGAAATAGTCCCCACCACCAAATTTTGATTGTTGCTTGTCCATGACGATCATTTTAAAGCCATCGGAATCGTTAGCTCCCTTACGGATAATTAGGATTAGCTGTTTATTGGATGCAATAGAAGTTGCTTTACCATAGGTCTCAAATACGGGTTTCTCATCGGCGCCAATAGAAGATTTTCCCAGCTCCCATTGTGCCAGACGATCCACTTTATAGGTTGGTGAAAGTCTATTAGTGGGTAGTTCAACTTCTATCGTTTTCCCCTCTCCTATAAATAATTCAACAGGCTTAGAATTAGATAATTTAGGGAAAGATACAAATTGTAATGTCACTTGCTCTTCTTGGGCAAAACAAGATGGGGAGACCAGACAAAGGCTGAGGAAAGCGATGATGTACTTTAGCATGATAGGTTAAACTATGGGATTAAGAATAGTTGAGCAATGTTATACTTCATCAGGATTGAGCCACCGGAAGCTGACTATCTTAAATTGACGACCGAAAATTTTGTTAGCTTCGGATAGGAGATCAGCTTGTTTTGTGTGTGCCTCGTCACTAGTGCTTGATGATGAATCTACGTATTCTGGAGTTCTCTGCACTACAGCTTCACACCATGCACGGGCAACTATTTTACCACTACTATCGATGGAGTCACCGTAGGTGCGGATGAGGAAGGTATCCCCACGTGGCGTGAGTTGTTCAGAGAAGTGTCGTAGCACATCAGCCTGATCCACATAAGGTGCGCTACCATAGGCAATAGGACCCTTGGCGGCATCGGGGAATTCGAAACCAGGGATAGCCGCTGTCTCTGCATCTAACATCCTACCTGGCTCACGGAAGTTGGCATTAATGGCTACATCCTCATCATCCAAGGCGGCTTGGAGAGCTCCTTTGAGGGAGAATGGTAAATTGCTGTCATCTAACCTCCGGTTGACGAATTCTGAAAGAGAAAGAAATGGTCCGCGAAGCTTGATCTGCTTGACCATCGCTGTTGCCAATTGCTCAATTTCTTCATCTGTAAGTTCTCTACCTGCTTTCCACTGATCCGACGGTGTATTCGATCCAGTGATGTCTGCTGTTTTAATTGGAGCGGCGTTTGCCAAGCTGTTAGGGCTAATAACCACACCTTCGGCCTCAGCCTCTTGTGGAGTAACACCACCATTAAAATATGCCACAGGTTTTCCCTTCAGACTGGAAAAAAATACTTTCCAAGCATCCACAGAGGTCGAGTTGACATTAAAAGCCCCGTCGACCATAAGGTTAGCGGCAATCTTGTCAGCTAAGCCGCTGGTGTAGGTGCTTGCCTGCGTAAAAAGTGTGTCCAGTTTGGCTTGGTCGAGAGCTGCCGTGTAGGGATTGATGCGGCGATTGGGTAGCGGCATATCGCTGAAGAAAAAGTCATCGGCTACTTTTTTCGCTGTGCGTGTGGGGCCCGATGATTGATACAACTGAACCTCCGAAAGCTGTGGAGCTATGGATGAAAAGAAAAACTCATCCCACAGCGATTTATTCGCAAGATAGGAGTGATCAACATAGGGAACTTCGAATGATCCTTCATCGAGGTCGAAGAGACGAGCCTTTGTAGTAAAAGCTTTGCCAGCGGGAATGTTCGGGTGCGCGTAGGAGTTTCCGATGGCCTGTCCCATCTGTGGTGCTAGCCCGTTCTGACCCGATGCGGTCACCCTCTGATAGGTAACACCTGTAGGATTATTAACGGGTCCACTCTTAAACCAAAACGTATCGTTGTCTGGATCTTCCCCAACCGGAATTGCCTTGGCCATACTGAATCCACCGAGGTAGGCATGGCTAAGTGATGCGATAGAGATCGGTGGCAAGACAGGGATTTCGTTCTGGATAACATGAGTAGTGCCATTCTCAATGGTGTAGCCGCCACCATAATACCCGTTCCCGCTGTCAGGCTTGGCTTGCAGGATAGAATCCTCCACCGTGTTGATCTTGCTGATTTGCCAGTCCATTCCGTAATCGTATAGGGAAGGTTTATCTGCATTAGTGATGAACGGCAGTGCTGGAGTTGCAGAGTGAAGGAATGGGCGGCTGGTGATTCGCCTGCCACCTCCAAATCCACCAGAGGCAGAACTTGATGTTTCGCTACCGATACTGAGGGAGAAATCCATCAGCGCGATAATTTCGCCATTTTCACCGGCCAATTTCAATTGTTGTCCGCTTATCGCATTGGTCTCGTTGTCGAACTCAATCGGTGCTTCACCACCTGGGAAACCCGGGAGCATAAGCTCTCGATAAAAGCCACCAAGCGCTGCCCTGTTCTCATTGCTTGACGAGCCATGGCGGCTGAGTAAGATATCGTGTCTCAAGGCATCTGCCCAGGTGCTCCAGTGCCCGCTCTTATACCCCTCATCAAATATATGGAGACCGAATCCAGCTCCTCTGATGGTAGCGTCTCTTGAACCATTTCTGCCATCAGCACGATTAAGCGCAGTGGTCGCGCTCTCTGAATCAATGCTTACAGAAATGCGGTCGCTAGGGCTCAAAACCAAAGTTTGAGCTCTTTGCCCGTTATTATTTAAAAAATGAACCTCAGGTGATTCCCTGGCATAGTGACCCATTGAAGCGGAGTTCCGCATGAGAAATACTCCGAACGGATCCAATTCATTCACAACGTCCATGTTACTTCTTATAGCCAGTGTATTATTTTCGTTATCGCCATCATCCGTTAGATAAGCAGCGGCCGTATCAGGAAGAGAGAATACTTTTACCTCTCCTGGTTCAAATACAATCGTATCGTTAGCCAATCTCAAATCAAGTAGGTTTCCTCCCGCTTGCCCGTTACTTGTGCCTCCTGCGCTATTATTTGCGTAGCCTAGATTCATCCAGAGGGATTCATAGTCATCGCCGCCAGCACGATATTTCCGGATTTTGATGCCGAATGGTGGAACGTTATAGCGCAATATCTGTTTAGCCTCCATGACGAGCGGGAGATTATTAGGATTCCATAGCGTCACCATAGGCTGAACTCCAAGCTTCAACTTGAGAGTGTCGCCGCCCCTTATGGGCTTAAAGCCTCCTCTTCGTTGCCAGTCTGGGTTACCACCCGACTCCTTAGTGCCGTCAACAACTTCTTGTATCCAATCGCGCTCAGCTTGCGTGATCGGTTGTGCCGTCGCTCCCACCAGAAACTGGACTTTGGTGACGACAGGACGTTTGTAGAGCGATGTGTATTCCCGAATGAGGAAAT
>CAWVXI010000030.1:0-35988 GCA_963934155.1 uncultured Verrucomicrobiales bacterium | reverse complement strand
AGCATCTTTACCATAGCCGCAGTTTCCTGAAAGCTTGATCAGTTATCGACGCCGTCATGAGGCTATTCGCTTGACCATTGATATGAGTCTATTATTGCTTTCTGTCACATGATGACGATCCAAGGACAACTTCAAGAAAGACTCGCTCAGGCAATTTCTAAACTGGGCATTGATTTACCAGAGGGCTTTACGGGTGCGGTGGCCATTTCTGCGGATTTGCGGTTTGGAGATTATCAGTCGAACGCGGCGATGATGTTGAAGAAGCATTTGGGTAAAAACCCGCGTGAGATCGCTACGGATCTGCTTGAGAATTTAGAGCTAGGTGAGCTGGCTACGGCGGACATTGCTGGTCCTGGGTTCATTAATTTCCGGGTGACTCAAGGTGCTTGGGCGAAGAAGGTGGATGCGCTGATCGGTGATACGCGCTATGGTGTGCCAGTGGTGAGTAAGCCGCAAAATATAGTGGTGGATTTCTCGGCGCCAAACGTGGCTAAGCCGATGCATGTGGGGCATATTCGTTCTACGATTATAGGCGATTCACTATCGCGTATTTCTACTTTCCTAGGGCATCATGTGACGACGGATAACCACATTGGCGACTGGGGCACGCAGTTCGGCATGATCATTTATGGTTGGAAAAATTTACTAAACAGGTCTGCTCTGGAGGAAAGTCCGTTACAGGAATTGCTCCGCATTTACCGACTGGTAAACAAGCTCTGCACGGATGATGAGGCGGTGAAAGAGAGCTGCAAGAGTGAGCTAGTGAAGCTCCAAGGTGGTGATGCGGAGAACACCGAAATCTGGAATAAGTGCGTGGAAGTTTCTAAGATAGGACTGAACACGATCTATGACCGGCTCGATGTGAGCTTCGATCACTGGCATGGTGAGAGTTATTATAATGATCAGCTGGGGCCTCTAGTGGATACTTTAGTCAGTGAAGGTCACGCCAGAGAGAGCAATGGTGCGATGTGTGTTTTCTCAGGTGAGTCTGTTGATTCTAAGCAAGATCCATTTAAGGAAAAACGTGATGATGAATGGTCTGACTTACCAATGATCGTGCGCAAAGCGGATGGTGCATTTAACTACGCGACCACAGACGTAGCGACAGTTGACTACCGTCTCCAGCAATGGAATGCGGACAAGATTTGGTATGTGGTGGATGCGCGTCAGGGGTTACATTTCCGTCAGTTGTTTGATATTTCTGCCCGCCGTGGCTGTTCTGCTGAGCTTGAACATGTGACCTTTGGCACGATTCTGGGGAAGGACGGAAAACCGCTCAAAACCCGCGATGGAGATCTACCGCAGTTGGGAGATGTGCTAGATGATGCCATTGCACAATCACGCGCGGTCATCGAAGAAAAGAGCGATCATTTATCTGCTGAGGAAAAGGAGGAATTGGCTGAAATTATTGGTATCGGCTCGGTGAAATTCACTGAACTCTCGCATAATCGGAACTCTGACTACGTGTTCGATCTTGAGAAAATGGTAGCGCTCCAGGGGGACACTGCACCCTATCTGCAATACAGTAGTGTGCGTTGTAATTCTATTTTCCGGAAGCTAGATGAGGAGATAGATTTCTCCCTGATAACCGCGCAGATCACCGAGGAGGGTGAAATTTCTCTCACACGGATGCTAGCGCGTTATGGTGAAATTCTGCCTAATGTGTTAGACGATCTACGGCCTAACATTTTAGCCACTTACCTGTTAGACTTGGCGCGCAGTTTCCACAGCTTTTTTGAGGCTTGTCCGGTGCTGAAGAGCGAGGGTGATACTAGGCTCACACGTCTAGTGCTTTGTGAGCTTACTAGCCGAATTTTAAAGCATGGACTCAGCTTGTTAGGTATTAGGACGCCTGATAGAATGTGAACCCTTGAATTACCAGATTCTAATGCTTGCCTATTGGTAAAATCATTAGTAGATAGTACATAATATCATGATAGAAGAACGCTACGAGATTATTAAACTGCTAGGAAAGGGGAGAACCGGAGGCGTCTATGAGGCCGAGGACACCAACCTTGGCAGAAAAGTGGCGTTACGTAGATTTTTTGCTCAGAGCAAGACGACTGACATAGCTGAGTATAAAACAGATTTTGAAAATGTAACGCATGCGCTCAGCGCATTGCAGCACCCTAATCTACTCCGCGTCTACGATGCTGGGGTAGATAATGATGGAGCCTTTATTATTTCCCAGCTTCTCGAGGGCGAGACTCTTCATGATAAGATCAAGGACGGGCCTATTTGCAATTGGGAGGCGTATGATATCGCCCAGCAAATGCTAGATGCGCTTAGCACTGCACATAGTGAAGGTTTCGTTCATGGAGCCATCACTCCTGGTTCTATAATCTTATCGCCACGTGCGCGCGGTGGTTTTCTCTACGTGATCCTAGACATGGGCCTCTCTAGGCTTGCTCCACTGATTCAGGGAAAAGACTCAATTTTGTCCATTATGGCAGACCCAGCGATCCTTGCACCGGAGTTATTCGATGGCGGTATCGCGACTGAGCAAGCAGATCTTTATATGCTTGGCCACATCATCTACATGTGTCTCGCCGGAGGGCATCCATTTGGAGGTGTCTCTGCTTTGGAGGCGCAAAAGATGCACCAGCTTGGTCTCCCATCGGTCCTAGAATACAATGCGAATGTGCCAGAAGATTTTCGAATCTGGATAGAGAAGCTTATCCAGCTCAATCCGGAGAACCGCCCAGCATCTGCTGTGGAGGCATTAAACTCTCTACCGAAAGTGCCGCGACCTGCTAGAGCACAATCCACACAAGTCCAAACCGTCACGGCTAATCTTAACCTAGGATCATCTTCGCAGCTACAGTCACCAGCGAGTAATATTACTGGGCCACTATCTGGAATTATGCCAGCGGGTCAAAATGTTGTAGCAGCGACAGAGATACTACCTGTAGTGAAGCAAAAAGGCTCTAATAAAGCACTCTTCTTGAGTCTAGGTTTCGGCGCCATAATCGCTGTGATCGTTGTATTAATGAATTTCTTTGGAGGTAACATTGAGGATGAGAGAGCCGCTGGCAAGACTGGCAAGACTGGCAAGACCAGTAAAGCCGCTACCACAGCTTCAACATCTGGCGGCAAAAGAAAATCATACTCAGAACGCCATGCCGTCAAAGCAGAAAAAATCATCATCGCAAATTTTGATGGGACTAAGCCCGCTGCGGAGAATAGTGGTTGGCAAAACCTTCATAAAACAAAGCAAAAGGTAACAGAAGCAAAAGACGGCTGGAGTATCACCAATGACAATGGCTCTAAGATTTATCCTGGGATTAGATTTTCTCCTCTCAAATCTAACTATTACGATATGCTCGATTTCGGGTGGAAACTTACCTACATAGTTAGACCAGTCAAAGGCAAGCATAGACTATGTTTCCATATCGATAAGAAGAATAATCCCGGCTGGGAGGGAGGAGCAGTAAGCATTTATCTGGCGGTCGAACACACCCCTGAGGGTAAGGTTAAGCTCAGTGCCATGGACTCAGATAACCAGGCCAAGAGCGCCAAATCGATTACCGTTCCCTATAATGGAGCGAAAGGTTGGCATACGATCGTCATCCAGCAGCAACCGGCGAATGAATCTGGCGCCTACTCCGTTTTGATTGATGGCAAAGCTGCCTTTAAAGATACGTTCACTACCGGAAAAGATTTCACGTCCTGGAACAACCACTTATTTAGTTCGGCCTTCTCGGAAGAATTAGGAAGTCACTGGGTGATCAAAGAGCTCAAACTTGAGACTCCATAGAGGAATCATTTCCGACTCCGGTATCGTAATAGCAGCGAGCTCAGTTAGTATGAGAGGATTCTTGGATCATCTCCTCCGATGCCATCATGCATCTCAAAAGGATTCCTAATCAATTACGGATCAATTTTTTAGCCTTTGCCCTTTCCAGAATGTATTGCACATGTCAATATGAATACATTCTAGTCCTAATCCCCCATAACCCTCAATCATACCCATACTCCAGCACAATGTACTCAGCCATCGCAGTCAAAAAGCAAATTCCTAGCATGACAATACTCCTGATATGTTTTCTATTCTGCAGTCTTACCTCCCCCGCTAGCGCTCAACAATACAAACTAAAAGCTGATCTTGACCCGTACATTCTCCTCCCTGGTGCCTACCAAAAGACTCCGGAAGATCTAGAAAAGCACTTTGATAAGGGGGATTTAAGAGTAACCCGTATTTCAAATGGCTCACAAAGCAAAAGGATCGCGCAATCTTTAAGCGCCGACCTAACGGTAACATGGAAATAGAGATGACGATACTCGACGGGAAAGTTCCTATCGAAGAAATGATCATCGATTTCCGCGATGGAAAATTTCTAGGAGTGACGATCTCTGTTTTCAATCGGGGCGATGGTGGTAAGATAACCAGTGCTGATTTTGCTGAACGCTTCGCGGCTATCGGAAAGCACTTGGGAACCCAATTAGACACTCGTTCTCGCAAGCGAGAGGGAAATATCAAAAAAGGAGTCATGACACATGGTTATGTTTGGTCATCACGCCGAGGCAAGGCGGTTCTGCTTTGCAACCCAGATGTCGAAGACCCCTTGAAGCCAAAGAAAATGGAATTCATGAGGATGCGATTGGCGCGAAAAGATGCCAAAGGGATCTATGAGGCAGCTCTCGAAGAGCGATCCCAGGCCACTGTGCGTAAATCTCAGTTAGAAAGAAACGTCAAAACCGACAAAGACAATGTCTTCATTTCCGGCATTCCTATGGTTGATCAGGGAAACAAGGGTTACTGTGTTGTGGCCTCCGCCCAGCGACTATTTGAATACTACGGAATAGCCTGTGATATGCACCAACTTGCCCAACTCGCTAAATCTGATCCCGACAAAGGAACCAGTTCCCTCTACATTAATGAGCAACTGGGGAGTATCGACTACCTCTTCAAGACCCGTTTCACTTGTCTTGCCGTGTCTCATAACGGCGGCCTCGTCGAGTTGAAGGATGACAAATTTGTAGGCAAAAGTATACCGCGACGTTCGTTTGATAAATTTATCCAAAAGAACATCAATGACGGAATACCACTTCTCTGGTCAATGACGCTCGGATTAAAGCCCGAGATTCCCAAAATAAATCCGCAATCCAACGGCGGCCATATGCGAATGATTATTGGTTATAATGAAAAGGATAACAAAATCATCTTTAGCGATTCATGGGGCGCTGGCCATGAGTTTAAGACAATGGACGCCGATGACGCCTACGCCGTCACGACAGGTCTTTACTTAATGGAGCCAACGGTGAACTAATCCATCCAACTCCATAAAGCGGTCATTGCCTAAGCTCGGTATCCAAACGGAGCGCGTTCACCCAGCTGGTTCAATAAGCGTGATAGGATTCTAGGGCCATCTACTCCGATGCCATTGTGCTCCCATTCATTCGTCACCCAGATGCGGAAGTTCCCCACATGGCGTGCCGTTTCCTCTGACCACTCCACCGGCACATACATGTCATCGTAGTAAGAAATGGCAGAGACGGGCACTTCGTTTTTAGCAAGTTGATCGAGATCATAGAGTGCGCACCAGTCAGCTTTTTGCGCTAGGATTTCCGCCACTTGCTTCAGGGGCTGGAGTGATTTATGATCATCTAGCATCCCTGGTGAGACCATTTCTCCAGTGAAATAAAATTGTTCAGCATCCATATTAAACTCTGGAAACTCAGTTCGCAGCTGCTCTGCTGCCCACTGGGTAGCATAGCCTTCCGCGTAGATAGACTCATGCATGATCGTGAAGATGGGATTATTCTCGTAACATGATGCACGCTCCACTTTCGCCACAAAATATTCGCTTAGCTCGCGTCCATTCACACCAGTGATAAATGCCTTTTCGATAAGAAAATGCATTGCCTCAAGACCACCACTACCACCAAAGAACATCCCCAGCTGCTGGAATCTCCGATCTGTTAGACGTATTCCACTGGGTAGAAATACTTCCTTATCTTGCAGACATTTAACGATTTCATTCACCACCACCGCATCCTCAGGATAGCGTTGGAAATACAAGAGGTTCTTATCGATCACCTTCTTGTAAGTCAGTCGATAGTGATCTTTGATATGCTGTTTGATACACGCCACGCCACCCGTGATAATCACGCCCGAAAGACCCTCTGGGTGAAATGAAAGATATGTCAGCAGGCAGAATCCGCCATAGCTCTGCCCCATACCTAGCCATTTCTTATCCCCGATCAAGGCCTTGCGAATACCCTCAGCATCGCGCACGATACTATCTGTTCTGAAATGTGTGAGATATTCAGCCTGAGCAGCAGCATCACCACGTGTGGCTAATGTCCGCGGCATCACCTGGCTGCTAAGCCCAGTGCCACGCTGATCTAACAGTAGTAACCGGTGAGTCTTCAGCACCTCACCACACCAGCCAGAAGGTCCAGCCAGTCTTGGACTTTCGCCACCGGGACCACCTTGGAAAAAGATCATCCACGGTAACTTCTTGCTAGAACCTTTGAGCGCCACCTCACGTGCAAATACCACTATTTTCTCTTCATTAGGCTGTGAATAATCTAGCGGCACATCGAAATAATGATCCGTCATCTCCAATCCATTTGTAAGTCTCGACTCACCACTTCTTTTCGTGGCTATGTTTATTACCATGATGCAGATCATCCTCATTATCTTGCACATGTAAATAAAAACAAAAGCCCAAGAAAACAAGAGCCCCACTGCTATCTATCAGCGGTGAGGCTCCTGCCACCTTAACAGGCGTACACACAAAGTTTATTGATTGTCCTTCGTACTCTCTTAATACGGTTTTGAGACGTAGATGGTTACTAAATGATTCATTTTTATTCACGGATGGTAAAAAGCTTCCCCCAAGTCCACTTCACACCATCTAGTGTAGCGCCCATTGGTCCACGGATTGTCTTCTGCGATAGCGATATATGTAGCTTGCTGAACCGCGCGAATTTCTGCATCTGGCGCACTCCCTCCTCCATGCTGAAAAGCTGCTCCTCTATCTCAGCCAGCATTTTCTCCAGCTCCAGCTTATCATCCACGTCGGTAGCACTGCGGTACATCGCCTCTATTCTATTTTTACGCTGCTTCAGTTTCGCTAGTCTTGCTTTTTGAGCTATTACCTCGCGTGTCCGATCCTTCACCGTGAGCTCACGATAGTTCACCTCCCCCAGTTGGGCGATCTCATCCATCGTGCGAACCAGGTTTTCTGCCGGGATGCGGATAGAAAATGACGCGCTCTTATACTGATCATCGCGCTCATTGTAGCTCAGCATGTGCCCACCCTGCGCCCGCGTGATTTGCTCTATGGCCTCACTCGCTTCACGCACATTTTTCGTAGCCAGACTCAATGAGCCTGTCTTCACCACGACCCGCTTAGCGCTACTGACGCTATTCCTATTCAGTGATTTTCCAGAGGAAGGCATCGCATAAGTGGTTACAGAAGGTGACATAGCAGCTTCACCACCCGTCATTCCACAGCTGCTCAGCGCAGAAATAACTCCTAGGCTCAGAAACGTCCGTAGCGTATAATTAAATGTTAGATAACTCATAGTGCTGTAAAAGTAGCATTTAAAATATGAGTCGGCAACCTTTAAATGCACAAAAAACAGCATTTAAATCTAAACCCTAAAGATAATCAGTAAAAACAGCATCACAAAGGGTTGTTAATTAAGTGGGAATAGGTATATTATAAGCCATGTCAAATCTTCATAACGACACACTACTCGCTGGGCATAAACCTTCCATAACAAGCTTTCTAGCACGTATTTGGTGGATACGTGCGGCAGTATTTTTACTTGTTTGTTTCGCCGTTCTGTTTCCATTTACTAAGACAGGAAAGGACGCCGTAAGAGCTTGGAATCGTCCACCATTAGAGCAGAACATAGTCACTAAAACTTCGCCTTCGCCTGAGGTGAAGCCTATTATTAAACCACCAGCTACTAAACCAGCTAGCAAACCAACTACTAAACCAGAACCCAAGCCTGTAGTCAGATACATACCCACCATTGCCATCGAGCGTGATATGGATGTGAGGAATACCCTTAAAGGATTTGGTCTTAAGTATCAGGCAAATTTCCCCAAAGGCAAGCAAGCCTCGATCGAGCGTAATCGTAAAGATAGCTATGTGGCTAACTTTAGCTTAGATGTGAAAATGCCAGCTCCCGCTACCACTGCGGAACAGCTCGCGAAGATCAATCCGCATCTCATAAAAATGCTCCCTGGTCTCGATGCCCTCACTGAGAAAAGTAAGGTCTCACCATTTTATAACAAACTGTACAACAACAAAGCTGCTCGCCTAAAACGCGAAGTGCTAAACCTCGGCAAAGTCCTCACCAGCCACAACTTCTACGACTGCGAGACAATGCTCGATCTACAGCATCCAGATAGCGGCAGAAAGGTATTCCTCTTTCAGGCAGATATGGATGTGGTCACCGATGGTTCAGATGGCGACCGGCTAGAAAAAATGCCAGATGCGGTAGTAAATTCCACTTTCTATCAGCCATTCACAAGCTACAGCTGGGATAAAGTCACTAAGAAGAAAAACCCGATGGTTGAGGGGTGGGAGCAACGTATAAAAAATGCCAAAGAAGAACTAGCTTTAGCCAGTACGACATCTGAGCGTAAGAACTGGCTTCGCAGTAGAATGAAAAAGCTCAGAGTAGGCATCGATGAGATGAAGATCCACAGCTTCCTCATCGCCGAACACGATCCCTTCATCGTCATTTCCGTAGATAAAATCATCGCTGCCAGGACTCAAGCAGGCGTGCCTGGAGTGGGAGACTATGTGGCAGTCATCTATAAGGATAAAATCTATCCGGCCATCGTCGGTGACGGTGGTCCTACCTTCAAGGCAGGCGAGAGTTCACTGCGTCTAGCAAAGCAGATTAACCCACAGGCAAGCTCTTATAGCCGGCCTGTTTCCACATTGGGTGTCACTTATATTGTCTTTCCGGGAACAGCCATCAAACCCAGAGCTGCACCAGACTACGACTTATGGTATGAGGAATGTACTAAGCTCTTAGGTGAGATAGGCGGTCTAAGTCCAGACTACAAGCTCCACCGCTGGGAAGACACGTTGCCGAAGCCGAAGCCAGATCCAGAGCCAGAAGAGGAATCTGCAGTCGAGCCAGCAGACGAATCCACATCCAGCCCTAGCGATAATTAAGCGATGAAAAAATGTATTCTTTGGCTGAGAAAAGATCTCCGCCTTACAGATCATCCTGGCTTTGCTCATGCCATCCAGCAGGGCTACCAGATCCTCCCTATGTTCATCTGGGATAAAGGCGAGCACCGCTGGCAAGACGGCCCCGCCTCACAGTGGTGGCTACACCACGCCCTCGCGGATTTACAAGACCAGATCCATCAGTTAGGCGGAAACCTCATCATCCATCAGCTTAATTCCAAACGAGATAAGAGTAATTTTTCGGTTCACCTCATAGAAATTCTAAGCCAGCACGGAGCAGATGCTATCTACTGGGGTAGACGTTACGAGCCAGAAATAATCGAGCGGGACAAGCTCCTCAAAGTCAATTTAACAGACCAAGGCTTTGAGGTAAAATCCTTTAACACCCACCTCCTACTAGAGCCGCACACCATCAAGAATAAATCTGGCTCACACTTCAAAGTATTCACTCCCTATTGGAAACACTGCCTCACCCACAACATCGATCCCGTTACTACCATCACCAAGAAAGAATGGGAATCCGCGCAATGGTCCAAACCGCAATCTCCTAACAGCATAGATGACCTCAAGTTGCTCCCCGAGATACCATGGGACGAAAACTTCAGCCAGCACTGGACACCCACCCGTAAGGCAGGTCTCACTAGACTAGCGGAGATGGTGAAGTCAAAGGCGAACACCTACCAGCAGCAGCGCGACATTCCAGCGCTAGATGGCACTTCGCAGCTATCACCTTATCTTCAATGGGGGCAGATCAGTGCCAGAGAGATTTATCACGCCTTTAAAAATAGCTACAACGACACTGTAGAAAAAGGCTATCTCCGGCAGCTCTTTTGGCGAGAGTTCAGCTACCACCTTCTCTTCCACTCACCGCACACCCCCGAGCGACCGCTTAGACCCGAGTATGAAAATTTCCCCTGGGAAGCCAATGAAAATTATCTAACAGCTTGGCAAAAAGGCCTCACCGGATTCCCAGTAGTCGATGCCGGCATGCGCCAGCTCTGGCAAACCGGCTGGATGCACAACCGCGTCCGCATGATCGTGGGCTCACTGCTAGTCAAGCACTTGCTCCAGGACTGGCGCGAGGGGGCCAGCTGGTTCTGGGACACATTAGTTGATGCAGATCTGGCAAACAACACCATGGGCTGGCAATGGATCGGCGGCTGCGGAGCAGATGCCTCACCCTACTTCCGCATCTTCAACCCCATCATCCAAGGTGAGAAATTTGACACAGACGGCAGCTATGTCCGCAAGTACTGCCCCGAGCTAAAAGATGTCCCAGATAAGTACCTCCACCAGCCTTGGGAAATGCCGCCCCTAGAACTAGCCGCCGCAGGAGTCACCCTGGGAAAAACTTACCCCCATCCTATCATCTCTCACCCAGACGGCAGAGCAAAAGCCCTAAAAGCCTATGCAGATTTTAAAGAGTCTAGTAGGTAGTGAATTAGCAATGTCATCAAAGTAATTTTGAGAGGCATTTATAAGTTATAAAAGATAGTATCAAATCCACATCATCATGAAAAAAATTCAATTCGCGGCCAGTTTCATCGTAGCGGCAATCCTAGTATTTTTGTTAGCAGATAGATTCTCGTCTAACAAAGAAGGGTATCCATTGGAAAATGAAGTTCAAGAAATTACCGAGGAGTTCTTCCTCTACTACCTTGCGAACAAAACATACCCTACAAGCAGAAATTTTCTGTCTAAAAGAACACTAAATCTCATTAGAGCGTATCCGGAAAATTTTCGTTGGGATGAGAATGGGATGTTTCTACATTTCACCCCGAGAGCATCAGCTAATCTCAAATCTATTACTATTGGCGAACCAGGAAATAATTTTAAGCATAACGCCAATGTTTATAGTGTCCACGCCATCTGGAGCGAGGGCTTCAAAGATCATTATTTTGCTAGCCCTGAAGAACTCGATAAGGCTGGCGTGAAAGTACCTAGCTCATAAGTAAAATAGTTTATAATTCACAGATCTGAACTCAAGCAGCTTTATATAGCGTGCGCAAAGGAGGTGATGAAGACGACAAATTTTTCGCCACACTGTTCAGTATGGCATAGTTGAGGTCAGCTTACTTGATGCTCCTGAGCTCAGGTGCGGGCTTCCCAGATTCGAGGGTTTTTACGATTTCATCGATCTTGGTGAAGATATCCCCAAAGCCTTTTGCCTCGCGATGATTTTTGAGGGTTTTTTCGAGCTGACGTAGCCTTGGTAATTCTGATTTTGCGGCGGTGCCATATTTACTGAGTGCAATGAGACAGCTCTTCATGCGGCTCTTTTTGTTCCAACGATCAGTATCCATAAACGAGAGGCACAAAGGAATGCCCTCTTTGATTCGATGCTTGGCAAGGAGTTCAAGTCCCTGAATACGAATCCCATCTGCGAACATGATCCCACTTGGCGCAGGCACCACAATGGCTTCACGTATCATCGGAAGTAATGGTCTGATATCTTCATAGCTCAGCTTGTTATAGATACTACCCACTGAGCCGCGAGAACGACCATCTTGATTCTGAAGACTCGCGGCCACTGCTTTACGCAACAACTCAGGATCCACATCCTCAATCGATTTCTTGAGCATTTTTCCAAAAACCGTGGTGCTAAGATAACGTTGCTCCATTCCTCGAGGGTCGCTTTTAGAGGGCTCCTTGGTGATCATTTCTAACAATATGGGTAATGCCTTCATCCCCGGATCACCTATCGATGCAAGAGCTTCAGCGGCCTTGATTCTTAGCCACAGGTCGTTGGCCTGAAGAGTTTTTATCAACAAGGGCACAGCCGGTGCTGCTTTTGCCTTTATGCGACCTAAAGCTTGGCAGGCTCCGAGATTGCTATACAAGTCATCAAGCTTCAGTAATTGCATGATGGCTGAGACATCCACCTCTTTTCGGAGTGCCAAGGCCGTCGCAGCACGTTCCCGCACCACCGGCGACCAACTCGCCAAACGGTTGAACAGCTCTTTAGTCTCGAGTTTGCCATAGTAACTGGTGCGATCCAGGGGACTCCAGCCACGGCCGTCATCGACAATCGACTTGGCTTCAGCACTGCTCAATTGTGGAATGATAGGGGGCTTTTTGCCTGTCAGCATGATCTTTTTGAGAGGCATGGCATAAGCGATCAGGTAGTGACCAGTGCCATCCCAATTACGAGTATGATCACCCTTAGCAGTAGGTGGCCCTTGGTGACGAAACTCATATTCTGCATTACGGCCAAAATCAAAATACCAGTTACCAAATTCATTCATCCATGCCCCTGTGGCATTTGGACCGGAGAGCGCGATACTCGGCACCGCCCAGCTCATATTCCAATAGTTTCCTGTGTGACCTGTGTCGCGAACGGAACCATGAGCTGCGAGGCTCATGCGTGAAAAATACTTGGCCACATCCTTTTCACCTAACAGGTTAAACATGTATGCCGCCATACCACATTTTCCATTGTCTTCATGGGTCTGTATCCATGGAGCGTGATCGCCATAAGGCACCGCTCCCTTGCCTGCATAGAAACGCAACATCTTCGCGCTGCGATCAATCGCAAGATCCACATCGGAGTCTTTCACCCCAGCCATCCGCGCTAAAATCAATGAAGTGGTGAGTGGTAAACCTGGTGCGTTCATCATTCCATAACCCACTAATCGACCGTCACCACCCGCAAATTTATGCCCCCATGAGCCCACGATACTTTGTCCGCGTGCTGCTTCGAGTGCCAAGCGTTTCATCCCTGGTTCATAGCGATCATCACCGGTGGCGATCTGGTATTCAGCCAGCAGTGTGATGACATAACCGTAATACCAAGTTGCCATCCCCGTTGCCGAAAATTTTGATGCCCACTCGAGCTCTTTTTTGATGACAGGAAGGTATTTATCTTCTCCGCTTGCCAGTAGTGCGAGGGCATTCCAACAACGAGGAATAGTGCTCTCTTTGTAGGTGGGCGAGCCCATGCGTTTAGCGAGTGCGGCGCAGCCTCGTTCCAAAATAAGCTTGGACTTGGGACAATCATAGGGAGCGGTCGGGCTGTAATTTCCCAGCACTGGAAGTTTGAGAACGACATCACTTTTTTTGCCGTCGCGCCAGCGAATCAACTTCAGTTCACCAGTCATCATCTCAGCAGCTGTCAGCGCCTTAGCAAACTCGGTTCGCGGATCAAAGGTAAATAGCTTTCCAGCGATACCTAAAACCACATCCCCGACCTCGAGTAAGCCATCAGCTGGTGTTCCTTTCGATACTTTGGTAATGGCAATCTGGCGTGCTGTTGAAGTTTCAAGTTTCTCACTGTACATCCATCCGCGGGCACCAGTCGCCCCTAGATTCCAATCATGCGTGGCTTCCTTGGGAATCTTATCACCCTTGAGAAAATCTGGTTGAGCCATTTTTTTCTTGCGAGCCGCTGAGGCATTATCAGGAGCCAAAAGGCAAAGACTGGCTAAAATAGTGAGGAATGGAACAAATTTCATAATGATGATACGGGTTGAATTCGGTGGTTCTTCAGAAAAATGGATGGAATCACACGTTTAAGGAACTATTGCTTTATAAGAATACAACGATCAGACGTCAATACCTCAGTGAACCTTGTGGCATCTGATCAAATTTGGAGCTTTCTACCTGCACGCCGTTCTTCTAAAGTTATTTGAAACATGAAACATATATACCTATTCACCATCATCATAGCCCTCTCCACAGATATTATTTTCAGCGGCGAGGAGCCGAAAAATCAGGTGGTTTCGAGCCTAAAAGTGACTATTTACGCTTCAGGTAGCGATTCAATAAAGCTCAAGGGGCCCACTCACATCGCTTTCGGGCCAGGAAATCAGGAGATAGTGAGCGACTTGAACAACAATCGATTTTTGTTCCGTAAAAGCCACAATGACCCGTTTCAAATTTCGCCAGTGTCGGTAAAGGGCCAGCACTCGCTTGCTTACAACCCTGCAGACCGGCTGTATTACGCGAACGATACTGAAAACCATCGCATCATCTCGTTCAGCAGTCTCTCCGACAAAACGATTACCGCCCAAACTAAGAAGATTGCTGGCGTTGCGCTGAAACGTCCGCACGATATCGTGCTTGATCCCGCGACGGGGTGGATCTATGCGATCAACCCCAACTCTGGTCATGTTTTTCGCTTCACTGCAATCGGTAAGAATGAGAGTGTGATTTCGGTGCCCGTCCAAGGATATGCACGCGCTCTGACCTTTGTGAATGGGAAACTTTATGTGATCGGTTCGGCGAAGGGACGCATCGTGGAAATCGTGGATTGGGATACTAAAAAGTTTAAAATCTACGATAGTTTTGATCCAACGAAACGAAGTGGGCCCGCAGGGTCCTGGACTAAGACTGGCTTGGTTCTCAACGATCTCGAATTCTTTGACGGCTTCTGGTATGCAGCGAGTTATTTTACCAAGTCCTATGCCAAGAAAACCGATCCTAATGAGCATAAATTTATCCGCTTCAAGAAGCTGACAGATCTTGTTACAGGAAACTGGACTGATCTCAGCAGTCTAGTTCCCAATGGAATGACCCCATACTACCTCACGACAAACGGGAAAAATCTCTATCTAGCGATCTTCAACCATGAATCACCTGGAAGCGGAGACTCCATCCTTCAGTTCACTCCAGTGAAAGATAATCAGCCGAAATAGGCACTGCGGAGGGGAAGGTGTGAGACAGGACACCGCAGCAACGAAAAAACTTACCTCTGAGCTCTAATATCTAGCCAATAAATCTCTCTAACTCTCGATCCATATCTGGATTCAACCTGACTTTGAGTTTGTCTGGGACGGTGAGTTGGGTGCGGTTTCCTAGGGTGTTTTGGATGGTGATGGTGATGTCTGATTTACCGGGGTATTTCTTGATGGTTTCTAAGATGTAGTTGAGGTCTTCTTGGGAGTGGCGGGAGGTCCAGAGGCTGAGGTTGAGGCCTTCTGGGGCTTTGGCGGATTTTTTGGTTGTCAGGGCTTTGATCTGGCTGCCGCTGACTCTGCGCTGTTCGCCTCGGTCATCTTCTTGGATATTGATGCCCATACTTACGAGTCTTCCTGGTTCAAGCAGCCCTTCCTCGCGTGCGGGGGTGTAGCTCTCCGCCCAAGTCAGTACCTCGCGGACGCCAGTGAGATCTTCAATGACGATGATCCCAAATGGTTTATCAGTTTTAGTAATGCGGTGCTCCACGCTTTTAATCATACCCGCGATGAATCTACGGATCTTTCTGTCTTTAATGTTTACCTCTTCGATGGTGTTGATTTTAGTAAGCCGGTCATTGTTTAGTCTGGCCCGAACAGCATCTAGTGGATGCCCAGAGGTGTAGTAGCCAAGAAGGGTTTTCTCATCTTCTAGCCGTTGGTCTTTTGGCCATTCTTTCACGTAGCCATGAGTTTCTACTTCTGCAGGGGCGCCGAAGTCCATGCTATCGAACATGCTGCCTTGGCCAGATGCTTTGTCCTTGTGGGTGAGTGATGCGGAGGCGACTACTTGTTCGAGTTTGGCGTTGAGCGTGGCTCGGTTAGATTTTGTGAAGTCTAGCGCGCCTGCCTTGATGAGGCTTTCTAAAATACGCTTGTTGACTACTTTGGTATCGAGTCTGTTAGAGAGATCTTCCATGCTCTCGAAGGGGCCATTTGCTTCTCTATCTAGAATAGCGGTGTGCATGGCGGCTTCGCCTACGTTCTTTACCGCGGCTAGTCCGTAGCGGATGGCAAGCTTGCCTGAGGGAGTTCTCTCTGGGGCAAATTTCAGCATCGAGCGGTTGAGATCTGGCGGCAGAACTTCGAGCCCCATCCGATGGCATTCTGAAATGAAGACGGCCATTTTGTCGGTGTTATTGAGTTCGTTTGAGAGCAGGCCGGACATGAATGCCACGGGGAAATTTGCCTTGAGATAGGCGGTCCAATATGAGATATGCCCGTAGCATGCGGAGTGAGATTTATTAAATCCATAGCCCGCAAAACTGGCGATTTTATCAAAGACCTTGTTGGCTGTATTTGCATCGATCTGGTTGGTATCCGCGCAACCTTTGACGAAGGTTTTACGCTGTTCATCCATGACGGATGCCTTTTTCTTACCCATGGCTCGGCGCAGGATGTCCGCACCTCCGAGGGTGTAGCCGGCGAGGAGCTTGGCAGCATTTTGCACCTGCTCCTGGTAGATCATGACTCCGTAAGTATCGCCACAAATGGTCTCTAACAGTGGGTGCTCATACTTAACTTCGGTTTTCCCTTTTTTGACATCGATCATCTGGTCGATAAACTGCATCGCACCCGGGCGATAGAGGGCGAGGAGGTCGATAATATCTTCAATTTTGTCGATGCCGTATTTCTTACAGGTCTCGACCATGCCGCCGGATTCCAGCTGGAACACGCCCATGGTCTCGCCACGGTTGAGGAGCTCTAGGGCGGGTTTGTCATCGAGTTCTATCTCGTAAATATCAAAGTCTGGGGTGTGCTTGTGGATGTGGTCAATGGCATCTTGAATCACGGTGAGGTTCTTGAGGCCGAGGAAATCCATCTTCAGTAGGCCGATCTCGGTGATGGCATTCATGTCCGCCTGGGTGACGACTTCACCTTCTTTTGCGCGGGCGAGTGGGACGTATCTATCTAGGTCCCCGTCACCAATCACCACGCCGGCAGCATGGACGCCGGTGTTTCTGATGAGGCCTTCCAGCTTAGTGGCAAATGTCCACAGTTCAGTAAAGGTTGTGGAGGCTTCAACGATGTCTCGTAGCTCTTGCTTGGCATCCCACTCAGACTTCAGCGTGACACCTGGCACGGCCTCGATGAGCTTGGCGAGTCTGTCTGCATCTCCGTAGGCTACTCCCATCACGCGGGCCACATCCCGGATCACAGATTTAGCACCGAGCTTACCGTAGGTGATGATGTGGGAGACACAGCGTTCGCCGTATTTCTCACGCACATACTGGATCACTTCTGGTCTGCGATTCTGACAGAAATCAATATCCACATCGGGTGGTGAGACACGTTCAGGATTAAGGAATCGCTCAAAGAGTAGGCCGAAGCGCATCGGGCAAATATCCGTGATGGCCATGGTGTAAGCGACCAGTGACCCTGCGGCAGATCCCCGTCCGGGGCCCACTGGGATGCCTTGCTCACGGCCCCAGTTGATGAAGTCTGCGGTGATCAAGAAGTAGGAGGCGAAGCCGAGCGAGTTGATGGTTTCTATCTCGTAGTCTAGCCGATCATGGAGCTCCTTAAGCTGTTCTTTTTCCGTGAAGCCATTCTGATTTGCGAGCATTTTCAGCTTCTTCTCAGGGTAGCGCGTGTCGAGTCCATCGTAGCAGACTTTGCGGAAATATTCCTCACGTGGTGATCCATCTGGAGGGTCGTATTGTGGGTATTTTTCTGATGAGGTAGGATCCAGTATCATCTCGACATTACATTTCTCAGCGATCTCTAAGGTGGTATCACAGGCACCTGGGATGTCCTTAAAGATCTGCCGCATTTGCTCCGCTGTTTTGAAATAGACTTGATTAGAATGCGACTTCCTATTCTCATCTAGTAGCAGGCGACCTTCGCCGATACAGATCAGGCAGTCGAGTACCTCATGGTCTTGTTTTTCTATAAAATGGACATCATTTGTCGCCACTACCTTTAGCCCCGCCTCTTTGGCGAATCCGCACAACAGAGGGATATTCTTAGATTGTTTTTCTAGCTCATGATCCACTAGCTCGATATAAAAATCCTCCGCGCCAAAGATCTCCTTCAGCGTCTGCACTTCTTCGCGTGCCTTATCTAGATCGCCTTTGTCTAGCCACTCGTGGATGGGTCCTTCACTACAGCCACTGAGGCAAATGAGTCCATCGGCATACTGGCGCAGCGCTTCTCTATCCACACGCGGCTCGCCCAGATACTCACCCTCGAGGTGGCCTAGTGAGATCAGCTTGGTAAGGTTATCCCAACCTGTTTCATTCTTTGCTAGCAGTGTGAGGCGGGTGGAACGCTGGCGTCCGGGAAAATCTTTCTTTTGTGTCAGCTCGGTGGGTGCAAGGTAGATCTCGCAGCCTAGGATGGGTTTCACACCGGCCTTGTTCATACTCTGGTAGAACTCCACGGCACCGAACATGTTTCCATGATCGGTCATCGCTACCGCTGGCATTGCTAGCTCTGCGGTCTTTGCTGCTAGGTTCTTGATCCTCACAATCGAGTCCTTCACCGAGTATTCTGTGTGTACGTGCAAATGCACAAATGATGAGTTATCCGAAGCCATGTTATGAGCCTACTTTAACCAGAAATTTTTCTATGACAATCAACTATCTGAGAAACTATTCATTGCTTAGGAATCAGAGGCGTTCAGGGCTAACTTGATGGCGACTAGTTTCTGTGCGCGCCGGCGAGGCAGAAGAAAAACATTCCGATGATGTCCCAAATAAAAAGTATATGGTGATTTTCTAACTATGTTTCATGCAAATGACCAGCAAGATTAGCCTCTATATTTTGAGAAGATGAAGAAAATATCAAGCTGTAGTAAGGGGTTTAGCATAAATCATCAATGTGTCTTAAACGTAACCTATTTTTCTTTTTAGATGGCATAGTTTATGCTTTAATAGTCGCAATAGGATGAATTTTTTAGCCTTACTTATCTAAACACTTAAAACTAAAAATATGAGAAAAACAATTTTAACACTCGCTGTTCTCTCTATTGGCGTTGCGGCATCACAGGCGGCAGTAGTAAGATTAGATAACGTTGGTTCTTCTACAGGAGCTAATCTGGATGGTATAAGCACTGCAACATTATCAATTAGTGTTCCTGAGATCTCAGGGCTTTTCACTTCAGTGCATAATGTCACAGGAGGAGGGGGAGCAAGCTTGAACTCAACAGCTACATCACTAGGTATAAACTCTGATGTGGATACAGATACAGATGCGTTTGAGGCTACTTTTAGCCAATCAGCAACATTTAGCTTCAGCCAGTCAGTATCCATCACTCAGCTAGACCTTACGAATTTTACGTCTGGCGAGGTATTTCAATTTGGTTCAACAACGATTAATAATGAAGATTTGTCGAATGGAACATTAGACACATACGATTTTTCAACACCTCTGATACTAGCCGCAGATGAACAATTTACGATGAGTGCCACTGCAGGAATAATTGGCATCGAGGCGCTAACTCTAACCGTTGTTCCAGAGCCATCATCTACGGCGCTTCTTGGACTTGGTGGACTTGCGCTGATCCTACGTCGCCGTATGTAATTTAGCGGAAGTAGAAATAGCTATTTAATTCTTGAGCTGGGCTAGAAATTGATTCTTTAGCCCAGTTCTTTTTTGGTTTATTAATCCGAGTTAGCATGATTATGTCTCGTGCCAATACGTTCGCACGTGGATGTTGGGTTCATGGTTTGCAGTGGCATCGCTCTTTGGTGTGGGGTGAATCCTACAGCGTGCAATTGAGGTTTTTGGTGGTGGGGAGTAGATCAGGAAATGAGATTTCTTTAGATAGATGTTCTTAATGTGTCCGCTTAGGATATAGGAGAGCGTTGATAGTGGAGAAGATTTCGCTATAACGCTAACAAATCTAATTATAATCATGAAATTTAAATTAAATAAATACACACTAAAACAAACCCTCGCACTAGCCTCAGCAGCAACGGTAGTGGTCACAGGGGTGGTCCAAGCCCAAGAAGCAGTCACACCGGCAGTACCAGCAGCACCGGCTGATGGGACTGCACCAGCCGTGCCGGCACCAGCGGCTGAAATCCTTGGAGTCGGCTCAGTAGCGCCAGCACTCACAGGAGTGACATGGGTACAGGGAGATGCGGTGAAGAGTTTGGATGAGAAGGGTAAGCTTTACATCGTGGAGTGTTGGGCAACATGGTGTGGACCCTGTGTAGCGATCATTCCTCACATGAATGAACTGCACCAGAAATATGCGGATAAGGGTCTCGTCATCGTGGGCATGAATGTTTGGGAAGAGGGTATCGAAAAAGCGCAAAACTTTGTAAAAGCACAGGGTGATGGGATGTCGTATCGCGTGGCCTACTCAGGTGGTAAGGAATCTAATTTCACTTCTGCATGGCTGACAGCATCTAATACAACCGGCATCCCTACAGCCTTCGCGGTGAGAGATGGCAAGATCATCTTCAAGGGGCATCCTGGTGGACTTAGCGAGAAGACCATCGAGCTGATGATGGCCTCAGACTTTAATGCAGATGAATTTGCTAAGAAGCAGGCTGCAGAAGAGGCTAAAGGCAAGGCATTTTCAGAGAAGATACAGGGGCTATTCCAGGCACAAGATTGGGCAGGTATCAAGCAAATGGCGATGACTGATGATTACGTGAAAGGTAAGAAAGATGCTGCAGGACTCATCGGTCAGGCGAACCAACAGCTCGGTGACTGGGGTGCGCAGACAGCACACCTCAAGGATATCGTAGATGGTAAGTATGGATCAGACACTAAGGCGACTCAGATCCTTGGATACGGATTCGCTACTGTGGAAGCGAATGAAGAGGTAAAGGCGCTCGCTGCCAAGCTAGAGCCCCTCTATACCACTGAGGAAGCTCCAGATGAAAAAGACTTTTTCGGCCGCGTAGCTCACGCTCGTGTTCTCTTCCTGGTGGGTAAGAATGAAGAGGCAGTGAAGCAGCTAGAAGGCGTTAAGGCGGGAGTCAACAAAATGAAAGGCCAGCGCGGTGTAGCGGAATTCGTAGTTAAGCTTGATGAAAGCATCGCAGGGATCAAGGACGGTAAATTCCCTCCATTCAAGTAATTCCATTTGAACGATCAATCCAGTATAACTGTGAGGATGGTATAATGCTAAACTCAGAGATCTGAAAGATGATCAAATTTTTTTAAGACGAGCACTCGTAAGGGTGGTCGTCTTTTTTATGGGATGATGATCTAGCCTGTGAAATCCTACTGTTTTACAGCGGCGACCACAGAGATCTCTACGAGTAGCTCGGGTCTTGCCATTCTAGCTTCTACACAGGCTCTGGCTGGGGCGTGGTTTGCTGGTATCCATGCGTCCCAGACATCATTCATGATGGCGAAGTCTTTCATGTCGCGGATGTAGATGGTGGCGGAGAGAAGGTGTTCGCGGTCAGAGCCTGACTCTAGCAGCAATTCGTCTACCTTTTCTAACATGGTGGTCGTTTGTTCGCCGATATGAATTTCTTTGGTGGTATCCTTGCAGACTTGTCCGCAGAGGTAGATGGTATCGTTGTGAATGACGATACGGCTCATGCGTTGTTTGGTTTGTTGACGTTGGATCATGATGCGAGAATGGTGGTTGCTTGTGCGAGGAGTTCTTGAGCTTTTTCCCTCTGCGGTGCTGCGCCTCGTGCCATGTCTGGCTTGCCGCCACCCTTGCCGCCAGCGAGTGTGGTGAGAGTCTGGATGAGCTTGCCTGCCATGTGGCCTGCAGCCTGTCCATCGGCTCCGCTGAGGGCACCGAGATGGAGTTTTTCACCATCATCTACAATAAATACTGCGGCGTGAGTGAACTGTTTTTTCTTGCAACCATTGAGCAGTTCTTGGAGCAGGCTAGCTGGTCCCTCGAAGAGTTCTACGATGTTGCCACCCTTTTCTAACAGCTCGGCGAGTGCTTGGTCTGCCATTTGTGCGGCAGCTGCGGTTTGTGCTTTTTTGAGTGCTTTGTCGGCGTTGGCTGCCGTTTCTTTGAGATTTTCTATAAATGCTTTTTGAGATTCGATCTCTTGGAGAGTGGGTCTGGAAGGAGCTTTAATAGCAGATGAACCCATATCAAGGAGTGCTAGATTGGTATCGTTTAGCTTCGCATTGAGAGTGACTACTTCGTTATCTATAAGATGCAGCGTAAATTTAATGTATTCTTCTGCCGCATCACCGCAAACAGCTTCGATACGGCGAACACCGGCGGCGATAGCCCCCTCGGACTTTATTTTAAATAGCCCGATGTCTGAGGTGTTTCTGACGTGTGCTCCGCCACAGAGTTCCATGGAGTATCCATCGAGTGCTTCTGCCTCGCCACCGATCTGAACAACTCTCACAAGTTCACCATATTTATCACCAAAGAACTGCATGATATCCTTGCGGTTCTTTACATCGGCATGGGGGACTTCTTTCCAGCAAACTGTCCCGCTATCTGAAATGACGGAGTTTACCTTCTCTTCTACTGCGCCGAGTTCTTCTGGGGTGAGTGCGGCGGATGAGAAGTCGAATCGTAAACGGTCTGGAGCCACGAGTGAACCTTGCTGCGCGGTGTCTTCAGAGACTATTTCGTGGAGAGCCCAGTGGAGAAGGTGGGTGGCGGTGTGGTGGGATTCGATCTGGCGTCGCTTAGTCCCGTCGATAATGAGCGTGACTGGATCTCCGACTTCTATTCCATCTGCATCTGATTTACTGATAAGGTGTGCGATGGCGTTTCCGATTTTGATTACCTTGTTTACAGGAAATTCATTAAGTGTTCCAGTGTCTCCTTGCTGGCCACCCATTTCTACGTAGAAGGGGGACTTATCGGTGATGATATAGGTGTCATAAGCATCTTCGTGGATCTCGGTGATCGAGGCTGTGGTTGAGTCAGTTTCAAATCCTAGGAACTCGGTGCTCTGCTCGGTGGAGATATCGAGTGCGCGGACGATGGTCTTTTCCTTACCTCCGTCACCACGGTTTTTTTGCTCAGCCATGAGAGTGTAAAATCTATCCATATCGAGCCCAATGCCATTCTGTTGGCAGAGGATCTCTGTAAGGTCGACTGGGAATCCAAACGTATCATAGAGCTTGAATACGAAGTCGCCAGAGAGCATGTCTTTGGTGCTTGTTAGCTCTTTTTCAAATCTAGCTAGCCCGCGTGCGAGCGTTCTGTTAAAGGATTCTTCTTCTGTCTTGAGGGTCTTCTTGATGTTCTTGGCACGGGCTTTTACTTCTGGGAAAATAGTGCCGAATTGACTGACGAGAGTATCGACTAGTTCTTGAAGGAAACAGGTGTCGCCCATGAAACCGAGGGTTCTGCCGTAGTTGACAGCGCGGCGGAGGATGCGGCGGAGGACGTAGTTTCTGCCGGTATTTCCTGGCATGATGCCATCGGCGATGCTGAGGGAAAGGGTGCGGATGTGGTCTGCGATCACGCGGAAGGCGATGGCTTCTTTCATCTCTGTGCTGAGCGTGGACTTATCTACATTGACGCTTTCTGGGTAGATGTCACGGTAAGCTTTGCCGGAGAGTTCTTCGAGCTTTTTAAAGATCGGGGTGAAGACGTCAGTGGCGTAATTGGTCGGCTTCACAGAAAAGTCAGTGAAGTTTTTGGTGCCCTGCATAATGTTTACCGCGCGTTCAAATCCCATGCCGGTATCGATGTGTTTTTGCGGGAGATCGCGGTAGGTTCCATCGGCCTCAGCATTGTATTGGATGAAGACGAGGTTCCATAGCTCGATGCAGAGGTCGGAGTCTTTATTGACGAGTGCGCCCTTGGTATCGCCTTTTGGGGTGAGGTCTAAGTGGAGTTCTGAGCAGGGTCCGCAGGGTCCGGTGTCGCCCATTTTCCAGAAGTTGTCTTCGACGTTTCCATTAACGATGTGGACGGCAGGATCGAGTCCATTTTTGATGAATATCGCGGCCCAGATATCGTAGGCTTCCTGGTCAAATATGGAGGGGTCTCCGGCTGATGAATCTGGACTATAAACGGTGGCATAGACTCGTTCAGCAGGGAATCCCCAGTGCTCGACGAGGAGTTCCCAAGCCCAGCCGATGGCTTCTTCTTTAAAATAATCACCGAACGACCAGTTCCCTAACATTTCAAATAAGGTGTGGTGATAGGTATCGTAGCCAACGTCATCGAGATCATTATGCTTGCCTCCAGCACGCACACATTTCTGGGTATCCGTGGCGCGTGCCGGAGAGTAGGGGGGCTTCTCAGTGCCAAGGAAATACGGAACAAATTGGTTCATCCCCGCATTGGTAAATAATAGCCCTGGCGACTGCGGCAAGATGGAGCCCGATGGCACGATGGTGTGAGATTTCTCAACGAAGAAATCTAGGAAGCTCTGACGAATTTCTGAAGCGGTCATGGTGGTGTTAGTGATCGGTTAGCAGTGATCGGTGATCGGTGATCGGTGATCGGTGATCAGTGTCTGGTGTCGAGCGTGTTAAGGTATGAAAGGGGGATAGTAAAGGATTTTAGCTATCAGGCGAAGCTCCTGAGGGGAGGGTGTTTTAAAAGCATGGGACTTCAGTCCTATGGATATGATATCAAAAGAATACTGTGCTGGAGGCACAGAGGAGAAAGAGGAGTTGATTTGTCAGACACTTTCCGCCGTGCTTTCAGCGCGGTTTGGTTGATGGAACTTATTCCTAGGGTTGAAAACCTTAGGCTCTGCAACCGTCCTCCCTTCAGGAGGTAATGTCAGATTATGGATTCTACTTCCTCCAGTTTTCTAGCCGCTTCTGTAAGTCTGATTCTAGTCTGAGGCGTTTGCCGACTAGGCTTTGGCGGACACGTTCTTGCCAAGGGGTGTGGGTTTCTTGTTTGGCTTGCTGGGTGAGGAAGTGGCTGATGTCTTGCAGGTTGAGGCTGCGGTCTGCGTAGAGGCTGGGATTGGTGGCGTGCTTGGCGACGTCGTTTACGAAGGAGTTGATGAGGGCGAGGCTGCTGAAGAGCTCGGCGATGGTGAAGGTGGTGAATTTCTGACGGCCTTGATCGATGCGATTCTTTTCGTTTTTCTCTGGTCTGAGGTCTAGCTGGGCGAGTGTGTCGCTGACGTACTGGGCCGCTTGGGTGAGCTGGGGGGAGATGTGGGAGGAGGAGAATAGTAGGGAGAGGTGGTTACTGAGATTGGTGACATTTTTCCAGATGCTGAGGTCGATGTAGATGTCGTAAAGATCACTACAAAGATGGGTGCCGAAGCTGCTGAGAGGAAGATTCACGATGTCTTTTGCTTCGAGCTGCTTATTGAATACGAACATGGAGCGCATGTAGCAGAGGAGGGGCTGCATGAGGAACTCGTAGCCTGGGAAGATGCTACCGCGACCGTCGATCTTGGATTTCTCTGAGCGGTTTAGATAGGTCTCGACGGCATTTTGGATGGGGTCGATGGAGGCTTGAGGAGCGTAGGGCTTGAGCGCGTAGAGAATGGTGAGCTGGTCAAAGCTGGCGAAGGAAAGTGCGCCAGCGCCGAGCTTCTGGATGAGTTTCCAGGCTTGCTGCTGGGACTCGCGGAGGTCATCGCCGGTGGTGCTTTCTGCTGCAGTGGTGGTGATGGTTTTGAGGTGTGCAGCATTGTGCGCTTCGAAAAAGGTGATGATTTCTGGTTCTGGAGAATAGTTTGAGGTGCCGGCTGTGTATGATTTAAGCTCACCGTAGTGGCCTAGGATGAGTTTGGCAAAGCGTGCATCAGGGTTTGGTTGGCCGCTACTATTTAGGTAACGTCCGGCTAGATCCCCTGAGTGCGGGTCTGCTCCGAAGGCCAGGTTAGCAATGGCTTGCTTGCAGCAGATATCGGCGGTGGGGGTGACGAGGAGGGGGAGGTTGGCATCGCTGCAGACTTGTTTGAGTTCGAGAATGAAGAGGTCAATAATGGCTTCAAATTTTTCTAAATCGGTATTTTCTGGCGTGTGTTTAGAAGCTTGATACTTCGCCCTGATAGTGGATTCCTGCTGGCTGAGGTCTCGGATGACGAATGGCATGGCTCCCCCGGGAACACCGGCGGCACAGAGTTGCTGTTTAAGGTCATCTGGGATGTGGTGATCTTTTCTGTCTGGGGTGGTGGACCAGATTTTTGCGATGGTGGCTTGGAGGTTCTCGTATGCTTCTGTGTTATGGATGCTGTCTGGTGAGATGCTGGCAAGCGAGTGGTGGGCGGAGCCACCGGAGAGGACTCCTTCGGTTGTTTCTATAGTGTCGACTCCGTATTGCATGGCTTGCTGCATGGCTCCTAGGGAGTTCTCATGGTGGGTGGAGTGGATGTGCAGAGTGAGAGGGATAGCTCTCTTATTAGAGGTAAGTTTTTCAAGTAATGCGGGGATGAGTGTGGAGACGCGCTCAGCGGTAAGCTGGCCAGACATGTCTTTTATCGCGATGGCGGTGTAGCCTTCTGCGATGAGCGCCTCGGCGTAGTTTAGATAATAGTCATCGGTGTAGCGTTCTGGGAAATCTGAGTAATGGGTGAAGCAGAGGGCGCCCTCGAGAATGATGTCTTTTTGGGCTCTGATGCTGGCTGGGAGTCTTAGGTTGTCGATGTCATTGAGGGCATCGAAGAAGCGGATTTTGTCGATTCCGCATTTAATGAATTCTTGCAGTGTTTTCTCGATGAGGTCTTTATCGTAATGTCTGAACCCGAGGGCATTGGCACCACGGAAGAGCATCTGGAGCTGGTAGTCATCACGGAAACCGCCGTATTCCATGGCATGGCTGACGGCGTTGAGGATGGTGAATGGGTTGTAGCCGCAGTTGATGGCAATTTGGAAGCTTTGGCCACCGGCTATTTCAGCTCCAGAGAATCCTGCCTTATGAGCCGCTGCGATGACTTTAGATAGATCTGCTGGATCGAACACCCAGTCTTCTGGAGCAAGCGTGGATTGCTGGCCGTCACGCAGTGTGAGGTTGACGAACTTGGGAGATTTTGAATTTTTTGAAGGTGACATATCTGGCTATAATGTAAGTTCAAGGTGATGGGGAGTAAAGGAATTTAGATGCGGTGATGGTTTGGTGTGAGCTAGGCTAGTAAGAATCATCAATTTACCATTCCGTGCTGAGTTCAGTGACAGATTAGAATGGTCATTTTTAACTGAACGTTTATAATTAGACTATGCACTCAGGGATTCTAGTTGGACCAATCGTGAGTTTCTTAATCGGCGGGTTTATTGCTTGGATAATCTATTTATTCGTCAGGAAGAGATCACTTAAGGCGCGATGCAAAGTGAGTTGGATCGTCTGGCCTATTGCTTGTTGTGCTTGGTTATTTTATGGGTCGGTGGTGTGTTACTGGAATTTCATGATAGAACCTAGATTGGATGGAACAGAGGGGTCTGGCGTGGGTTTTGGTGCTGTGATGACCTATCTGGGTGGTGCGATTCTAGCATTATTTTTTACTGGGATTGTGATGCTATATGGAGTGCTGATTCACGGTAAGAAATAGCCTATTCTGAACTTGTGAGAGATTAGTTATTACATTAGAGTCTTTCATTATGGATGAAAAACTAATTACGAAAGGGGTGTTTTCACCGACTTCTATTTCAAAGCGGGCGTTCTTGGCGCGGTCGATGGTGGGTGGCGCTATTTTATTCACGGCACCAGGGGTATTTGCGGAGCTGTTAGATCTGACGCCTCGGCAGGCTAAGGGTCCGTTTTATCCGAATGTGATGCCGCTGGATACGGATAATGATTTGTTGATCCTGAGTGATGTGATTACGCCTGCGGTGGGTGAGGTGACGCATCTGCATGGGAAAGTGACGGATGTGAAGGGCAATCCACTACGCAATGCGCTGGTGGAGATCTGGCAGGTTGATAACACGGGTGCTTACATTCATACGCGCGATCCTAGAAACCCTAAGCGAGATAAAAATTTTCAAGGCTACGGAAGGTTTTCTACGGGGATGAAGGGGGAGTATTATTTTCGCACGATCAAACCTGTGGCCTACCCGGGGAGGACGCCGCATATCCATGTGATGGTGAGTCATATGGGGAATCCTTTGCTGACCACTCAACTATACATAGAGGGTGAGGCTAGAAATAATAAGGACGGTCTGCTGCGGAGGGCGGGTGATAAGATGGGGGCGTTGATGGTGAAATTTGCGCCGCTGGAGGGGTCTAAAATAGGTGAGCTTAAGGCGGAGTTTAATATCATCGTGGGAGTGACTCCGGAGGATCAGCAATAAAGAGCAAAACAATAGAGCAAGATTAGCGGCGTTAGTCGTCAGTTGCATAGCCCGTGGGTTCAAGTTTGGAGTGATTCATAAGTGCTGAGTTTCAGTCAGATGCTACTTATTAGATGGATCATGGCGTTCGCGAGCAACGGTAGAGGCTTCCGCGAAAGAGGTCTAAGTCGACCTTGGTGGGCTATGGAACGATCCATGGGATGTGGTAAATGACTGTGATTTAAGTAAGGTTTAAACATTTGTGGAGAATGGGGTCGCTTATTGTGATGAAAAGGTGGGAAGAATAGTTCGACAAAACAATTCCGCTGAGCGAGTATTCCTTATCAGCGAACGGTTTTCCGATAATAAACATCGATACATTTAAATTTTTAAAAACTATGAATATCAAGAAATCTCTAACAGGTGCCCTCCTAGGGCTGACATTTTCTGGAGCGGTCTGCGGACAGGCCCCTGATAATAATGTGGACTATGATGAAGTGGGTAGAGTGATGGCAAAGATGCTGATGAATCGCCACTACGAGAAGCTCAATGATGATGTGCTAGGACCAAGGATTTTTGATCTTTTGATGAAGGGGCTGGATCCAGGAAAAGTGTATTTCACCCAGCAGGATGTTGATGGATTGAAGGCGAAGTATGGCAAGGATCTGCACAATCGATTACTGATTAAGAAGAGTAATGGGGCGGCGCGTGAAGTACATGCACTCTATATTCAACGAGTGAAGCAAAAAATAGCGTATGCTCAGAAATTTCTTAAAGAATCAGAATTCACCTTTGATAGTGACCGCACAGTACAACGCTCCCGTAAGAAACTCCAATGGCCAGCAGACTCTGCAGCACAGAATGAGCTCTGGGAAAAGCTGGTAGAGTCGGCGGTCCTCTCAGAGACACTGCGCCGTGACAACATAGCGAAGCTCGCTAAGGAGCAGGGGAAAGATAACCCTCTCACGGATAAGAAACCGGTGAAAGAAGTCATCCGTCTCAAGTACAAGCGGATGCTACAGTATGATCTAGATGAAAATAATGAGAGTATAGCAGACTATGTGTTGAGTGCTGCGGCAAAGGCATATGGACCACACACTGACTATCTAACAGCAAGTGAGTATGGACCATTTAAGGCTGGGATGGATAATGAATTTGTAGGTATAGGAGCGCTGCTCCAGGCTGAGAATGATGGAGCCACCAAGATCACAGGCATCGTGGTGGATGGCCCCGCTTCGAAGGGTGGAGATCTAGCACTTAACGATAGAATCGTGGGAGTGGATCATGTCAACGATGGTGAAATGGTAAACATCATCTTCATGAGACTCGACAAAGTTGTGGAGCTTATCCGTGGTCCTGTGGGCTCATCAGTAGGGCTGAAAATAGAGACTGAAGATGGCGAATATAAAGTGATTTCCATCAAACGTGGCTCAGTGGAAATGAAAGAAGACTTTGCCTCCGGCGAGATTATTGAGACTAAGAATGCGGACGGGACAACTCGCCGTATTGGATTCCTCAAGCTACCTGCGTTTTATATAAACTTTCAGACCAACGGGAATCAATGTTCTGAGCATGTGAAGAACATTCTTCTCAGAATGAAGAAGGAAAAGATCGAGGGGCTCGTCTTTGACCTCCGTGGAAATGGTGGTGGTTCACTGGATGAAGTGAGAAAGATGTCTGGCTTCTTCACAGGTATTGGACCAGTGGTGCAGGAAAGAGATTTCCAGGGTAGGATCACTCTGCAGACGGCCTATGATAAAGCGATTTACACTGGGCCGATGGTATGTCTAATCGACTCTACATCAGCCTCAGCGAGTGAGATTCTAGCTGGTGCCTTGCAGGATTACAACCGAGCGGTAGTAGTGGGAACTAGCTCGACCTATGGAAAAGGAACGGTGCAACAGATTATGGATATCGCGCGGATGCTGCCATTTAGAGCGGAGGGTAGAGAGAGATCAGGCTATCTTAAGCCTACCATCAGGAAATTTTACCGAGTGGCGGGATCATCCACTCAGAACAAGGGCGTGGAGTCAGACATAGTGCTGCCGAATATGCTGGATGCTATCGAGATAGGTGAAAAATATATGGACTACGCGCTGCCTTATGATGTCATCAAGAAGGCGCCGGGCTTTACCCCGATGGATAAATCACGGCTATTTATGAAGGAGCTTACGGAGAATAGCTTAGCGAGAGCGAAGTCATCTAAGGACTTCATCTATCTGCAAGATGATGTGGATAGAATGAAGAAGCGGATTGAGAAAAATACCGTGAGCTTGAACAGAGAACAGCGTCTCAAAGAGATAACTGAGGCGGATATTCGCCTGAAAGCGCGTAATATGGAAAGAATCGAGCGGTTCAAAATAACCCAGCAACAAGATAAGGACCGCTACACATTCTATAGTGTGAAACGTAGAGATTTGAAGCTTGAAAAACTGCTTACATTTGACCCTACCAAACAAGATGAGTCCTATATGCTGATGGCGGAGAATAAGGAAGATGATCTAGACATCACTCCTGAATGGCCGAGTAGGATGGACCCAGTGAAGAGAGAAGGGATGGCGATTCTTAATGACCTGATCGACCTCACCACCGAAGCTAAAATGGTGAAGGTGGGTGCTGACCAATAATTTATAATGGAGAAAGAGGAAATTTATGATGGCATCGTCACAATAGTTGACGGTGCCATTTCTCTTTTGGCTGAGAAGGCTGGCGGGAGCTATGCTAGCACGGTGAACATTGTCTGGAACAAGCGGATGCGGTCTACTGCTGGGAGAGCATTTCTGAATCTAGCGAAGGTGGAGTTGAATCCTAAACTATTGCACCTCGGTGATGATCCGCTGGCGCATGTAAGGCAGACCTTGTTGCATGAGCTAGCGCATTTATTGGCCCACCACCGTTCTGGAAGGAAAATTTGCGCTCATGGCGCTGAGTGGAAACAAGCCTGTGTGGATCTAGGTATCCCGGGAGAGTCTGCTACGCATAGCTTGCCTCTTCCTAGCCGTAAGCAGCGGAAAAAATGGAGCTATGCTTGCCCGGCTTGCCTAGAGGTGATAGACAGGGTAAAGCGGATGCGGGGTGACTCTGCGTGTTACTCATGCTGTAAGAAGCACAACCGTGGCCGATTTCACAGGCGTTATAAATTCATCGAAGAAGCCCTCTAACAAAACCTAACAGATCATGACCATAGCCAGCTTTCAGCACTACGGGATTTCTCATTTACTCGCGCTAGCCATAACGGTAGTTGCTGCGGTTATCATGGTAAGATTCATGCGTTCTGATGTGCTAGAAAAGGTGAAGACCAGAGTGAGATATATCTTTGGTAGCCTACTCATCATCGTCGTCTTAATGGATCCTGTACTGACTTTTTTGCGTTACGGTGTGAATGATACGGGCTGGCATATTTTCTGGAACTCCTCGCTCCCGCTGTATCTCTGCGATGTGGTGTCTATTGTGGCTGCGCTGGCTCTGTTTACCAGAAATTACAAGTTAGCTGAAGTCGCCTACCTCTGGGGCCTTGCTGGGACAACGCAGGGGCTGCTGACTCCCACGCTTGCTTATGATTGGGACACGCTGGATTACTACAGTTTTTTTTTCCAACACGGTGGAGTTCCTATCGCTGCTATCACACTAGTCTGGGGTATGGGCATCGTTCCTAGGAAGGGGGCTTTCAGGCGTATTATCATCTGGAGTTGGGCGTATATGGCGCTTGTCATTGGGCTCAATTTCCTCATGAAGCAGAACTACGGTTTCCTTAGCGGCAAGCCAGATTTTAGTACGATGTTTGACTATATGGGGCCATATCCATATTACCTCCTCACTCTCCAGGCGATCGCCTTCACGCTCTATTATATCTTGCTAAAAGTGGCTCCTAAAAGCGAAAGCTAAGGGTTATAGATACTCCACGAGTTCATCCACTTTTTCTTGATCGAGCCGCTTCACCAGCGCTATGGAGAGCCTGACCATGCAGAGGTAGTCTTCTATATCAATAATGGCATTATGCGAATGGATGTATCTAGACGGCACACCCAGTACCACACATGGCACACCTTCATTTGACATACTGAATCCACCTGCATCGGTGCCGCCGCTGCTGCGAACCGTTATCTGATAGCGGATGCCTTCTCTCTGCGCTGTTTCTATTGCTAAGTCAGCCAGTCTGGGATTCATAATGGCGGTTGGATCATGGAGGCGTATCTGCACTCCACCACCGAGCTTACCTTGACACTCTGATGGGTTAAATCCTGGCGTATCATCCGCTGGTGGACCTTCTAAAATAATCGCCACATCTGGCTTCACCGTATTAGCGAGTGAGCGCGCACCACGTAGACCTACTTCCTCTTGTACTGTGCCGGCAGAGATCAGGGTGTTCGGGTGGCCTTCTGTTACTAAGATTTGTGCAGCCTGGATTGCGCATGCCATTCCCACGCGGTTATCAAATGCTTTAGCCATGTAGTGGTCTTGCTTCGCCATCGCGGTAAAACTTGTTGCGGGCGCCACAGGGTCTCCTAGACAAATACCAAATTCATCCCGGACCTCTTCCATACTAGAAGCACCAATATCAATAAATAATTCATTAATCTGCATCACCTTATTACGTTTTTCTTCAGACAGAAAATGCGGCGGTGTGCTGGAGATCACTCCTAGAATTTTATCACCATTTTTTGTGAGAACTTCTACTCTCTGAGCCAATAGCGTATGCGGCCACCAGCCACCTACTGGGACGAACTTCAGATACCCGTCTGGGCGGATATGCTGCACCCGGAAGCCTACTTCATCCATGTGTCCAGCGATCATCACGCGAGGCCCGCTATCTTCTCCCAGTCCACGCTCAAAATACACACTCCCTTGGCGGTCCGATCCCAAAGTGCCGCCTACATTTTCTAACTCACCTGCGAAGATAGCCCTCACCTCATCCTCATACCCTGGCACGCTGTGCGCTTCTGTTAGTTCCTTCAATAATGCGATTGCTTTTTCTTTCATGTAATCACTCTAAATGACTGACCGACCGATTGCCAGAAATAATCACCCCATCACAAATCCACATTGACTAATCATCTATAGCACCGATGATCTAATGATGAGCTATATTGATAAACTTTATGATCTGGAAGGAAAAGTTGCTGTCGTCATTGGCGGCACTGGCGAGTTATGCTCGCATATGGCTATTGGCCTCGCTAGGGCTGGGGTGGAAGTGGTTCTTGCTGGTAGAAATGAAGAAAAGGCCGTGGATCGGTTAGACGCGATCCACGCATCTTCAGATACAGAGGAAGGCGGAGTAGGGGAGAAAGCCTATTTTGTAGCCACTGATCTGATGGAAAAAGGTTCGCTTTACGCGCTACTGGACATCGTCATCGAGCGTTCTGGAAAAGTAGATATCTTAATTAATGGGGCTGGTGTGAAGCCTTCTAGGTCTGTCTTTGAATTGAAAACAGAAGAGTTTCAGACTATTCTTGATATTAATCTCACCTCTACCTTCCAGGCTTGCCAGGTGTTTGGTCAATATTTCCTAGAACACGGAATACCAGCTTCCATTATCAACCTTGGTTCTGTAGCTGGACTTACTCCCCTTTCTAACTCCTTCGCATACTCCGCCTCTAAAGCCGCGCTGCACAATCTCACTAAGAACCTTGCTCGCGAGTGGGCAGATAGTGATATACGAGTCAACACCCTCATCCCTGGATTCTTCCCTTCAGATCAAAACAGACTCTTGCTCGATGAAGCTCGCATGTTGGAGATTCTCCGCCGGACTCCTATGAGTAGATTCGGTAGTCCGGATGAGCTCATCGGCGCAACGCTGCTCTTAGCATCCGCAAAAGCAGGTAGCTTCATTACTGGCTCAGAACTCGTTATCGATGGTGGATTTAATACGGTGTCGATATAGAGATTCCGAACATTGTTATCAAATTAGATCGTCTCGGAGCGATCGAGAACTTCCTACACAATCGATATTTAAGAGAAGCGTTCAAATAAAGTATTTATAGATTATAGAATAAAATTGAATCCAAATTGCGTTTGTCGTCGAATATTATTTTGATGACAACAATAAATGTAAAATCAACTAATATATTCAGACTAGCGCTGTATTCAGTTTGCTCAATATTCTTAGCCGGAGAAGTCCACGCCGCCAATCCAGCCGAAACTAAAACTGTAGGTAGAGTTATTCGTGAACGGTCAGATCTCTCTAAATTCCGTCAAGTATTCGAAGAGGCCGAATTAGGCTTGGGATTGACCAGCACAAGCAAAAGTAGAACCGTTTTCATTCCATTAGATTCAGCCTTTGCAAAGCTTCCGGAGCAATCGCAAAAAAAGCTATTCGACCCCAGAAATAAAGACCGACTTAAGGAAATCTATGGATTTCACGTTTTAGATAGAACTATCCCTGTATTTGCTCTTGGATACTACAATACCCTGCGGACGATTAACGGACAGTATTTATCCGTTAATTATAAGAAAGGTACAGTAGGTGATGCACGCTTCACTGGCGAAAGGATCGAATGCTCGAACGGGGCTATTTATTTGATCGATAGTGTTCTCAAACCAAATACTGATGATCTCTTCCAACGTCTTCAGAAAGATGGGCGCTTCAAAATTTTCACCAAAGCAATCATCGCAAGTCGACAAGGTAAGCGTTTTCAAAACACGCATGGACTCTATACTGCTTTTGCGCCTACTGACGAAGCCTTCGGGAAGTTGCCTCCAGAGTTTGTAGAGTCACTATTTTTACCCGAAAACGATGAGAAATTAGAAGACATTATCAGGCATCACATTATAGAAAACGTGCGAGCGGTTGGTAAGATTCCAGGAATAAGCAGTTTAGGTGTTTCTGACGTTACTCCAATATCATCCTTTGGTCAGCAGATAAATTTCAAGCAGACTAAGAACGGCCCTACTGTTGATGGAGTGAAGATTGTATCAGCGGATATACCTTGTGCCAATGGATTGATTCATGTGATTGACACAGTGATGGCGCCGGTAGAATCTAACTTACTCGATCTACTTCGTGATGATGAACGATTCAGTACATTGGTTTCTCTATTGGAGAAAACAGGGCTAAGTTTCCCAGTGGATTCACGATCAATATACACGATTTTTGCTCCTGTGAATGAAGCCTTTACAAAGGAACCCTACGCCTCGCTCATAACAAATATGAACGAACAAAACAGAGAAGCCCTTTACGCTATCCTTACACGTCATGTTATCTCTGGAAAACACGTCACTGAGAATTGTAAGCCTTATAATAAGCTGCGAACTATTGTCGACTCACCTATCATTCTTAAGCGTTCAGGATCTGAATCGACGATTAATGGAGTTCCGATTATTGAGACAGATATTGAGGCTTACAATGGTCTGATCAGCGTTGTCGGATCAGTCATTGAAGATTCTATGGATCTTCCTGAAGGAGATATTAGTACGGTGGACGCCATGGAATTTGTCCAAGAGACTCTCACAAAAGCGGCTGTTCTTTATAAAGATGGTAAATATGAGGATTGCTGGCGATATTACAGTGCCCGCGGATATGAGTTTTTTACAAAGTATAATCAACTCTCAGATAGGAATAGTTTCAATGGATTAAAAGAAAGTATTAAAGACGACCAACCACTCTTTAAGTTCGCTTCCGAAGCCTGGAAGTCCCGTAATGCATTTCGCAATGTTCTAAGATCACTAGAACAACGTAAAGTTGTGATCCGAGACAGATACCTGATGCAGCAACTAGAGAAAGCCAGATTCGGTAGATAATACAGAGCGGGTTGATCACCGCGAGGTTGGAAGAAACTCCATAAGACTATCTCATCACCTCCTGAGGGCATTGATCGCTCTCAGGAGGTTTTATTTATTAGCTGTCACCTGTTGGATAGTATCCGTACTGATTCACTTTTTCTTAATAAAATAACATTTCTTGAATCTGAATGGCTCTTCGTAAAGTTTAGTGGAAGTAAAAGCTAATTGCCTATTGGTCTGTGGAGTATGTATCGACATGTCAGCTCCATACATCAAAGCGATAAGAGGGCTGTTGCCTCATGCAGATATCGTTCATGATAAATTTCATATCA
>CAWVXI010000029.1:0-36462 GCA_963934155.1 uncultured Verrucomicrobiales bacterium | reverse complement strand
GTGAGTAGCGCGGCACGTGAAGGAGTGCAGACAGATGACCCCACTAGGAAGTTGGTAAACTTACGTCCCTCTTTTGCCATACGGTCAATATGGGGGGTGCGAATCGTTTTAGATCCAAAGCAACCTAGATCATTATAACCCTGGTCATCGGTAAATATAATAATGAAATTAGGCTTTTTCTCTACCGCAGTGAGCACGCTAGGAAACATCAAAAGAATCGTTATAAAGAGTAATTTAAACATGTTATTAGGCTACTTGGATTTGACCATAAACTTGCGGGTTTTCAGCCAGTAGAGTAAATCGTCAGCCCATGGATGGAGGTTCTTGTAGGGAGGTTTACTCGCCAGCCCCAGCCCGTGTCTTCCGTTTTCAAAAACATGCAGCGCAAAGGGAACCTTGGCTTTGCTCATGGAAGCGGCGAAGGCCAGGCTATTCTCCACCTTAACCACTGAATCATTGGCAGTGTGCCAAAGGAAAGTGGGTGGGGTTTTGGCGGTCACCTGAAGCTCATTCGATAAATGCTTAATCAACTCAGCGGATGGCTCCTTACCAAGCAGGTTCCTTCTTGACCCATGGTGCGTCGTTGGACCCATGCTAATGACAGCATAACATAGAATCCCGATATCTGGGCGCGAGCTAACCCGCTCGATAGGGTCTTTAGAATCAACCTCTCCCTCATCAAAATGAGTCAGCAAGGTCGAAGCCAGATGCCCACCTGCCGATGACCCCATGACTCCAATCCTACTAGGGTCGATCTTCCACGCTGCGGCATTAGCCCGCACGGTGCGTAGTGCTCGGGCCGCGTCATTCAGCATAATAGGGTGCCGATAACCCGCAGAGCCGAGTCTGTATTTGAGGACAAAGGCATTGATCCCGTGCAGCTGTAGAAACTCAGCATAGCCCTTACCTTCATGCCCAGCCAACCCACCATACCCACCACCAGGGCAAATCACGATCGCTGCTCCCGTATTGTTTTCTTTAGGAGCAAGAAAATGTGTCAGTGTAGGGATATCCTTGGGCGTTTCGCCTTTCGCCCCAGGCGCACCACCCTCCCAGAGCGGCACCTCTTTAGCATAAAGGCTAGTGACTAAAGAAGAGGAAATAATAATTGAGAAAACAAGATGTGTGAGTGGATATTTCATGTGGGTGTGGTTTGTATAATGATATTAACGACCTAGGCTCTCTTTAATCTGACTCCAAGAGCGCCTTGATGACGGATCTGACTTCATCTCCTCGATTCTTCTTTTTGCTTCAAGTGCAGCTCTTTCATCCTCAGGTAATGTCATAGCACTTACTTGTATTTTTGCTATATTCATACTGCCAAAATAGCATGATGAAACTGAAAAGCTATCTTATTTATGAACGTCCCAGCACAGGGCGATCAAGCTAGCGGGAAATCTAGAATTGCTGTGTTATCAGCCTTTAAAGGGCGTAGCATGTAGCCAGCTTCGATTGTAGCGGGTAGCCGCAAGCGAACATGGCGTTTATAGAGTAGATTACGAAAAACGCTTGCGGCTACCTGCTACAGGTGTCTCGATCTCAGAGTCTTAAAACCAACAATTATGCTTTGATCAGATGCTTAGGAAAGTCTGCTATTTTTTCACAGCCTACTTGCTCCATCACTTGTTGGAGCTGTTTTTTAAGCATCTCGAAGGTATGGTGACCTCCGTATTTGCCTAGTGCCCCGATGCCATACATGGGAGTTCGACCTAGGAAGGTGAAGTCGGCTCCGCTGGCCAGGGTGGATGCGATGTCGGCTCCGGACTGGATGCCGCTGTCCATCAGGATTTTTATTTTGCCAGAGAACTCTGGGGCGAGTGCCTGCAGTGGTTTGATAGTCGATTGGCCCCTGTCAAGCTGTCTGCCTCCGTGGTTCGAAACAATCATCCCTTCAAGACCTAACTTCACCGCTAGCTCAGCATCCTCAGGATTCACGATTCCTTTGATCACTAGGTTACCTTTCCATTGATCACGGATGGCGGAAATTTTTGCCTCATTGAGTCTACCCGAGAATGTCTTATTCATGAATTGGGCGAGATGTTTCATATTGAGACCTTTGGGGATATACTCCTTCATCGTTTTAAACTCTGGCGCGCCTGCTGAGAGTTGACTGAATGACCATGTGGGATGGGTGCACATCTGGATGATATTTCTGAGCGTCATCCGTGGTGGGATCGAAAGTCCATTGCGGATCTCCTTGGGTCTATAGGCGAAAGTCGGTGTGTCCGCCAAAATGACGAGGGTACGGCAGCCAGCGCCCCAGGCACGCTCTAATAACTTGTCTCTGAGTATGTCTTCCGCCGGATGATAAAGCTGAAACCAGAAGTCTCCATTGGTGATTTCGCTGATGGTTTCGATGCTTGCGGTGCCCACGGTAGAAAGGCAGAACGGGATGTTATGATCCACTGAGGCTTGCGCTAGTGACTCACAAGATTTTGGCCACATCAGGCCTTGCAGCCCAACTGGTGCCATCCCAAATGGAGCGTCATAGCTCTTACCAAACAGCTCAGTTTTCTGGGATGCTCCAGGGAAATCTCTCAGATACCATGGCTTAAGTTGCACATCCCGTATGTCAGCAGTATTGCGCCTGAGGTTCACTTCTGAGAAACAACCTCCTGCTAGATAGTCGAAGGCAAAACCCGGCATGCGCTTTTTCGCCTTAGCGATAAGGTGCTCTACCGATGGATATTCTGAATTAAAGTGTTCTTTCATATTTTACTAAATAATTTTTTCAACACCGCATTCTAAATGAGAACGCAGAAGTTAACTACTGATTAAGCCTCAGGCAATTCAGGAAGGGCGTTTAACAGGGATTGATACCTTACTAGATCGAAACCTCGCTGATCGATAAACATGCGATTAGACTCATCTGCCAAACAGAGAGCAATCATCATTTTCGCCTCCTCCGCATCTTCACCCTCCTTCACCAGCTTGCTGAGAGCCTTCTTTACAAAAGGCGTCTGCTCAGATTCCAGCTGCTGTTCTACAGCAGGCAACAGGTTTTTTACTAAATCATCTTCCTCGAACATGAGCAGAGTATGCCTACCAATGATTTAAATTCCAGCCAATAAAACTTTTCCATGTCATCAAATCCCCTAAACTCGTTCTACAGCTGTAAACATTCCGCATTGCATAATAGACAAATCATTCATTTGGGGTCTGGGAATGAATGCTTAGCGATGATCATTGGAGCCCGCTCCATTCTCATTACACCTCATTCTCTCAAAAAAAGCTCTGGTATTTATCTCTTTTGAAATGTTATACCATCCTCGCGGTTATACTGGATTGATCGTTTGATGGAATTATTTAGCATCGATTTTGTATTTATCTCAGTTCCTTTCTTGCCATATCGTGAAAACCGCGCATAAACTATGTTTATAAAAATTGCCATAGCTGGCACAGCATCTGCTAAATTATAAAATAATTAACCAACAACTCATCACTCATCATGAAAAAAATAGAAGCAATCATCAAGCCATTCAAACTAGAAGAAGTCAAAGAAGCACTCGCTAACGTAGGCGTCCAAGGAATGACCGTCACTGAAGTCAAAGGATTTGGCAGACAGAAAGGTCACACCGAGATTTACCGTGGATCAGAATACACCGTAGATTTCCTCCCTAAAGTCAAAATAGAAATCGTAGTCGATGACTCGGAGGCTAGCACCGTAGCAGAAGCCATCGTAAGTAGCGCCAACACAGGTAAAATCGGTGACGGAAAAGTCTTCATCTCTAACATGGAAGAAGCGATCCGCATCCGTACTGGAGAAACTGGGGGAGACGCAGTAGCGGTGAATTAATTTTCGCCTCTACCCTCCCGCCATCCAAAATGAGCATTTCTAGGAAATTTCTTTGGCGACTAGGTCTCTGGTCGCTATTGATGCTGTACATTGCCCTAGACCTGCTCATCTTCAAAGGGCCAGTCAACACAATAGCGGGCAAGCTCCGCAGCGACCAGCCCAAGTTCGAAGACGATGCGCAGCGTGGAATTGCCGCTCGCGTCTTCAATCGCCCTATCTATCTCAGCCAGATCGACTTCGCCGTCGATCAGAAACTCTGGTCAACAGCCCAGACGCGTGAGGCTATTCAGGACAAACAACGTCTCTTCCTCCGTGCCGAGGCGCTCAGAAACATCGCAGACCAATACATCCTTCGAGAAAAAGTAAGGTTGAATTCCGATGATTACCCAGTCAGCGAAGAACAAATTAATGCTGCCGTCCTGCGCTTCTCTAATAGATTTAGAACCAGGCAAGAAATGACCGAGGCGCTAAAGTCTTACGGGTTTAAAGGCGAAAAAGAACTCCGCTTCCGCCTCGCCGCCCAGCTCCAACAGGAAAAATACATCCTTACTAAAATCCAGCCTGGCATCGCCGTAACCGATGATGATGCCAAAAAATGGTATGAGGATTTCAAAGAACAAACCATTACTCCTGAGCGAATTAAGGTACAGCACATCTTCGTTTCTCTCCTCACTGCCCCGGGTCAGACGGCGGAAGAAAAGGCGCAGTATGCCAGAGAGACTCTAGTATCTGCAAATAAAAACCTCGCCAAGCAAAGCTTCGAGCAGCTCGCTGCTACTGTCAGCGATGACGAGCGCACCAAAAATAAAGGCGGGAATCTAGGCTGGATTCACCGTGGCCGCATCGCCAAGGACTTCACTGACGCCTGCTTCGCCGCAGAGCTAAACACCCCCAAGATCATTACCACCAAGCTCGGCTATCACCTGATCAATGTGCTGGAAAAACAACCTACCAGAACCCGTAGTTACGAGGAGATGAAGCCGGAAATCGTCATCGCCATCGAGACCATCCGCCGGCAGGAGCAAATAGAAATTTACCGAGTCAACCTGCGAAGACAACACGGCGACTTCATCAAAACCAACTGGGAAACCGTCGCCGGTCCATGGACTCAATAGCCAGACAGGAGCGTGGACGTCTCGTCCGCATTAAATCCAGCAATCAAGCCATTGATCGATAAAAGCTGTTTTATCGATCACTCCAAGCAATACCGCGCATTGCTATTCTTCCCAGTCTTAAACAACACTCCCTTCTCAACAAGATCTCTTATACCATTTGAACAGTGATATTGTTTTGCTCTTCCCCCAGTCAGCTTTGCTGCACTTTCAAATAAGTCCATCAAACGATCAATCCAGTATCACTGTGAGGATGGTATGAGTTCATCGTTGGTTTCTCAAAATCCTTACTTTGTGGTTCATCAGGTTTTAAGCGAAAAAACACGCAACCTAGACTTTACAAAAGCACGTGAACTCGGCATATACCGATAAATTTACTGCACGCACATGCCAAAAGATACTTCGATCAAAAAAATTCTCGTCATCGGCTCAGGCCCCATCGTCATCGGCCAAGGCTGTGAGTTTGACTACTCAGGCGTTCAAGCCTGTAAAGCCTTAGCAGAAGAAGGCTATAAAGTCATCCTCGTGAACTCAAACCCGGCCACCATCATGACCGATCCCGAGTTCGCCTACCGCACCTACATTGAGCCTATCACCCCGGAAGTAGTCGAGAAAATCATCATCAAGGAACAACCAGACGCACTTCTCCCTACACTCGGTGGACAGACCGCGCTGAACTGTTCAATGGATCTCTTCAATAGCGGAACGCTGGATAAGCATAAGGTGAAAATGATCGGTGCTAATGCAGACGCTATCGATAAAGGCGAAGACCGTCTACGCTTTAAGAATGCGATGCTCAAGATAGGCCTCGACCTGCCTCACTCAGGAGTGGCACACACAATGGCTGAAGCGCATGAGATCGCTAAAGAGATCGGCACAATGCCACTCATCATTCGACCAGCATTCACTCTCGGAGGAGCTGGTGGCGGCATCGCTTATAATGTAGAAGAATTTGAAACGATCTGTGCGCGCGGAATTGATATGTCGCCAGTGAGCGAAATTTTAGTAGAGGAATCACTCCTCGGCTGGAAAGAATACGAAATGGAAGTCATGCGTGACTGCGCGGATAACTGCGTGGTGATCTGCTCCATCGAGAACCTTGACCCAATGGGTGTCCACACCGGAGACTCCATCACTGTCGCCCCCGCACAAACTCTCACAGACCGCGAATACCAGATCATGCGTGATGCGTCATTTGCATGTATCCGTGAGATCGGTGTTGAGACTGGTGGCTCTAATATTCAGTTCTCAGTGGATCCTAAAACGGGTCGCTGTATAATCATCGAAATGAACCCACGTGTGTCTCGCTCATCAGCCCTCGCATCGAAAGCAACAGGATTCCCGATTGCTAAAATAGCCGCTAAATTAGCAGTAGGCTTCACTCTAGACGAGCTCACAAACGATATCACTCGCGTGACTCCAGCTTCATTCGAACCCACCATCGACTACGTGGTGACTAAGCTACCACGCTTCACTTTCGAAAAATTCCCGACAGCTGATGCAGTCCTCACGACTCAGATGAAAGCAGTCGGTGAGGCAATGGCGATAGGCCGCACATTTAAAGAATCCATGCAGAAGGCGCTGCGTTCATTAGAGACTGGCAGATCAGGATTCGGCTTCGATGGTAAGAGCCCTCAGAACCCATCTCGCGAAGATATTGAGCGCAAGCTTCATGTCCCTAACGCAGAACGTATTTTCTGGCTACAAGTAGCCTTCAGTAATGACTGGACAGTCGAAGAAGTCTTTGACACTACAGCCATCGACCCATGGTTCTTAGAGCACCTTAAAATCATCGTGGATGAAGGTAAGGATCTCGCTAACATGGACCTCCGCAAAGCGAAAAAGATGGGCTTCTCAGATGTCCAAATCGCTCACTCACGTGGAGTCGACCAAGACGATATCCGCAAGGAACGTAAGGAAAAGGGTATCATCCCGACTTACAGACTCGTCGATACCTGTGCGGCAGAATTCGAAGCCTACACACCCTACTACTACTCCACCTACGGCGATGAAAACGAAGCGCTTCAGACTGACAAAAAGAAGATCATCATCCTCGGTGGTGGCCCTAACAGAATTGGTCAAGGCATCGAGTTTGACTACTGCTGTGTCCACGCATCATACGCTCTCCGTGAGCTAGGCTACGAGACAGTCATGGTGAACTCTAACCCTGAGACAGTCTCCACAGACTACGATACTTCGGACAAACTTTATTTCGAGCCACTCACTCTCGAGGACGTGCTAAACATCTGTGACCAAGAGCAGCCAGAGGGCGTCATTGTTCAATATGGTGGCCAGACTCCGCTTAACTTAGCGGCAGATCTAGAGCGTCACGGGGTCCCAATACTCGGAACTTCTCCTAAAAACATCGAGCTAGCGGAAGACCGCAAATTCTTCTCAGCACTACTCGACAAGATCGGCCTCAGGCAAGCTGAAGCAGGCACAGCGGTGACTCCAGATGAAGCGGTAGTCATCGCAGATCGCATCGGCTACCCAGTGCTGGTTCGTCCGTCGTTCGTTCTCGGTGGTCGCGGCATGATGATCGTTTATAGCGATGAAGAACTCCGCAAATACATCAGTGAAGCAGCAGACGTTTCTCCAGATCGTCCGATACTGGTTGACCGTTTCCTAGAGGGAGCAGTCGAAATCGATGTTGACTGTATTTCAGATGGCGAGACTTCTGTCGTAGGTGCGATCATGCAGCACATTGAGCAAGCAGGTATCCACTCTGGCGACTCCGCCTGTGTGATCCCAGCCCCATCACTTTCAGACGACATCACCGCCCAGATCATGAAGGGCGCCAAGGACCTCGCTCGTGAGTTAGAGGTGATCGGCCTCATGAATATCCAGTTTGCGGTGAAGGATGAAGAACTCTACGTCATCGAGGTAAACCCTCGTGCCTCACGCACCGTGCCATTCGTTTCTAAATCAATCGGTGTCCAGCTCGCTAAGCTAGCGGCTCAGGTCATGGTAGGTAAGACTCTGAAAGAGCTCGGCTTCACTGAAGAAGTTCTCCCTAAACACTACTGTGTGAAAGAGGCTGTCTTCCCGTGGCCAAAGTTCCCAGGCATCGACATCGTGCTCGGACCAGAAATGAAGTCCACAGGAGAAGTCATGGGCATTGATGATGACCTCGGCATGGCATACGCCAAAGCCCAGATCTCAGCTTTCAACCCACTCCCGACCGAAGGAAACGTCTTCTTCTCAGTCAACGACCGCGACAAGCCAGAATCCATCGCCATCGCCAATGAACTCATCGACCTCGGCTTCACTATCTACTCCACCGGCGGCACCTACAAGCTCTTCAAATCCGAAGGCATCCCCGTAGAACGCCTCTACAAGCTCGCCGAGCAAAAGCGCCCCAACGTCATGGACATGATGAAGAACCGCAAGATCGACTTCGTCATCAACACCCCAAGCGGCCACGAAGCAAGAGCAGACGAGATCACCATCCGCTCCGGCGCAGTCAGCAACAAAATTTCCCACTGCACTAACCTCTCAGCAGCAATCGCCTCAGTCAGAGCGATCAGATCACTCAAGGAACAAGAATTGACTGTTACGCCGTTGCAAGACAGGCTTTAAACATAAAAATTAATGATCCATTATCCTAATTCCGTATTTCCAATATTAAATTTGGACGATGATCATGAGTAGGGTGAAAATCTTCAATCTTAGTAGCTCATATCTCGACAAATCAGGTTTGAGAAGGCTCCAAAACTCGCTTGAGGAGTATTGTAAATGTATCGTGATTGAGTGAGAGTATATAGATAAAGATTAAAGAAACACGATATCGCTACTCAAACACCCGAGGCTGGAACACCTTCCCGGTGCCTGATCTCACGGAGAAGAACAAGGCAGACCTGACGCGTTGCGCGGGGATATATCATACCATTTGAGCAGTGATAGTGGTTTGATAGTTTGACTAGCCGGCGAGGCACACTTTCCTGCGACAATCGCGGATCTGTATAAACCAGAGGCCTTGCCTGAAAATCTGCGCCAAGCTCTCCAACGGAATGATGAGACCCTGGAGCGGATCTACATCGGTCGCTGCTTCAAGAACGATACCGAGCGACTGGAAAAACTCTTCGAGCTCTACCCCAAAATGACCTCGAAATAGCGCAGATTGTTTGTGGCTCATTTCGCGCCCCTCGGTGATACACAAATGACTTTGCGCCTACTCGATGAACCACAAATTACATTGTAGTTCATAATATTTAAATTATGAACTACAAAAATAATTGTTAATCATCGATGACGCACAATATTCATTGTAGTTCAGCAAAATCACATCGCTGAACAACAAATAGGTTAGATGGTTGCCTATTAACAACAAAGCTAATTGTGACTCATAAATCTAATGATCTTGACAACAAATGATTTTGATGTTTATGTGTGGTCACTTCATGAAAGCAGATCTCAGCCAAGCGGCACTCTATCACGAGAATCAATTCCCTCCTCAGTCATTCAATTATGCCGAGGTGATGACACCATTATTAGAAGCGACAGATGCCCTAGCGCGCTATGACCAGATGCTACAGAGCTTGCATAACAGCGAGATCTTTCTAGCACCACTGCGCGGGCAAGAATCTCTGGCGTCTTCTAGGATGGAAGGCACATTTTCCACCCTTGAGGAAATTTTAGAACTAGAGTCTGAATCAGAAGACAGTGATCCACTAGACAAAGATAATGCTAGAGAATACCGCTCAGAAACTGTGGAAACTTACCTCTACAGCCGCGCATTACGCACAGGTCAGAGAGAGCTTGAGGATGGCAGACCACTTTCCGCCTCACTGATACGCTCACTTCACCAGCTTTTATTAGCCTTCGGTAGAGGCACGAAGAAGGCTCCTGGTGCATTTAAAACTGAGCAGAACTACATTGGCAGCCGAGGCTCGACCAAGATATCTTTCATTCCTATATCTCCGGAAAAGCTAGACTCAGGAATAGATGATCTGACTCAGTTCATGCACTCTGATGAATGGCCCGCGCTGCTAAGGGTGGCGCTGAGTCACATAGAATTTGAGGCGCTCCACCCTTTCAAGGATGGCAATGGTAGGGTAGGTCGTATGCTGATCACTCTGATGCTGTGGCATCTCGGTGTGATATCAGCTCCGCACTTCTATATTAGTAAGTACTTCGAGGAACATAAGGATGAATACATCGAGCGGATGCGGGCTGTATCCGCGGATGGTGACTGGGAAGGCTGGACAGCATTTTTCCTAACTGCAGTAAAGGAGCAGGCTTTTCAGAACCTAGAGGTCGCTCAGAATACCCGGGATCTCTACGAGTCGATGAAAATACGCTTTTCAGATGTGCTGGCTTCCCGCTGGTCCACCCAAGCACTGGACTACATTTTCACGAATCCTGTGTTCCATAATTCCCGCTTCACCCGCAATGCAGGCATCCCAAAACAAACTGCTGCACGCTTCACACGTAAGCTCTTAGAAATGGAATTGATCGTTACTCAGAGGGAGGCAGCTGGCAGTTCCTCGGCGGTGTATCGTTTCGAGCCATTGTTGGAGCTAGTGCGTAATTAGATATCCTGGATTGATTTAGAACGTGGTTATTAAATACAGTTAGCGATCGTTCATGCCGTCCGCTTCAAATTTTTGCTTCTTGGAGTGGAGTCTGATGAGGGGATAGAGTTCTGTAAGAGTCATTGGGGAGTGTCCTCTAGTGAGGTTTTTTCTACCACATTCCACGGCAGATTGCCATTGGTGAATGAGTGCTTTCCAAGCGCCGATAAGCGGGAAACCAGGCTGGTAGATGTGGGCTGGCTCAGCGGTGACTCCGTTGAGCTCTAGTACTTGGATCCCATTCCCCGCTTGAAATTCTGCGATACTGCTGACGCGGATGTCGTATCTTCCGATGTGGAAGCCATCGAAGGATTGGCTGAGCGCATCAATGCTATGCTCCATGGCTGGAGTGATCAGGCGGCGGTCGTCGGTGAAGAGCGCACCACGGCAATGGGTGCCTATTTCTGCTAGGGCTATCTTTTCTCCATTGGTTGGAATGTCAGTGAGCTGAAGTGCGAATTTGTTTTTGTAATAGTCAAACATGGCGGCACCACGGTCGTCTGCTAGTATGAGGTCTTCTATCATTGATTCACCATCACCAGTAATGAACTGCTGGTGCTTTTGTGAGAGTGAAATGATTTGCCCCTTCGGCTGATCTGGGAAACGCAGGTAATAGACGCCAAACTCTGGCCCACTAATAAATCTCTGCCCGATCACTTCTTCGCAACATTGCTGGAGGTAGGTTTTTGCTTGTTCAGCGCTTCTAATGATCGCCACTCCCTGCCCACGTTCACCTTCATCTGGTTTGAGGACGATGGGGTAAGTGAGTTGGTTTTCTTTCATCCAGTTTTCTAACAGCTCGTGGCGAGTATCATTACCACGATAAGGCAGGCGAATGTAGCTGGCTAGCTTCTGTGCTTGTTGCGGATCAGTACTGAGCAGGTCCAGGATATCTCCTTTGCTGTCGAACACAAATCCACTACTCGCTATCGCTGGGTTAGAATTAGTGAATAGGCACCAGCGTTTATGCCGGTAGGCGAGATAGACGAGATAGATCAATACGGGTGGATAGATTAGGTAAATAGGCCAGTATTCCCAGCGGGTAAGACGCTGCCATTTACCAAAGAGCCGCCTTCTGCCGCGCCAGCTGAATAAGGGAATGATCAGCTTGAGGAGGAGGAAAATAAAGCCAGTGACGCCTAACAGAATCAACCATGAATAACTTAAGTATTTCTCCAGCCAGCTGCTGACCACATCGCCCGCTAGGTAGGCTAGTCCGCAGAGCAGAGGCACCCAGATGAGGGCGGCGATAAAGAGGGTGATAGAAAATTTAGCGAAGCTCCAGCGGCTGGCACCTGCTCCGAGGTAGCTGACCACACGGGAACCCGGCATGAAGCGGGAGAGAAATATCCAGAGAATACCATAGCGATCAAAGAAGCGTTTACCACGCGCTATTTTCTCTGGGGTGACGCGTTTTCTGGCCCAGTTCCATTTGAGTGCACCGGAGGTCACTCCCCTGCCAAGCCAATAGATGCCGATGTCACCAATCCATATCCCGAGGATGCAGCCAGCGACTGCAAGTGGGAAAATAAGCTGGCCATTTGAGGCCAGCACGCCGCCTAAAATGCAAGCGAGGTCCTCAGAAATAAAGGTGCTGAGGGCGAGCAACAACACTTTCAGAATAGGATGATCCACGAGATTCACCCACTCAGCGGATTGTGCACTGATGGTGAGTATTACCAATGTCATATTTATGCCCAATATCTAGTATCTAGTAGCTAGTATCTACTGTTCTCCAACTGGAGGACACGCTGAGTTTCCTCAGGTGGGGGCAGCATTAGCTGCATCTCCTGATTGCTCGCCAACTGGCGAGCTAGATCCAAACAGTCAGGAAGAGACACCGACCTTTGGTAACATCCATTGAATGCCAACATAAACCAATAGTCCCACACCTAACCACAGTATTGTCCTGAACCTTGATGATTCTGGAGCCTTGGACGATTCCGCTGGTTTGGTCGCTGTTTCTTGATCGTTCATGTCCGTTAGAGCGAAATCAATCCCTACTTATTCCATCACAAATGAGTTTTTAAAACGGGATATCATCATCCTCGTCTTGGAAGGCTGGCATATTATTCGCTGGTGAGCCGCCTTGTGGTGGTGACTGCTGCTGTTGTGGTGCGGCCTGTTGTGGGGAATTCTGCATCGCTTGGTTCTGCTGTTGCTGGCCGCCACTGCTATTTCCGCCGCCGCCTGAAGGAGCACCAATAAATTGCATATTTTCACCAATGACTTTCATTTTTGAGCGTTGCTTACCAGTCTCCTTATCAGTCCAGCTGTCCGTTTGCAGTCTACCTTCGATAAATACAGGCTTCCCTTTACCAAGATATTGAGAAGCAAGCTCTGCTTGTCTACCCCAAAGAGTGACTTCTACAAAGGTGACTTCTTCTATTTTCTGCCCATCATCTCCCGTGCGTACACGATTACATGCCAGACTTAGGTCTGCTACTGCAGTGCCATTAGATATCGCTCTTAATTCGATATCGCGGGTGATGTTACCCATAATCATTACTTTGTTATAACTTGCCATAATGAAGAAACTATAAAGGGTTTACCAGCCTAGGCAATACGAAAATTCGTATTACTCATCTAGCTGATAAACCCTGTTTTTAAATTGCTCTTAAGATGGTATGAAAACCGTCTCTAAAACTAGTCTTGGCGACTGTAGTTGTGCATGTAGATAGCCTCGTTTAGATCAAGACTAGTCTTGATTTTGTTGATAACCTCTGGCTCTGCATTGAACATGTAGCTGACGTAGTGACCGCCTTCGATTTGGCGTGCATTGTATGCAAATGTCTTGCGTCCAAGGTTCTTTACCTCGTCAAGCTTAGCGCCTTCTGCTTCGATTAGTTGACCAACGGTGCTTACTAGCTCGTCGATTGATGTGTCTATGCCTTTTGTGTCGAGAACGACAAGACCTTCGTATTTTCTGCTCATATGATTGATTTCTATTGTTGATTATTTATTGACGTTGTGAATGTTAGCAGCTGCCTCTACGCCTTCAGTGAGGGCACAGTGGACTGCTTTTGTGGCGATATCAAGCGCGTTCTGCACTTCTGGTTTTTCATCTTGGGAAAATTTCCCCAAAACGTGACCCACCATCTCACCGGATCTCGGGGCTCCGATTCCTAGCTTGAGTCGTGGAAAGGCATCGCTTCCGAAGTGCTGTATGAGTGATTTCATTCCGTTGTGACCACCTGCTGAGCCTTTCATCCTAAATCGGAGAGTGCCTAGCGGGATGGAAACATCATCATAGATCACGAGAACTTCTTCTGGTTGCCATTTGTAGAATCTGAGTGCCGCTCCTGCTGCTCTTCCACTCTCATTCATAAATGTCTGAGGTTTCATGAGTAGCGCGAGCGGGTGTTTAGCGATGAGTGCTTGCCATTTGAGATGGTTAGCATACTGCGCTCCAGCTTCTGCAGCCATGCGGTCTAGTACATCAAACCCGACGTTATGCCTGGTTTGATCATATTTCCTACCTGGATTTCCCAGACCTATGACCAGTTTGATTGCCACGTTCACATGAGGAACACAAGTGCTCCTCCGTCGAGGTGAGTGTTAGTTATTCTGATTTTTCAGCTGCTTTTTCTGCTTCAGGGTCTGGAGCATCTTGCTCAGGTGCTGCTGCACCTTCAGCATCTTCAGAGATTGCTACACGTGTCTTAGCGACGAGTGCTACGAGAACTCTGCTATCAAGAACTGGAGTCACACCTTCTGGGAAGGCTATACCACCGATAGTGAGGTTTTCAGCTATTTCGAGAGACGCCACACTTGCATCAATCTGCAATGGTAGATTCTTTGGAAGTGACTTGATCTTAGTAGAGTGAACCAGCTGCTCTAGTTGACCTCCTGCTTTAACTCCTACTGGCTCTCCGAAGAGCTTGATAGGTAGCTTAGCTGTGAGGACAGTATTTTCCTTAACTGCGAGGAAGTCTGCGTGGAGAATTTCTCCAGTGATCGCATCAAACTGAATATCCTGAATGAAGACCTGCTGCGCACCGTGTCCTTCGACATCAAGATCAATGAGAACCTGTGATGAGGGCTTAGTGTTTAGATGGTCACGGAAAGTCTTGCTGTGGACTTTGATGTTTTTATTTTCGGTTGCTCCGTAGATTACTGAAGGAACGAATCCCTCGCGGCGCATAGCATTGAGCGCGCCTGATCCAGTGCGTTGACGTAGTGTAGCTTCGATTATTGTAGCCATGTTATTATTTTCTTTTGTGGTTAGACATCGCCGCAAGTTACTTTATGTGACGTTTCTAGATGCCCCGGAGAATCCTATGAAAAGATATGGCTGGTGGTAGAGAGAATAGCCTTTCCACAGGCCGGGAGGCATTGCGTAGTGGATATAGATGATATTGTCAAATAAAGAAAACACCCAAATAAAAATTGCTGTTAATTATTTTATTCGCCCAGCGCGTTTGCAATGACTTCAGTAATGAATTGTGCAGATGGCTCAGAAAGATGTAAGCCATCAGTATAAGTCATCTTGTCAGAAAATGGTGTTTTCATATCCAAGATCTCAACTTCATGCTTTGAAATCATTTCCTCAACTAATGATCCATATTTAAAAGGCTTATTGATTCCATCTGGAATAATCAAAAGCACTACTCGAATATCTTTCTCCTGAGCCTTTATGATTAGATTTTCCAATTCTGGACAAGGCTCATGATTTCCATTATTACCCTTAGCAATATAGCTATTTTGAGGTTTTATGTTTAAATAATCTATTGCTTCTAAAGAAGTGTTTAATTTACTGTCCTTAAAGCTTTTAGATTTAGAATAAATAATCGTAACTGGTCTGCTCTGAGCTCTAACAAGGGTAAAATACTTCGCTAACTTATGCGTACCGGACTGCATTCCTTCAGCAAGAACACGATCATTTTTATCTGTCTCCCTGTAGATTGTATTTAACTCTATTATTAGCACGTTAGGTATTTTACCAGAATCAATCAGTTCATTGGCTGAAAATATGGCATTACTTCCATCCAATCCAAGATTCAGGCTAACTCCCTCGTCTGTTAGTTCCTGAGCATCTAGTCTTGCAGTGAGAGAGGAGCCAGTTACTGCTATATTAATTTCGTTAGGTCCATACTCCATCGCTTGAAGACGCATTTGGTTTGCTACATAGTTAGACTCTGCAGTTTTGGGCTGAATTCCAGCTACTTTTAGCATCAGATAGTATGCACCGAGTAAGACCAGCGATATTAATATTACTTTAAAAGGCAGCTTCATTACTAAAATTGGAAATAGATAAATGCACCTGTTGTGCCTGAGTTTACTATAATAAGAAATAACATCACACTCAAAGCAATAGGCTCAATAATTGAGTGTATCATATTTCCGTTCACGAGTCTTTCATGATTAGCCTCCTTTAATAAAGCATAAAAATGATACAATATCACTGGTGAACCATAAAATAGCACAACAAATAAATGTTGAGGGGAGCCAAGGAGCCATGCACCCATCTGGAACGCCTCGAAAAAATCGATTGCCTTTGAGAAATCTGGCATGACAAATAATAACCACAAAATAGAGACTAGATGGAAAATCACTGTCATTTTAACTACACCCATCCACTTGGAATCCCAGAATGAAATCTTACTGGTATAATTAGAGCTATACCTTTCCAGAGCTAATAACAAACCGTGTGCTCCACCCCACACCATATAACTCCAAGCAGCCCCATGCCACAAACCACCTAATAGCATTACTACCATTAAGTTGATGTAGGTCCGAACTGCGCCTTTTCTATTTCCACCGAGTGGAAAATATAGGTATTCTCTGAGCCAAGATGAAAGTGAAATGTGCCAGCGTCGCCAAAACTCAGTGATCGATTTAGATAAATACGGGAAATTAAAGTTTACCGGCAACGTGTAGCCAAATAACGCGCCTAAACCAATAGCGATAAGTGAGTAGCCCGCGAAGTCAGCAAAGATCTGTAAAGAATAACCATAAAAGAGAACTAATAGATTTATTTTACTCATCCCCATTAAGTCAATCGAGTTGATGAGAACTGTTACTTCTTTAAGGTTGTCTGCAACATACATTTTCAAAAAATAACCTAAGATCAAATTTCGTATTACAATGTCCCATTTAATATTCCCAATATGCTTTACAGAGATCTGCTTAATAAAATCATGCGCTTTGACAATAGGTCCCGCGATCAACTGCGGGAAGAACGCAATATAAAATGACACGTTTAAAAATGAAGTCCAATTTTTTCCTGAATGAAAATCATTTTCCAGTTTCTCCATGCCGCCAACCACCTTCCCCTGCCTACGAAGATCCACAACTAGACTGATCGCTTGAAAAGTGTAAAATGAAATTCCAATCGGTAAAGGAATATTCTGGATCCCTTCTATGAGCTGATCAGTAAAAGCACCAGTTGGTAGTAAAGTAGAGCAAATAAGCTTTCCATATTTGAAGAATGCTAAGACTAGTAAATTAAATAAAATAACTGAAAACGCCCATCTTTTACCGATCTGACCACTAGATGCTAAAACTATACCTTTACTGGCAAAAAAGTTTACAGTTATTGATGTAAGTAATAGAAACACTAAAACTGGCGTTTCATAGGCATAGAAAACTAAACTCGCGACCAGCAACATTCCTACTTGGGCATTAGAGCCTTGCCGAAGCTTCGGCAATATATAATAGCTGAGAAAAGTCAGCAACAACAAGCCCATGAATATCCAACTATTAAATAGCATAATCTAAATGTCAAATAAAGAAGTGACACTTTCTCCATGATGGATGCGGCGAATGGCTTCGCCGAAGAGTGGTGCGACAGAGAGAGCGGTGACTTTTTCACCATACGCCATCGGCACAGAATTAGTCGTGATCAGGCTTTCGATATCTGATTCGAGGATCCGCTTGCGGGCGTGCTCCTCTATCACAGCGTGTGAAACTCCTGCGAAAATACGCTTGGCTCCATTGGCTTTGAGAATTTTAGCGGCGGCACAAAGCGTGCCTCCAGTTTCTGTCATGTCATCGATGAGGAATGCATCCTTACCTTTCACATCTCCGATCACATTCATCGCCTCTACTTTCGTGGCACTCACTCTGTGTTTGGCAACGATGGCTAAATTAGCACCGAATGCATCTGAGTAAGCGCGCGCATTTTTCACTCCACCCACATCCGGAGAGACTACGACTAGGTTGTCGCCATCCACTTTGCACTCATCTCTGAGGTGCTTAATAAATACGGGCCGTGCGTAGAGGTGATCTACTGGAATATCAAAGAATCCTTGAATCTGTGCGGCATGGAGATCCATCGTAACCACACGGTTTACCCCTGCTGCGGTAATGAGATTCGCCACTAATTTTGCGGTGATCGGGACACGTGGTTTATCTTTTCTGTCCTGACGAGCGTAGCCGTAGAATGGCATCACAGCAGTAATTCTACCCGCACTCGCACGCTTAGCGGCATCCACCATGATCAGCATTTCCATGATATTATGATTAGTCGCTGGGCAAGTAGGCTGGACGATGAAGACATCCTCACCACGGACATTTTCATGAATTTGGCAATACGTTTCACCATCCGGAAAGCAGTCCACGGTAACGTTAGCAAGTTTGGTATCTAGGTGTGATGCTATATCCTTAGCGAGTTGTTGGTGGGCTGTGCCGGAAATGATTTTCATGGATGATCTTGTGAGTGGTCTTCGTCGGCAGTGTGGCATTTTCACCAGCTCTGACAACAATAAAGCCGTCAGAAATGACGGCTTTTGTATTTTTATTCAGCGAAACCTTCGGTTTGGTAGCGAGGAGCAGGAAGCGAGAAGCTCACTGAAACCATTAGTGGTATTTTTATCGTGCTTCTCGCTTCTTGCTCCCAAGGCGAAGCCTCAAGTCACTTAGCACCTGAACCAAATAAGACTGCAGGAATAGTTTTGAGGAGGATTTTTATATCATACCACAATGACCAATTATCGATGTATTCGAGATCTAATTCAATCCAATCATCGAAATTAGTGATCGAGTTTCTCCCGCTGACCTGCCAGGTACAAGTAATACCTGGCTTAACACTCATTCTACGTCGATAAGTAGATTTACTGAACTCTTCTACTTCATAAACCGGTAGTGGACGCGGACCGACTAGGCTCATGTCGCCGAGGAGGACATTAATCAGTTGAGGAAGTTCATCAATGGATAATTTTCTCAGTAGTCTGGCAAATTTAAACACCCGAGGATCATCGTCTAGCTTAAATACGGGGCCATCCATCTCATTTCCCTGCTGAGCTTTCACTTCAGCTAACTTTGCCTCAGCGCCCATAACCATCGTCCTGAATTTCCACATCACAAATGATTTACCATACTTACCAGCCCTATCTTGTTTAAAAAACACAGGTCCAGGACTCGCAATTTTTATCCCTATGTATGCGATAATCCAGAACGGGAAAGACAGAATAATCATCACCAGAGCACCAACTCTATCCATCAGAGATTTTCCGAGTAAATACCAAGACAGCTCCGGCGTGGATTTCAAAACTAGCATCGGATTCCCGCCTAAAGTATCAAACACTGGTCTCGATATTTGCGATCTGATGAAACTCGCAGATATCCAGACCTCCACACCCTGAGCTTCACAAATTTCAACCGCCTCTGACAATTGGACGACAAGGGCATATTGAGCAGCAAAGATGGCCCGCTGGATGGATTCATCTTTTAGCAATACTTCTAGTTCATCACCAGTCCCATTTTTAAGATCAAACTCTCCTCTTACTTCCCAGTAGTCTGAAACAGAACTAGGAATGGACGCTACAAATGCAGCGGTGTCTTTTCCTGTACCCACGATGATCACCCGCTCTTTTTTACTTCCCTCTTTGACTCTCTTTCTAAGGTAAAATCTAGATACAATAAGCCTCACACTTATCGCTACAAAGACCAAGGCTAAACCAATGACCGTGATCCATCTGCTTCCATATGGCATCTTAAACACAATAAAGGCAATACCAAGAACCGCACCAATGAGAACGAATGTTTGCAATAGCCTTATTACACCCTGTGAGATTTTTTTACGCAAAAGGTTTTTATAAAAACCAAACATCTCCAGTAATAAAGGAACGGTTGGAACCAGCAGATAAACCATCCACAAGACCGACTCTAGGCCATACCCATCGGCATTTGCATCCTTAAATACCCCCCGGAACCAAGAGGCAACTACAAATGATAAGTACACTATGGCAGCGTCAATCAATTGAAAAACCTGCAGTGAAAATTGTTCTTTACGTCCTGATCCTAACATTATTTATTTTGCGGGAGTTATTTTAGCTGATTTCAAAAATTGAATTTTTTCCTTAATGAGCAGTTTTTCTTGTTCTACCTGCTTCTGCTCGGTTAAGGAGTCCTTTTTCATGTTATTATAACAACCTAAAGCTCTTTCATACCATTTGAAAGCTAATTCTGGCTGGCGATTTTTAAACATCTTATCTGCGTATTGAGACATGACTAAGCCATAGGGCTGGAGTAGCTCTAACTGCTTCAGTCTTCGAAAATTTCTCCTATAGACATCAGCAAAAAATTCATCCATCTCTAAATTTAAATTTTCAACGTTATTAACTATCAGGAATTTAGCTCTCTCGGCAGCAATCAACGTCAATATCTTCATATGATCGGGCTTAGACTTCACATGGTTATTTAAAATAGTGTTGAAAGCATCGTCGTAGACAATTTCAGCTTTCGCTTTATTCCCTTGGATGTTTAGTTCTTTAGCCCACATTGCAAGACTGATAGACTTTTTTTCATAAGGCAGGAAAAATCTCTGCCTATACTTTGTCTTTTCAGCTAAGTGATCAAACCATTCGCTAGCAGCTTCGTATTCACCGAGTTCATGCAGGCACTGACCTTTATTTCCAATTGATACAGAATAATCAGGGTGCCTGGCTAGCGAAGAGTTGCTAAATTCCAGCGCCCTTCGAACCATTGCTCTCTTTTCGTCGATGTTTTCTTCTCTACTCGCTTTTTCCAACAGCAAACCAGATAACCTTGAGTTTCGCAGATGACTAGGAGCTACCTTTACTACCTTTTCTAGAGCTTCCAGCCAGCCATCATCGAGGTGCTCTGCTACCTCCCAGTTAGAGTTATCTACATAGATACCATGTTTACTAAATACTTGCAGCGCTTTCACTTCCTTAAATGATACCAGAAAAGTGAGTATCGCCATACTACCTAAAACACCCTTATTCACCAACCTACCAGCTACCATCTCGCTGGTTCTCATTGGTTTAACCAACCAAGATAAAGCCAACCCAAAAACCATCACATTTGGTAAACAATGTGCAGGGAACGACACCATCGCATTCATACAAAAACCAATGATTATCGCAAATCCTCCCCATTGAAATGCCTTTTTACTACTATAAGTATCACCAACGTCATTCATCGAAAGATAAAGTCGTCTAGAAAAAATAGCCAGTGCAATAGCTAAACATGCAATCAGTAATAAAAATCCTACTAGACCATAATCAGTCAGTGATTGTAAAAATTCATTATGCACCCACACATGATCCGTCTCTGGTGAATAATAATCACCCCAATTTTCATAACTCTTATAAGAGTAGCTCATGCTACCACTTCCGAGTAGAGGCGCATCCGGTATCTGATCAATCGCCATTCCAAAATACTTTTTCCGTCCTTCAAACTCCGCTGAATTTGAAATGTCAGTTCCTCTGCTATCGAGCAACTTCGACCCACCAAACCATAAAATAACACAAGCAACAATAGCTGCCATCAGTATTCCTAGTACTACAGGGCGCTTAAATCTGCTTAGGTTCAAGGTAAATATCTTCCCTCCGATGATCATTAACATCCCACACACAAGTCCTAGATAGGCTCCTCTGGCTGAACATAACGAAAGCGCTGTAAACATCCCCAGAACGATCAATAGTGAAAGCACTCTCAGAGTTTTAGACATCTTCCCCCAGATTACAAAACAAGTAAGCAATAGGCTCACCATCATCATCATATTACCACAAAAATTACGATGGTTATACATACCAGACTGATGATCACCCGATGCAAATGGCAAGATACTATCCCGAAATTGATTCACGCTTGGAACAAAATTTAATGCATTCAACACTCCTATTATGATGACGCTTATAAGCAATACATACTGCGAGCTCTTCTTCACTAAAACGTAAGTATTGAGATGAAATACGCCATTTAAGGATAAGATAAGGAACAAATCACTTATCCCTAAGTCTTTAGCGGGAGAGAGCCAGGCGCGGATGACAAAATACAGTAAGCTAAAAAGCCAAAGAACAAAAACATAATCTAATCTGACTGACTTTTTCTCGAACAGAGCTGAAACTAGGCAAGCCAAGCCTATCAGCAGACAAGGGATGGATTGTAACAACGTCGATGTCGTCACAGCGAAGACCCCTGCGAATACGATGGCAATAGCCAGCAGGATCGTTATTAAGGTCTGACTAAAATTATTTGTCTTGTTCATCTATGATTATAGATAGTCTGGCCAATGATCTCAATTGAGATTTTTCATTGTGGTATGTCATGAACCTTAATGACAATTCACTAATACGATCACTAATATTAAAATAAACCGCGCCCTGATTAATTAGTATTTAAGCAGCACAGGCATTGCCCTGAGCTGAAACTCTTTTACAGCAGATTTAGTTTGCGCTAAATTTAAATTATTAAAATAACGCTTTCTATTAGTATCATCCTGAGCATTTTCCGTGACATCCATCGAGATGGTAATGTATGCCCATTGCTGATCAGCTCCTTTGAGCAATCTCATTTGAATATCCTCCCAAGTCCTTTCATAATGACCAGCAACTATTTCTTCAGAGCCCACAAAGGTGTAATATTGCACTCTTCGATCGACAATAATCTCCCCTTTTAAATTCTTATGTGGGACATGCTCATTCTTTTGTCTGGGTCGAAAACAGACAATTTCTTTGAATGGGATAGTCATCCCCTCAGTGGTGATCGATACATGCTTTTCACTCTCAAAATTCCATCCCTGGGCCTTTAAACATACTTCTGGTCGGTGAATACTGTTGTTAATATCCTTACCAGAGAAAACAACAGAAATATCGATAAAGGAGTCGGCATTCACAGATTCATCGAAATACCTAGTTCTTGAGAATGTGGTATCTTTCGCTAAAATCTTTCGCTCTTCTGTAGAAATTTTTAATTTTACTCCCTGACGACCTACCAATTTATCAGGCAATTCTGCTATCAATTGAGACTCTTTGAATACTCCTGAGTCAGGAATAAGCCAGACCAATGATAGGCCTACTAACACCATAATCGACATAATCCATACCCTTTTCGTTAATGTTTTATCCATACTATTGCCTGATTGTTTATTGTTTGATTGTTTTTTTGAGCTTCACTTTCTTTGGGTTTAGTAGTTTATCTACCAAAAATAAGCCTGACAGCGCCACGGGGAAGAAAATGAGTAATCCAGCCCAGTCATGATAGGTGTCTCTAGCGAATTCAACAAATCCCATCTCTGCAATGACCAGAATCGTAAATATTCTGAAAAAGTTTCCGAGTAACGCTAGTGGTAATGCCATAGCAAAGATTACTACTTTTTTCCAAAACTTATCTTGGGTGTAATAAGCATAGATCGCCGCTATCATCACCAAGGCCATCAGCGACTTGATTCCACTGCAGCCTTCTGCAATATCGAATCCAGGCCATGCATCCACTGCCGATTTAATATTATTGCCACTTAGCGTAAGCTCCATGCCACAAAATAGCCCTGCATGATAGCACCACCCTGTAATGATTACCTGTAAGCCATTGGTTACCTGATTTAGACCCGGTACAGGCATCGCAAAATACCAGAAGAAGGACGCAAACAAAAAGTGCTTTCCTTTCTTCCAACCCAATACATAGATGATCCCACCAGATATCATAAATGGTAATCCAATCAAAGCGACCCGTGGCTGAATGGTTCTTGCAGAAATAAGATACAATAATATTCCAAACCAAAAGATGAGTATTCCTATACTGCCCTTAGACGCTTCTTCATTACTGGCATGCTTTATTCCACTAATAACAAAGATGATAAATGCGACAGGCACGATGTATCCATGCTCAAGATTATTTCTAGCATTCCAGGAATCTGCCATCCACCAAAATACTTCGCTCGCCCTATTATTTAAAACCGAATAAGTAGCGTGGATAAAAAAGTAGTAGATTACCGTCAGTGCAATAATGCTCAATGGAATAACCCATCTATTCTTTTGAATGTATTCTTTCATAGTTGCTCTACAGTTAATTTGTTATACGATTCAATGCTAAGCAAAAGCGGTCTACTCTAGCAAGCTGATTTCTTCGATCAATCTTCGAGTCGCATTTGAATCCTTATAGGTATGGCATAAATTTATCATTTCACGTCTTTTTTCCGCTTCCAGATCACCATCTGAAAAGAATTTTTCAAGTGCTTCAATAAGCCCATCAGAATCCCTAACAGCAGGACCAACAAAATAATTCTCAACTGGTTCAACTGAAAATCCTCTTGATTTTTTATAAACTTCAAGATCAGAAAAAGCATGGATCACTGGTCGGTCGAGCAGAAGGTAGTCAATTACAACACTGGAAATGTCGCTGATCAATAGATCCGTCGCTCCTAGAAACTCGTATAGAGAAAGCTTATGTTGACTGAACCATGAATGATCCACAAATTTCAAATGGCTCCATATTTTCGATTGAGTAAACTCTGCCATCGGATGTGGTTTCACTACTAACACGGCATTCATTGTTTCTAAGTAAGCGTTCAATGCTTCTGGATCGATATCAGGCATTGCGAATAGATTCCCATAGTCAATACCATCACTACGGATATCACCACATACGCTTTTTCGGTAAGTAGGCAACCAAGCAAATAAATGCTTATCTTCACCTAGCCCAATTTTTGATAGCACATCGCTACGATCACTGAAGAGACGGTCATTTCGTGGCAATCCTATGTCGACTACCTTCCCTCCAGAGCGCATGGATTCTTCTACCACCTTCATCCAAAACTCTGAAGTGGCGAGCGTATGACTACAGCGTATACCCTCTTCACCTTCCAACATCCAACCTATACGTTTAATCGGCATACCATGCCAGATATTTACTGAGACAACATCCTTTGGGAACTCTCGCGCAAAGCACGGATGCGTAAAGAACACATATCTAGCCGTGCAAAACCAAAATAGACCAGCAGGAGAAGTCTTCTTTATTCTTATGGTCTTCTTACCTAAATCAAAAGGACTCTTGGCGTTCGGATCTGTCATCAATAGAACGACTTTATCAACCCGAGTTTTCTGTAGTGCCTGTTCGACGGCTACCACGCTGTCCTCGTAATCGGGCCAACCCCATATTACTGCATGGTTTCTCCTCGGCGAAAGCCGATGGACGAAGTGAAATAGTTTTCGTAATATCTTAATCAAAGTTATTATTGGAATGGAAATTGCTTAAAGCTGACAAATCAATATTGAGTCTATCTTAATACCTATTTTTCTGTCACTTTAAACGTCATTATTTTAGTAGGGATCGAATGTAAATTACCACAGTTGATCTCTGACCTTAGATTTACTCGAAATATTCAACGTTAGAGAAATCGTCTATTCGGAGGTTGGCTTTGATCTGCGTGGTGCTGATTCCAAAAGTTCTAGTTAGATACACCACGTCGCAGTTTTCTTTGAGATGGTCGAACTTACCCTCCCAGTCATCTCCCATCACAAATACATCTATTTCGTGCTTGATAACATCCTGCTCTTTCTGCTCCCATATATTTTCAGGTATAACCAGATCCACATAACGTATTGCTTCCAATACAAGTTTGCGCTCTTCATATGAGTAGAAAGACCGTTTATTTTTAACCACATTAAATTCGTCCGTCGATAAGCCAACAATTAGAAAATCACCCATTTCCTTGGCTCGCTTGAGCAGGTTAATATGACCTCGATGGAGTAAGTCGAAGGTGCCGTATGTTAAGATTTTTTTCATGGATTCACAGACTGTAACTGTTGAGATTCTAGACTCAGGATAATTAAGGCAAACTCTGGCAACCCACAACACCGCCGTGTTGTATTTTATAGTTTTTAATTTGTTTGCGCTATGCGGTTTTGGATTGATACACCCTCTGGGCTGAGAAGCATTACAGCACCTGACTTCGTTGCTCTTCAGTCACGGATATACATCCACTCCTTCATTACGTCTTGTCAGGCACTATAATACTTCTCAGCGGCGACAATGCTGGTTGCCGGAGGTTACCTTACAATTATTAGTTGATCTAATTTAAAATATCCGATTATTTCTTAGTGCAGGTGATTCTATCGTTTCTTCAAGACATAGATCATTTGTCTTGCGAAGAGCGAGGGGAAAATTCGCCATAAACCAAAGAATCCATTCTGCCCTGTGTATTCAGTTACTTTGAAACCATAGTGGCTTGCCCATTGGTGAAAGTCACGGACAGTCCAAAAGCGCAGGTGCTCTTTAATATGATAAACGATAGCTGTATTCGGCATTTTCCCACCTAGTGCTAGACGTAGACGGTTCACTATGAATCCCAAATTGGGGATAGTAATATAAAATGTCTCAGCACTCGTATTGCTAAACTCTTTCATTAAAAGCTCCGGCTCTGAAAGATGTTCAATCAATTCCATAGCAACAATCACATCGACATTACGAAAGTTTTTTAAATCCGGATTATTAAGGTCACCAACAACTTCACCACATAGACCCTTTTCTCTAAGTTTCTGAATCGCAGCATCAGAACCGTCAATCCCCTGAACCTCCAGCTCAGGTCGTTGACTCTTCAGGTAATCAAGAAATGCACCATCGCCACAGCCTATATCAAGCACACTTGCCCCCTCAGGAATATGCTGTTCAACCCAGACAAACCGATACTTCGGCTCTTGCTTACCTCTTTTTTCCCAATAATCATCGTAGCTAGAAAAATCTCTAAGTGGAATTGGATCAAGAAATATTTCTCTAAAAATTTGATTTAGTTTTTTAATCATATAGCTAAAAATTCATGGCTAATTTAATAAATAAGCAATTTTTCTAGATTTTTAATTATCAAAAATCACATCGAATGCTGGAGCCAGCGTTTTTGCACCCTCCTTGCTCAAATGATGAGTGTCAAAATAAAGTGCAACATCACCGCGGTGAAGTGGATAACGCTTACCATCCTCATCTAGCAACAAATCTGAAACATCAATCAAACTCGCTCCAGCCATTTCTAAAGAGGGCCAAAGTCTGGTTCTAGGAATTTTTGACGGAGGTATCAGCGCCAGTAACGATCCACAGAGAAGCTCCCAAGCGCGACTAGGTAAGAAATAAAAAGCCATTGATTGAGATCTAGAGAGTAATAACATTCCTAGAATAAAGCTTAAAACTAGTCCGAAACCTAGAATCCCAAGTAGAGCTTTTCGAGAGCAAGTGCGTCTAAATTTGAACATCACAATTAGCAATATAGGAACTAATATATAAAACTGTTCCTCTACTGCGAGCGATCAAGTATGTAGCAGCGGTTGTTCATCTGCAGCTCAAGTAAAGTAATTAGTGCTCTTCCAAAAAAAGATATTCGCTGAAAATAATGCCTGAGCCACAGCTGAAACAGCAAGTGAAGAATAATCGAAAGGCGGCAGTAAAACCCAGCCAGCTAATAGTGTCGCAAAAACAACTACTACAGATGCAGGCAGAATACGTCTTGCCCTAAGCTCCAAGAAGTTCAAGATAGTGAATTTACCTGCTTCTAAATCTTTAATTATTAGAGATGTAATGAGATAGCCAGAAATCACAAAAAAGACATCGACCCCTACATAGCCTCCCGGAAAACTAAGTCCTGCATGATAAAATACTACTATTAATACAGCTAATGCTCATAACCCATCTATTTAGGGACGATACTTAAAACTTTTGATGATGCTCATATTTTAATACTCAGAGATTGAGACCGAATTTTCGATACGCAGTAAAAATATTGTCGCACCATACTTCTTCATTGTATTTACTAATGAGCTTCTTGTGTCCATTTTTTCCAAGACTAACGATATTTTCACTTGCATCTAAAGCTAATTGAAGGCCTTCCGCAAAATCTGTAGGATTTGGCTCAGCCAACCAACCGTCTTTTCGATGAGAAATCATTTCTGGAAAACTACCATGATTTGTCGCTAGGACGGGACGTTTATGTTTCCAAGATTCTAGAATAACCATTCCGAATGGCTCTAACCAAGTCGAAGGAGCCACAAAAAACGTGGCGTTTTCCCAAAGTTTTCTATGGCGCTCCTTGGGAACAAATCCTTCAAAAACGACATTATCTAAATTCCATAGTGAGGCAAAATCGCGTAATTTTGAAAGTTCAGGGCCATCGCCAACAATGCGTAAAATTCGTCCCTTTGAATTTACCTTGGCCCAAGCTTCGAGAAGTAATTTAATACCTTTCTCTTCGGTGATTCTGCTTATACAGAGCACATCTCCGTCAATTTTGGGCTCTGTAATAATGAGATTCTCGGCATCAAGGAAGTGATGCACAACCTCTATTTTATCAGCTGGGATACCCATCGCTAAATGCTCGAGTTTTTGGGATTCACTTAAAGCAATGAAACCTTTTATAGAGTTCACAGAACCACTTTTCCAAAGACGCCGTAGTGCGGCAGCCATAGATAAGGAAGCAATACGGCTTCCTCGCCAACAACCGTGTTTTATTCCTGGGATTAAATTTTCAGCAGAACAATCATGGCAAACTTTACCATCTCGGTAAAAGGTCGCATTCACACAGCTAAATCGATAGTTATGAAGATATTGTACAATAGGAATTTCTAATTCTGCGGCGAGCTCATAGACAGCAACAGATATTGCCGGGAAAACATTATGAATCTGCCAAAAATCAAAGTTTTCTTTCTTTTGAAGGGCTCTCAGATCATCCAAGACACGACGGTTTTTCTGCATCAAAAAAGGCATCCTCAACTTACCTAAAGGATGCTCTAAATCCTTAGCTGTAGAACCAAAGTATGTATGCAGATCCGACTTCTTACGAATACTGTCAGCTATTCTGCTGACACTTCCTTCTTCACCACCTAATTGAAGATATTTGTTGAATATTTGGAGTATATTCAAAATTTTATATATGTTTCTTGTTCACAGGTTTTAACTTTTTGAAGAATAATCTTATCACAGTACATCGAACTACTTACTAAGTTTGCTAATACCTTAAATGTAATTATGAGTTGAGCTTCAAGACGTGAAAAGTTATCTGATCTTTCCGTGAATCAGAATACGTTTTATAATTCGTCTCACTTGAAAAATACGACGCATCACTTTAAGAATAGTTGTATTTTTGAACAATGAAGGTAAACCCATTTTATCTATGTAGAGGCGCCTACATCTGTAACTTTCATCAATCATACGTTGCCAATGTTTCACCGTCGTACTTTCATCATACCACCGAAATTTTGCAAGAGATTCAGGGATATAGAAAAATTTATATCCCATGGTAATTAATCGAAGGTAATATTCCCTATCCATACAGTTTTTGTAACTTACATCCAGAAGCTCTCCATCATCGATGATTTTCCTCTTATAAAAGCAGGTAGTCGATGGAATCACACAGCCGGCAAACAACAGGTCCCATTGATCTACAGTAGTATCATATTTACGGCGGATTAGCGTTTTATCCTCCTGAATAAAAACACAGTCTCCATGCACCACATCAGCATTAGGATTTTCCGTGATAAAATCTGCAACTTTTTTTAAAGCACCCGGCAGTAAAAAATCATCACAGTTCAGCCACATCATCCAGTTCCCCGTCGCTTGGAGAAATCCTTTGTTGATACCATCGCTCATACCCTCATCTGGCTCCGAGTTCCATTTAAGATGTGGATAATTTGCCAAAATTTCTAACGTCTCATCAGTAGATCCAGCATCTGCTATGATATGTTCGAATTCTACATCAGTCTGTGATAATACACTCTCAATACAGCCAGTAATAAAACGTCCTTGATTATAACTCGGAGTGATGATCGAAAATTTCATTATTTTTATTAAGATTACAATGGTAATGCTACTACTTTTTACTAGCAATAATTAAATAGCTACCGTAAACCGAAAGCCAAGGCATCCATTCTCCAAAATGTCTCGTGGCTCTTCCAGAGCCAACGATTTTTATATTAGAGAATCCATGCATCTTTAACCTATGCTTCAGAGTTTCTGGAAAATGCTGAGTTAGGTGAGCAACCCCATAGACTGTTCTTTTTCGTTTCCTCATTTTGAGCGAATATGGATTAGGCGTAGTCATTAAAAGCATACCTCCGATAGTTAAGATTCTTTGAAACTCGCACAAGGTAGAGTCAACATCTGCTGGATATAAGTGTTCAAGGAATTCGCCAGCAATAATTGCATCGCAATATTGATCATCTATTGGGATCTGAGATGTTAAACCACAAATGCCGCTATGATAACTGGGAGGTAATTTATCTAGGCGTTCTTTTATACAATCTAACCCCATCAATTTTATATTGGGTAATATCGTTTTAAGTTCAGATCCTCCTAATCCTTCAGCACAACCTACATCTAAAACGCAGCTGACTTCTCGAGGAAGATGCCGCGCAAATAGGCGATAACGCTCTAGTGAAAAGGTATCTTTAAGAGCAATTTTTTGCGCACTATTCTCTGCCGCATATTTTTCTAGTTTCTTACTTATAGTATTGTGGTTTTATTTTTACTAGCTAATTATTTTATATAATGTGAACTATGTATTTTGGCTTATTGGATATAGCATGGAAATGATGGTAAGGAATTATAAACTAATTAAATCTTAATCCCTAAAAATGACACATTAATTAATATAAAAAATAATGTATTCTAGTTAGCTTCTCTAAGTCATCCGTGACTTATAAAAAGATAATGGTACAATTATTAGATCCACCACTAATTACGAGTTAATAGTACTTCGTGGTTTTCTGCTTTAGTTACAATATCAAACTGCATTGGAGCGCTACAGTTTTGAAGGGTTAATTTCGTAAGCTCTAGATAATGTCTTTTCGTAGCAAGCTGTGCTAAAATGCTTGAGTATCTCTTTGCGAGATACTTCAGCCATTACCGGGAGTTCATCACGATTCTATGAACACCATTTAATTGCGTCTGCCAGTCCCTCTATTAAATCACTTACATTATTCACTGCAACTGCCTTACCACCTGCAAGCTTTACTATTTCTCCTTGTGCGCCAGTATCAGCTACAACTGGATAACAGTTTGCAAGATAGGCTTCTAATAAGGTGACAGGCGTGCTCTACCGAAAGCTCGGAAGAAAATAAACTTCTGAGTCTTGTAGTGCTTCAATGTAAGCTTTGCCAGAAAATCCTGGATGGAACGTGACGTTATCATTCAAGTCAAGTTTTCGCGTTAAGGCTTTAAGTGACGATATTTCAGGACCAACACCTGCGATTGTGTAATGAAAACTAATTCCTTGGAACTTCACTTTTGCAAGCGCTTTTAATGCCAGGCTCACCCCTTTTCTTCCTTCGATATTCCCACCTGCAAAAAGTCTCAGAGGTTCTCTTGCCAGTTCACGGTTTTTGTCTGGCTTGAATTGCTCAGCTTTCTCGCTAGAAATAGATACTATTGGCAGCCAGAAGAGCGGACGATCGTTTCGAAAAGGCTTTAAAAAATCGAGGGTTTCTCGATTCGCTGCTAGTATAACGGACGTTCCATTCATACATTGCTTAAATGTACTTGATCTTGAAGCTATAAATGTCTGGATATCTCGGACGCATTCAAATACTCGGGCTGCTGGACTTAGCATACTACGGAACGGTTTGGGTATATATCCCGCACCCCCAATTGGTCCCCATATAAATGGTATAGGTAATCTCCACAGTGGTGATGGAAGCCGCCAAGCTGCGATAGTCACTTGATGGCAAAGGTCAAAATTTTGTTCTTCGTGCCATTCTTGGGCCGCAGAAAGTACGAGTCGATTAAATGACGTATACCAAAGCCAACTCTGAATACGTGCTATAAAACGATTCTCTAAATATTTGGTAGGCTTGCGGATAAATTTAACCTCTACATTAGCAGGAATAATTTCTTCTGAACGTGCTTTTTCCCAGCTGACCTTATGGTTAGCGTCCGCTAATACGTAAACCTTGTGATCGCGAGCAATACGGCAAACAGCAGTCCAACCTACTCCAGGCTCTGAACCTAAATAAGGGTTACAGGCATATGCTGAAACTAGAATTTTTTTCAAGTAATAGATTTTGTTGTTGTTTTATAAAAAGCTTTCATAAATGGTATTCTTCTTGGGAAAACATTCGGAGAATTTTTGCAGTATTGCCTCCAGCGAGGGAATTGGAAGGAACGGTCTTAGTGACAACTGATCCCGCAGCGATCACGGAGCCATCACCTATTTCTACTCCTTTGAGGATGATTGATTGAGCTCCGATAAAAACGTGCTGTCCAATAGCGATAGGTTTTATAGAAATAGCATTCGGAGATCCAAGCGGGATTTCGTGCATGTCGGAATCACAGATCAGGCAACCAGCTCCAATCAAAGTTTTAGAACCTATTGCGATAGATTTCATAGCGACAATTCTAGTTCCAGAGACACCCATCCCTTTTCCAAGTCTAAGCTTCGCACCTGCGGCGACGAAAAGAGTCATACTACCAGCGATGACATGAGCATTGGCCCTAGGAACTGCGTTAATCTGCACTTCATCTTCAATAATAAGCTGTCCGTCCTTGTGGACTTTAACATAAGGAAAGCCGTTACATTTCACGTTCTTACCGACTTCTGCTCCGCGAAAACGAAGATAAGTGCGTGTAATGAACCAATAAAAATTAAAGGGGCTGTTCTAGCTAAGCAATAATAATCATGCTTAACTAGAGCTTGCTGATACAAATATTACTTATTTGGCTCTGAGTGTATTTGTTCTCTATGTTTAGAGTATTACAATGTATTTTTGAAGCGTTTTACAGGGAAGGTACTACTGTATGACTAGATAAAACTTGCAGACATATCAAAGTTGAGACTAGTGTTTATAGATAGTAATGATCTCACTATACAGCCTGAAGAACTTATCCACGGTGTTCGCTGGATGAAGTTCTTCTTTAATGGCTTTGCGATTATAATTTCCCATCTGAACAGTCAATTCTTTGGAACGACAGACCTGCTTCATAGAATCAACTAATGCTTCAGTGTCACCAGACTCTATTACAAAGCCATTTTTCCCACACTCGATATAGCACTTCGCTCCTGCTTGCTGGGTTGTAATAACGGGGCAACCAACAACTCTTGCCTCTTTAACAGCTGTTGGTCCCGTATCTGCGTAAGTTGGCATAATAAACGCCCAGCATGAGGCTAGCTCTGCACGAACCTGCTCGTTACTTAACATGCCTAACCAACGCACTCCCGTTGGGCTATTTTCCATAAGCTCTTGTTTAAGCTCCCCTTCACCTGCAATACGCAACTCTACATCAGCAGATTTCATTTTGCTAAACGCGTCTATCATATCTCTCACGCCTTTGCGTTGGCAAATGGATCCAGCGTAAAAAAGAGTCGGCTTCTGAGACGGATTCCATACTGTATCGTGGAAACGAGTATGCACTCCATAATCTATGATAGTAGTTTTCAACTTTGGATTGAGACTCAGTAATTGCTCTTCCGCCATCGGTGTCTCCGCAGTGCCGAACCGAAAACATTTGACACTTGGTATTTCAAAGGAGGTTTGCAGACGGAACAGAAACGAACCACCCAGCTTGGCAAGATAATCATTTAGGCAACCTTGGAGTGTGAATAATTTCGGTTTGTTGATTCCCGCTGTAGCCAGGGTGTAGACATCTTCTGAACCCCAAGAGTGAATGATGTCTGGATCAATTTGATTCACAACCTTTTTAATTTGTCTAATTTCGCTATAGTAACGAGTCAGCATCGAGATTAGCTTTTTCCAACGTGGTAATACATGAATGGTTTGATTTGAGTAATCAAATGATGTATATTTTTGGGCCGATTTTGAAAGAACCAACCAATGAACATCTATTTTAGAGTCCTTGCCAAAGAACGGAAACAAAGATTCCAGCCATGTGGAGTTGCCGCTTCCCTCTGAAAATCGCGATAATCCATCAAACTTACATAGTGGTAAGTCTCCCATTATCAAGACGCGTAGACGCTTGTCTGTCTCGGTGGATTCTTTCATCATATTAATCTATTAATACTAACTACTTACGCTAGCTGAATCATCTAAAACACATTCGAGGTATTTCCAAGATTCTAAGACATGTCCTTTCAAGTTAGCAAGGTCTTCCTCAAGGTTGCGGTCCATTTCAAGAATATCAGGAATATTTTCTGCTGAATCAACGTACCTGGATTGGAGTCCTGCTATCTTAATAGGAGTCTCAAGTTTTGCTGCAATTCTCGGATTAGAGAGAATTGCAAACCGTTTACCAAGCCGTGTGGCATATAGAGCACCATGAAATGTGCCTGTGAAAACACAATTTGCATTTCTTACATGTCTCACCCAATCGAGTGGTGAAATGCCCGAGAGAAACTGATCAGCCCATGGATGTGGATATCCTGAAGCAATAATCTTGAGCTTTTTTGAGCGAGCATAGCTGACAACAGAACGCGCACTCTTATCATCAACAGTATGAGCATAAACTACAATATAGTCCTGTTCTGTTTGTCTATCGTACGAGCTTTGTAACCCCCGTGCCATTTCTGTTCTCAGCGGTAGCCAGCTAGGATCCATTACGATAGGAGAATCCGCTGCGATGGCGGACTTTACTAGTTTCTGGGTGGTAATATCTCTCACAGAGATATGATCAAAGCCTGCTAAGCCGCTTTTTACCCAATCAGGTATCGGCTGAGAAAGATCTGCAGTACCACAACTTGGAGCATATGATGCAAGTGTTCCGCTAAATTTCTCACGAAAGTTGCCGAAATAAGTCGGGTCATGACCTAACCCTGGGTCTCTATAATCCCAAACTACGTCAGCACCAACCATAATGGTGTCATAGCGCGACCAATTAACTTCATTACTACGTCTACTCAAAGACAGTTTCTGAACTGCACGATCAAACGCACGATGCTTGCGCCATCCATGCCAGAGTGAACTGGGACGACGGTAAACCCATGGTCTAAATTGCTCATTGCTAGAATGCACAGGGTTTTGATAATCTATGATCTCCACTTCATGACCAAATGACTCGATCGCTTTAGCCAATTCATAAACCTGCAAGTAGCCCCCATGGTTTGGACCGCGATGGAATGTGAGTATACCGATATTCATTGTATAAAAATTTCTAAATATGTTAGAGGATATAGCTTCAGAAAAAAATTCATTTAGGATTCTTGCAGTATGAATACCTCCTCTAGATCACGCCTTGTCGATACGGGCACTACTGCACCCTCGGTCGGGTAGCCGCAACCAATCAGCATGATAATACGCTCGTGATCCGGAATTGAGGCAGCCTTACGTAGTTCCCGATCTCGCTTATTTAAGACCGACCAGTTGAGTGCTAGCGCTCCAAGACCTTCACCATGAAGTCCTAGGAGCAGACTCATCGCAAACATTCCGCCGTCTATCCAGGCTTGATAGCGTTCTGAAGTACCAGTGAATAAACGCAGGTCGGAAGTGACGATGAATATCGCAGGAATTGTGTGACCAAAGCCTCGATTACCGTTCTGCAAAGCGAGCAATTCCTGCGCCTTTTGCCCAGTATAACAATAAGCCTTGGACGTCTGGCGATTACAGACGGAGGGCGAACTCATGGCCGCGGTCACGGCACGACCTAGTATTTTCTGATCAGGAATCCGTCCCACATCGAAGTTCCGGACACTAACACGTCCTGTCATCACACGCAGGAAGACCTCACGATCCAGCTGAGTATGTGAATGGTAGGGCTTTACCCCTCCTTGCCCGTCCAATATGCAGCTTGTCGCACCCCCTGAAAATACATCGCTGATATCAACTCCCAGTTCTTCATGTTTTTTCCGGTAAGCTTCCAAAACGACACGTGCAGAGGCGATATGAGGACCTTCGAGGCCATCCCATTTGTCCAGACTTGCTTGAAGTTGCCTGACCATATTGAGACTGGACCGAGGTCGAAAAGCAGGCATGCTCAAGCTTTTTTCCACCACGTGATAGAGGCGTATAATATCGCTCTCAAGATGCGCGGTATCGTTACCGAAATAATTTCCCGTTACAGTGGACGCTTTAAAAAACCGCCAAGCATCTTGATTCCATTCACTGAAATGCTGCAATGTCCTTCTTACGATACTAAGGCAATGGCGGATTTTGCGTGGAATATAAATCTTGGAACTCATATTAGTATTTGTGTGGGTAAAGAAAAATTGTAAAGAGAAGAGTTTATTAGATAGGACTGAAAAGTCTCAGAATACTGCTTTTTCAGAGCAACAGCGTGGCATTTAACCCAAAATGCGAAAAAATTAGAAATGGTAAATTTTTTTATATTCGAAACAAAATCTCACTGTTTCTCTAACATGTTTTTTACAAGTCAAAGTTAAGTAGGTCGATCCGTTAGTGAGGGACAATGAAACTACCTCTCGTCCTCCAAATCACTTTTCCAGTGTGACAGATCTCTTTTGGTGAGTTGTTCGATGATTTCAATTTCCGGTAGGAAGGTTTCTAGCATGGTACTTTTGATACCTGGATCTATAGAAGGTTTTTCCGTAGTAGATAGATTGGTTTTTAATCTTTTAAGAATTCTAAATTTGGGTTTATAAGGGAGTATGCCAGCACAATTTTGAAGAAATCGATAGGCTTTCCCTACGATTTCGTATTTCCATGTCGTTGTGGGCAAAACCCTCTCAATAACTTCCGGTTCCTAGGGGTCGAGACCCAAAAAATTCAACGTTCTTTGGTATTCATGCACGAACGATTTATTCAAATCCTCGAAGAATATGACGTGAACCTTGTCGGAGCCTGCCAGTTCCATAAGACGTTTCAACGGAGTACCCTGAGATGCAATCGCTTTGTATTGGAGTAGGATTGGTTTG
>CAWVXI010000028.1:0-38797 GCA_963934155.1 uncultured Verrucomicrobiales bacterium | reverse complement strand
CGCCATTCGGAGGGCGGTGTTCATGGCCGGGAGAACCTCGCGGATTTTGATCGCCCGGGCATGGACGGAACGGTCAGGAGATTCATGGAGGGCGTCCATAGAGCTCTCAATATAGTGCATGCCCAAGTAGAACCAACTCTGCGACAACCACCGCAGTCCCCTGCCCATTTACGGGTGGAGGGTTTCGCTTCGCGGGTTGAGGGAGTAGAGTTTGCGTTTGCCCGCCGCCTCGCTCGCGAGTAGGCCGGAAAGATCGAGTTCATTGAGAATCGCTTGCACTGACTTCGAGAACCAGCTGACATCGCGGGCGATTTCCGCAGCATAGCCCGCGCGGTGGGTGAGCAGCCACCCCAAAACCTCTGGCCTAGCAATGACTCCGAACAGAGCACGCAGGCGGAGGATGAATGCCTCGGGGACTGCGCAATCCGGTGTCTGGCTCATGCCACGTGTCTGAAAGCCCTCTGGAACAAAACCACCGCCGGAAGGGGCCGAGGTTTTTGAAGCCCATTGATCCAGGGAGTTTCAGTTGCGGTAGCCGGCATCGGTCATGAAGCTGGCGAGTTCACGCAAGCATTTGGTATCGGCCAGCTTTGTTGACAATTGTATGTTCTTGAGTCGCTGCAAGCTCACCAGCTTGCCGTTCCGCGTCAACCAGTCGAGCGCTTCTCCGGTGAGACGGGAGCCCTTGCTGCCGAAGCGCATAGTCGCGAGAAGGAGAGCCTCAGGATCAATCACGAACGGCACCTCGCCAGACCGTCCACTACCAGCCCCGCCCAGCACGATCCACTGGTCCCAGAGGAGGTCAATCAGAGCCTCTCTTAGCTTATTCTGTAATTCCTGTACTGAGTTCATCGTGTCCGAGTTTCTTGAGGACGCTATCCAGGCGCGTCCGGTTGCCTTGATTGATCAGTTGGCAGTGCTTTAACCACTGGACAGCTGCCCGCACCACATGCGCCGGGAGCGGATACGCCATAATGATCTCCCCATCGATCTCTCCACGACGGACCAGCACATCCACGTCCTTGGTCGTTCGCCCGACGATCGCCGCAGCTTGCAGAGCTGACCCGCCGCAAACAATCAGATGCACCGGAGCCTGCCCAGCCTCCTCGAGCAGCTCTCCCAAAAGCGTGAGTGCCTGGTGAATATCTTCATGATTTAGCGCCGTATGGATGGTTATACACCTAATATTGGATGTTTAAAAAATAATAATTAGGGTGTTGAGTGATTTATTATGTTTTGGGAGGTGGAATAAGAGAGGCCGTAGCAGGCTGGAAAGAGCCTCGGGATCACGAGCGCCGAACAGGAGATCATGGCTGTGGCCTTTGAAAAATAGTCGGATTTATGCATGACTTTGTTGGTTAAAGTGCATTCTCTTTTTATGGGTATTGTGTAAGGTGGCGTACATCTCTGCGAGGCATCTGGAAACAAAATCCATTTTGCGGTGGAAACCACGGCACAGCGCAAATTTTATTAATCAACCATGATCAACAACTCTTCACTCTTTTTAGCCCAATCATCATTCGGCCTGCACTACTGGGACTACATCGCTTTCGGGCTTTTCTTTGTGATCCTCTCGGTGATCGGCTACAAGGCGGGGCGGGGCGAGCAAGCGACCGCTGAGGATTACTTTCTGGCGGGTAAAAAACTACCATGGTATGTGGTCGGCGGCTCGTTTATAGCGTCTAATATTTCCAGCGATCAGTTCATCGGCATGGTCGGTGCGGCGATGGTTTATGGCGTTTGTGTCTCGCTTTACGAGTGGGCAAACGTCGCTACTTTCGCGATCTTGATCTGGTTCTTTGTCCCCTTTCTGCTGTCCTCCAAGGTGTTCACTACCCCGGAGTATCTTGAGAAACGCTTTAGCCCCACGGTGCGCACGGTGTTTGCGGTGGTGACGATCATTAGTAATGTGGTGGCGTTCCTCGCTGCCGTGCTCTATGGCGGAGCGCTTGCCATTCACGAGCTGTTCGGCTGGGAGCTGTGGCCATCGATCATCGGGCTAGGCATCGTAGCGGGAATCTGGGCGGTTTATGGTGGACTATCATCAGTGGCGTGGACGGATCTGTTCACCGTGGCGGTGATGCTGATAGGTGGCATCGTGGTCACGTTGTTAGGCCTGCAAGCACTAGCGCCCGAGGGCGGAGGTGTGGTCGATGGATTTGGTGTCATGATGGAGCGCAATGAGGCGACCACTGGCCAGTGGAAGGAGGCGGTACAGAGTAATACTCAGGAGTTAGCGGGGGGTGAGAGTTATAACCGATTGTCGGTGATTCAGCCGGCGAGTCACCCGCTCACACCTGCCATCGGGATGTTAGGTTTTCTGCTTTCGGTGAGTCTCTGGTATAACGTGCTCAACCAATTTATGATCCAACGCGTGCTAGGTGCCAAAGACATGTACCACGCCCGCATGGGCATCGTGTTCGCGGGCTGGCTGAAGGTGATTCTTCCTATCGTCACGATCATTCCGGGCATGATTCTTTTTGCGATGAAGCCGGAGCTGCTGATGCTCGAGCCTTGGGGAGATGTCAAACCCGCCGCTGACAAAGGCTATGTGAATCTCATCCAGGAGCTCATTCCAGCCGGTTTGCGCGGGCTGTTTCTCGCGGCCCTCTTCGGCGCGATCCAATCTACGGTCAACAGCGTGCTGAACTCAACCTCGACGATCATTACTTTCGATCTCTACCGCCGACTCTGGCGGCCGAAATGCTCCGACAAGGATCTTGTAAGGGTCGGTGTGTATGCATCGGTCATCGTGCTGGCCGTGGCGATCGTGATCGGTCGCTACATCAGTGAGCTTGGTGGTGGACTCTTCGAGTATGTGCTCTCGCTCTACGTGCTGTTCGCACCACCGTTCGCGGCGGTGTTCCTGCTGGGTATCCTGTGGCGCCGGGTCACGGCTCCGGCGGCGCTGACCACGGTCATCGTGGGCATGGCGGCAGGTCTCGGGATGAAGCTTTTCCTAGCAAGCGACGCGGACTATCCGCTGTGGCTCGCGTCATTTCCTAACCAGGCAACGATTCTCTATCTGATCAGCATCACGACCTGCGTGGGCGTCACACTGATGACCCGACCACCAAGACCAGAACAGGTCACAGACCAGCTCTGCATGAACTGGAAGAAGATGAACATTTTCAGCAACCTCGGCGACCGCTGGTATAAGAGCGTGGTCTTCTGGTGGGTGACCTACTCCATAGTGATCGGCCTGCTGATGCTGTATTTCTCAGGAGTATTTTTCCCATCAAGCGGTGGAAAATAAATTTTCAATCCATAGTAAAAATGGTAACACTTTAACAAAACAGTATACAAATTGATGACGAAAGATAAAATATCACAGGATGACAAGGTGATCGCCGTGGTGGGCTTGGGCCCGCTCGGGCGGGGCATCGCAGCGTGTTGTCTATCGCGTGGGTTTACCGTGATCGGGGTGGACCGTGAGCAGAAAAACCGCGACTTATTTAGAAATTTCCTTCCGGAGGCGTTGGCGCATTGCATAGAAGCAGGCGTCCTCGGGACCGGTGATCCCGAGGAATGGCAGGGCCGCTTGGAACTGTCCGGTGACCTTGCACCCATCGGTCGGGCGTGTCTCGTGATCGAGTCGATTGCTGAGGACCTGCCGATGAAAAAACAACTGCTACACGAGATGGAGGAAGTCGTTGGTGAAGGTGTTTATATCGGCAGCAACACCTCGGCATTTCCCGTGACCAGCTTGCAAGACGGATGCAAGCATCCCGAGCGGGTGTTCGGCATGCACTGGTCGAGTCACGGGCATGTGACACGCTTCATGGAGTTGACCCCTGGCGAAAAGACCTCTGCGCAGACGATGGAATTTGCCACCGCGATGGCGAAACGTCTTGGCAAGGAGCCAGCGGTCCTGAAGAAAGATATCGCCGGATTCCTATGCAACCGTATAGCTTACGCGATGTATCGTGAGGCTATGTATCTTCTCGAATCCGGGGTGGCGGATGCCGAAGCCATCGAGTGCTCGTTCCGAAACTCAGTAGGTCTATGGGCAGCGATGTGCGGCCCGCTACGGGTGATAGACGTGATGGGCGGCGGTGCATTCTATGCCGACTCAATGAAAGGCGTCCTACCAACGATGGCAAACTCTACCGAACTTCCGGACACGATGCAGACGTTCATTGAGCAAGATGCCAAAGGTCCGAAAAACAACATCGGGTTCTTTGATTACCAGAACGGCGACGCGGAGCGCTGGGCGGAGCGTTTCACTGCGGCGATTCTAACAACGAAGAAATATCAGGATCAGCATGTGCCCTGTGATGAACCGAAGGAAAGCCGTGAGCCGGTCATAACGCCGTGATTCCCTTTGGACAAATCGCCTCAGCATCTCCGGGCAACTGGATACCGGTGAGACACTGCGTCGGCCCTACGCCACGGATGCATCCGAGTATCAGAAAATGCCGGCCGGTGTTGTGTTCCCCAAGAACGCAGATGACATCGGGGAGACGATCCGGTTTGCCCAGCGCAACGAACTTGGATTGATCCCTCGTGCCTCCGGGACGTCACTCGCCGGGCAATGCGTCGTTAATGGTCTGGTGGTTGATGTCTCGAAGCATCTCACCCGTATTCTCTCGGTGGATGAAAAAACACGCCGCGCCCGCGTCGAGCCGGGAGTCTTTCGCGACGAACTGAACCGATCTCTCGCGCCTCACGGGATGTTTTATGGTCCGGACACGTTGGAGAATCGGATTTATCGCCATATTCTTCAGTGCACCGAGTCGAACATCGCCCAGCAGCGAGACCGTGACTTTGTTGTCGACGATCCCGGAGCCATCTTAGTCGTGGAAATCCGCCGCGATAACCGTGCCAACGCTGAGCAAGAGGTCGCGGCTCTTATTGACGACTGGAAAGCCCACAGCACGCCCTCCGACTGGGCTTACGGCAGCCTTCCCAACAGCATGTTCCAGGAAAAAAATCCCGGTGGGTTTCGCGACAAGACCGGCCTGATGCTGGACAAGGCGGCGATCATGGCACTCGCCTATCTCAAGCTCCACAAAGCCAGTGGCGAGGCTAGGTTTCTGAACGCCGCCGAGGCCATTGGTCAGACACTCAGCAAGCGGCAGCGGCCGAATGGCAGCTGGCCGTTCCGGGTCGATCCAAAAACCGAAAAGGTAATCGAGGAATACAGCAGCAGCGTGATTTACGCCGTGATGTTGTTTGAGGAACTGGATGCCGCTAACGGTAATCACCGATATAAAAAACATCGCGACCTCACCTGGAACTGGCTGCTCGACGGACCGATCAAGACCAAGGAATTCTGAGTATTCTATGAGGACATCGTGCCCAGCACCAAGGGGCGAACCAATTACGACTGCCTCGATACCATCCGTTACCTGCAAGCTAACAGAGTCAAGGGCAAAGGCTACCTGGAAATGGCGAAGGACCTCAACGTCTGGATCGAAAAAACCTTTCTCGATAAAATCAAAGGCTTCGAACCTGCCGATAGTAACGCTTGACTGGAAGTCTGCCTTTATCTAATTTAACGCTTCTTAAAAAATACTCTTTCTTTTTCACTATTGCGTGACTATCTTTAACGATTAATAATGTCTATAGAGACACCCCACAAAAAGCAAATTTCTAACCATAATATCTTATGAAACATCACCTTATTCAATTCATTATTCTAAGCCTTTTTTCCCTTCAGTCCTTCGCCGGCGAGCCCTTGTGGATTTGGAAGTCAGGCACCGTTGGTGAGGGAGAAGCCAACTTTAAGACTACCCTGACGCTCAAGGCGAAGCCCGCCAAGGCACCGTTAATCATTACCTGTGATAATTCTTTTAAGCTGAGCATCAATGGCAAAAAGGTTACCGCTTCTTCAGAGTGGCAACAGCCAGTAAAGATGGATATTGCGAAGTTCCTTCAGCTTGGAGTGAATCACATCCTCGTTGAGGCCGATAATGAGGGTTCGACAGCTGGTTTCATCATGTCGCTACAGGCTGGAAAGCAACGTCTAGTCACCAATAAGAGCTGGATGGCACAGTCCCATGAGGGCGAGTGGCATATCGCTACTGAAGTGAAGAAATATGGAGCGGCACCTTGGGGTAAAGTCTTTGATAAGTCAGTAGGTCCCAAGAAATCCGTCGCAGCGGCTTCACCAATAACCCTTCCGCTAACCACCCTTCCGGGCTTCAAGGCTGAGAAAATTTATGATGTGGTAAAAAAAGACCAAGGCTCATGGGTCGGAATGACAGTTGATCCTAAAGGGCGTATCATTGCGACAGATCAGTATGGCGGAATTTACCGAGTGACTTTGAAGCCTGAAGTTTCAGTCGAGAAGCTAAAGGTAAAGGTCACTGGCGGCCACGGCGCTCTCTACGCATTTGACAGTCTTTATATCATGGTGGGCGAAGGCAAGCGTGGACTCTACCGCCTGCGGGATACCAACGGCGACGACCAGTATGACTCAGAAGAGTTCCTCATCCCGCTAAAAGCCAAGGGTGAACACGGATCTCATAGCTTAGTACTGAGCCCTGATAAAAAATCTATTTATGTGGTTGGGGGAAATAATACTGACATGCCAGACTCGGTTACCTCCTATCGGATGGCCAAGGCTTGGAAAGAAGATCATATCCTGCCACGTATGCCCGATGGCCGCGGACACAACAACGGACGGATGGCCCCAGGTGGTTTCATTATGAAGATTAGCCCCGATGCTAAGACCCAGGAAGTCATCACCCACGGCTTCCGTAATCAATTTGACGCTGCATTCAATCTGGATGGCGAACTGTTCGCATTTGATGCGGATATGGAATACGATATCGGCTCCCCTTGGTATCGCCCTACACGCGTTAATCATGCGGTTTCCGGCGTCGATTGGGGCTGGAGACATGGCACTGGAAAATGGCCTGCTTATTACACTGATACCTTGCCAGCGACGATCGACATTGGCCCAGGCAGCCCTACCGGAGTGAGCAACGGACTAGGATCCCGCTTCCCAGCGAAATATCAAAAAGCCATTTTCATCAATGACTGGACCTATGGAACTATGTATGCGATCCATCTTGAACAAGATGGGGCGACCTACAAAGCGACCAAGGAAGAGTTTGTCTCTGGCAAACCCCTTCCTTTGACAGATGTCACCATTCATCCGGATGGCGATATGTATTTTATGGTAGGCGGTCGCCGCACGACTTCGGCCTTATATAAGATCACTTATGTAGGCGACGAATCCACCGCACCGGTAAAAGCAGAAGCCGTGCATACTGATCTGGCACTTCGCCGCGAAATCGAAACCCTCCATGAACAAGGCGTGGGTGAAGAGGCGATTGCAAAAGCACTGCCTCACCTGAAGCACGACGATCGTTTCATCCGATACGCTGCTAGGGTTGCGCTCGAAAAACAGCCAGTAGGTGCTTGGCAAAATCATATCAGCTCTGAGGATTCACCTTGGGCTGTGATCGAACTCTCCACCGCACTCGCACGTATGGGCGCAAAAGAGCAGCAGCCTAAAATACTCGCCGCATTGAATCAGCTGGATTACAAAAATATGAGCACAGACCAGTTTTTAGCTGCCATTCGCGCCTATCAACTGGCCTTCGCCCGACAAGACAAACCTAGCTCCGCTAACGCCGCAGCTGTGATCAATACCTTGAATGACCTCTATCCACACAAAGATAATTTCGTAAATCGCGAACTCAGTCAGGTTCTGTTGTATCTCAATGCCCCTGGCGCGGTCTCCAAGACTGTGCAGCTAGTGATGAGTGCCACCAGTACTCAGGAGAAGCTGCTCGATGACAAGGTCCTGCAGCGAAATGACAGATATGCTAAAGCAGCAAAGCGCACCGAACAGTTCCGTCCAAACGTCCAGCAGTTTGCCCTAGCCTTCTCGCTTCGTTCTATCAAAGAAGGTTGGAGCGACGCCGATCATGCGAGCTATTTCTCCTGGTTTCCTAGAGCCAAAACTTGGCAGGGTGGAAACAGCTTCGGTACTTTTATTGAAAATTCTCGCAAGGAAGCACTCGCCAATGTAAAGGATGAGGTAAAACGTAAAAAGTATAACGAAGCTTCAGGAAAATCCATGGTGGCTGCGCGAGCCATTCAGACACCTAAAGGTCCCGGTCGACTCTGGAAGCAGAAAGAAGCGGTAGCTGCCGTTAAGGGCAACATGAAAGGGCGCAGCTTTTCCAGTGGAGAAAATCTCTACCACGCCACCGGCTGCGCTTCGTGTCACAGCTTTGCCGGACAGGGCATGGGTATCGGACCAGACCTCACCGGCTCCGCCAATCGTTACACCGTAGGAGACATGATGGAAAACATCATTCACCCTTCCAAGGTGATTTCGGATCAATACATAAGTACCCAGTTTACCATGAATGACGGCTCCTCCGTTATTGGCCGTATTGCTAAAGAAGAAAACGGAGTGCTTCATCTGATGACGAACCCCTACTCCGCTGATAGCAACGTGGAGGTAAAGGTAGCGGATGAGAAGAGCAGAAAGCCTTATGAAGTGTCTCACATGCCGGCCGGATTAATCTCACCGCTGAATGCTGATGAACTAAGCGACCTGATTGCTTACATCTTTTCTGCAGGCGATAAAAACCATGAATACTTCGCAGCTGTTGGTGACCAGCCTGGGGTCGAAGGCGCTGAAGCTCTGTTCAACGGAAAAGACCTCTCAGGATGGAAAGGTACTGAAGGCCATTGGTCCGTTGAAGACGGGGCGATCGTTGGTAAAACCACTAAGGAAAAACCAGTAAAAGGCAATACGTTCTTAGTCTGGCAGGGTGGTCCTGTCGCTGATTTTGAGTTTACCTGCAAAGTGAAATTTGAAGGAAATAATTCAGGTGTGCAGTACCGCAGTAAGATGGTGGACCCTAAGAAATATGTTCTAGGAGGATATCAAGCAGACTTACATCCTGCCCAAAAGTATTTTGGAATGCTCTATGGTGAAAGATTCGGTGGAATTCTTGCTCAGAGAGGTCAGCGCGTGGAAATCGGTGAGGACGGCAAACCGAAAGTCACGGGGAAAGTCGGTAACGATACCAAACTAATAGGAACAGAGTGGAACGAACTGCGTATCGTCGCCGTTGGTAACCGGATGATCCATCAGGTTAATGGTATCACGACAGCCGACATCACTGATAACAGACCAGAGGCAATGCTCAGAGGAGAACTTGGGTTACAGCTACATCAGGGTAAGCCAATGACCGTGGAATTCAAGGACTTGACACTGCGCGCGCTAACTGGTGCTGATGCAAAAAGCACCTTGGACAAAGCCATTAAATCAAAAGCGCCATAGAAACTAGTGACGAAGCTGGGAAGAACCTAGCCTCATCGTTGTGTAATTCCGGCGAGGATAATCCTTAAAATTAATCTTCTTCTACGATCGCAAATTCTTCGAGAATACTCCGGCTCACATAGTTGAGCGCGGCTTCGGAAGTGGCTTCGAGGATGACTGGACAGGCATGACCAGCGGCGTGAGCTTCTGTCCATCTCCGGGCGCAGACGCACCAGCGATCACCTGGCTTCAGCCCAGGAAAACCATACTGCGGCATAGGAGTACTGAGGTCGTTACCGGATTCTTTACTAAACGCGAGAAAGTCACTGGTCAATTCACAGCATATTGCGTGACAACCTTGATCTTCTGGACCCACTTGGCATTGGCCATCGCGATAAAAACCAGTGAGGGGATCCATGCTACAGGGAATTAAATCTCCACCTAGGACACTCTTATTTCTTTTCGTATTGTTCATGGTAATAGCTTACATGACTCTTGATTTTTCCATAGGGAAAAAACGCGCTGCTTTTTTTAGGGCAACAAAGTGTCGCTGCTATAGCTCGATCCCTAAAAGCTCAGGAGTCGCTTCTCTAGGTCGTGCTGTGAGAATGTCTGGGCCGTCTTTGGTAACCAAAACAGTGTGCTCGAAGTGAGCAGAATTTTTCTTATCTCCGGTAATGACTGTCCAGCCATCGTCAAGGATTCTGACTCGTGGGGTGCCAATATTAATCATCGGTTCGACGGCGAGGATCATTCCTTCTTTAAGACGTGGGGTCTTGCCGAAGGGGCGATAGTTGGGGACCTGTGGCTCCTCGTGTAGATCTCTGCCTACTCCGTGACCTACGAATTCTTTAACTACAGAGAATCCAGATGGCTTGACGTAGTCTTCTACGGCTCCGCAGAGATCACCGAGTAATTCACCTTCTCTTGCAAATGCTAAAGCTTCATAAAGTGACTGTTCAGTGACAGCGAGTAGGCGCTTCGTTTCGAGGTCTACGTTACCAACAGCAACGGTGGTCGCATTATCCCCAATCCAACCATTTTTAGTAATCCCTACATCCACGCTGATGATGTCGCCGTCCTTGATGACGTAGTCACTTCCAATACCATGTACCACTTCGATATTTGGAGAAATACAGGTGAATCCAGGAAATCCACGATATCCTAGAAAAGCACTTTTACAGGCGCGTTCTTTCATCAGCTCGGCGGCATAGAGATCCACTTCCCTCGTGGTTCTTCCCGCGATGATATACTTAGCAACTTTCTGGAGGATTACGCTAGCAGTTTCACACGCCAAACGCATCTGTGAGATCTCCTCAGGAGTCTTGATGATGATGCCGTTTCTACCTTTATTCTTGCGCTTACCCATATTTTATATTTCTAACTTTCTACTATCTTGAGGATTTCTGCAAATACCTCTTCAGGGGAATTAGTCCCGTCAACTTTATCCAACATGCCGAGTGAAGCATAGTAATCAAATAACGGCAAGGTGAGTTCTTTATAGTTTTGATACCTCACCTTAAAGCTCTCTAAGGCATCGTCAGCTCTGGAGACAAGGGTATTAGTTTCGCATTCTGGACAGATATTATCGTCGTTTGAATTGACAGCAAATGTCACTCCACATGAAGTGCATTCTCTACGCTTGGTAATTCTAAATTCTAGCGCGTCTTGGGGCACCTCTAGCACAATAACACGTGTCGGCTTGGCAGACTCTTGCAATGCTTCAGCCTGGGGAATGGTGCGTGGAAATCCATCCATGAGCCATCCATAAGGATTCTCACTAAGCCAAGTCTCTACCATTTTCAAAATAATCTCATCTGGCACATATTGGCCACTCTCTATGAATCCTTTCGCCTCAAGACCGATAACAGAACCATTATCTATTTCATTACGAAGCAGCTTACCTGTTCCTAAACATGGCACATTAAGATGGGCTGCTAACTGTCTCGCTTGTGTACCCTTGCCGCTAGCGGGTGGTCCAAGTAGGATTACATTATTTTCTGTCATTTTCTTTACGATACTACTGTTTGACTCCTAAAAAAGAGTGGCCGCACCAATACTGGGACGACCACTTATAAAATATCTATGGATGGGTAGCTCTAATCCGCAACTTAGTTGCCTTGGATAGTCATGGCGACTATTCCTAGGATAAAGAGGATAGCGATGATTACCATAAGGTAAATCATATTGTTGCTAGACCTGTTAGCCGCAGTGATCTGCTTACGTTCTTGGCGGCCTTTGATCTTACCTTTTCTAAGGAATCCATCGTAGTTCTTTTGGAGTAGATGAGTCTCTACTTGGCGCATCACATCGAGGATCACACCGACCATGATAAGGAGACTAGTTCCACCGAAGAACTGAGTCACTTGATAATCTAGTGGTCCACCGATGATCCCGCGTGGCATTTGGGAAATAATGTAGGGGAGCACGAAGATAACTGTCAAGAATATGGCACCCGCAAAGGTGAGGCGCGTCATCGTGAAATCTAGGAATTTTGCCGTAGGTTGACCAGGTCTAATTCCCGGGATGTAACCACCGCCTCGCTTGAGGTTCTCAGAGATTTCTGATGGATTAAACATCGTAGCCACCCAGAAGTAGGAGAAGAAGAAGATCATGGCACCTGCGATGAGGTAATACCAAATGTCTACAGGTGAAAGGATGTTACTAAGCGTATTCACCCAGCCTGCACTGCCACCACTGATCATCGTAGCAAGCGCTACTGGGATACCGAGGATCGCGGTAGCGAAAATGATCGGCATCACATTAGCGTAGTTGATTTTGAGTGGGAGATACTGGGTATTTCCACCGGTCTGCTTTCTTCCCTGGGTGCGCTTTGCATACTGGATCGCAATTCTACGTTGTCCCTGAGTAAGGGCGATCGTTGCTGCGATGATGAAGATGAGGAAGGCGAATAAACCCACAGCGAAGATCGCTCCACCGGTGCCACCACCTACAATGAGTGAACTCCAGAGCACTGCAAGTGCGGATGGAAGTGAGGAAATGATGTTGATAGTAATGATGATCGATGTTCCGTTACCGATACCATTTTCTGTCATCTGATCACCAATCCACATGAGAAGTAGTGTTCCCGATACGATAGTGAGAGTGAAGATAGCGACGAAAGAGAAGTGTGAGTAGCTTGCAGTTACCACAGAGCCAAATTCCTGAATGCCATTAAAGAATGGTAGCGTCTGAGGTGACGCATACACCTGATTAGCAAGGAATCCACCCTGCACTACTGCAATAAGAATGGTGATGAATCTTGTGTATTGATTGATCTTCTGGCGTCCACCGTCTTCTTTAGAAAGGCGAGAAAGCCTAGGGACAACAGCCGTCATCAGCTGCATCAAGATAGACGCCGAGATGTAAGGCATGATGCCGAGGGCAAAGATACCCAATTGCTGGAGACCGCCACCTGAAAAGATGGTGATCATGGTGTTCAGGATATTACCTCCTCCTTCAGAACCTCTAGCTTCTTTATCAGCCAGGTATAGGTCGATGACATTGGAGTCAACACCAGGCATCGTGATGTAAACACCAAGACGAACCACGACGATCATCACCAATGTGAAGATGATACGCTCACGTAGTTCAGCTACTTTCCATGTATTCGCAAAAGCGGAGATCATTATTTTTTATCTATTTAAAATTGTTCGGACGTTTAGTGATAAACCAGCAAGGAAGCGCAACTCTAAACGCTACGCTTCCTTACCAAAAAGTGGTAAAAAGTATTTCTTACTAAGTAAGCTAGTTGCCTGGCAAACTAGAAAAAAATACTTAAATTGTTGTTCGATTTAGCTGACTAGGGACAATTAAGAAATTGTTCCGCCAACTGCTTCGATCTTAACCTTAGCTCCTGCTGAGATAGCACTTACTGAGACTGTGAGTTTCTTGTTAAGCACGCCGTTACCGAGAACTTTAATCTGGTCAAAAGCACCTTTCACAAGGCCTCTTTCGCGGAGTGACTCCTCGTTTACAGTTGCGCCTTCATCGAAGAATTTCTCGAGGTGAGCAGTATTCACGACTACAACCTTGTCCGCGAAGCGAACATTGTTGAATCCGCGTTTAGGAAGACGACGGTGGATAGGCATTTGACCACCCTCGAAGCCGACGCGAACGCCGCTACCAGAACGAGCCTTTTGACCCTTGTGACCCTTACCGGATGTCTTACCTTGACCAGAGCTTTCACCCTTACCAAGACGCTTGATCTTGTGAGTTGAGCCTTTGGATGGCTTCATTGTATGAAGATTCATAATATTGATTTCTATAAGTTAAGATTAAAGTGCTTCTTCTTTGTAAAGGCCGCGTGACTTAAGAACTTGCTCGCGAGTGCGGAGCATCTTTAGAGCCTCGATAGTAGCCTTCACAACGTTAGCGTGATTGTTTGATCCGAGTGACTTAGCAAGAACATCCTTGATGCCTACTGCTTCACAGACTGCGCGGACACCACCACCTGCGATAACTCCTGTTCCAGGAACTGCTGGCTTCATGAGAACCTTACCACCACCATGCTCAGCATAAGTTTCATGTGGGATTGTTCTGTTTTCAACGAGTGAGATGCGGTGTAGCGTGCGACGTGAGTCAATGCTAGCCTTACGGATGCATTCTGCGACTTCGTTTGCCTTACCGAATCCTACTCCAACACGGCCTTCGCCAGTGCCAGATACGAGGAGAGCAGAGAAGCTGAAACGACGTCCACCTTTAACTACTTTCGCACATCGGTTGATGAATACTACTTTCTCTACTAGCTCAACACCGTCTTCGGTCTTGGGCTTAGCTGGTGCTTGACGTGCTGCGCGGCCTCTGCCGCCTCTACCGCCTCTGCCACCGTCACGGCCGCCACGTTGTGGACGATCGTTACCTGTTGGCGCTCCTACTGCAGCTGGAGTTGCTGGAGTTGCTGGAGTTGCTGGTGCTGCTGCTGCGGCTGGAGTAGCTTCTGTTGTAGCTGGAGTAGCTGCTGGAGCGGCCGCTGGCTTCGCTTCTGGCGTAGCTGGCTTTGCCTCTGCTGCTGGCTTGTCTCCTGCTGGAGTGTTTTCTTTATTTTCAGACATTGTTTCGTGATTGATTAGAATTTAAGTCCTGCCTCACGAGCTGCATCAGCGAGTGATTTGATTTTTCCGTGGAAAAGATGACCACCGCGGTCGAATACGACTGCTTCGATGTTCTTTCCCTTGGCTTTTTCCGCGACGAGTGATCCTACCTTAGCAGCGGTTGCCGCATTAGATGATCCCTTTTCGATGGACTTGTCTAAACTAGAAGCCGCACAGAGTGTGGTTCCAGCTACATCGTCGATGACTTGTGCATAGACGTGTTGATTTGAATAGCTAACCGCTAGGCGTGGACGTTCTGCAGTTCCAGAAAGTTTCTTTCTGATACGGCGGTGGATACGCTGGCGGACTTTTTTACGATTGAGTGTGCTCATTTTCTGATTTTCAGTTTGAGATTAAAATTGTAATGGTATGCTTTGGTTACTTACCAACGCTCTTACCTGCCTTACGACGAACGTATTCGCCAACATAACGGACACCTTTACCTTTATAAGGTTCTGGCTTATAGTAGGCGCGCACCTCAGCGGCGAACTGTCCTACTTCCTGCTTATCGATTCCTTCTACCTTTACCTTCGTGTTATCGGCAACTGTTACCTTAACACCTGCTGGGATAGGGTGAAGAATTGGGTGTGATTTACCGAGGCTGAGGTCAAGGATTGCGCCCTTTACCGCTGCACGGAAACCAACTCCGAGAATTTCTAGATCCTTACTATAACCATCAGTAACACCGATGATCATGTTTTGGATAAGGCTACGAGCTGTGCCGTGAAGTGCTCTGTGTGAGCGGCCTTCTGTGGCTCTCTTCACTGTGACAGTGCCATCTTCCTGTGAAAGGGTGATTCCTATCGGAAGCTGAAAATCTAGCTTGCCCTTAGGTCCTTCTACGGTGATGAGACTGCTCTTATCAGATACAGTGACTTTTTCTGGTAGTGTGATTGATTTTAATCCTACGCGTGACATATTGTTATCTCCTTTATTTGATTAAATTTTGACTACCAAACATTAGCGATATGCTCACCGCCAAGTTTTGCTTTACGAGCTTTCTGGCCGGTCATCAATCCCTTAGAGGTAGAGATGATCGCGATGCCTAGTCCGCTGAGAACACGCGGCATTGCTCCCGCACTAACATACTGACGAAGACCTGGCTTAGACACTCTCTTCACGTTGTGAAGCACTGCTTCTCCCGCGTCAGAGTATTTTACCTTCACAAAGATCTGTGGGAATTCCCCATCAGTCTTGGTCTCGTAGTTCCAAATGTAGCCTTCTTCTGTGAGAATACGGGCGATTTCCGCCTTCATCTTCGAGAATGGTGCTGTGAATGACTCGTTACCGGCATTTGAAGCATTCTTCAAGCGGGTAATGAAATCGGATATAGGGTCACTAAGTACTGCCATAATATTTATCCTTTTCTAAATTAAAGTTGTTAAATTGATGCGATTAAGCTGCGGAGTCTTCCTTCTTGTTTTCACGGAAAGGCATCCCGAGTGCTTTCAAAAGCGCACGTCCTGCATCATCTGTATCTGCTGTAGTGACGAAAATAAGGTCAAAGCCGATCTCGCGCTTGATCTTATCTAGTTCTACTTCAGGGAAAATTGACTGGTCAGGGATACCTACTGCGTAGTTTCCGTTGCCATCAAAACTCTTTGGTGAAATACCGCGAAAGTCACGGATGTTCGGAGCGGTGACGTGAATGAAGCGGTCTAGGAATTCCCACATTGTGTTGCCACGAAGGGTAACACGGGCTCCTACTGCTTCTCCCTCACGGACCTTGAAGTTAGCAACTGACTTACGTGCGTAAGAGACAGATGGCTTCTGGCCGGTGATTTTAGATATCTCCTCAACGGAGTCTTCAACTGCCTGCTTGCGGTCAGTCGCTTTGCCACAATGTGTGGTCACAACGATCTTCTCAAGTGCGGGCACCTCATGAGGATTGGTGCAGCCGAGCTCCTCTTTGAGAGCTGCGCGGACTGTATCCTCGTAGTATGTTTGCATGGATGGTTTCATAATTTTGCGGGTCAGCTTAAATGTTATATTTAATGCTAGCTTAAGCGCTATCCTGTGGTGAAATCATGGTGATACACCTCAGGCGGACGCGGGACGTAACCTACATGAGCCAACTCTTCAAGCGAAATCGCTAATTTATTTGGTTTTTTTTAGCATCCTGATAGATTTTTAAAAAAATAACCATCTATCATACTATCATGAAAAACCACCCACCCACTATAGATGACCCTAACTTCCCTCCTGCTTACATACTTGTGGACACGCCACATTCTCAAATTCATTAAAAGAGAGAGGGAATTCATGGAGCCAACTTTTCTTTTTTAATGGGCATCATCGCTTCGCGCATTTTAGCGGGGAAATTTGTGGTAATTGATTGGCTCCCCCATTGTCTGTATTGCCTTGCTGTTGGGATATCATCGATGGTCCAGATATGATGCTCATAGCCAAGTGATTGGGCGCGCTTGATAAACTCCTCCCCCACAAATCTCTTCGAGGTACTAATACCATCCGCCTTCATCACTTCCAGTATTTTAAAGGAAACACCCATATCAGGAGAAATATTGCCTTCTTTATCCTTTTTGAAGTTCACTAGCCATGAAACCTTGAGCTTTGGAGCGCGGGATCTAATTTCTAATAACACATCAGGATCAAAACAGATGATGACCAGTTGGTCATTGCTCAACTTGCTTTTTTGAATCTCTTTTAGGAGCTGAGGGATTATTTCTTTGCCTACTTTGATTTCTATATAAATTTTCTTCCCCTCAGGCACGACGGCTAATACTTGAGAGATCGTCGGGATGGGCACTCCTTTGAATTGAGTACCCTTGAAGCTACCGACATCTAACAGCTGCAGTTCTGCCAGTGTCGAATCCTTGACGACTAATTTTTTACCAGAAACTCGCTTTGTATCGCGGTCATGCACACAGACCACATATCCATCTTTAGTGAGCCGAAAATCTGCCTCGATCGCATCAGCACCTTGTTCCCAAGCTAACTGAAATGCTGGCAGAGTGTTCTCTGGCGCCTGTCCTGAAGCCCCCCGATGAGCAACTATCAATGGCTCAGCCGCCCATACTGGAGTTAGCAGAAGTAGCGTAACGCTGAGGATCGAGCTCCTAAAGTAATAAAGCGCTTTCAAGGTTTCTAATCTTTTGATGCTATCATAACACACGTTATTTATGAACAGTGGTTAGCTTAATTTTTGTAGACTAGAATTCAAAACCTACTGAAACGCCGAAATAAGGAGCGTCTTCTAAAATTTCCTTAGAAAGCTCACTGCCGTTGTTATCGAAAATACTGTAGCTTTGTAGAAAATGATACCCGCCGACAGCACTGATCTTAACTCCGCTATCCATCTTGAAGCTAGCAGCTAAGTAGGCCGAAGCTATGCGCTCTTCACCAGATCCATCCGTAACAAAGGAGTTATCATCGATCTTGAAGTTCTTACTCCCGTAAGAGAATCCAGAGGTGAACATCCATTTTTCACTTAGCGCCTTTGGAGTGTATTCAAAATAAACATTCGCTCCCGCAGCGGCCACTTCAGATGGCCCAGACGCAAAAGTCCATTCATCACTGATTTGCCATTTAATGGCAATGATCGGGATGACATTAATGCCCTGATCTACCTGACTAGCGATCACCACTCCAGGTCCGATAATGAGCCGGTCGTTAAATTTATACTCAGCGATACTGATAAAATTGAAATTTAACCCATCGCCCATATCTGAGCCCTCTTCAGCTGAAATCCCGGCTACCGCGTAGTTCCCCCATAACCAGTTGTCGTTAACCTGCCATCGGGAAGCTAACCCTATATTCGCGTGATGAATCGCTTGCCATTCCGCGTTAGTCCCATTGAAATCATATCGATCCATTGCGTAGCGGAAGCCAACAGCCAGTATATTATCTTCCTCAGTGATCAGCGGCACACCACCACGGAAACTAAAACGATCCACCGAGACTGAGCCGTTTCCGCCATCATCATTTCTGAGCTGATGGTGATAAGAAGTCTGAAGCGGTGAATTTTTCTGAGCTAAGCCAGAAGCTGCGCTCAGAATACAAAGTGTTGTGGCGTATAGAAATGTTTTCATAAGAGTGATTAGCTATTTAGAGGTAAGTGACTTTTTACAGTGTATCATCATTGTGAGCAAACGCTACAGAAGAAATTTCATTAAATTCAGATAGCCACTATTTATTCTTGCACCTTCAATCTCTAGCATGGAGTCTCTGCCTATGGATTACGGACCGTTAGTAGAGATGCGAAAGCAGAGATTTGCAGAGGTGGAGATAGCTATCTCTGACCCAAATCTTTTCTCCGATCAGAAAAAGGCTACTGAGACGATGAGAGAGCATGGCAGACTCAAAAATTTACTCGAGATGTGGACTGAGCTTCATACCTGTAAAACAAATCTCACAGAAAACCAAGAGCTTCTCAAGGAAGACGATGACGAAATCGTCGAGATGGCACGGGAGGAAATACCCTTACTAGAATCTAAGATAGTAAAACTCACTCAAGATGTACAATATGCACTTCTTCCTAAGGATCCGAACGAGGATCGGGACGCACTAGTAGAGATCCGTGCTGGTGCTGGTGGCGATGAAGCGAGCCTTTTCGTAGCCGAAGTGATGGGCATGTATGAACGCTACTGCGCAGGTCGCGGCTGGAAACTACAACACCTTGAGAGTAGTCCTTCAGACGTAGGTGGCTTCAAAGAGGTAATATTGAAGGTCACTGGTGAAGAAGTATTCAGATTCCTTAAATACGAGTCAGGAGTGCACCGTGTCCAGCGTGTTCCTGCCACTGAAACCCAGGGCAGAATCCATACTTCCACTGTCACCGTAGCAGTCCTCCCAGAGGCTGAGGAAGTAGATATAGAGCTAAAGAAAGAAGATCTCCATATTCAAGCTACGCGCTCAGGTGGATCTGGTGGACAGCACGTAAATACCACTGACTCCTGTGTGCAGATCACCCACCTCCCCACTGGCCTTCAAGTGAAATGTCAGGATGGGCGGAGCCAAACTCAGAACCGTGAGCTAGGCCTCCAAATCATGCGTGCCAAGCTTTACGAAGCTAAGGTCCGTGAAGAATCAGAGAAGTATTCAGCTCAGAGAAGATCACTCATTGGCTCCGGTGACCGCTCAGAGAAGATCCGCACTTATAACTTTCCACAGTCACGTGTGACCGATCACCGCATCGGTCATACATCCCATAACTTAGAAGGTATCTTGAACGGTCAACTCAATGAGTTCACAGATAACCTCCAGAAAGCCGAAATGGAGCAACGTCTCGCAGACGCGGGAATGGGATAACAATCCATGCACCCCTCATGAAGACCATTCTAGAAACTCTCGACGGCGGCACTCAATGGCTTGAGAAAAAAGGCATCGAGGACGCGCGTAGGAACATGCAGCTTCTCATCTGCCATCAACTGGATATTAGTAAGATCCAGCTCTACACTAGATTTGATCAACCGCTTGACGAGGTAGATCTGGTTCCTCTCAGAGAAAAACTCAAACTAAGGGGGGAAGGCACACCACTCCAGCATCTGCTAGGCACTGTGGAATTTTTCCGCCGGGAATACAAGACAGACGGCCGCGCACTCATCCCCCGGCCCGAGACCGAGGAGCTAGTCGAAATAGCCATCGAACTAGCAAACAAAAAACTTACCTCTATCCCTGTCCTCATTGAGGAGTCATCAGAAACATCTAACAACGATGAAGAGAATCCGCAAGCTCCACCAGAAGATCTGATAGAGGAAGAGAAACCCAAGTTTAAAATCCTCGATATGGGATGTGGCTCAGGAGTCATCGGTATCACGCTAGCTGCCGAACTAGGGATACGCGTGGAGGTCACATGCGCAGACATTTCTGAGGAAGCATTAAGTCTGGCGAAAGAAAACAGTGAACTACTCGGTATTAATAATGTGAATTTTTTGCCCACAAACCTATTTTCTAACCTGGAGACAGGGGAAAATTATGACCTCGTTGTTGCCAACTTGCCCTACGTGCCAGATGTAGATCGCCCATCGCTAGCACCAGAGCTGGAACACGATCCAGACCTCGCACTCTACGGAGGAGAAGATGGACTCGATGTCATCAAAATTTTCATCCAACAAGTGCGCAAGCACCTCAATGAACAAGCAGACATCGCGCTAGAAATCGGCATTAATCAATTCCGAGAAGTAGAACAGCTACTCTCTCAAGCTGGCTTTACAGATATCAGCACAAAACAAGATTTATCAGGAATCTCACGCTTCCCCACAGCTAGATTCATCACTCAAATTCACCAATAAAAAATACCACATCATATGGACAAACTCATCGTACACGGCGGCAGCACACTCAAAGGATCTATCAATATCTCAGGTGCCAAGAATGCATCACTTCCCATCCTGGCTGCAGCGCTGCTAACAGAAGACGACGTCATCATCCGCCGCGTGCCAGACGTGTCTGACACCAACTACATGATCCAGATTCTCTCCGCCCTAGGCGCAGAAGTAGAGCGCTCGAGCGGCACCGTTCGCATCAACGCCGCCAATATCATCTCAGACGCACCCTACGAACTCGTTCGTAAAATGCGCGCATCCATCTGCGTCATGGGCCCCCTTCTCACTCGACTAGGAAAAGCAATGGTCTCACTTCCTGGCGGATGCGTCATCGGTGATAGGCCAGTGGATCTCCACCTTAAAGGACTCCGCGCCATCGGTGCAGAGATTAGTATGGAAGGCGGCAATATGGACATGAAAGCTCCTAACGGTCTCACTGGCGCTGAAGTAGACCTCCGCGGCAAACACGGCCCCACAGTCCTCGGCACAGACAACCTCATGATGGCTGCCGTTTTAGCTAAAGGCACCACCGTCATCGAGTCCGCGGCCTGTGAGCCAGAAGTAGTGGACCTCGCAAACTTCCTAAATTCCATGGGTGCCCAGATCGAAGGCGCCGGCACCAGACGTATCACCATCCAGGGAGTAAAGAAACTTCACGGAGTAGAGCACACCATCATCCCAGATCGTATAGAAGCAGGAACCTACATGGTCGCTGGAGCCATGGCTGGATGTCCAGAAAATGGGATCACCCTCAACCGTGTCGACCAAGATCACCTCGCACCAATCACCGAAAAACTCATCGAAGCTGGGCACAATGTAACATTTAACGCCGAAGGAGACTCCGTCACCGTCAAACCAGGTAAGGAACCAAAAGGCTGTAAGATCACCACCGCACCACACCCAAACTTTCCTACAGATATGCAGGCGCAGTTCTCATCACTCTTCGCCGTCACGCCCGGCATCTCTGTCATAGAAGATACCATCTTCCCGCAGAGATTTATGCACTGCGCTGAGATGTCCCGCATGGGTGCAGACATTAAGGTGAACAGCGGCACAGCAGTCATCACCGGCGTGCAACAACTCTCGGCAGCTCCCGTTATGGCATCAGACCTCAGAGCTTCCGCCGCACTTGTGCTCTCCGCTCTGACAGCCAAGGGAAGCACAGAAATCTCACGCCTCTATCACATTGACCGTGGCTACGAGCATATCGATGAAAAACTCCTCCAACTCGGGGCCAATGTCGAGCGTGTGAGAGAGTGATTTTAATGGCTAATATTTTAAAGAAAAAGTCGTACTTGCCTGATTGCCATCATCAGAGGATTCTGATAATGATACACACAGACTATGATTGACCGCGCTAAAACTAAATCCATCGTAAAAACACACGATGAGAAAAGACCTAGAATTCTCATCGTCACCCCAGAGATCACCTATCTTCCATCAGGTATGGGGAACATGGCTCAGCGCATGTCCGCAAAAGCGGGCGGTATGGCAGATGTGTCATCATCACTCATCAATGCATTATTTGAACTAGGAGCAGATGTCCACGTGGCACTCCCTAATTACTCAAAAATGTTTCACTCTGAAGGCAAAGACATCATTCAGAGAGCTAAGGATAAAATAGCAGACACACTCGGCGAGCAACGTATCCACCTGGCAGAAGACCCCATCTTCTACAGAAAGGATCAGGTCTATGACCCAAATCATAACCATCTAGCAGCCCTCGCATTTCAGAGAGAAGTCATCAACAACATCATCCCTAAAGTACGGCCAAATCTCATCCACTGTAATGACTGGATGACCGGACTCGTCCCAGCCGTTTCAAAGCGACTCGGCATCCCAAGCCTCTTCACTTTACATAATATCCACTCAGAAAGACTCTCCATGGGAGAAGTTGAGGACCGCGGCATTGATGCCTCAGAATACTGGAGGAATCTCTACTTCACCGGCTCACCAGAGAACTATGAAGACGCACGCCACAACAAAAAAATCGACTTCTTAGCAACTGGAATCTTCGCTGCAAATCACGTTAACACTGTAAGCAAGACATTCCTTTACGAGGTAGTAGAAGGTAAACACACTTTCGTCCCGAAAGCGATCCAATCAGAGCTAGCCAACAAGCTCTACGCTGGGCACGCCACAGGCATACTCAATGCGCCAGACGCAACCTTTGACCCGCAGACAGATATCCACATAAAACACCACTTTGATGAAACCAGCCACATCGCTGGTAAGGCCGCTAACAAGAAACAATTTCAAGAAGAAGCAGGACTTAAGGTTGATCCCTACGCCCCATTATTCTTTTGGCCATCAAGACTAGACCCGATGCAAAAAGGCTGCCAGCTACTAGCAGACATCCTCTACCAGCTCACCTCAGACTACGCAGACACCGGCCTCCAAGTGGGCATCGTCGCCAGTGGTGAATATGAGCAGCACTTCCATGACATCGTAAATCTCCACGGACTCCACGAAAGAGTCGCCGTCAAGCCATTCAATGAAGGTCTATCCCGCCTCGCTTACGCTGGCTCAGACTTCATCATCATGCCATCCAAATTCGAGCCATGTGGGCTCCCACAAATGGCAGCACCCATGTACGGAACTCTACCCGTAGTACATAACACCGGCGGCATCCATGACACAGTGGATCACCTCCACTACGACGGTAATTTAGGCAATGGATTTAGGTTTGATGACTACGGAACCGCAGGACTCCGCTGGGCGATCGATGAAGCGGTTAAATTCCATAGATGGGATAGCAAGGACAAAGCTCGAGTCATCCAGCGCATCATGAAAGAGTCCAAACTTCGCTTCAATCACAAGACCACCGCCACCGCCTACATCGACCTCTATTCCAAAATGCTAGGCCGCCCAGTAGTCACCGCGAGTATATAGACCCCAGTAATAAGCCTCAATCCAAAAGAATCTGCGGTGATCTGCAGAATTTGCGGTCAAAATTCATCAATCCAAGCACACAACCAACCAAATAAATCATGGCCTGTATCATCATAGGAATCACCGGTTCCATCGCCGCCTACAAAGCAGCAGACATCACCTCCCAACTCATCAAGGACGGACACGAGGTGCACGTAGTCATGACGCAGTCCGCCACAGAATTCATCACCCCCCTCACCCTACAAGTCCTCTCAAGAAATCCTGTCCTCGTCTCACTAGAAGATGAGAAACAATCCTGGAAACCCGGCCACATCGACCTCGCAGACAGAGCAGACCTGATGGTCATCGTCCCCGCCAGCGCCAGCACCATCGGTAACCTAGCAAACGGACTAGCACCAGATCCCCTCACCTCCATCTATCTCGCCACCAAAGCCAAGATCCTCATCGCCCCCGCCATGAATGGCAAAATGTGGGATCACCCCGCCACCCAGCGAAATATCACCACTCTCACAAAAGATGGCTGCCACTTCATCGGCCCAGAAGAAGACGGCATGCTAGCCTGCGGCTACGAAGGCAAAGGCAGACTCCAAGATGTAAGCACTATTTTAGAGAAGATAAATTCTCTCACATAAGAAATTGACCTACTCTTTAGATCATACACCTAAAAAGACAGTAAAACCCAACTAAGGATTTATCATTGAACTAGCGATCGCTATAAATATAATCGCTATTAAGAACATACATATCCCCTGCATTCGTGACTTCGAATTATAGGTATAGAAATTACCGTCCTCAGTCCTGTTCTTCGAAAAGCAAAGTGCCCATGCTGCGACGATGCCTGCTATTCCGAACATCCCAGCATACAAACCAATAATAGAAAATATCCATCCAAAACTCAGTAGAATTTTTGATGCCGGCTTACCTTGTTTTAGTTGCTGAATTCTTTCTTGTTTCTTCTTTTCGATCTCAACTGGATCTAGGCCACGCTCCTCCGCTAACCTGCGAGCATGAACCACATCGAATGGATTCCACTCTCCAGGATTAGCTAAAATTTCCGCTAGATCTTCATCAGAGGAGCTCAATAAATAATGCCCATCTGGTAAGTCCACTTTGCCATACTCATTTTCTAAAACAGCACGCGCAGCATCATAATCCTCCTTACGAACACTAACAATCACCTCTGGATCATCACCTCCTCCTATCTTAGTATAATCAAAAATAATCGCTGTCGACCCCACCTTATACCAAATGTTAGCGGCATCAAGCGGGTCAGTAGTATCAGCAACGCCCTCCGCACTCCGGCACCTATTCAGCTCTATTAAATCAGTCTTCATATTTACAAAATCTCCTCAATCGGAATCTTGCCATTCGTCGCCACAATGCTCCAGACATCTGGCTCATTTTCCTTTGGCGTGAGCGTCACTTTGCCACCAGTCGCCTCGATGAGTAACTGACCGGCCGCAATGTCCCAAAGCGAAATCCTCGACTCAACATAAGCATCTAGCCTGCCAGTAGCAATGTATGCCATGCCCAGTGCAGCAGACCCCATCATCCGCATTTTGCGTGCTCTCAAGGATGCCCGGCGGAATCTTTCCAGACCAGTAGAAAGCGCATCCTCAGTCTTTCCGCAACCTACATACAGGATACTCTCCTCAAGCTTCGTCCGTGAGCTACAAGAAATTTCTTTGCCGTTGAGGTAAGGTTTTTCACCCTTCACCACTGTCCACAGATCATCCATCGAAGGATCATAAATTACTCCCACGGTCAGCTCGTCCTTATGCCTTAGCGCGATCGAAATACAATAATGCGGAATCCCATAAAAGAAGTTCACCGTCCCATCAATCGGATCCACGATCCATTGATAATCAGATTCCTGATTCCCCGCAACTCCCTCTTCGCCATAAAGCGCGTAGTCTGGAAATTCACCTAACAGAATCTCCGTGATCAGATCCTGAGACTCCCTATCGAGAGCTAGTTTAATGTCATGATGCAACGCTTCATCCACCTCTAGCGCACACCCAAAATTTTCTCTCAAAAGCACACCTGCTGCCTTTGCCGCTTTCACTGCTGTATCTACTGCTGTCATAAAATTTTCTGTTGATCGCCCTCCACATGAGTATTGGTATTGGTATTGGTATTGGTATTGGTATTAGCAGCATCACTAACACTCCTCTGCCTGTCTTCCTCCATCCCCATAGCCACCTCCACCACGCTATGAGCGATCCTGTGTTTATCCGCCTTCGCCACGGTCTCCTCCTCATCGCGGAATACCAGTATCACCTCGTTTTCATCAGAATCAAAGCCTATATCTTTTCTAGAAACATCATTCGCCACCACCATATCGCAGCCTTTTTTCAAAAGCTTACCCCTGGCATTCTCTACCACATTCTCCGTCTCCGCAGCGAATCCCACCAGCGTACCCTCAAACAAAAACTTACCTCTAGCCGAACCCAAAATATCCTTATTGCGAACCAGCTTCAGCGTTAATTCATCGCCCACCGTCTTGATCTTCTGTTCCACAAATTCCACTGGCCGGTAATCCGCCACCGCCGCCGCAAAGATAGCCACATCAGCCTTAGCCATCCACCGTTCCACAGCAACATACATATCTGCCGCACTCTCAACTGGAATAAAATCCACACCATCCGGCACCTCAAGAGCGGCATCCGTGGGACCAGAAATCAAGATTACCCTGTTCCCCTTGGCCGCAGCCACATCCGCCAGCGCATAGCCCATCTTACCAGATGAACGATTCGTAAGATACCGCACCGGATCAATCGCCTCCCGAGTAGGTCCTGCTGTGATAAGAATTGTCATGAATTTCTAAATTAATCCTAACAACATCCAACCAAGCTACAACAGAAAACCCTTCCACTCCTAAGAAAAACTCTCTATGGTCATTTTTTATGAAGTGGCCGCAAATACATAAATATATAAAACGGCTTATCACTGCAATCTCTCTCCTCGCACTCACTGTCTGCGGAGTGGTTATATTCTGTAATATAAATCGGCTCTCACCTGACACGCCGCCCCTGAGCTTCGCTGATGCTATCAAACTGCACACCCACCCTAATTAGCATTTCTTTTTGAAGAAAAAATGGTCGGGACTACAGGATTTGAACCTGCGGCCTCTGCACCCCCAGTGCAACGCGCTACCAAACTGCGCCAAGTCCCGCTCATATTTTGAATTAGTAATAACATATTACGGAGTTCGTTATTGGCAAGCTAGAAATTTCCTGCTTTCTCTAGTGCATGAATAAATCAGTCAAGATAGCGGTAGTGGGTGCGAGCGGTTACACAGGGATGGAATTACTGCGCTTATTGCTGATGCATCCGAATGCTGAGCTTTGCTGTGTTACTTCGCGGCAGTATGCAGGCCAGGCTTTGGCAGATGTTTTTCCACGTTACCGATCCGCCGCTGGTGCGGAGCTTGCCTTTAGTGAGCCAGATGCGGAGAGCATCGCAGCTACGGGTGCGGAGCTGGCATTTCTAGCGCTGCCGCATGGCGTGGCGGCTGACTACGCTACGGCGCTGCTGGATCTGGGGATAAAGGTGATCGATCTCAGCGCAGACTTCCGTCTGAGCGATCCTGCTGTGTATGAGGAATTTTACGGAGCACCGCACCCTGCGCCTGAGCTGTTGAAGGAAGCAGTTTACGGATTCCCAGAGATTAGGTCTGCGGAGATAGCGAAGGCTAGATTGATTGCCTCACCGGGGTGCTATCCTACTAGTGTGAGTTTGCCGTTGATCCCGATGTTAGCAGCTAAATTAATCGATCCTCAGAGCATCGTGACCTGCTCGATGAGTGGAGTGAGCGGTGCCGGCAAGACGGGTAATGTGATATTTTCTTACTGTGAGGCGAATGAAAGCGCTCGGGCATACAGTGTTCCGAAACACAGACATCTGTCAGAAATAGAGCAGGAACTGTCGATTGCGGCTGCGGAAAAGGTGACCATGTCATTCACCCCACACCTAATCCCCACACACAATGGAATCTGTAGCACAAGCTCAGCGAAATTCATCGGAGATGAAACAGACCTCGCAAAAGTAGATGCCGCACTCACAGCCGCCTACGGTGATTCCTATTTTGTTAGATTGTTAGGAAAAGGAAATCCAGCGGACACGAAGAATGTGACGCGAACAAACCATATCGATATTGGCTGGGATTACGATTCACGCACTGGCAGACTTCTGCTTCTCAGTGCTGAGGATAATCTAGGAAAAGGCGCCGGCGGCCAAGCGATCCAGTGCTTTAACATCATGTTCGGCCTGGATGAGACAGCAGGGTTAAAGAATTATTAGATGAAGATCTTTTCCAGTTGTTTTGCCGATGTGGCGATTCGTATTTCCGATGGGAAGGCTAAGCGCTTCAAGGGGAAGTTAAATCCTAAAGTTCTGAGAGAGGTTTCCTTGCTTTGCTCGGATATCTCATTAACCCGAGGCGAGATCTGGATTAACAAGGTCGGTAAAGTCACCTTCTCCGTTGAAATTGATGAGAGATTTCATCAGAGATTCAGGAATATAATCTGTGGATGAGCTCGTGCTTTAGCTAGAGACGAGCCGCGTTTAGAATAAATCTGCTATTACTGTCGTTTTAGCATCCGCAGAAATTCATTAGATACTTCAGATCACTTGCCTAAATTGAAGATTAGAAACCTCCGGCACTTTGGGACAAAAAAAGACCTCTAGCTCGATGAGCTGAGGTCTTTTGGAAATTGTTGGGTAATTCTCGGGAAGATGGCTTACGCCGGGACTTCTGCGAGTGCTACGTTTACACGGCGACCGCTTTTGTCGAAGTAAACGTTTCCGTCTACACGTGCATGGATGGTGTGATCTTTACCCATGTAAACGTTAGTGCCTGGTAACCATTTCGTTCCGCGTTGGCGGATGATGATGTTACCTGAGATAACGACTTCGCCACCGAATTTTTTAACTCCGAGGCGGTTACTGCGTGAATCTCTGCCGTTTTTAACGGAACCTTGTCCTTTCTTATGAGCCATGTCTTAAGTATAGTTAGTGGTTATGAAATGCTAGTAATCTCTAGCTTGGTGAGGTGTCTGCGAGATCCCTTTGTCTTGTGGTATCCTTGGCGACGCTTGAATTTGAATGCGATGACTTTCTTGCCGCGGAACTGCTCGACGACTGTTGCCTTCACCGCTGCTCCCTCAACTACTGGCGCGCCTACTGTGGTAGTGCTGCCGTCGTTTACGAGGAGAACCTCACTGAATGATGTCTCTGTGCCTTCATCTAGGTCGAGCTTTTCGACGTCGATTTTATCACCTACTTGAACGCGGTATTGTTTGCCGCCTGTTTTGAAAACTGAATATGCCATGGTCGTGACAAGGTTGTTGGTTAAATTGGTATGTGGAGGCAATGAGTTATTCATCGCTCGCGGGGCGGAAATTGAACACAACGCGGACGCTTGGGCAAGTTTTTTTTATAAATAATTACAAATAATTTGTAATTAGTGCTAAACAGGTGCCGATGAATGAATTATTTCCAGTAGAGATCATTGGCGCGGAGACGATGCGGCAATTTGGCATGAAAATAGGCCAGCAGCTGAAATCTGGCGCTGTGGTGGCGCTCATTGGTGATCTGGGTACAGGCAAAACTCACCTCACGCAAGGCATCGCGCTCAGCAAAGGATACCGCGGCGAGGTAACGAGCCCTACCTTCGCATTAGTGAATGAGTACTTAGCCGAGGAGCGCGGTGGGGTAGATCTGTTTCATTTCGATGCGTATCGGCTAGAAAATGCGGAGGAAATGCTGGAAATAGGTTGGGAAGATTATTTAGATCGGGATGGTGTAGTAATTATAGAGTGGGCAGATAAATTTCCAGAGCTTATCCCGTTGGGAGCATGGTGCATAGCGATAGAGCACGTGGTGTGTAAAATTAAATCACCCGATGGCTCCGAATCAATGGTAGAGGGGCGGAAGATGGTGTGCGAAATGTTAGAAAACGGTTAGTCTTCTGTTAGAAAGAAATATTAAGAATTTTAGCGGTAAGTTTTTTACTAAATATTGAAAAAAGGGTGGTGGCATGGCTGTATTAATAGTAATACAACCACGAAAAATGATTCCCATCGAATACATCGGTCCAGTGCCGCAAAAAAAACGCAAAAAGCCCGTCATGGGTGGCTGGGTGATCATGCTGCTCGCAGGAATATTTGTTTCTTATTTTGCTTGGCCAGCCTTCGCTGACTTGGTGAAAAGCTCAAATGACATGCCTACGGACAACAAAGTAGAAATGGCGATGTCTGAGCTGTCTTCCTCTGGTAAGTATAGTGATCGACTGGCAGCAGCAGCACTAGACAGAACACGTCTCGGAGTGATCTATGATGGCTCAGTTTACAATAACATCGGTTACCCAAATGGTGATATTTCATCCGACCGCGGCACTAGCACAGACATGGTCGTGAGAGCGTATCGCCAGCTAGGCGTGGATCTCCAGATGCTGATCCACGAAGACATGAAGGAAAATTTCCACAAATACCCACAGCTCTGGAATCAGCGACAGCCGGACACAAACATTGATCACCGTAGGGTGCAAAACCAGCAACGATTCTTCGAGCGTCACGGTGTGAAACTAGATAACAGCCGCTCTACCACAGATTACAGCTTCGGAGATATCGTGGTCTGGAGCCTGCCAAATGGACGACCACACATCGGCGTAGTAGTCCCAGGCCCAGGCTCACACGCAGCCGAAGTATGGGTAGCACACAACAACGGCAGCGGCCCCGAATGGAGCAATGATCTACTGACATTTACCATCACTGGCCATTATCGCTATCAGGGAGAGTAGATGCCCTTGGCTTACCTAATACCATTTGAACAGTGATAGTGGTTTGCTCTTTCCCCAGTCAGCTTTGCTGCAATTTCAAATCATTCCATCAAACGATCAATCCAGTATAACTGTGAGGGTGGTCTTAAAAAGAAGGCAACGCGCATGAAGTTTGAGGGGGGGGGGGTGACCACTCTGAAATATTTAATCCTAGCAGAGAAACCGCAAGAAAGTTTCTGTTTTGGACGGGAGTTGTTAATACTCTTGGTCTAGCCATCATGTATTTTTTCTTCATCCCATGGGTGGACAAAGGTGCCAAAGAAAACCAACAGGAGAGTCATGAAATGAAGTCAGAGCCTCACGCTGTGCAGTTGAAAAAATAGCTTATTAAAATAATACCCGTTAGCCCAACGGATTCCAGCCTTCTAAAAACTTACCTGTAGCTCACTTGTAACGTCTTCTGGAGATGTGCTAAGAGGTTTTGATGGGCGGTGTCCACTTCTTTGGATTTGAGGGTCTTTTGTGGTGATCGGTAATGGAAGCTGTAGGCGATGGATTTCTTGTCCGCTGGGAGCTTCTCACCGGTAGGGTCCATGAAGACATCGAAGCAGCGATAACTTACCAAAAGTGACTCGTTGTGCTTCTTGACGGCTTGCTCTATTTGGGTATTTGTGAGTGCGATAGGCGCCTCCATAGCGGCATCTCTGCTGGAGCCAGGGAACTGCGGGAGCTCGCTAACTTTTCTCACACCAGTGCTGAGTTGTTGCAGTTTTTTGATGTCTAGCTCGGCCACGTAGATGGGGGAATTTGCGTCTAGCTCGCGGCAGCGTGATGGGCTGAGCTGGGCAAAGACTCCACACAGCTTGTCATCTGCCAGGACATCAGCAGAGAGGACGAAACCGTCTCTGTCACGTGGTTTTAGCTGGATGACGGCGCCTGGAAGAAGCGCTGAGATAAGGGCTTTTAGATCGAATAAATCAGATAGATCTGGCTGCTTATTTGCCCAGTTTGAGGGGGCATTCTCACCAGATATTAGAATGGCTAGGGACTCGGCTTCGAGGTCTTTTGCTTTACCTCCGCCAGCATTACGGAATTGCTTTCCCATCTCGAAGAAGCGTAGCGATTTTGCGCCTTGGCGGATGTTTCTAGCAGCTGTAGCGACGAGGCCAGGAACGAGGCTCGGGCGCATGATGGCGTGGTCCTCGCTCAGCGGAAGCTTTACCTGGATAAGATCGCCATCGATGAGCGGCTTAAGCGGCAGCGCATCAGAAATCTTCGCGATCATGTTATCCGTAGCATCATGAGCGATAAGCTTCATGGTTTGAGTCTCGTAGAGACCTAGTGATGCTAGCTGCTTTTTGACTGATAATTGGTAGTCGTATACCTGATCCACATCGCTCTCCGAGACATAGGCACCGCCGAAGCGAGAAGCGACATTTTCTAAACCATGAACACGGGCAATCTCTTCAACTAAGTCGATATGGCGGCTTAGATCTAGACGAAAATGCGGGATCTCCCACATGTTTCCTTGTCTTTCTGTTAGACCGAGCTTGGTGAGGATCAGCTTGGCTGCATCGAGTGAAATGCTACCACCCATGAGCTGGTCTAGCTTAACTAAATCTAGCTTCACTGGCTTAACGAGCTTAGGCGCTTCGCCAGCGGTTAGAGTGCGACCGGAGATTTCTCCGCCAGCGATCTCGGTGATGAGCTTGGCGGCATAGGCGGATGCTGTGAGGATATTTTGTGAGTCGGTTCCACGCTCAAATCTGTAGGAGGAGTCTGAGGTGAGAGCAGTGCGGCGCGAACTGCGGCGGATGAATGCCGGAGTGAAATACGCTGATTCAAGGATGATGTCAGTAGTCGTCTCTGTGACGCCGCTATCCTCACCACCCATAATTCCAGCGAGGGCGAGGGCATTTCCTGATGCGTCTGAGATGAGGAGATCATCATCTGTTAGAATGTATTCCTCGCCAGTGAGTGCAGTGAATTTTTCACCGTCTGTGGCGAGACGGATGTCTAGTTTTTCATCCACCTTCGCGGCATCAAAGGCATGAAGCGGATGGCCTAGCTCGTGGAGAACGTAGTTCGTGATGTCCACGATGTTGTTGATCGGCCGCAGGCCGATTGCTTCGAGCTTTGTCTTAAGCCAGGCTGGGCTGTCGGTCACCTTGATATTAGAAATCTTCACTGCTGAGTAGAACGGGCATCGCTCAGGGGCGGCGAGCGAAATGAAGCTGGTGGATTCCTGAGCTTCACAGATTGGATAAGTGTGCAGCTTTCTCTCAATACCGATGAGAGCAGAAAGCTCGCGTGCCATTCCGGTGTGGCTGAGCAGGTCAGGTCTGTTAGGCGTGACCTCTACCTCGATGATTGTATCCGAATTATACATCTGCACCAGCGGCTTACCAATCACTGAGTCAGCTGGAAGAATAAGCAGACCATCTACTTCATCAGCGATACCTATTTCACTCCCACCACAAAGCATGCCTTTAGATTCAGCACCACGGAGTTTTCCATCCTTGATGACGAAACCGCCACCGAGGTCTGCACCCGGCAGCGCGCAGGGAACTTTATCACCCACTTGATAATTCTGTGCACCACAGACGATCTGGCGGAGAGCCCCCTCCCCTGCATCCACCTGGCAAATCTTGAGCCGATCCGCATCTGGATGCTGTACCGCCTCCTTGATCTGAGCCACGACCACTAGCTCAGTGCTAAGCCCCTGCTGCTGGATGCCTTCCACCTCCACACCTGCGAAGGTGAGTAGATCATCAAGTTCTTGGATAGAGTGATTACTGAGATCTAGGTGCCCGTTGAGCCAGTTAAGTGAGACGTTCATTTTAGTGGTAAGTAGTTAATTTTGCTACCACTTGATTGCTGACATCGCAAGAAAAGTCAAGTGTCTTCGACTGCTAACGCCATGACCCTTTGCCATGAAAATTAATGCAGAAAATGAATAATCTTCTCCGCTGTTAGCTGTCCTATTCCCGGGGTGGATTCTATTTCCGTTTGAGTGGCTTTTTTGATCTTTGCGATGGAGCCAAATTTTTTCATCAAGGCGCTTTTGCGGGCGTTGGTCATGCCCGGGCAGTCGTCTAGGAGGCTTTCTCTCATACGTTTTTTAAGCAGGATTTCGTTGTAGAGATTTGCGTAGCGGTGGGCTTCATCGCGAATGCGCTGCATCAGCTTAAGCGCACCTTGGTTATGATTGATGAGGAGCGGCTTACTATTTCCTGGGAAGAAAATTTCCTCGCGCTGCTTCGCCAGACCAATGATCGGCAGACCATGGAGACCGAGTTGAGTTAGCTCCGCATGAGCAGCTGAGAGCTGGCCTTTACCACCATCCACGATGACTAGATCCGGCAGCGCGATGGGACTACTTCCTTCTGCGCGTAATCGATAGAGAGATTCCGTCAGGTCTTCTTGTGAATGTTCTAGGTCAGGGTTCGCCAGTAGGCTCTCAGTGGCGATGCGGGAGTAGCGGCGGCGCACCACCTCAGCCATCGAGGCGAAATCATCCTGCCCTTCCACGGTCTTGATGCGATAGCGGCGGTAGTTAGAATTATCCGGCGCGCCATTGAGAAACCTCACCATGGAAGCCACGCTGTGGGTGGATGAGACGTTTGAAATATCAAAGCACTCCATGATCCCGAGCGGCTGAGAAAGCTTGAGGTAGTCCGCTAGCTCGGCAAGATCTTCTGCGGGAAGCACCGTGGTAGGGATGGATTTTGCATGGGCGAACTGGCGGGCTTTGATCGTGGTTTTCTCGAGATTATCAATGACATCGCGCAACTCAGCAGCCTTCTCATAATCTAGATTTGAGGCAGCAATATCCATCTCATCCTTGAGCTGATTCAACCTACCACGCCGGCCTTTGCCTGAGAGGAGATCACAGGCATCTGTCACCCGTTCTTTATATTCCTGAGTAGAAATTTCACCCACATACTGCTCACCGTAACGGCGGTTCAGCACTTCCCCTACTTGCTTGTAGCTTGGGTCATCTTCCGCCTTAGGAGCCTGAGTCCAAATACCAAATTCCTTGTTGATCCAGTCCAGCGTGGTGATCAGTGCGCTGCCGTGGACAAAGGGGCCGAAATATTTATAACCATCATTTCTGCGGATGCGGCAGAGCTTAAAGATGGGATATTCCGCCTTCATATTTATCTTCACCAAAAAGTATCGCTTATCATCCTTGAGCGCGATGTTGTAGCGCGGTCGGTATTGCTTGATCAGCTTTTCTTCAAGGATCAGCGCCTCCTCTTCATTGCGCACCGTGTGGGTCTCGAAGTCCCAGATGGAATCGAGCAACGCGCGGGTCTTGATGTCAGCGCGCTTCTTACGCGATGGCAGAAAATATGATCCCAGCCGCTTGCGCAGCGCCTTCGCCTTTCCCACATAGATCACGTGCCCCAACCTATCACGCATGATATAAACACCCGGCTCTAGGGGCACGGTGTGCATCCTGGCGCGTAGTTCTGGTAGTTTGGACGACATCTTTATCTACTAAATAGTTACTTCCAGGTTACTTTATCCATCGCTGGCTTTCTGGTGCTCTTGGGCCATTCTTTCCCCTCTTTCGGCCAGCCCACATAGAGTAAGCCTAAGCATTTATCATCATCGCCAAGATTTAGGTATTCCGCAAAGTTCTCACCTGAAGCTGCCGCTGGAGATGACCAGAACATTCCAAGACCAGCTGCAGATGCCGCTAGATGCATGTTCTGCACCGCACAAGCGACTGCCTCTATTTCCTCGATCACCGGGATCTTAGGCAAATCACCACGCTTCATCACAATGACAATGACGGCATGCGCATAAAGCGGATTTAAACCCATTTTCTCATACTTCTCGGGCTTAAATTCCACCTCGGGTGTATCGGACTTATAAGCTTCCTGAAGTGCTTCTGCGAGGTATTTTCTGCTCCCACCGCGGTAGATGGTAAATCTCCAAGGCTCGGTGTGACCATGGCTAGGCGCCCAGTTCGCGCACTCTATAAGCGTCTGCCAAATCCCCTCAGTAACCTCCTTCTCAGGATCCATATCAACAGGCTTTATACTGCGGCGATGCGCAATCAGTGCGGCTACTTGGGTAATATTCATGAAGCACTCATAAGGCTGACTGCGGCCTAGGTCAAGCATGTCAAACTCATGATTTTCACGTCATCTAATCCCGAATAGTATTAACTTAAGGAGCATTGTGCTGCGCACGGGAGCAAGAAGCGGCTTTCAGCTTTGGGAGCGACGGGAAGGGTCAGGACGGCACCGCGCCTGCGGCTTCAACGCTACCTGCTTCCAAGGGCGCAGCCCCGCTACAATCCTACACTCATCAAAGGCAAAAACACACCAATTAACTTAAAACCACCTCAAACCCTAATATTACCTTGCTAAATCACTCTCAATAGGTTAAGTCCGCGCGCGCTTGTTTTTAGCCGCCGCAAAAAAACGAAAAGTACTGACAAGCGAGGATCCTAAATGCGACGGGCTTTTCACCCTAAATACCGCTCATCTGAATCAAGGTAAGCAATTTAAACAAAATGATTAACGAACTAATTAAAGAGATGGTTGACGCTGGAGTTCATTACGGACACCAGACGCGCAAATGGAACCCGAAGATGAAGCCTTTCCTCATGAAGGACAAAGGTGGTATTTACATCATCGACCTAGAGCAAACTGTACAGCGCCTCGATAAAGCGAGCGAGTACCTCACTGAACTAGCTAGCAAAGGCAAGAAAATCCTCTTCGTAGGATGCAAGCGCCAAGCACAAGAAGCAGTTAAAGAAGCCGCTGGAGCATCTGGTCAATACTACGTGAACCATCGCTGGCTCGGTGGCACACTCACTAACCTTTCTACCATCCGCAAATCTGTTGAGCGTCTCAAGTATCTTGAAGACATCGAGAAATCTGCTGAGTTCAAGGCCATGTCCAAGAAGGAACTCGCTGCCCTAGGCCGTGAGCGCACTAAGCTTTTCCGTAACCTCGACGGTATCCGCGACATGGAGAAACTCCCTGATGCTATCGTCATCGTGGACTCCGCTCGTGAGACCATCGCAGTTGCAGAAGCTCGCCGCCTTAACATCCCAGTGATCGCCATCGTTGACACCAATGCTGATCCAGCAAAAGTTGACTACCCGATCCCAGGAAATGACGACGCTATTCGCTCAATCCGCATCCTCCTTCAGAATCTTGTTGATTCTATCGTGGTGGCAAAGAAAGACTAATTTATCTGAGAAAATTTAAAACACTCAAAAGATATGGCTATTTCAGCAAAAGCAGTGTCAGAACTGCGCAAACAAACTAGTGCGGGCATGATGGCCTGCAAGAAGGCTCTCACAGAAGCTGACGGTGACCTCGTCGCAGCCGCTAAAATCCTCCGTGAAAAGGGAGAAGCTAAGCGCAGTGACCGTGCAGATCGGGAGACATCTGAAGGTATCGTTGTTACTCACGTAGCAGAAGGCGCAAGCTCAGGCATCCTCGCAGTAGTAAACTGTGAGACTGATTTCGTGGCTAAGAATGAAGAGTTCCAAGCATGGGTAGCTGAGCTTCTTGAAGCGATCGCGAAGAGCGGAGTAACTACAGCTGAAGAGGCTGCAGCAGTTCCTTTCGGTGAAGGTACGATTGAGAATGCACTCGGAGCTAAGTTCGCTGAGCTCGGAGAAGTAATCAAGATTTCACGTCTCGCACGCTTTGAAACATCAGCTACAGGTTCAGTTGGCTCTTACATCCACATGGGTGGTAAAGTTGGTGTTCTTCTAGAAGTAGCCTGTGAAAAAGCAGACACTACTAGCAACGCAGACTTCGCAACACTTCTCAAGGACATCACACTCCACATCGCAGCAGCCAGCCCAGCTGGTCTCTCACGCGATGACATCGACGGTAGTATGGTCGAAGAAGAAAACGAGATCAACCGCAAGCAACTCCTTGCTGCTGGCAAGCCAGAGTCAATCATCGACAAGATCCTCATCGGCAAGATCAACAAATTCTACAGCGAGCAAGTCCTCACTGAGCAATCATTTGTTAAAGATCCTGACATCAGCATCGCCACGCTCCTCGCAGCTAAAGGCAAGGACCTAGGTGACACACTCACCATCAAACGCTACGAGCGTTTCGGTATCTAATCTCGGTTAGATAAACACATTTCAGAGCCTTTACTCGTCAAGCGGGTAAAGGCTTTCTTGTGCCTAGGAGTGCACCTTTCAGGCACACCATATCGACTTACGCCTCTCTCTCGCAATAAATAGCCTTCAAAAGGATCACCGTAGTAGACTAATAAGCAGATTCCTAAAATAACATCGCTTAAAAATTAATGAAACAAATCCTTCAGAAGCACAACAACAGAAATCCAAATGCGGTCATCAATTGAAAGGCACCAAATATTCTGTAGATTCTTCGTCCTTTCGGGTCGTTCATAGCTGCAGCTATCTCCCCGCAGCTTTGCCAGTCAACCCACATTGCAACGCCCATGTTGGCTCCTGTCTTATTGCCTTGACCATGTGCCACAACGTAAGGCCTTATGGAAAACGACCATATTATTATAGTGCCTAATGATCCGATAATAATGATAATAGCCTCCATCATGAATGTTTTTTATCTAAACTTTAATAGCGGCCGTAGTCGCTACTTCTTGATCCAAGGCATCCGTGCGTTCTGAGTGATCTCGGCATCGAGTTCCTTCATTCGCTTGGTCAACTCAGCGACAACCTCAGGATGAGCATCAGAGAGATCTTTTTCCTCACTCACATCATTCTCTAGATCAAAGAGCATCACATCATCCTTTTGCGGCTTCTTGTTTTTGTTTCTCGCTTTTTTACGAAGCAGCTTCCACTTGCCACTACGCAATCCTTCCAAGTTCCCCCTGGCACTATAGTAAATAAATTCTTTGCGAGGTGACGGAGACTTAACATCACCAATCAATAGAGCAGACACATCCAGACCATCGATTTTATTCCCCATCGTATCAAGCTTTGTTCCCGCTAGCGTGGCGATGGTAGGCAGTAGATCGATAGTGGACAGCACCTTGTCACATGTAGTGCCAGCAGGGATTCTCCCCGGAGCCCAAATGACACAAGGAACGCGTTGCCCACCTTCGAAAGTAGTCCCCTTGCCGGCACGTAGCGGTAAAGCAGAGCCACCGTGATTTTTAAATTGCAACCAGGGACCATTGTCAGAAGTAAAAATCACATAAGTATTCTCAGCCAAATTATTTTCACGCAAAGCCGCTACTAGCCGACCGACTTCCGCATCGATGTGCTCGATCACGCATTTATACGCATTTTCAGGATCCTCATCATAGACGTCCTCAGGCACATAAAGCGGAATATGAGGCATGGAATGGGGTAAGTAGAGAAAGAATGGCTGATCCTTATTTTCCTCCACAAATTGAATGGCCCGGTCTGTGTAACGCCGCGTGATCGTGCGCTGATCCACCGGGAGTTCGATGATTTTCTCGTTCTTGATGAGTGGCGTTTTCCACAGCTTAACGGCAGATTCCTGATCAAGCCACAGTTGATCAGACGATA
>CAWVXI010000027.1:0-43243 GCA_963934155.1 uncultured Verrucomicrobiales bacterium | reverse complement strand
TAGTTTCACACCGTAGATCGCCGCCACCTCTTTGGCATCAGATGCTTTGTATTCTTCCTCGTAGTAAATTTCCTCAACCCCATAGGCGCAAAGTGTCTGCATACAGGAAGTGCATGGCATTGTCGTAGTAGCGACCACCCTTGCCTCTCCACGTTTGAAAAGACTGCACAAATTGACCTCCGCGTGGAGCATGTACTTCTGCCGTTTATCTCGGTCATCCCAGAATCCCTCAGGCGCATCATAGCCGGGTGCGAGCCCATTATAAGCTGTACCGATCACCCTATTGTGATGATCTAACGCTGCCGCCCCCACCTTTCGGTAAGGGTCCTCACTGCGCAGACTAGCCACATGAGCTAGCGCCATCACATACTGAGGGATGGTGAGTCTCTCGCTGTCGTGGCTACTCATGATCGTATCTGGATTAGAAATTCTCTATTCAGGAGGAAGCCCTGCTTCTGGCTTACCTTGAACACCCAAATCACCCATGTTTATCATCGGTGTAGCATTCCCACCCATAGTGACACGAGGTAGAATTCCATTCCATCTTTCGACTGAACGCAACTTGATGATATCTGGGAATTTTTGAAGTGCCTCACCTTTAATTTGGATCGCCTCTGCCTGTGCCTTTGCCTCTGCTGTTATCTCGTAAGCCTTCGCGTCTGCGAGAGCTATACGTTGTTCAGCTTGCTGAATAGCAGCCATTTTCTCAGCTTTTGCCTGCACCTGCTTTTGCTCTTGTTCTGTGCTGAATCTCTTTAGCTCCTCGATCTGTCTCTCTGCGAGCTGCTTCTGACGCTTCTTGTCCTCCACTCCCTGCACGATCATATTCGGTAGGTCAAATGCTCTGAGTAATACTTCTTCAACCAAAATTCCCTTTCTTGTTAAATCGCCCAATCCTTCTAAAATCTTAGCCTGCATAGAGACCTGGACATCAGCTTGATAGAAGTCCTCTGCATTTTCGATCTCTTTCCCCGCTTCACGGAGAAGTGAGCGCAACAGAGGCTTGAGATGAACTGCCTCTAGTGCCTCAGCATTTCCTGTCTCTTGATAGGACTCCGCTGCTTGGGTGCGGTCAACTCTCCACTTCACGGTCACATCTACTGCTGTGGTAAGCTGATCCTGACTCGGAACTCCAACCTGATCCATGGTGAGTTCCTTATTACGGCAGTCAATTCTCTGAATTTTCTTGAGAGGATTAATGACATGGAATCCTTCGCTAAGCTCATTTGCATCTACTTTACCGAAGAGAGTCGCAACTCCCACATGACCTGCAGGTACAGTGGTGAATGGGGTAAATATAAATAGCAGGAAAACAATCAGCGCTGGGATAATTAACTTTATTCCCGCGCTCTTCGCTTTTCTGATCTGCTCCGCTTGATACTCTTCTTCTGTGTAGCTCATGCCAGATATTGGCACATTTTGAACAAGACACAAATGTTTAAAGTTATTAATGCATCATTAGCTGAGAGTCACCCATTCACCATCGTTTCTGGCGCTTTCGTAGATGGCACAGATGAGGGCTACTGCTTTACGTGCTTCATGACAATCCACGGATGGACGACGGTTCTCTTTGATCGCATTGACCACTTCTTCGAAGTTTCGCTGATGGCCGGTGAAGTTGATCGCGTTTGGATCATTTGCACCTAGTCCCACCGCATCATCGCTAGCCATAAGGTTTGCCTGCACGTATTCGTCCACTGGAGCTGGTGTTTTGAAGTCCCAGACCTTGAAATGCTCGTCGGCGAGAAAGGCACTGCCCTCACTACCGCAGATATTTACCTCGGCTGGATGACCAGTGGATGACCAGCAGGCTGTTGATCCTTGAACAATTCCTTTCGCTCCGTTTTCGAATTCTAAGATAGCAACCGCAGTGTCCTCCACCTCGATGTTCTCATGAGCGAGCAACGCCATTGATCCTGAGACCCGCTTGACTGGCCCGATGGTGTGGATGAGTTGATCAATGATGTGGATCGACTGATTCATCAGTGCGCCTCCCCCATCAAGCGCCCATGTGCCGCGCCAACCAGCAGAATCATAATAGGCTTGATCTCGATACCATTTAATAGATGCCTCAACGAGCGAAATGGTGCCGAAACGCCCAGCATCCACTGCTTCCTTGAGTAATACCACGGACTCATTGAAACGGCGGTTAAGAATCGCTGCGAGTGTGACTCCATTGACTTCAGAGGCTGCAATGAGTGGATCAATCCGCTCTGGAGTTACCTCTAACGGCTTTTCACAAATAACATGTTTGCCAGCATTGAGTCCCGCGAGAGCTGGATCTAAATGGGTGCCTGAGGGTGTGCCAATAGTAATGATATCTAACTCAGGATCAGCGAGAAATCCCTCAAGCGTCGCATAAGTTTTAATCTCATTTTTTTCAGCAAACTCTGAAGACCTCTCTAGGTTTCTATCAAAGCATGAATGCAGTGAACTGCCCTCCATGGCTTCGATCGCCTTGGCGTGAAAGTTAGCGATCATTCCTGTTCCTACGATTCCGAATTTCATATTATTTTAGATGTTCTTGTTAGATGTTTTAATTGTTGCTTATTGCTTCTTTTTGACCACTGAAGACACTGAATATACGGAAGCTCAGTGCGTTGGGTTCAGGAATTTTGTTTCATCGTGCTAGGCTTAAAACTTAACACTGATAACTGATAACTTCTTTTTATGCCAATTTATTACGCTTGATGAATCCACTGATACCGATGATTGCCAATGCCGCGAGAGCGATCATTCCAAAGAGACCAAAGTAGTGTGAATATGGATTAGAGCTCTGATATTTTCCAACCAGCGACCAGACCGATGCATAGGATGCAATACCTGCTGAGAAAATCATTAGCACATTAATAAGACCACGGCGCTTTGGTAACTGGTCTCCAAGGGCCGCCCTGGAATTCATCAGTAACAAGAACCCTAAGTAGGCAATCGGTAACAGAGTGGTAGCGATGACTGACGCGGGAATCTGCATTGCAGTCTTGACGTCGCCACTCCAAAGAGCTGGTGAAAAGAATCCTGCAACTGCTGGCATAGCGGCTCCGAGGACGAAGTATTTAGCATTACCTACCTTATTAAAGGCTTCACTGATGGCGTAACCATTCATCATCATATGAACAAGAAGTGTGGATATTGCCATGGCTAGAATTCCTACTCCAAATATAGTCTGTGAGTTCTTCCCTAGGAATGGCTCTAGTGATTTCGCGAGGCTTTTAGCATCTCGGTTAGAGAGCATTGCTGCTAGTTGACGTTCTGCTAACGGGGTGTTTTCTCTGAGGGTTAATTTCTCAGCATCTCCTAGATCTTTAAAGCCAGAAACTTGCTTAGAAATACTGGAGTCGAGCACCTTATAATAAGGAACTTCCTTTCCAGGCAATGGCTGGCCGTCTAGCGAGAGTACATCATCAGACTGAGCGTGGAAGGAAGCTGCTGAGGCGATCACTAGAGCAGAAGCTCCAAGGATGAACGGAATAAACAGACCAAGCATCAGGTCATAGCGAGAGAGTTCACGGTGAGGCTTAGACCAACCCTTTTTCTTAAGAGAGTATGGTAGCAGGAAGGTCATGTTGATCCCTACGGCAGTTCCGAAGGCGGCGATGATCTTAGTGCGCTGCTCACCAGTGACGTATTCGGTCCAGTAGCCAGCGTTCTCACCTGTCGCGGCAATCGCAGTGGCAATCTGATCAGTAGGTCTGTATAGCGCGGTGAAATCAGGGATGTATCCTGAGAGTATCTGACCCCACTGCACGGCACCGTTGCTTATGAGCACTACTACTACTGCCATAAATGCGATCACGATAATTCCTACGAGAACCTTCAAAATATTATCGATGAATGCACTGGCTCTGGCATTCTTCTGAGAAATACAGATAAGCGCCATGGCGATGATGAAGAGCGAACCGGTGATAACATAAGGCCCTGGGGTGAACCCTAGATTACCTTCAATCGCCCCTCGACCAAGCGAGAACTGAGCGGCGCAGAAAACGGTATCCGCAATCACCGTGGCAATAAGCCAACCCCATGCAAGAGTCGGAGAAACTTTCTTTTTCATCACGCGGAATGGGCGTTCCTCGCAGGAGAGGGTGACGTAGGAGATCGCTGCTAGCATAATGATACCGCAAAGCATCGCGAGTGGCTGGAGCCAGAGGAATTCGTAGCCGCCGATGACTCCAAGATAGAGAGCACCAACGAGTGATCCGCCACCTAGGGTTACTGCTGCTTGGACCCAGCCTGGACCTGACATCTTTCCGTAGATTCCGAGTTTCGTGAGGAAACCGCCGTTCTGTGCTTTTTCGAGTTGTGATTGATTTGACATAATGTTGTTTGTTGTGGCATCGACCTTTGGTCGATATGCCTTGAATTAGTATTTAGCTTATCGACCGGAGGTCGATGCCACGGGTTAAATGCTCATTGAGTTAAAGCCGCCATCGACGATGAGTTCGTGGCCTGTGATGAATCCGCCAGCATTGTTTGAGGCGAGTAAAAGTGTGGCTCCGATGAGTTCGTCTGGATTCCCAAACCGCTCCATCGGAGTGTGGTTCATAATGCTTGCTACACGAGATTCATCCAGCACTTTTTTATTTTGTTCTGCTGGGAAGAATCCAGGGACGAGTGTGTTGACGCGGATTTTTTGGTTCGCCCACTCGCGAGCTAAGTTTTTACTTAGGTTATGCACCGCAGCCTTTGAGGCTGAATAAGAGAAGACGCGTGAAAGTGGATTGAGTCCAGAGATCGAGCCTAGATTGATGATGCTACCTTCAGTATCATTTTCTAACCAGTATTTCCCAAAGACTTGGCAAGCCGTTAAGGTCGCCGTTAGATTCACATTGATGATGGATTCAAATTCCTCCGTGGTGATGTCCAAGATGGGAGTGGGTGAATTAATCCCCGCTCCGTTCACAAGAATATCTGCCTTTCCAAACTGAGCCAGCACATCCGCCAAAAGCTTTTCTACCGAGTCACGCGTGCTTATATCTGCTGCGATGAAATGTGCACCGCCTGCGACTTCTCCGATCTGATCGATCCGCTGCTGCGCTTTTTCAGCATTTCTGCCAACCAGAACAACGGTAGCGCCAGCCTTAGCGAGTCCGCCAGCCATGTGGCTACAAAGTTCCCCGGTGCCACCTACTACGACTGCGACTTTGCCTTCTAGGCTGAATAGTGAGTTTAAATAATCCATAAATTGTTGTTCTACTTTGTAAGTTTAGTTTCCTGAATCCAGACATTTCTGAATGCGGTGGGATTGCCGTGGTCTTGAAAATAAATCGGCCCTCTGGCTAACTGCTTTCTCCTGCCACCATTACCTGTGCCATTTTTCAACTCCACATCGTCATGAATTTTGATGCCATTGTGGAGGACGGTGATCCGGGCGTTAACGACTTTCTTATCATCTTTAAAAACAGGTGCAGTGAAGTCAATATCGTATGTTTGCCAGGTGAGAGCTGGCAAAGTTGCATTCACGTCAGCCATCTGCATCTTATAAAAACAACCGCACCATTGCTTCCTGTGAGACTCTGTTTTAAATGGATACTCTTCTGCAGAATAATCGAGCGCAAAGGTATCGAGCACCTGAATCTCGTAGTTATTAAAAATATAGATGCCGCTATTGCCCTTATCTTGATTACTCGGATTACGCATTGGCTTGAATGGTAGCCGGAACTCAAGGTGCATTTTAAAAGAACCAAACGAGTCATTCGACTGCCCCCCAGCCCATAGTATCCCGTCTTTTACCTTAGTAAAACCCTCTGGCATAGTCACCGCGCCTTCCGGAGCTTTCTTCCCGATCGTCGGGCTGATATAATTAGTTTTGACTGCGTCCTTCAGTAAGGCATCGAGTTTCTCCTGAGACAAGATTCGGGAATCCACCGCAGATTTATCCCAGCCTCTGCCTGGTAGTCCGGCTTTGTAGGTAGAAACTAGATAGTCGTCTGTCTTCATCAATGACACTTGGTGAAACGCTGTCTTTTGCGCATTACTATATTCTCCGACAAATTTAAATTTAGAATGCTCAGCATTAGCCTTCACAGGATCTGTCCAAACAGTTACTGGCTTCTTGGCGAATGCTGTAAAAGTTAAAACGACTGCCGCGAGTATGGTGTATGTTAGTTTCATAGGTTTGATTATTATTGTTTAGAAGAGCTTAGAAAACTCTTCATCAGTTATGCCCAATTAAAATAGTTCTTAGGATTATGATAGCAGATGTCTGCGATAAGTTGGTTGAGAGCTTCCGGCTCGTTTGGCATTTCCCCTGCTTCGGCAGCATTGCCAATGTACTGACAGAGCAACCTCCGATAATACTCATGTCGCACGTAGGAGGTGAATGAGCGTGAGTCTGTAAGCATCCCAAGCGAGGTGCCGATAGCACCGAGTGAGGTGAGGATATCCATCTGCTCGCGAATGCCTCTTACATTATCTAGATGCCACCATGCTGGCCCATATTGCACCAGCCCTTTGGCTTCGCTGTTTTGGAAATTCTGTAGTGCGCAACAAATTGGTTCTGATTCGTTCGAGTTGAGATTATAGACGATGGTTCTGCTGAGGGCCCCCGCATTTTGCATCGCATTGAGAGCCTTGATCAGTGGCGCTGTCTGAGGCCATGAGCCCATGGTATCAAAGCCGCTATCGGCTCCTGTAATAGCGGTCATCGATTCATTGACTCTACGCTGTGGCCCCAAATGGAGCTGCATCGTCCAGCCCTTTTCCTTATTCCATTTGGCGATATGGTTGAGCACATCGAATGCCGCTGAACTTGGATCTGGCATATTTGGCATGCCGTGATCTGAGAGTCGGCAACCGTTTTCATGGAAATAATCGTGCTGCTTTTTGAGCGCTGTTAGATCGTATAAACTAGTCGTGTCTTCTGCCAGATCGACTCTGAAGGTAGGGTAAACTTTGGTCGTGATTTCTGACTGATTGATTTCCGTGTGAGTCGATAGATCAGAGTCAGGTGCATCAGTGGTGCACACGAGTTCGACATTAAATTTACCCAACAGACCCTGCACAGTAAGTTCATCTTTCTCCGCAATCTGCTTGTTCGCATCATCCCAGATCGCCTTTGCGTTTTCCAAATTAAGCATCTGCTCAATACCGAACACGCGCTGTAACTCTAAGTGCGCCCAGTGATGGACAGGATTCCCTACAGCCAATGGCATGATCGATGCGAAAGCCTCAAACTTCTCCCACGGGCTAGCATCACCAGTGATACGGCGTTCATCGATACCACATCCGCGCATGAGTCGCCATTTGTAGTGGTCATGCTTCAGCCAGAGTTCCCATAGATTTTCAAACCGATGGTTGTTAAAGATTTCTGCCTGTGGAAGGTGCGTATGGAAATCAATGATCGGCAGACCCTTAGCCGTCTCATGATAGAGTCGCTGAGCAGTTTCAGTAGTGAGGAAAACGTTGTCGTGAAGATAATTCATGAATCTATTAGATGGTATTAGTCGGAGTCAGCGGCTCACGCCCTAGTTCTTTAGCGATGGAGTTTAACTCCTCAAGCTCTAGATCTGAGAAGAGTAATCCTCCCGCGGCCTCTGACCTCTTCGCTGCTTCTGCTTCGAAGTAGCCAGGCAAAATTGCCTTTTCATTTCCTTCTGTTAGAATATTATCGAGTACCTGCTTGATGTTTTCAGACTGAGATCTGCCTTGGGCGAAATCATGTCCAGACAGTGCGTCAGGATGGATGATCTGGAAGAAAAATGACGTCGTGTTTTTCTCGTCATCGCTAGGTACTTTACGTCCGCGGTGCAGTGGCAACGAACCGCCGATGTAGGCAGCGGTGAGTTCGTTGATCAGTGAAAGACCGTAGCCTTTATGCGCGCCGAATGGGAGTAATGCAGAGACCTCGTTCGGGTCTTGGGTCGGGTTACCATCTTTATCTACGGCAGCTAGTGGAGGTAGTGTTCCGCCTTCGCGCTTGAGCTGCTGGACGCGTCCCATGGCTACGGTAGAGGTCGCCCAATCAATACAAACAGGGAAACCGACAGAGTCCACGGTGGGAAATCCCCAACTGTGAGGATTAGTGCCAAGTGTTGGTGTTTTGCCCAGGAAAGGAACAACTTCTGCTAGGGTAGAGGTGCAGTTGGTGTAGGCGATATAGCCTTTCTTAGCAGCCTCGATGACATAGCCTGCACCCCAAAGGTAGTGAAATGCATTATCCACAGAAACGATACCGACTCCGTGGATTTCAGCTAATTCTATCGCTCTATCAAAAGCTCGCTTAGCGACTGCTTGCCCCAGTTTTTTGTTGGCATTCCAGACTTCAGTCGCAGAAAATCGCGATGGTAATACTTCTACCTCAGCCCCAGGAACACAGCCACCAGCAGCAGAACCGAAGAGCTCGTCTAGGTGGAGTGCCTTGAGTGCATTGTGGGTATTATTCCCGTGCCAAGTAGCGGCGACTGCCATGTCGGCAGCTTCTTTAGCTTCGTCCAGCGCATAGCCTCTCGCCATGAATGCGGCGATGATGAGTGCGTTGTGATCTTTGATTGAAATTACGTTCATGATTATGTTGTGTTGAGATTGATTTACCGGCCAGCAATCGAGTTCAAAATGTTAGAGATGATTTGTTGTGGCGAGTCTTTTGTCGAAACGGTGATCGTATCGGTTTCTTCGATAGGTTCTTCTAGCGTCCTGAGTTGGGATTCGAGCAGGCTAGATGGCATGAAATGATCTGAGCTGTTAGAGCGCTCTATCAGACGAGCGAGTATTGTTTCTTCAGTGCCTTTCAGATAGACAAAAGTAACGTCCCCCGCACCTCGCAGAATATCTCGATGGCTTTTCTTAAGAGCAGAACATGCAGTAACAGATCCCGCTGAGCTTGCAGAAGTCTCACGGATATTACTCACGAGAGTCTCTAGCCACGGCTTGCGGTCATTATCATTGAGTGGTATTCCACTCGCCAACTTGTCTAAAGATGACTGCGGGTGAAAGTCATCGCCATCGTAGAAAACGGTTCCCAGTTCGTCTGCAAGCAAAACCCCAATGGTAGATTTACCACAGCCAGAGACTCCCATGATGATGATGTTTTGTTTCATTGTTTATGCTGTGATGATTTAGAATCGAAGATCACTTTATCAATTTCTTTGTGTAACTCAATATTGACTAACGGACAGTTACTTTATATTTTGCGCCAGATGCAAATTCAATCAAAACCTAATATTCTCTACATCGGAGCTAGCGATGGATTCTTCTCAAGAGAGATTTTGCGTGGAATCTTATCCATGCGCCATGAAGGCTGTGATTGGAATTTCTGGTGTCTTCCTTCTGACAGCTCTCTAGAAGATCTAAAAGATTGCTTACAGATGCGCAATGTAGATGGAATCATCGCGCGTGGTTTACCAGAAAACATCTCCATTTACCTATCAAAAAGCTCACACCCATGCGTTTTCATCCGTGCGGGTGAAAATGATTCGGCCGCCTACATCAATGGCCCACATCCAGATGATGAAATGGTTGGTAAGCTCGCTGGCGAGGCATTTAGCATCCTAAATCTCGACTACTGGGGGTTCATCCACTGGAAAGGTGTGATGTGGTCGGAAGCCAGGAAGAACTTCTTCGAGACCCACGCCGCCGCCCGAGGCGTCAGAAATGCAGTCCTATCACTGGAAAAAAAGGATCAACTCAGCTGGACATCAGTCAAAGAAATCGCCACCTGGCTAAATAAAATCCCCAAGCCGTGCGGCATCCTAGCATGCAATGATAAAGCTGGACTAGACGTCTTACAGGCCTGCCAAATGCTAGCCCTAAGAGTCCCAGACGATGTCGCCGTCATCGGAGTGGACAACGACCGCTTAATCTGTGAGTCCAGCACCGTTTCCCTCTCTAGCATCGATCTCAAAGCCGCCAACACCGGCAGAGCCGCAGCAGTCCAGCTTGGAAAAATGCTAAGTATCATCGATGCCTCCACCGCACCACCGATCAGCGAAGCAAGCTACATCGTGCGCCAGTCCAGCCAGAAAGTGGATAACCACCAGCTCATCTACCAAAAAGCACTCGACTACATCAGCTCCAGACCACTGCGAAACATCAAAGTCACCGAGCTAGCCAAGGCCTGCGGAGTCTCCCGCAGAAGCCTAGAAAGAGCCTTCGCCGGCTGTGACTCAGACAGCCCGGCAGCAGTGATCAGAAAATCTCGTGTAGAAACCATCATCGAGCTACTCCAAGAGAAATCATCCTCCATCGAAAGCATCGCAGGCCAAGCCGGCTTCTCCGACGCCGCCGGCCTCTCCAACTTCGTAAAACGCATCACGGGTAAGAATCCTGGCTCGTTCCGTAAGTAAACGCTAAGCTAGCAGCGTATTTTCAAAAGTCTGAGTGGCTAAGCTAAGAGTTGACTTGGCTTAGGAAATAAATAACTTCGAATCATGAATCGAAGAGCATTTATCAGCGGGACTTCAATGGCGGGGCTCGGGCTAGTTTCCAGCGGGAGAGCTTTGGGGGCGTCTGAAAAAAGGGAACGTGAGATCGCGGTATTCACTAAGTCATTTGAGAAACTTCCTTATGATGAGCTTGCCAATGTGATCGCGCCGCTTGGAGTTGCGGGGATTGAGGCGCCATTGAGGAGAGGTGGGCATATTGAGCCGGCGGAACTGGCAGAGAAGTTACCTGCCTTTATGAGTGCGCTGACGAAGAAGCAGCTAAAAGTTTTGGTGATGACGTCAAGTATCAACCAAGTTGACAAAGCCGGGCTTGCCGAGAAGCAGCTTCGGGCTGCCGCTGCGGCAGGGATCAAGAAATACCGATTGAATTATCTAAAATACGACCTCTCGAAGCCGTTGAAACCACAAATTGCTAATTTCACAGCACAGCTGAGGGATCTGGCTGAGCTGAATAAAGAACTAGGAATTCAAGGGATTTATCAGAATCATCGCGGTCAGAATAATGTTGGCGCGCCAGTTTGGGACATCGTCGGGATGCTAGAAGAAATCAATATTCCGGAACTTGGAATCGCATTCGATTTCGCCCATGCGACAGTGGAGGGAGCGAATGCTTGGCAGATTAATTTTCTACGAGCATTACCCCACATTGGAGCCGTCTATTTCAAAGATTACAAAGTCTCGGGCAAGAAGTGGCAGGCGTGTCCACTCGGACAAGGCATGGTTGACCCTAACGCAGGAAAATTAGTCAGCAAAATGCTACCAAAGGATATCCCAATCTCACTTCATATCGAATACATGAAAGGAAATGATCAAAAGCAATTGATCGCAGCGATGAAGAACGATCTCACCACACTTAAAAAATGGCTCTAATATTTATTTTATCTATTTGGTCGGACATTCTGACGTAAGACTATCTTACCCTTTAGCTTTCCGATTCCCCTTTGGCTGAAGGCCAAACTCATACCAGCACAGGGAAAGACAAAGTCCCATCCCTGTGTATGAAATACCAACCAGAGAATTCCCTGAATGGGAATCTTATGCAGAGTGGTGTATCATCAGTCAATCAGCATAAAGTTCACCTTCAGCGAACGCCAATGGATGGATCTCAGACCCAGGGAGGCGGCTACGCCTTTCCCCGGGCTGATATGAAATTCTCCTTCAGAGAATAGAGCGATGATATGCATTTATTTCTTAAACAATGAATACTCACTAAAAACAACGCTTGCACAAATGTGGGTTTGTGGGTTATGTTTCTTTTACAAAAATCAAACTAATCATTATGAGTCGAATTTCTATAGATGTATCACCGCAGGAGCATCAGAAGCTGAAAGCTATGGCAGCTTTACGAGGTGTATCTTTAAAGGATTTTTTACTAGCTGATGTGTTAGAAGCTACAGATAGCAAAGAAAATCAAGCTATACAGGAATTAGAGGAGTTGCTTGATAAGCGCATTTCTCATCACCAGAAAACAGGGCTTAAAGGGCGCTCTTCAGCAACTAAGATTCTTCAATCTGTTCTGGAGGAAGGGTTATAATTGATGCCAAATTATGAAATTTCATTCTTGGCGGATGAAGACTTAGAAAATATAGCCAGATACACCATTAGAACTTGGGATGTAGAACAAGCTGAGAAATACATGGCTTTACTAGATAAGCATTTTGAAGAATTGGGCACAGATAAAGTCCGCACTCGAGTTTTTATTAAACATCGGAAAGAACTCAAAGTATCACGCTGCCAAAAACATGTGGTCTTTCATCTTGGAAGGATAGATTCAGTACCTTTGATACTCGCTGTTCTTCATGAGAGCATGGACCTGATGGAGCGCTTGAAAGGGCGACTTTGAGAGAACTGAGACGCAAAGATTTAATATGATTTTCAAGCATACCTCAGGCTTTCAGCACTCTCTCTAATCTTTTGATTCAGTTCCCCTTTGGCTGAAGGCCAAACTTATACCAGCACAGGGAAAGACAAAGTCGCATGCCTATGTATTAAATACCAACCAGAGAATTCCCTGATTGGGAATCTTATGCGGAGTGGTGTATCATCAGTCAATCGGCATAAAGTTCACCTTCAGCGAACGCAAATGGATGGATCTCAGACCCAGGGATACGGCTACGCCTCTCCCTGGATCAGCGCCGAATTATGCTTCGAGACCGTTGCCTTATCTTGTCAACGTCTGGGTCATCAGCTAAATCCAGGTCTCCTGGAGCGAGGCAAGAAATAAAGAAAAATAAAGAGACCCGTCCCTCTATCAGTCCCTCAACACTAAGGTTGAGAATTAGCTTGCCCGGTTAGGCTCTCTCTATTTCAGAGGCGGATAGAATTCGATCTCCCACAGTCGTGAGATGTTGTGAGGGGCGCGGGTAATGACCATGCGGATGTGTTTTGTTTGAACCGTAGCAAAGGTGGCGGACCAAACGGGATTCTCATTGTTTTCAACCGCCGGGAGGGCCTCTTTCCAAACTTTTCCATCGAAATACTCGAGCTTGAAGTCTGTCAGAGGATCGAGCACGCGGGCTCCGTTGTATCTGCCGGAAATCATCCGGACGGCACCGAGGTCTACTGCTGCTGGCCATTGAAAGTTGATAATGTGAGGCACTTTGCCCTTACCTAACCAGCGGGCGCTGGCGTCTTCGATTTTTCCATTGCCATCGTTCAGCAGCACTGTGCGGTCAACGTCACCTTTGTTGATTGGGAGGTTTGTCGTCACCTTGGCGGTACGCGCGAGGTTCTTACCCGCACTGCTTAGCCATTTCGGCTGGGAGAGCTTCACCTTGCGCAGGCTTTTGCCGTATTCCCCCTGATTGTCATATGGGATGGTAGAGCCATCAACCTTACCGACTCCATTACGCATCCGTTTCTGTAGATCGGTGAGGTGTTTATTGTAAACACCACGTGGGTTGGTATCGAACTCCTTGCAGACACTTGCCGCCATGCCGACAATTTCGCCCTGGGTGCCACAGGTGCGCATCACGCGCACCGCTCCGAGGGCTTGGCTGGTCACGCTAATACAACGTCCAGCCATAAAGAGATTTTCAATATTGCGGGAATAGAGACTGCGATACGGTATCCAAAACGGGCGGTTATCCTTATGTGCGGGGAAAAGCCCATGCTCGGCTTTCGAGATGAAGGCATCACCTTCAAAGCCTTTGTTATACTTGGGGTCTGCCACGTGGAGATCATTGCTCCAGCCGGTGGGGGCCGCTCCGTCTGGAAATTTCCGGTCTTCGTTTAGGTCTTTCACGGTGAGAATCACGTCACCCATGAGACGACGGGATTCACGCTTACCGAGAATATATGCCGACCAGTTGAGCTTGTGGTTGGGCAGCACCTTATCAACGTTTTTGAGTGCATCCCAGGCACCATACATGGCGCGGAAATTCCAGTCGCGCACGTATTCCATTTCCTCAATCGGATCGCGGTCAGATCCACTTTCCCAGTACCAGCCACCAAGCTTGTTAGGATCGGGTTTGATTTTGCTTCGGCCAGGGAATGGTTTATCGGAAAGGTCGAGCGCCCATGGGGTGCGGGGAAATATAACGACATCGAGAGACTTCGCCGTGCCGGTATTGATGGGATTGGTGTCCTTGCACTCACAGACATTCCACAGGTTGCACGGACCCATCTTATTTTTTTCCTGCATGTCGAAATCTGCTCCAGCAAGGGCACCAATGCAGGCGTCGCCTGTGCAGTCGGCAAACCACCGTCCGCCGATACGGACGCGTCTTCCGGTTCGGATCTCCGTGGCGAGCACAGCGCGGATTTTTTTCCCCTCCATCTCCACGCCGTTGCCACGGTGCTCGAGGAAGAGCGTGATGTTCGGCTCTCCGCGCACGACGGTGAGTTTTTTGTCATCCTCGTAGATCTCGGCGGTATTGCCCGCGCCGTAGTGGGCGCGTTTATTTGTCTCAAGCTCGGCAACCACATCTCCAACACGGGGCCATGGCTCCTTGCTTCGGGCTCCCTGCAGCCATACCCGGACTTCCGAGCTATTGTTCCCCCCTAAGACAGGCCGATCCTGTATCAGAGCGACTTTCAAACCAAGACGGGCGGCGGTGACTGCCGCGCAAGTGCCAGCGATGCCTCCACCCGTGACGACGAGGTCATACTCGCCAGCCGGTTCGGGGTTTTTCGGCAAACCAAGACACTCGCGGCGGAATGCGTGCATCTCAGGATCTTTGTTAGGCGGTGTGAAATCAGGATTGTTAGAAAAAACAATCGCGTCACAACGACCCTCGAACCCAGTCAGGTCATGCAGCGCGAGTTTGAGTTTTCCTTCGGGAAGATCGATCGTGCCACCATCTTGCCAGTGCCACTGCGCGCCAACAGTGCCGAAGGTGGTTTTGAGAGGTTTGCCATTGATGATGACCTGGAATCGACCCGGCGTGCCCGGTGCCTTCCAGCGCGCCACCCAGTCCTTGGTCCGCACCCAGACTCGGTAGCTGCCAGCTTTCGGGATGGCAACATCTGTCTTGGCATCCTTCACCGGGATACCTAGACCGTGAGCAAGCAAGTAAGGCGAACCCATCTGATCCATAAACTGAGGATCGATCACCCAGCCTCCGTTGTCATCGAAACCCTCGGCTTCTATCAAGATAGGTTGCTCGGTTTCAGCTGCAGCAGCGAGAACACCAATGAATGAAAACGAAGCAATGAGCAACGCGCAAATAAGGTCAACACGTTTCACATTGGAAACGATGGCTGGAATGGCTGGAAATTTTTCTCTGTAATACATGATGATTATTTTCTATAAATGTTCTACGGTTTTCCGCAGTGTTTGTCTAAGTGAATAGCTTGGCGATCGTTTTTCCTTCGCTGGCCTCCCATGCGGAAGGGGCGTCAGTTTTGTTCCACTCTTGCACGGAAGAAAAGTCTCTCAGCTTCCTCGCTGGCAGTGGCGGTGACTGTCGTCGTACTGCCGATCGTGTTAGAGGTGAACGTGACGCTCGGACCGCCGCTTGGGCCGTCGCCGCTGAGATACCAATCAATGAGATTCGGCGACCATTGATAATATCCGGTCAGGTCATCGGGGGGTGATGTGTTTTGCGGGTGGGTGAAGGTGGTGGTGAGGCCTGTGTTGGAAATGTTAGCCAAGCCAGAGGTCCATTGCCCGGGGTGGGTGCCGAACCAGGCTTCGAGGCCGTTGCTGAGGTTGTCGCCGTCGGGGTCGTCGGTGAAATTCTGGTCGGCGGCGGGGAGACCGAAGTCGTCGATCCATGAGTTGAAATCGTTGCTGGCGGTTTCCCCGAAGCGGATCTCGTCCATGGCGGTATAGGTGCCGCTGTGGGGCTGGAAGTCGGTAAGCCTGATATGGGTAACACCGGACACGGCAGCGAAGTTCTGAGTACTCACTGGCGTAACGCCGCCGCCAGCGTCATGGGTCGGCAGGAGGAAGTTGCCAAGGTTGTCGATCAGATTGGTGAAGTTTGTGCCATCGCTTGAGAAGGAGATATCCAAGGTTTTAACGGACCGTTGAACGACACCATTACTCTGGTTGTCATTCCAAATGTGAATGCTGTCCACCGTGAAGGTGCCGCCTAAGTCGAACGTCATTACGGTAGCTGCGCCATTGCCATTATTACTATGCCAACTATTGGCACTGGTTGCCCAGGCATGCGTTTCAGTGAGAATGTCGCCACTGACACCATTGCCGCTAAGGCCGACCCCGTCGATGAGACCTGTCGTGGCGGGATAAATGGCACCTGCCGGACTGACGACCGAAACCGGGGTGATGATGTTATGTGTGGCGTTGGGCGAGCTGGTGGTGAAACCCCAGGTGGCACTGCCGGTGATTCCTGTAAAGGGGTTGCCGGCGAGGTCCTCGATCGCAGCGTCGGCGATCTCCACGTAATAGCCGGTGAAATTAGCGAGGAGGTTTGAGGGGCTGATCGTTAGCTGCTTGCCGCTTACCGTGACACTGGACGAATGCACGGGGATCGTCTCGAAGATGCCTCCAGCCGATTGCTGGATGACGATGTTACCGGTGCTGCCTTTCTTGACGTCCTCGTCGAAGGTGATCACCAGATCGCTGGACACCGCCACGCCAGTTGAGGTGTTGCCGGGGTTCAGGGTGTCGATGGACGGTGCGGTGATGTCGGGGGTCCCGGTCGTGAAGCTCCAGGTTCCACTGCCGCTGATACCGGCGAAGTCGTGCGGGGTGGCGGCGGTGTCCTCGATGACACCGAGGGCGATCTCCACGTAGTAGCCGGTCGTGACGGCGAAGTCAGTGGTGGGAATGATCGTTACGGTGGCGCCGCTGATGGTGACGTTGCCCGAAGTGACGGGGATGGTTTCGAAGGTTCCGCCGGCGGTTTTCTGGATCACGATGTTGCCGGTTCCCTTCTGCACAAGTTTGTCGAAGGTGATCACCAGATTGGCGCTCGGTGCCACGTCCGTCGAGGTGTTCGCGGGGGCCAGGGTATCGATTGTCGGCGGGTCATTGGTCACGGGGATCGTTTGGAAATCCTGACCGGTCAGATCCGCTCCAGCGATCTGGACTGAAATGTTGTTGTTTTGCCAGCCCTGATTATAGGAGGGGTGGGAAACGGTGAGAATGCGGTTGCTGTCGATCAGGCTCTCTAGCAAGTAATCGCCATTCACGTCGGTGAAGGTCCAGTGTGTATCGCCGCTCTGGATCCGGGCACCTTCGATCGGGCTTCCGCTCGCGTCGGTGACCGACCCGGAGATACTGCTGGTCCCCGGCCGGGTGGTCGAAATTTCGCCGAGCCAGGTGCGTAGCCGGGCACGAACGTCGGTGACCAGCGTGTGGCCGGTGTAGCTCAACGAACTGGCCAGCGGGGCGCTGGTATCGGTGATCCACTCGTCTGTGTGCACGGTTCCGGCAAGCTCGTATGATTCAACGGGAAAGCCTCGCGTGTTTAGCCAGTCCGTGCCTTTTCGGCTATTTCCGCCCCCGCCATCGTTTTCTCCGTAAGTAATAAACGAAGCCCGGCCTTTGATACGATCCGTCCGAGTGCCGTTGTCAAACCAAGCGTCGTGATGACTGTGCGGGAGAAAGGCTAGCCAGATATCGGACATGGAGTCGTCGAGCCGGCCAAGGTTGCCGCAGGCAACCGCCCCGCGCGAAAAACCGGTGACAAACACCCGTGAGTGGTCGCCGCCGTAGTTCTCGATCAGATCGATGACGGTCGCCTTGGTGTAGGCGGCATCATCGGCTGCGCCAATGGCGTTCTGCCCTTCACTGCCCCACCACGAGGTGGTATTGAAGTCGTCGGACTTGTCTCCAAGGGTCGAGGCTTGGTCGATGTTCGGTGCCGACACCCAGATGTAGCCAGTGCCGCCCGATTGATAGAATCCCAGCTTATTGGCCTCGACCGTCCAGCCATTGCCTCCATACTCGATAATCACCGGATACTTCTGGCCTGGCACCCAATCGGTGGGTAGGTAGAGTGTATGGTAGACGTTTGTGTTACCCGCGTAGCCGGTCCCAGGTGTCGTCACCCGGACCCGCTTTCCGGCTGCCGGGGCGTCGTTGGTCACCGGCGGCGGCACGGCCGCACTTGCCATGGATACTCCCACATACGCTGCAATAAAGAAGCGGGTCAGGGATTTTACGATGAGCATTTTCTGAAATTGTTTGGACATGTTACTTGATGGCTTCCTTTTGCTGTCGGGCGTTTAGCCCGGTGGTGAGGTGCTTGATTTGAAATGTGGAGCTGATGTAGCGGCATCTCCCGGAGGAAAAAACGGCGACCTCCCGAGGGAGACCGCCGAGTAGAAGGCATGGCCTGCAAATATTCCGGTGTCCGACTACTTACGGCGACGGAGGATCAAAGCGAGTCCACCGAGGCCGAGAAGGGCGGTGGTGGAGGGCTCGGGAACGGCCTCACTGAAGCGGATCTCCCCAAAGCCGACACGGCTCATATCAAAAGATTTGATACTGTCCAGCTGGATGTGGGTCACCCCAGACTGGATGGAGAAGGTGCGGGTCTGTGCGGAGGAAGGGCCATTCAAGGCGATATCTGGATCGAAGGAGACCGTCGCAGTGTTACCGAAGTTCACCCCATCGGATGAGAAGGAGATATCCATCTCATCAACGCCCCATTTTGTGGATGTGTTATTGGTGAAGACCCAGTTCCAAAGATGGACGCCGTCGACATTGAAGGTGCCTCCGAGGTCAAAAGTGACCACTTCAGACGCGACGGCGGTGCCAGAGAGCCACTGGGTACCGCCGTTGTCGTTAGTTTCACTGAGAATGTCGCCACTGGTACCGCCACCGCTGAGGCCACTGCTATTGATGGATTTTACGATTTCATAACCGCCAAGCTGCGTAGTGGACGTGACCCCAGTGGGCGTGATGATAACGGCTGCATTTGCGGTGACTGCCAGCCCGGCGAATGCCGCGAGGGGCAGGATTGTTTTCATTGGTTTATTCAGTTTCATATTTTTCTGGTATTTGTATTTTTGAATTGGGGTTTTCATGAGGTCAAACCCGTCTAGTCACAGGACGATATCAGTCTGTTCACTATAGAAATAGAAGTGGGAGGGGAAACGTTACAAAGTATTTTGATTTTCTAAGTTGTGTTACCACCTCGGGAGGTTAACCCACATTTCTCACCAGTTGACGAGGCGAGCAAATGACGAAACACCCAAATACCCAAGGAAATCTGAATACCGAAGCTCGAACTCGTGAGAAACCCGGGCTAAGGTCGATAGTTCTGACATCGTTTCAGGTCTGAGCAGGCTGAATGGCGTAGCTCGGATTGCCCAGCGGTCAATCCCTACCGAGCGGACCTTCAGTCGCCCTGAGTAGGGCACGATAGCCGAGCGTGCCGCGCTACTTCTAGAATCCTATTAGCTACTTACCGGTACGATCCAGCACGGAGATGCGGAGGGCGTTGAGGTCGAGGTATCCGGGGGTGAGGTCCTTGGCTCGGTTCGGGATGATTTCTATGCTGAGTGAGTCGCCGGGTTGGACGCCATCGGGCAGGGTGGTGGCATCCCAGGAGAAGCTGACAGTGTTCACGCTACTGGGCGGGCCTGGCGGGGTATTGCTGGTGAGTTGGGCGAGCACAGTGTCGCCGGACTTCATGCGGATGGTGTAGCCGAGGAAGGTGGACGGGTTCTTGGCGTTTTTAGCTCGCACGCCGATGGCGGCACTGACGGTGTAACGGTTTTCTGCGGTGATGGTGCCTATTTCGCGGCGGATGGGTTGATTGATGCTGGTCATGCCCCGGCTGTGCATGGACTCGCTCATGCCTTGGCTTGGGCTGTCATCCTGTAATTCATCGTTGTCATACCACTTTCCATCGCCGCGTGGGTTGAGGAAGGTGACGGGGGCGTCGGTTTTCCAGCCGGCAAGCCAGCCGGGGCTTCCGATACCGTCTTTGAGTTCGATCGGCGGGTTGATCATCAGCATCCGGTCATCGATGGATAGACGGTGATCCCCAAAAACAAGGACGCTTTCATCCCAGTTGGTGATGTTCTGGATAAACACCCTACCGGGGCCTAACTTGATGGGTTTGTCGAAAAGCATTTTCAACTGACCGTCCCGTGTCCCGCTCGTCGAGTCATCGGCAGGGTAGGCAGCGATAAAGATGGGCGGCGAGTTATCGCGCGTGATTGCGCTCGGGGCCGGGGCCGGGGTCAGGGCCGGGGTCAGGGCGGGGGTCGGGATTGGGGTCCATTGCCCGGGGTGGGTGCCGAACTGGGCTTCGAGTCCGTTGCTCAGGCGATCGCCGTCCGGGTCGTCGTCGATGCCGGTCTGGTCGCCGACGTGGGGGAACTGGGCGATCCAGTCGGAAAACCGGTTGTCAACGCTGCTTTTGGGCTCCCCGAAGCGGATTTCGGACATGCCGGTATAGGGGTCGCCGTGGTTCTGGAAGTCGGTCAGCTTGATGTGAGTGACGCCGGACACGGCAGCTGGGAAGGTGATGGTGCTCACGGGCACTGTGGCAATGGGAGTTGCGGTTCTGTTAGTGGAGGCCGGCTTGGCAAACTCGCCAAGATTATCAATCAGATTGCCGTAGGTTATCCCTCCATCGGTAGAGAATGAGATGTCCACCGTTTTAACGGACCGATTAATGACGCCATTATGCCCGATCCAGTTCCAAATGTGAATGCTGTCAACCGTGAAGGTGCCGCCTAAGTCGAACGTCATTACGGTAGTTGGACCATTGTCATTATTACTATGCCAACTATTGGCACCGGCCCCATAGTCATGCGTTTCAGTGAGAATGTCGCCACTGACACCACTGACACCACTGCCGCTCAGGCCGCTGCCGTCGATGAGAGTGTCCATGTCGCCATAAATGGCAGGCGTCGGACTGGATGCCGCAACCGGGGTGATGATCGTGGGCGTGGCGGTGAAATTCCAGGTCGTATCGTCATCGATGCCGCCGAAGCCCTTACCAGAGAGGTCGCGGATCACGTAGGGGTCCATGCGGATCACGTAGTTCTGGCCGGCGATGAGACCAGTCGCGAAGTCCTCGTTGACGAGCATGTTGATTTTGGGTGGCAAGTTGCGCAGGAAGCCGATGGATGGGTTGTCGATCTCGCGTAGCACCTGAGTGCCGGCGAGCTGGACCGCGCGGGTGGCTTTGATGGTTTCCCCGTGTTTACCATCTTTACTATCGACCCGCACCTGACCTTCCAGGACGTGCAGTTCTATTTCATCCCGGCCTTCGGGAAGATCGATGCCAAAGGAGGTGCCGAGGTCAACGATGCGCTGGTGAGGGGTGACCACGGTGAAGCCTTGTCCGTCTTTCGAGTTGACTTGGAACAAGGCGCGGCCGTGGATGAGCTCGAGGGTGCGGTCATGGCGCAGCACCATTTCGGCAGGTGCCTCGACTACGGCGCGCACGTCATGTGGGAGTTTAAGCTCGGCCACTCCGTGCAGGAGGCTGAGTCGGGATCCTTCTACCATGGTTTTACCAGTGGGGGCGTCTCCCTCACCGCTGTGAGTGAGTGTGAAGTCGCTGCCGGGCGCGATCCGAAATTTCGTCAGCGGTGGCTGATTTTCGGGAGCATCCAAAATCCACATTCCCAAAGCCGCCAGTAGCACGATGGCTGCCGCCCCGAGCGTGGCGACCTTGATGTGAAATCTCCGTTGCATGGCAACAATACGGTCAACGGGCACGACCGATTGACTACTTACCTCCCGTTCACCATCGATCTGTTCCTCCAGAGCACAATCGAGGTCGAGGTAGGCACGGTAGGTTTCCATCGCCTCGGGAGATTCCATCAGCTCAGTTTCGAGCGCGGCGAGTTCCTCGGCGGTGAGGTCTCCGTCGATAAGTCGCTGGATACGCTGCTCCATGTCTTGAGCTGCGGCTTGAGGCACTTCTGGCTGGTTGTCGGGCGAGGTCATTTCTATTCTACAGACAGGGTTTTTTTAATGCAAGTTTGCAGGGATGCGCGGATGCGGTGCAGGCTGATGCGTAGGCTTCCGGCACTGCATCCCATCTTCTCGGCATATTGCTCGAGTGATTGTCCGCGCTCGTAGCGGGCATCGACGATCTTCCTCTGGCTGGGGCTTAGCCTGGCTAGGCAGCGTTCGAGGGCAGACAAGATTCGGCTGTAGGGTCGGTCAATCGGGGTGGATTCGGCGACATACTCAAGGAATTTATCGGAAAAGACAAGTTTTCCATCGCGCTTATTCCGCTTGTGCTGACTCAGCACCTGGAAGCGCGTGATTTTGAATGCCCAGGCGAGAAAATTCGTACCGTGGGTGAACTCTTTGCGTTTGGTCCATAGCACAATATTTGTGTTTTGCAGGACATCATCGACGTCCGGGCTACCGGGCAGCAGCGAACGGATAAAGACACGCAACCGCCCCTGATTTTTGGTCATCAGTGTGATATAGTCCTGCAGTTCCTCCGGTTTGTCTTTTTCACTCATTTGCTTGCCTTACAATGGATCAGTAAGAGCAAACGTTACAGTTTTTTTTGTCTTTTTTGAAGGGGCCGCGGAAGAAAGGTCGTGGTTTCATGCTTACTTGGATCTCTATCCACGATCATAATAGCGGAACATTCTACCCGGTCCTCGTGTCAATGGAAAATAGTTACTTTGTTACTTTGTCAAATTGAGGTAGAAATCCGACTATTTACGCAATTGGTTATTTTCGGAAATACTTGGATTCAATAAATAAACGCAACTTTTGCTGGGACATAAGCAAGGAGCGCGGTTTCAAAAGAGAAAGGGTTCGATTAAAAACCGATTAAACCCAGGGAGGCGGCTTTGTCTTTCCCTGGGCTGATATCAAATTCTCCTTCAGAGAATAGAGCGATGATATGCATGCACCCAATAATCCACAAAAAAATCCTAGCAACAGGTCGTTGCTAGGATTTTTCGATGATTAGTTTTCTATCGCTAAACCACATCCGCACATCGCTGGCAGAGACCGTTATCTAACAACGGCTCATAACGGCGGCAACGTGGACACATGCAGTGCTCGGTGGCTTTAGCGGTCGCACTTAGCTCTGCGCCTTCTACTAGCGTAAGATCTGCTAGGATGAAGAACTCAGTGGTAAACTCCCTGTTAGACAGCTCAGCTGAACAGCCGTGATCTGCTGGGACCGTTAGAGTCACAGCGGCTTCGTTATTTTTGTTGAATGCCTTTGCCTTTACCTGCTCTTCGATCGCTGTCTGGATGACTCCACGGATCTCTAACAGCTGCGACATTTTCTCCGATACCTCGCCCGGTTTCCACTCGTCTAATGCGACAGGAAAATCTTGCTCATGCACAGAGTCTGTAAACCCAGCATGTCCCCATGCCTCATCGGCAGTGTATGCGAGAACAGGTGCTAGTAGCTTAGTCAGTGATGTGAATACATCATACATGACCGTCTGAGTTGACTGCCTTCTTAGGCTATCGGTTCCATCACAGTACATTCTGTCCTTGGTCACATCCACGTAGATCGCAGAGAGATCAGCGGCACAGAACTGGTTGACTTGGTTGAACACTTTTCTGAACTCGAAGTTCTCATAACCGCTACGGCATTCGTTGATCACGTTGTGCAATCTCTCTAGCACCCATTGGTCTAATAAGGGCATGTCCGCCTTTGCCACACGATCCTTCGCAGAGTCAAAGCCATCCATATTTCCGAGCAGGATACGCAGCGTATTTCTGAGTCTGCGGTAAGGGTCAGCTATTTGCTTGAATAAATCTTCGCCGAAAGGAACCTCGGTCTGCCAGTCCACACTGGATACCCAGAGACGCACGATGTCTGCACCATAGCTGTTATAGAAATGGGATGCCACGGTAGGCTTCACCTTTTTCTTCTTGTCGTCCTTCGCTTTATCTTGATCTGACTTAGAAATTTTTGAACCATCCTGATTCACCACGAAACCGTGCGTCATCACAGACTTATAGGGAGCCGCATCACGGATTCCTACTGAAAGCATGAGTGATGACTGGAACCATCCACGGTGCTGATCCGTAGCCTCAAGATAGAGATCCGCTGGGCCATTTAGCTCTGGGCGACGCTCCACCACTGCCTTGTGCGAGGACCCACTATCGATCCACACGTCAAGCGTGTCGCGGCATTTGGTATAGCCTTTCGGTAAATCTAGTCTCGCGGCGAGTTCTTCATCATTCAGCTCGAACCAGATGTTAGAGCCTTCTGCCTCGATCAGATCTGCGATCTTCCCAGCAAGCTCCGAACAGATGACAGCCTTCCCTTGTTCATCGAAAAACACCGGCACGGGAACTCCCCACGTCCGCTGACGGGATACGCACCAGTCTGGTCGCGCTTCCACGGTTCCGTAGATGCGGTTTCTACCCCACTTCGGCAGCCAGTTGACCTTATCGATCTCTTCGAGCGCCTTCTCACGAAGACCATCGAGCGAGATGAAAAATTGTTCTACCGCACGAAAAATGATCGGCGTCTTCGATCTCCAGCAGTGCGGATAGCTATGATGATAATTCTCTTTTCCTAACAGATAACCTTTCGGTGCGAGGATCTTGAGAACTCCGATGTTCGCCTCATTTTTCTCCATCACGTGCAGACCTACTAGCTCTGGCACGCCGACTTCCTCAGTAAAAAAGCCACGATCGTCCACTGGTGAAAGCACACCGAGTCCGTTTTGCTGGCCAGCAGAGTAATCATCCGCACCATGCCCCGGAGCAATATGCACCGCGCCAGTTCCGGCCTCTGTTGTCACGAAATTCGCGTGAATAAGCTTCGACTTCTTATCGAGGAATGGATGCTGTGCATCCATGCCTTCAAAGACTTGGCCTTTCACTTCTTTATAAGTTTCCAGCAGCTCAAAACCTGCTTTCTCCTTCACATTATTAAGCAGCTCTTTGGCTACCACGAGGTTCTTGGTGATGACTTCACCATCGTGAGCCGTCTTTTCAAACTTACCTACCACGTAGTCAAACTGCGGATGCAATGCAATCCCGAGGTTCGCGGGAAGCGTCCATGGAGTCGTGGTCCAGATGATCATTGAGACTTGGTCATTGCCGAGTTTCTCGGTCATATCCCCCACGAGCGGAAATTCCACATAGATAGAGATCGACTTCTTATCCATGTATTCCACCTCGGCCTCAGCGAGCGCAGTCTGCGCCCCGTAGGACCACTGCACTGGCTTCTTGCTCTGATAAACGGATCCTTTATCGATGAGAGCCGCGAAAGTCCGCACGATGTCTGCCTCATACTCGGGATCCATCGTAAGATAAGGATTATCCCAGTCTCCGAAGACTCCTAACCTACGGAATGATGCCTTCTGCGTATCGATCCAGCCATTGGCAAAATCCACACATCTACGGCGGATCTCAGCCGGCTCTAGATCACGAGCATCCTGCACCACTTTAAATTCGATCGGCAATCCATGACAATCCCACCCTGGGATAAACGGAGTTTCAAATCCCGCCATCGTCTTAGATTTCACCACTAAATCCTTGAGAATCTTGTTCAAAGCTGTGCCCATGTGGACATCACCATTGGCAAACGGAGGTCCATCATGAAGAATGTAACGCGGCGCACCTTGGTCAATTCGGCGTTTCTGTATTCGCTGATACAGGCCGTTTTTTTCCCATTGTTCAAGTCGTGCTGGCTCGTTCTTCACTAGATCACCTCTCATCGGAAAGGTAGTCTGCGGAAGAGTCAGTGTGTCTTTGTAGTTCGCTTCGTCGCTCATAATTCTGCTCAATTCATTGAGTGCGCGGAAGCTAGACACACATAGCCCGAGGGTCAATGCTGAAGTGGTGGTGAATTGCCACCAGCAACTTACTACTCTTTCACAAACTGCTTCAACACATCAGCACTGTCAATCAGTGCCGCAAAGTAAGGAAGCTTGGCATCATCCTTCCACAAGAAGACATAAAATGCTCCATCACAGATAAAATGACGCGGAACGATAGTGGGCTTTTCAGGCGGCCCACCAAATGGATCATCCGCTACGCCCGTTTGCACCCTAACTTTAGCTTATTTTCCGGCTCTACCTTGATAGGCTTCCCCTTATGCTGCCCATTCCATTTATCCCAAGTAGCCTGAAAAAGCGGCGACCACACCATCGACTCACCAAACTCAGATAAATTCCCCAACTCCAGCACTACCTTCGTCTCCGCCTTGATGTGCACGATAAGGCTCAATGACAGTAATAGGCATGTAGACAACATTTTCATAGGATGAGTCTCCTCTTTACACACATCCTCGTCACGCTTAATCTGACGTTGGTCCAACATGCTCTTCTATGTGAGCTAGCGTGTTGACTTACGGTTACGCAACCGTAAGTTCAAAGCTACATCGTTTTCAGCTTAGGTGACTCCTTAGCGGACTCTATTTCGCTGATCAATTTCTCCAGTCTCACGAGGTGTGGCTTCAGATTCTTATGCGAAAGATCTTTCTTTAGTAGCCGCAGTTTTGGCAATAATGGCTTTGCTGCTCCACCATACTGAGCCAGTGCTTTGAGGCAGCGACCGATACGGTTCTGCTTCCCCCACTTTGTAATTTCCATTACCTCTATGCACATCGGCAGCCCTTCTTTGATGTGGTGTTTAGCCAGTATCTCTAAGCCAGAAAGACGAACTTGGGCAGAAAACATGATGCCGCTGGGTGCAGCCTTCTTTGTTGCATCATAAATGGCAGGCAGTAGTGGTTTGATCTCATCATAGCTAAGTTTTTTATAGATATTACCGATACTCCCTCGTGACCGACCATCTTCATTTTTAAGTCCCGCAATGATTGCTTTGTTAAGTAACCCCCGATCAACACCATCCAGCGAATGCCTCAGCATTTTATCAAAGAGTGCGAAATTAAGATAGCGTTGCTCCATCGCGCGGGGGTCCTCCTTGGACGGTCCTTTTAAAGCCATCTCTAGTAATTCTGGTAGTGCTGCCATCGCGGGCTTACCTATTTCGGCCAGAGCCTCAGCCGCTTTCACTCTCAACCACATGTGCTCATGCTTCAGGCACTTTCTGATGGGCTCGACCGCGCTAGCTACCTTCATTTCCCCCAGAGCCATACATGCTCCCATACGAGCATAGACATTCGGAGACTCCAGTAGATTGATCAATTCACTGATCACATCTGGTCCCATTTTCTCTATTCCAAATGCTTTCACAGCGCGCTCACGCACAATTGGCGACCAGCTGCCTAAACGCTTAATAAGCTCCTTTTTACTCAGCTTACCATAATAACCTGTTTTATCTTTATGCGTCCAACCACGACCATCTTCAATAATGCTCTGAGACTTTTCTTTATCCAGCGCATCCACAACTCTGCTGGTTTTCCCTGTGAGGTAAATATTCTTCAATGGCATCGCATAAGCGAGTAAATACGCTCCTGTGGCATCCCAATTTCGGTAGCTATCTGAACGCATCCCAGGAGGGCCTTGGTGGATGAAATTCCCATCCCATTGACGTGCTAGATCATAATACCATGCTCCAAATTCATTCATCCAAGCGCCCGTAGCATCTGGTCCAGACTGCGCGACACCCTGCATCGACCAGAGAATATTAAAGAAATTCCCCGTATGCCCAGAGTCTCTTTCAGCACCATGTGATGCCAAACTCATTTTAGAAAAGAAAGTAGCAGGTTCTTTTTCACCCAAGAGGTTAAATAACACTGCCGCCATCCCACATTTCCCATTATCCTCATGGTTTTGAATCCACGGGTGGTGATCGCCATAAGGGATTGCTCCTTTACCTTCGTAGAATCTCACAAGCTTAGAACCTTTCGCAATGACTTCTGACACTATTGCATCTTTCACGCCCGCCTCTCGTGCGAGGACTAGGCCTGTAAGAAGCGGTATTCCTGTTGCATTCATCATACCATAGCCTTTCAGCATGCCATCAGATTGTGCAAAGCGATGCCCCCATGAGCCAACTGGGCTCGCTCCATTTGCCGCTTCTAACGTGAGCCGACGTAGCCCAGGCATGAACGTTTGATCACCAGTTGCCATCGTGTATTCAGATAGAAACATGATAAGGTAACTATAGTCCCATGATTTATAACCATTAGTCGTGAAGTCCGCCGCCCACTGAGCTTCCTTTTTTATAATCGGTAAGTAATCAGCATTCCCACTCGCTAAGAGAGCCAGGCAATTAAGCGATCGAGTGATAGAATGGCCACGTGCTTTTCCGCTCGCTAGCCGCTTAGCCAGGGCATCACATCCTAGCATGTAGATTTTCTTAGATTTAGGACAGTTGTAGGGAGCAGTCACAGAATAAACGCCCAGAGCAGGTAGCTTTAATTTAATGATCTCATATTTACCCGACCTCCAGCAACTGAGCTCCAGCAAACCCTTTCCAGCTTCCGCTGCAGTGAGAGCCTTACCCATTTCCGTCCTCGGGTCTGTTAAAAACATTTTTCCAGCCACTCCTAAAATCACATCACCCACCTTTAACTTACCCTCTGCTGGTGAGCCTTTTTCAATTTTAGTAATCGCGATCTGCCGCGCATCACTAGTCACCATTTTATCGCTATACATCCAGCCCCGCATCCCTGTAGCACCGAGGTTCCAATCATGCACAGCTCCCTTGGGGATAGCATCTCCTTTGGTAAGATCAGGATTTTTCATCGCCCCACCTTTAGGGGCGGAATAGAGATTCATTGAGCTGATGATAAGTAGCGCTATCGTAATTTTTTTAATCATTTGATCGTGAGTTTATAGTTCTCTTTGACTGATTTAGGAATTTAATTAAAGAACACAGTAAAAAAATGTCAACTTGATTCAAAAAATCTACTCAACACGGTCATCCAGCTAGGGAGAGGAGATGATTTCTGAATGAATCGCTAGCCATTGCTCTCATTTGCTTCATGGAAAGTGATTTTTTGATGCTGGTGTCTAATTTCAATAAGTTATGAGCCATTCGTCTTACTATCGCTAGATTCCTCACAGCGTTTTTTACTCTTACTTGTGAATGATCTTCCCTGTATAAGGTGTCCAATACCCAATGACACCCACTCTCAATGCTCCAGTGTTGACGTATCAATACCTGAAACACCTCTGCCGTAGCTATTAGTGTTACTGATGTAGTAGCGCTTATGTATGGAAGTTTCCTTTTTACTTAAATCATAGCTCTCCGTCTCTATCATGTCAAACTGCTTAAATTTGCCCATCTATCACGAATAGAAGTTTGCATCCATTCTCGCTGATTAGTCACGGCCACTCTTCTTGTCGTCACTCTTCCGTCGGCTTTTTCGATCTGTTCGGATAGGCATCAGGCCTTACTTTTATCCATTTGTATTTGGGTAGTTGCAAAATGGAATTGAGCAATCACTTCATCATGTAGGCTACTCTGATTGCGTTTGAGAGCCATATGGTAGTCAGCATTTTTATCTATAATCTTCTTAGCCGCAGTAACCTGAGTATCCATCGCATCTACTGAGATAATATGACCTTTTATGTCTAACTGATCTAGCAGTTTGGGAAGAGCTGGTATCTCATTACTTTAGTCCTGAATGCATTCTAACGCAAGAGTCACACCCGCATCTGCCGCTCAAGCAGCGCTCTTGTTGATCGCCATTCTTAGCACTACCTCGAAGGGCTTTCCCATCAACGGCTATGAGTTGTGAAGCTAGTTCAGGATAGATATGTTTAATATGTTCAACGATGCACTCTGCGAAAATCTTCGGGTTCATTAGAGAAAATAAATTGATTAGAGTTTGAACCACAGGTATTCCATTGGGTAGCTCAATCCACTTTTTGAGCCAATCCTTATGAATGTGAGCAAACTCAATCATTCCAGAAAACGACTTCACACCACAGACTAGCGCGCTGACCGCAATGAAAATAATTTCCCCGAAATAGTGTTTCTTATTGACTCCAGTCCTTGGGTCTTCAATGACAATGGACTTTTCAAAACATACTGGCAACCCTCCTGAGTAGTCTAATTTATTTGGATTTCTAGGCATCCAAATAGAATCAAACACTCTAAAACCTTGTACAAGCCTTATTTGTCAATATCCCCCCTAGCTGGATGACCGTGCTCTACTGCCAAGGTAGCTACAACATTCAGAGTTATAACTAGCGTATTTAAAGTGTCTTTCATGATTTTAAATTAGTGCTCGATGTCAGTTTCACAAGGTAAAATAATCTATCTTAGAAAAATAATGCCCCAGGATTCGACTGCAGCTCGCCAGCTAATTTTATAGCTTGTGTTGCCCGCGTGACAGCGTAAGTTCTCGATACTTATTACGTAATTAAAACATCATTCTATGGATACTATTTTGCACATTCTCAAAGTCACTGGCCTCATCTTGCTGGTACTACTTAGCTTCAACATCATCATCTTCGTTCACGAACTAGGTCACTTCCTCGCTGCCCGCTGGAGAGGTCTGCAAGTGGATAGATTTCAGATCTGGTTCGGTAAGCCAATATGGAAAAAGACCATCAATGGTGTCCAATACGGCCTTGGCTCCATCCCTGCTGGAGGATTCGTAGCTCTTCCGCAGATGGCTCCTATGGAGTCTATTGAGGGAGAAAACGGTGAGCTTAAAGAAGCCCTCCCACCGATCAAACCAATCGACAAAATCATCGTCGCCTTCGCTGGCCCTCTTTTCTCATTCCTCCTCGCCGTCTTCGCAGCCTGTATCATCTGGTTCATTGGAGTTCCGGATAAGGTCGTTAAAACAAATGAGGTCGGATACGTCAGAGCAGACATGCCTGCTGAAGAAGCCGGATTCAAGCTGGGTGATAAAATTCTAAAAATCCAAGGAACTCCCGTCAATGGATTCCAAGGTAACCTTGATTCAGTCAGAGAACTCATCATCTTCAGTGAAGGTGATGAGATTAATTTCCTCGTGGATCGCGATGGTGAGGAAATCAACCTGACTAGCAAATTTAATGCCGCAGATGGCACTCTGACACAGCGCCGAGGCACTAGGCAGGTTGGAATAGGCTACAGATACCTCCTCACTGCTGGCCCTATCAAGGAAGGCACCCCTGCTCACTTTAGCGGGATGAAAGAAGGCGATGTCATCGATGCTATAAATGGTGAAAAGATTTACAGCCATGGTCAATTCACTGAATTAATCAAAACACAGACTGACAAACTTTTCACCTTAACAGTGCTGCGTGATGAGAAGCCAGTGGAGCTAAAGACAATGGCACTCACTCCCAGCAACGGATGGAAACGTCACGACGATGCAGAACTGCTCCCAATGCTTGGTGTTGGCTTCGTCAATGACCCACCCGTGCTCGTCTATCCCACACCGGGAAAGCAGCTCAAGGAAAGCGGCATGATGATGTTCACCACCATTCAGAAACTTACCTCTAGCTCATCAAGTATTGGCCTCGACCAGCTTTCTGGTCCAGTAGGTATCGGTAAAGTCCAATACCAACTCCTAGATAGCGACTACCCGCTCAACTACATTTTCTACTTCTGGGTCATTTTCAACATCAACCTTGCGATCTTCAATCTACTCCCATTCCCCGTCCTGGATGGTGGTCATATCACGATGGCGCTCGGAGAAATGATCTTCAAAAAGCCGATCAATACGAGAGTTTTAGAATATGTTCAGAGTGGCTTCGTGCTACTCCTGCTATCAATGTTCGTTTACGTCACGACTAAGGATATTTTCCATAAAGACAAGAAATACACAACTGAGACCATCCCAAACCATGAAAAAGGCCCTACCTTTGACCTCACTCCACTAAAGAAGGCCCATGGTCATAAAGTAGGCGAATAAACTCAGAGCCGCTCCACTCAGGACCCCTCCCACCACCGCGAGCCAGCCGTAGTGACCTATAAGTTCTCCCTCCGCCACTACCGCGGCCTGATACTGGAGGGTAAACATCTCGCGCACCGCATTCCGCCACAGCAGATAAAGACACACCACACCTGCTAGTAGTCCCACTGGTGGGATGACGATAGCAACCAATGCTGCCACCATCGATGGCACGCGCGCCCAAACATCGAAACGCCTCAGCCCGAACCCAGTGATGATGTATACCGGACCAATAATCAAACAAACTCCGCCTAATGCTGCGACCAAAGGCTTACCCCAGATAAAATGTCCGACGAGCCCAGCTGCACCGATCGTCGCCAACAGGCTACCGAAAAAATAATAAAACCATCCCACCGCAAGTACCGTCATTTCTTCATTACGAAATCGCTCACGCAGTCCTCCAGGATGCAGATTCTCTAATTCCAATAGCGTTTGCTCCACTGGACTTTTGTAAGGATCAGACTCCATAGTTTTCCTTCACCCACGCGATCGCAGACTCACGATCGCTCAACCTACTTTCAAGCTGCTCGTTCTGCACCGCGGTGAGCATTTCTTTAAATTTAGGACCAGGGAAAAGCCCCAGATCCATCAGGTCTCGGCCTTTTATTAGTGGATCAGGGATCAATGGTTCATTGGCAAATTCCTCGCGCTTCTCTAACACAAAATCATAATTCTCAGTAAATCCATTACTACTTGCACAATCCACACGATGCAGCTCTATCTCATGGTCAAACGTATCGCGTGACATGAACCGCTTCAGCTTAGACACTCTCATCTGCTTCACGTGCATAAAGTTCATATGGTTCGCCACCATCACCCGAACATCCTCGATGGTATCGTTAGGGTATTTCATTCTGCGTAAAATAACCTCACTCATCTCCGCCCCCAACCCGTCGTGACCATTGAAGCGGATACGATCATCCCCCTCGTCATAAGTGTAAGTGGCTGGCTTACCTACATCATGCAGCAGCACTGATAAGGCCAGTGTGATAGGCACTTCTTTATCGCCTAACATTTCTAACATAATGCAAGTATGTGTGTAAACATCACCCTCAGGATGCCATTGCGGCGGTTGCTCACAGCCGATTAGATCTAGCACTTCTGGTAAAAAATATTTGATCAATCCGCTATCGACTAGCAGCTCTAAACCACGTCTTCTATGAGGTGAAACGATGATTCTAGAGAACTCAGCCTGGATTCTCTCAATAGAAATCTTCCCTAACAAATCCGCGTTTTCACAGATAGCAATCCACGTTGTAGGCTCGATCTCAAAGCCTAAAGTCGTCGCAAATCTCACTGCTCGCATCAGCCGCAGAGCATCCTCTTGGAATCTCTCCTCAGGCCTTCCTATCGCCCGCAGAACTCCAGCTTTCAGATCAGCTTGGCCATTCACAAAGTCAATCACCTCACCAGTCACCGTATCTTGGAATAATCCATTCACCGTAAAATCTCTACGTTGCGCATCCTCCTCTGGACTAGAAAACTCCACACTTTCAGGTCTCCTCCCATCATGATAGCTCCCATCCGTCCTAAATGTAGCCACTTCAAATGACCCCCTTTTTTCCCGGCCTTTTATATTAACCTTCACTAGCATCACCCCAAAGTGCGACCCGATAGCATCTGCATTTGGAAAAATCCCTTGTACCTGCTCAGGAGTCGCACTCGTAGCAATATCAAAATCCTTAGCCACCTTCTCCAACAACGCATCCCGTACACACCCCCCAGCAAAATAAGCCACGTGCCCCGCATCACTCAGCTTCCTCGCAATCCCAATAGCAGCTATCCTCACCGCATTATGTTCCTTACCAACTTTCATCTTTTACATCTTAATACATCCCCCATAGAAGCGCAAGTTAGAAGGCGTCACTTAGGTCTTCATCCAGATGAACTAGCACCTAAAACGCCCCTTCAATAACCGTAATCTCGGGGTTCTCTCCTTCAGTAAGCTCCACTTCCACCACATCAAACCGCCAGAGAATATCCTCATCCTTCAGGAGTTTTAACCATGCTCTAGCGCCGCGCCTGATGAGTTGTTGTTTCTTAAAGTTCACGGCATCTAGTGGCCGGCTGGTGCTGCGTTTGCGGCGGGTTTTCACTTCTACAAAGCTCAGTGTGTTGCCATCTCTGGCGATGATATCCACCTCACCACCGTTGGGCCCGCGGAAATTAGTATAGAGGATCTTTCTTCCATTAGCATAAAGCCTCAGGCGCGCCATCTTTTCTCCTACCTCCCCTATCTTGATGTGCCCTATCTTCTCGCCCTGTTTATCTCTCAGGCGGTACGGTGAGTTGAGCAACGGGTGCAAACGATCTACGATGTATCTTAGTAGGGCCATGTTGATTGAGGGCTTCAAGATGGAACTTTGTCCCATACCCTTTGTGCCTCTCAAAACCATACTCGGGGAATTCTTCTGCATATTCCAGCATTTTCCTATCTCGAGTGACCTTTGCTATGATGCTCGCCGCCGCAATACTAAGACTTTTACCATCACCTTTGACAATGCCTTCTGATGCAAATGGGAAATTTGGCACTGGTAGACCATCGATTAGACAGTAGATGGAGTCTACATTTAGCTGAGCTGCTGCTCTAGCCATGGCGGCATGAGTTGCTTTAAGTATATTGATACAGTCTATCTCCTCTGGCTCAACGAAACTGTGCGCCCAAAGAATGCGGTTATCCGCGATGAGATCTTCATAAATTAACTCACGTTTTTTTTCACTGAGTTTTTTAGAATCATCCAAAAGATCATGCCGGTAACCTTTAGGTAAGATCACTGCCGCAGCAGAAACCGGACCAGCAAGTGGACCACGTCCCGCTTCATCGATCCCTACGATATGCGAAAAGCTAGCCGCCGCACCGCGCTTAATCGCTGCTTTTTCGAATGATAAATCAGGCATATCGTTAAAAGTAATGGATTAATTTCTGTCTAATACCATTTGAACAGTGATAGTGGTTTGATAGAAAAACAAAATAGTGAGAGGAGCAAGGCAGGAGGAAGGCGCATAGCGGGCTATGCAACTGACGACTAACGCCGCTAATCTTGCTATATTGTTTTGCTCTTTCGCCAATCAGCTTTGCTGCTCTTTTAAATAATTCCATCAAACTATCAATCCAGTATAACTGTGAGGATGGTACAACCACTGATGAAATGCAGCCCATTGTAATTTCATAGGTCCCGCTCTAAACTCTGGATGCTGGTTTAAAAAATCCATGAATTTAGCACTCGGAATAAACTCAGATGAAGATGTATTATTAGATTTCCAGAACTTGATTAGAGTCACACACATCGCCCATCCTAAAAAGAAGGGGATAACCCCAAGGACTGGTGGAAGTGTGAAATTAGCGCTAGAGCCAGCAAAAATACCAATGACCCCCAGGATCATAAATACAACACCAACCGGAATAGTCATCACCGCACAAACTTTATCAAATTTATTCATAGTTAAAGATTAATTTATAAAGCCTGTAATGACCATTACAAAAGTTAGCCTAAATTAGGCTCTAAACAAATAAACTTACCCCCAGTGGAGTTTCTGCCTGAGGGTGGAGAAGAAGGATCTACCTTCGAGTCGGATCATATTGAGTTTGTGATCTGCCTTTTCCACAATGACTTTCCCACCGTGATCCACTTCCACTGGACATCTTCCATCCACACTAAACAGGGTAGGAGCCTCGGAGTTATCTACTGATATAAGCTCTACAACAGAACTGTCAGTTAGAACTAATGAGCGGTTACTCAAGCTATGTGGACAAATAGGGGTGATTACTATATTTTGTGCCTTTGGAGACAGTAATGGACCACCTGCGGCGAGCGAATATGCCGTGGATCCTGTGGGCGTGGCGACGATCAGTCCATCGGCTCTGTAATGGTTGAGAAGGTCGCCATCGATAAAGGCATCCATCGCTACAATCCTCCCTGTCTGACCACGGGTAAGGGTGATCTCATTGACCGCGAAAAATTCTGACGTGCTGCCATCTGTTAAACGAACGGTAGCCTTGAGAAGCATCCGCGGAACAACGTGATGGGTCCCAGTTGCGAGTGCGCTAACGAGCAGCTCCATTTCAGTATCCTTACAGCTAGTCAGAAATCCTAAATGACCGAGATTCACTCCTGCTACGGCCACATCGGTCGGACCTAGTCGGTGGGCTGCATCGAGGATAGTACCGTCTCCTCCCAGCACGATAACAACATCACACTCCTTCGCTAGACCAGTAGCTGGGAGTTCTGGAATATTTTTATTAGAGAAATCTAGTGCGGCGATGGTCTCGTCCTCCACAGTAGTATGAAGCTTATGTGATTTTAAAATATCTAATAGCTTCAATAGTGCAGAAGACACTCCATCCTTATAAGGATTTGCGATGATGCCTACTTTCATATTATTTAGTCTAGGTCAGAGGTGAGAAGGGTGAGTGATTATTTATAGAGCGGGTTCACTTCTGGAGTCACGCTTAAATTCATCAGTTTAGTACCTCTGAGAATTTTAAATTCCGTAGGCTGTCCAGCCTGGAGGTAGTAGAAAGCGTTCACTACTGATGGGTAATCAGCAACTTTTTTACCGCCAATAGAAAGCACAACGTCATTTTTTTGAAGCCCCGCTTTTTTCGCAGGAGCACTAGGACGAACACCAATGATTACTGGCGCGTCATTGAGGTGATCCATACTAACCCCTATCCAGCAGGGTTTAAATACCCCAACACCCTCGGTGACAAAATGCTTCACATTAGTGAGGACTTCTACAGGAAGCGCAAACATAGTCTTATCACTACTGTCTTGCTGGAAAACAAATGCCACTAGCTCATCCTTAGTGTTCAGCACAGGAGTCCCCGCTTTCTGAAGACCCACCGGATGGTTAATCCTTACAAATGTTAGAGGTAAGACTTTACCATTATGCCGCTTCACATGGCTGACCACTCGGCTCACTTCATTTCTTCTGATAAGATTAGTGATAACGGCATCACCTGGCTCTAGTATGGTACTATCTCCTATCATGTTGACAACGCCTACGCCATCGCGCTCAGATTGTGGCAGCTCGAGTATTGTGATTCTACTGACAGGATCATGGATAACGAGCTTGAGATTCATCACCTCACCCTTGGCATTTTTAACGGTCGCTTTAGTGGGATCAGCGCCCACCAGAGCGATAGTGACAAGAGTTCCCTTGCTGTCTATTAATGTACCTTCAGCCTCGTAAGCTTTTCCACCCTTACTGGCTGAGGCGAAACTCAGAGTCTTGGACTGGCTAAAGGCAAGTACTGAACTGAGGAGTGTAAGAAAAATTATGGAAAACCAAGTTTTTAACATAGCGAATTTTTAAGGGGAATTACTTATTGATTCAAGAACAAAGCAGAAAAAGCGAGCAGTATGCCTAGATTATGAGACCTAAAAAATTCTTTCATCGGCAGAAAAAGCTGCCGCAGGAGCGGAAAAATCCACTGGGTTTATGAACGCCATACTCACTAACTTGGCTTCCACTGAATCCTCATCTTCTAGCGATACTGTAGAAATAATGTTTTCCTCCATGTTCACGCCTTCAGCAAAAGTAGCCCCCATCGCAGGCTCTTCGCTTTTTTCACTAGGAATAAAATTAAACACCAATGCTAGGGTAGCGTAGGCGGCACCTGCTCCAAGCACCCAACGCATAGCACCGAACTCGTAGAACCATGCTTTAGCACGCTCAATCAGCAGACCTCTTGCTGATGTCTTGAGCATTTCAGAACGCTGACGCTGCTGGAATTCAACGAGAAAATCATCAAAGTAGCCATCTTCTGGTTGCTCATATTTCTTGAGCCTGATGAGGTCTTGTAGTTCTTTATCTGTCATGATCTTTGTTAGTTGAAGTTTTCTTAGCTAGTTAGATTAGTAGTGTCTCTCACTGCCTTGAAACTCTGCTAAGTATCCTCTGAGTTGCTGGTGAGCGTAGAATAGCCTTGAACGCACCGTGCCTTCAGATACTCCTAATATTTTTCCTATCTCGGCATGTGCCATCCCCTGGATATCGAACATGGTAACTACCGCTCTATGATCTTCTGACAACATCATCATCGCTTTGTTCAATTTTTTCTGAAGTTCGTTGATATTTATCTGTCTTCTGGGGTTAGATCGGTGGCTGGCATCGACGAAGGCAGGGTCATTCTGGATGCCTGTATTAACATCATCGAGGCTGGACGCCACCCTGCGCTTACGTTTCTTGAGAAAATTCAAGGTCATATTGGTAGCAATAGAATAGATCCAAGTGTAGAACATGGAATTCCCACGGAACTTACTCACTGATCGGTAGGCCTTGGCAAAGACATCCTGGAGTAGATCGTGGGTGTCATCTTTATTTGATGTCATATGATAGACCAGTCCGTAGAGTTTCTGGCTATACTTCATAACTAGCTCATCAAACGCCTTCGTATCTCCATTTTGCGCTAGTCGCACTAAATGAAGATCAGGGTCCTCACGGGCACCTTGCTTGGTTTGTGCTCTTTCATCCATAGGGATTATTGATTTTACTACTGGTTCTACTAATGATCTCTCTAAATCAACAGCCTTCCCGGATTCAAGAGCATTGATCGAAATACTAGCCATATTTCTCTTGTGAACAGACAAAGATACCACAGATCTGTTCAATATTCATTTGCTTTTTCTAAAATTAGACTCTCCTCAAACAAAACACCCACAAGAGTAGACTCTGTGGGCTAAAAAAAATGTTAAGAGTATTGCTTCACCCGTTATTGAGTAAGTGACTTACTCATGATGACGCGGTCACCAGGTCTAATTCTCATTCCTGGAGCTAGACTAGAATAGTCGATGTCCGCAAGCACTCTACCCGCTTCAACTTCAATTGCATTGATAGTAAGTCTGCCGATGTGTCTATTGCCACGGATCACTAAGAGCTTAGACTCCCGTCTAATCATCGAGTCCGCATGCGGCTTAAGCACTACAAACCCCCACTCGTTATCCACTGCCGTGATGAGCGAAGAGACATTGTTGGCTCCAAGATTCTTACGGCGTCTGAGTTGAGCGTCTTTGAAATCACTAAGGACTGCATTATTTTGTTTCACTGCATCGGAGAAAACACTCACCTCTTCTTGAAGGCCTATATTTGTCTTATTAAGATCTTTTTTCGTGTTTTCAAGACCTGTCACGAATTCTTCCACTTTCTCTAGTGGGACTTTCTCACCTGCTAGCTCCTTCTCTATTTCAGCAATTGCTGCATTGTACTTGTCCTTCTCACCAACGAGCTCTTCTAGGTCACTATCAAAATCGGCACTGAGCTTGTTATTATCTCTGACGTCCCTCTCCCTAAGTGCCTTATCAGCATCGAGAGCGAAATTTTGCTCTTTAGCGTCCGTTCTGAGAACTATCTCATCTTGGAGCTCGCCTTCTTTGACAGAGACTTGCTTCATCTTAGCTCTGACTTCAAATAATTTAGCCTTAGTATCAGCAAGCTGTTTATCATGCTTCTCGATATTCATCATTGAGAATGCAGCAGCACCAACAATGGAAACTAATGCGAGGATGTATAGTATAAGTTTCATAATCTTTTAAAAGTTGTGTTCAATGTAGGTTGTTAGAAATTAATTAGTAGTTACTTTTTTAGCTGGGTCAGCAGGCTTTGTAGAAGCTATTGCTACGACCTTGTCACCTGCTCTGAGGAAGATATCAGCACCTAGCGACTCTCTAAGGATATCAGCGGCAGCTCGGTTTGGCTCTACAGTGGTTACTTTGAGTTTAGCAACTACTTCATCGCCTCTGACTACTGCGAGAGTAGATCCTGGCACCACCCCTTGAATATCACCACCGTTAAGTGTGACGAATCCCCATGATGAATAAACTGTCTTGATCGTAGTGCTAAGAAATGGCTGAGATTGACCAGTTGTTTCGAATTCTACACGCTCTTCATTTACAACAATCGATGCCTGAGTATCAGATTTGGACTGCTTGAGACTTCTCAATGTAGCATTCCCCTCTTCAATCTCGGCAGTTAATGACGCAATGTCAGAACGAAGTCCTTTGATCTTAGGAACAATTGCTCGCACACCGCCGACCTTATCAAATATAGCCTTAGATGCCGCCACTTCAGCTGTTAGTTGTGTCTTACTGCTCTTTTTCTGAGCGATTTCAGACTTGATCTCTTCTATCTTACTCTCGAGAGTAGATATCTCCTCTGAGAGCACTACATTAGCTGCTTTAAGTTCTTCCTTTTCGGCTTTGGTAGCCAGCCAGTCATCTGTGCGCTTTTTAAGGAAACCTATTTCTCTCTCTAAGTTCGCTTCCTCGGTCTGTCTATCGACAATTTGTTTCTTGTATTCCGTTTGGTTCTTGAATCCTATCCATGCTGAGATGGTGAGGACAAGCGCTGTTAGTATTCCAAATAATAAGGGCATAGTATGTAGTGTTGTGATTAATCGTTTTCAGTGTGTAAAGTAACACTAGCTAACAAATACCCGTCTCGACAACTCTAAAGTTCATTCATTTCGACCATTTCTTTACAAAGCCCAATTCCTGTCACACATTGCCCCTCATTCATGAAGACCATCAAACGCATCTTTTCCTACTACGGCCGCTACCCCAAACTAGCTAGTGCACAGCTACTTTGTGCCATTCTCATGACTGCTATGCTACCCATCTTTTCAATGGTATCTGGGCAGATTTATAAAAATGTAATTAGTGAGCACGAAAAAGTAGAAAAAACTACGGAAATCCTCAATACTATCGAAAAAACAGTAGTTGCCGACTCTAAATCTAAAGAGCTGATCATAGCAGAACTCTCTAAAGATCTGCCTAATCTCCAGTCTGAAGCATATAAAGAAGACACCTCATCAGACCTGCTCTTCTATACACTTATTGCCTTAGCTTCGTTTTTTGGAAGAGATTTTTTTAATTGCCTTCGTATCCTCATTAACAACGTCTTTGAGCAAAAAGCTATTTTTGACCTGCGTTCAGAACTATATTCTAAACTGCAACGTCTCCCACTAACATGGTTTGACACTCGCAAGACAGGAGACGTCATGACGCGAGTTGCGGAAGATGTCCCCGCCATGGAACGGCTATTGATCGATGGTGTAGAACAGGGCCTAGTCGCAGTTCTACAAATTTGCGGAATAGCAGCATTCCTCATCTGGCAAGACCCTATACTAGGCCTCACCGCGCTGGCACCTATCCCTTTACTAGCGATAGGTGCGGTCATCTATACTCGACACGCCAAAGACAGATATCGCGACATGAAAAAATTCACTGGCGACATGAACTCTTTGCTCAACGATAACATCTCGGGAATTAGCCAAATAAAATCCTACGCCGCCGAGCACGAAGAAAAAAAGCGCTTCAATAGCCTCTCTAATAAAGTGCGCGAAGCCACACTAAAAGTCATGAAATACTGGGCCTTCTACTCCCCTTCCATGAGCTTTCTAACCTCCATCGGTTATGTGTTGGTCCTCGGTGTGGGCGGTTACCGCATCATCAGTGACCCCGCAGTAGGAACAGAAATCTACCTCGTATTCTTCACCATTATCTGGGCGCTCTATGAACCTATCGGCAGGCTCCACGGGCTAAACCAGATGGCGTTGTCATCGAAAGCCGCTGCCGAGCGCGTGTTTGAAATTTTAGACACACCTAATGAGATCCACGCAGACAATGGAGAAGAACTAGCCAGGCCTATTAGAGGTGAAGTCAAATTCTCGAATATGTCATTTACTTATGACAAAAATAAAGCAGGTAAAGAGATAACACCCACCACACTAAAGAACATTAGCTTTACGGCTAAATCCGGAGAAACCATCGCCCTCGTAGGCACCACAGGAGCAGGTAAATCCACACTCGTTAATCTACTCACCAGATTCTATGAATACGATGAAGGCTCTATCACTATCGATGGTAAAGAACTAAATACCATCAACAAAACATCCCTCCGAAATAGTATCGCCTACGTGACTCAAGATGCATTCCTCTTCAATGGCACTGTCCGCGAAAACATGATCCTCGGCAAGCGAGACGCCACCGATGCAGAACTCTGGGTCGCCCTCGAAGCCGCCAACGCCGCACCTTACGTCAGAGCACTTAACAACCAGCTCGATACCAATGTAGGCGAACGCGGAGTGAAGCTATCTGGAGGCGAGAAACAACGTCTCTCCATTGCCCGCGCCCTGCTAAAAAATCAGCCAATACTCATCCTCGATGAAGCCACCGCCAGCGTGGACTCCAAGACAGAAAAACTTATCCAAGACGCGCTCGACAACCTCATGTCCACCCGCACCGCCTTCGTCATCGCCCACCGTCTCTCCACCATTCAGAATGCAGACTGCATCTACGTCTTAGAGCACGGAGAGGTTATCGAAAAGGGCACCCACGAAGAACTTCTCTCCCTGAATGGAAAATACGCCTCGCTCTCTAGGCAATCATTTCTTGAGCAGCATTAAGCGTAACCAACAACCCCGGCTATCACCAAAGGTGATACGTATGATAGCCCAAGGTTCATCGAACTTTGGGTTTGTATTAGAAATGCATTACAACACCAAAGGTGTTGCGAAATGATAAACTATCTATGCGCCACCAAACTACAACTTCCGCCTAGTCTGCACCGCAGTTGCGAGTTCAAATAGCAGATCTTCCGTTGCATCCCAGCCGATACATTGATCAGTCACGGACTGCCCGTAAGTCATTTTTTCTAGGTCGCTATTCAGCTTTTGGGCACCTTCCACCAGATGAGACTCTATCATCACTGCGGCTACCGCCTTAGATCCTGAAGCAATCTGCCCGCAAAGGTCAGATACCACCGCTGGCTGGTTGCGGTAATCCTTTTTAGAATTCCCGTGTGAACAATCAACCATCATTTGCTCCGGTAGCCCCTTCTCCTTGAGACGCTCGGCAACGGCATTGACTGAATCCACATCAAAGTTCGGTCCTTGTGATGATCCTCGTAAAATAATATGGCAAGCATCGTTCCCAGTCGTCGTGACAATGGCAGACACACCTTCCTTTGAAACCGAAAGAAAATGATGAGACCCCTGCGCCGCCTGAATGGCGTCCAGCGCGATCTGAATACTCCCACCAGTTCCGTTTTTAAACCCTACCGGCATCGATAATCCAGACGCTAGCTCACGGTGGATCTGTGACTCCGTAGTGCGCGCCCCGATGGCACCATAGCTAATCAAATCCGCCACATACTGTGGCGAAATAGTATCCAGAAATTCCGTAGCCGATGGCATCCCAATTTCGTTTAGCTCCAGAAGCAACTCACGCGCGATCCTAAGCCCGCGATTGATATCAAATGAACCATCAAGATGTGGATCATTGATCAGACCCTTCCAGCCCACCGTAGTGCGCGGCTTCTCGAAGTAAACTCTCATCACTATCTGTAAGTCACCCTTATACTTATCTGCCAGCGGCTTCAGCTTGTGCGCGTATTCAATCGCCGCCTTGGTATCATGAATAGAACAAGGCCCCACTACAACCAGCAAGCGGTCATCCGCACCCTTCATGATATTCTCACACCCCTGACGTGCAGCCGACACTACCTCGCTAGCCTTCTCAGAAATAGGCAGGTAATAGGAAAGAACAGCAGGTGAAATCAATGGATCTAGTTTGCCTATTCTTACATCGTCAGTTCGAGAAATACTCATGCACCTAAATCTCCATGGCTGGCTGATACATGCAAGCTATAAATAAAAACTATCGAGAACCGCGTTTTCGGGCTTCTTTCTCCAGGTAAGCTTTCGCCTTCTCATCATCGACAAAATACCAA
>CAWVXI010000026.1:0-44421 GCA_963934155.1 uncultured Verrucomicrobiales bacterium | reverse complement strand
TCATTGACATCTCATCCTTATCTTGTAAAAACTTACCCATGCAAACCCTGACAGAACTCAATCTCTGGCATGACCCTTCCCCTCGCTCCGGGGCGGCGAACATGGCGGTGGATCAGTTTCTGTTAGAAAATATTTCTGACATTCCCCTGCTGAGGTTTTACTCTTGGGATCGACCATCTGTTAGCTTCGGATATTTCGAGTCACTAGCCACCGCACGCACTATTTTCAATGAGAAGACACTAGACTATATACGCCGCTGGACCGGCGGTGGAATTGTCGATCACCGCGCCGACCTCACTTACACCCTCGCGATCCCACATACTCATCCCTGGGCAGCACTGCGAGGCGCCGAGAGCTACCGCATCATCCACGAGGCTGTTGCTGAGGCTCTCAATGAAACAGAGACAAAGTGCATGCTAATCTCCGAGAACAGCGGCAACGACTCGGTTGCTTGCTTCGCAAACCCCGTCGCCTACGACATCGTCACTCCCGCCGGTGACAAACTAGCCGGTGCAGGACAGAAACGCACCCGCCACGGACTGCTCCATCAGGGTTCGATTATCGGAATAACTGACACCTCTAAATGGCAAGCATCTTTCACTCGTCTTCTAACAGAATCAGTCATCCCCTGGACACCAGAGGTAAGTTTTTTTACCGCGGTAAATGAGCTAGTAGCCTCACGCTACGGAACTCAAGAATGGATAGAAAAACGCCCTTAAAATCTACTCAAGCACATACTCTAACAGCAGGCACTGGAAGTAAGAGTAGAAGTGGCCACGGATCACTGCGGAGCGCTTCTCTTCTCCGATATCTCCAAGATCATCCAAATCCTCAAATTCATCAAGTTCACTGAGATGGAATACTTGCTCCAGGCTTATACGAGCTTGGTTGAGCGCTCCATACCAAAGCGGTGCGTCTTCTTTCGAAATAAAGATGGAACCGGCCTGATCTTCATCCATAGGAGCGGATGAAATGGCGCGTGAGATGTGAGCGATCTGATCAGAAAACTGGCTGCGTATATCAGGCGCGACGAACTCTTCCCAGTCCGGATCTTTTGCCATCTTCTCTGAGAGCCTATCATACAGTGGCGCGCCTGGGAGACTAGCCGCATCCGCACAGATAGCATCTAGCACCATCCAGTCTTCTAGTGAGTCAGCATCGATCCTGAGACCGCCTTTGAGCGTGGGAGCGAGCTTCATGATTCTTGTTCTAATGAGGCTTTGAGCTGAAATGAATGCAACTGCTGCACATAAAATTCTGCTTTTTCCTTCTCACCCGACCAAACCAGTGAGCGCCCTTTTTGATGCACCTCTTTCATCAGCACAGTGGCCTTTTCGTCTGAGTAGCTGAAGACTTTTTTAAACACCATCGTGACATATTGCATCAGATTGATAGGATCATCATAGACGATGACTGTCCATGGTAGGGCAGTCTTATTCTTGGTTCTACTCTGGATCTCAGTAGAAGTCCCAGATCTGATCTCGTTAACTTGCATTTGAGTGACTATGACTGGTTTTTGATAAATTTTCAATTGATATTTGCAGAATAGTCGGCAATGGCTGAGTGAATGCGCAAGACGACCAAGTGCAAATCTGATTATGATGGAAGCATGCGAAATAGTTCAGAGAAAGTCATTATCGTGGGAGGCGGCGTCATCGGTCTGTGCGCTGCCTACTACGCGTCTCAACGCGGGCTAGATGTCACAGTACTGGATAGAGCCCCTGAATCTGAGGAAGGTTGTTCATTTGGCAATGCCGGGATGGTGGTGCCTAGCCATTTTATACCACTGGCGGCCCCAGGAATGATCGCCAAAGGGATGCGCTGGATGATGAATCCTGAGAGCCCATTTTACATCAAACCCAGACTAAGCTGGGACCTCGCTAAATGGGGAATCCAGTTCTGGAAACATGCGAACGAAAAGCACACTGAAACAGTCAAAGAACTACTCGCTGAAATGAGCCTAGAGAGTAGAAAACTCTTCACTGAACTAGCTGAGGAAGAAGAATTCGGCTTTAAAAAACGCGGACTACTCATGCTTTGCAAAACACCAAAGGGCCTAGATTCCGAAGCCTCCGTCGCCGCAATGGCGAATGAAATCGGTATCCGCGCAGAGGTCTGTGACTCCGCCCGCGTTTCCCAGCTAGACCCTGCCATCCAGATGGATGTGGCAGGTGGCGTCTGGTTCGAGCAGGACTGTCATCTAGATCCTAACAGATTCATGAATGTGTTGCGGCAGAGGATCAAGAAATCTGGCGGTGAGATCCGTTACCAAGCAGAGGTCAGCGACTTCCTTATGACCGATCATAAAGTAGCCGGCGTAAAATTGATCAGCGGTGAAACCCTCAACGCATCTCATGTCGTCATGGCCTGTGGCGCGTGGTCGCCAGCAATCACTCAGAAGCTCGGTAAGAAACTCTGTATGCAGTCAGGCAAAGGCTACTCACTCACCCTAACAGATCCCGCCCAACTCCCCGAGCTATGCAGCATTTTCTCGGAGGCAAAGGTCGCCGTCACACCGATCGGCAATTCACTCCGTATCGCTGGCACTATGGAGATAGGTGCCAATAAACTAGACATCAATCCACGCCGCGTGCGGGGCATCATCAAGAGCGTGAAGGAGTATTTCCCACAGTTTAAGGATGAGGATTTTGCGGATGTGAAACCATGGGCAGGACTTCGACCCTGCACTCCAGATGGGCTACCCTACATCGGTAGAATACCCCGTCATGACAACGTCATCGTAGCCACTGGACACGCCATGATGGGACTCAGCCTAGGCCCGATCACTGGTCAGCTCGTGGCCAAGATGTTAGATAAAACTGGCCAACCCGACAGCAAGCTAAGAGTAAGGTTTTAACCCCCGAGTATTATCAAACACAATGCGGTTGCGTGTTAAAAGCACACTAACTTTGGAATGGACTAATCTTGTCTGTTTTGTGACTCCCGCCTTGTTACGTCTGAGATGTATTCCGCTACTGCGCGTTTGGTTTCCCCTGCCACATCAGCTCGAATGTTTGCAAATGGTGGGACGAACCAAGGATACGCTCCTATAACATCGGTGATGACGGCTATTTCGCCATCGCAGTTCCCCAGACCACAGCCTATCCCAATGGTGGGGATTTCTAATAGATCAGTTATCTTAGCGGCAGATTCCCCCACCACACTTTCTAGCACGATGCCGAAGCAGCCCGCTTCTTGGAGAGCGAGGCAGCCTTCTATGATGGCATTTACTTCACCCTCGGACTTCCCTTTCTTTTTATAGCCACCTTCCATGAGAACGCGCTGCGGCAACATCCCCATGTGACCGAAGACTGCGATGCCCGCATCGATGATCGCTGCTACTTTTTTGATCTGTTTAAGCCCACCTTCCAGCTTCACGGCATCTGCACCAGCTGCAATGAGTAGCTTAGCATTTGTCAATGCCTCAGCTGGGGTGTCGTAAGAATGAATAGGTAAATCCCCTACTATTAAGGCATTTTTCACTCCGCGCGCAACTGCCGCCGTATGGTGCAGCATGTGCTCCATGGTGACATGGGTAGTGTCTGGAAATCCTAACACCACCATACCAAGGGAGTCGCCCACGAGGATAAGGTCCACCCCCACTTCGTCTAAAAGCTTACCTGTGGCGAAATCATACCCTGTGAGGCAGCTCACAGGGTTGCGCCCTTTCATGTTTTTGATTCGCTCGGCTTTTTCGCTAGATTTCATGATGAATGGAAATGATACACTACCAAGTGATTTGGACAAGAGTAAGCGATGGCTCGTCTGATTCCAGATGGCGTAAATGTTCAGAAATAGTCACCTCATCGCCTGGGAGGATTAGATCGGGCCGGATGTCATTGAGTGGCTGCAGCGCAAATCTCCTGTGGATTAGCCGCGGATGAGGGATAGAGAGAATTTCATCCTGCATGCTTTCATCGCCCATATAAAGGATATCGATATCAATAATACGCGGGGCATTCCTCTCATAGACCGCTTCCCTACCAAGGTGGAATTCTATCCCCTGAGTCTTCGCAAGTAGCTCGTATGGCTTACCAATATAGTCGATCTCAATGACGGTGTTATAGAAATCTGGACTACCCTCGCGACAGCCCACTGGGGCGGATTGGTAAACGGGAGCTTGCAGGTAGTGCGAGTCTCGGTCCACTAGTTGGCGTAGCATGTCACGCGCCTCACGCAGATGCGTGAGACGCTGTCCGAGGTTTGTCCCCAGTGCAATGCCTACTCTTGTTGCCATTATAAAATGAGAATAAAAATCTATTTCAGCCCTAATACATCCTGCATGTCGTAGAGACCTGCTGGCTTGCCCTGGAGCCAGACTGCTGCCTGGACTGCCCCACCGGCGAATGTCATCCGGCTGCTAGCCTTATGCGTCAGCTCGACCCGCTCGCCATCAGCGGCAAACATCACGGTATGATCACCCACCACATCGCCGCCGCGCAGCGTGTGCATGCCAATCTCTTTCGATGGTCGAGCCCCTATGTTTCCCTTTCTACCATGCACCACATCGTCCTTATAAGTGGTATTAGTTTCTTCATTGAGAATTTCTAATAACGTGCGAGCTGTGCCAGAAGGAGCGTCTATTTTATGATGATGATGCATTTCCACCACCTCAATATCAAACCGGTCATTCCCTAGAATAGCCGCCGCTTTGCGGGTCAGCCAGAACAGAGTATTCACCCCCACGCTGAAGTTAGAAGCAAATACGATAGGCAGCGTCTTAGCTGCCTTCACAATAACTGCGCGCTCCTCATCCGTGTGTCCCGTAGTACCGATCACTAATGGAGTATTACTCGCCAGTGCTGCTTCCACGACGCTGCTCGTAAATGAATGCACCGTGAAATCAATCGCCGCATCCACCTCTTCGAATGCGCGCGGTAGATCCTCGCCAGTATCATGGGTTCCGCCAAGTTCAGCCTGAGGGTTCAGCCCAGTAGCCTCGATGAGAGTCTGCCCCATGCGCCCAGATTTCCCTGTAATCAAAAGTTTTGTCATGTCCAAGCAATAGATGAATTCCCCCGTTAGTAAATCCCATAGTTTTACAATTTTGTTTAGAAACTAAAATACCTCCAACACCCCGAAATATTAACGCGAAAACACCTCTACTGAGAGAGTGTTCTATGGTGAAGGCTAAATTTCAGATCAAACCAATATTTACTTTAATGAGATCTTCAAAGTGCTCCAGAACGTCTTCAATAAAAGCTTTTCTTCATCAGTAGCGTCTTTATCCATCCTAGTAATCACCAGCACCCCTGAGCCCTTTTTTGCATAGCTGATCACCTGAAGGATGGTTCCACTATCTTTAATGGATGACACCACCCGCTTACCTTTGAGTGTGATTTCTTTACTGATCGGGATTTCTATCGGCGACTTTGTTATTTTGTAACCCACCTCAGCTTCTTCTTTTATTAGCTCAAGGATCATGAGATCTACCATATCAGTAAGTAAATTGAGGCTGTATTCCTGAACTATAATACCGCTACCAGTGGGGGACATTATCGTGGTTTGGTAAACCCCTTCTCCTAAATCGGACCGCGATGGGGTGAATTTGTTTGGGTGGTCGAATGAAAATTTAGCGCCTTCAAACGTGAGTAAGTCCTTCTTCTTAAAAATCAGATCGAACTTCTTTCCATTAGCTAACTCGATGGTGGCATTCTTGCCTAGATCGATTTCGTATTTCTTACATTAGATGATCACTGATTTGTGAGGGTTAACTATACCAGTAAACAAGAGCCATCTTATTCCAAATAAGTTTTTAAACAACCTGTTTTACAATCTTGCTATCGTCTAGAAGATCGATAGGTTACCCACCATGCTCACTCGACTTTTCTGGCTCTGGACTGTTCTTGGCGTCATCATCGCTTGGTTCTACCCGCCTTCCATGACTTGGTTTGTGAAAGGAAAAATGGTCCTCTTTGGAACTGAGATACGGTTACTTTCACTCGGACTAGGGGTCATCATGCTAGGGATGGGGATGACACTTACGTTTGAGAATTTCAAGGAGATCCTCAAGACTCCTCGCTCTATCTTCATCGGTATTCTTGCGCAGTTTCTATTAATGCCATTTATCGGCTGGAGTGTGGCAACTTTGTTTGCACTGCCGCCTGAGCTAAAACTTGGGATCATCCTCGTCTCCTGCTGCCCGGGTGGCACAGCAAGTAATGTGGTGTGCTTTTTAGCCAGGGCCAACGTCGCACTTTCGGTGCTGATCACCATGTGCTCCACACTCATCGCGGTGATCATGACCCCCCTACTCACTAAGTTTTATGCCAGCGCTATCTTGAAGGTGGATTCTTTGGCGATGATCCAATCCATGCTAACAGTGGTTCTGCTTCCTGTGCTCGGCGGCTTGTTACTGAATCATTTCTTCCGTAATAAACTGACTATCGCCAAGCAAATCGCACCTGTCATCGCGGTGCTCGTTATTGTCCTCATCGTTGGAGGTGTCGTAGGCCTCACTAAATCCAACATCATCACATACTACAGCACACTACTCCCTGCTGTATTCATCGTCCACATTCTCGGTTTTGCCGCTGGGTACTACATCGCTAAACTCGTGAAACTTAACACCAGAGACACCCGCACCATTTCTATAGAGGTAGGGATGCAGAACTCTGGCTTAGGCTCCCAACTTGCCACTAAACATTTCACCATCCTCGCAGCCACCCCCTGCGCCATCTCAGCACTTTACCACTGCCTCATCGGTAGCGCCCTAGCTGCCTATTGGAACAGAAAATAGTGCTGATCCGCCCTCATCATCAAGCGTCCTAAGATAAATTGATCTGCTACTTAAACTCTATCCTCGGGTTAATTTTCATTTTCTGTGCTAAGGGCTTGCCACTTGTGTGGGGAGTGTTACAACTTTGCCACAGACTATGTCAGGCAAGCTAACTTATAAGGAATCTGGAGTCGACACACGAGAAGCAGCTGCTCTCGTAGGAGACATTGGCACGCATGTGAAAAGAACGCAGCAGCAACGAAAGCTCCATGGAGCATTCGGACTATTTGCAGCAGCATTTGATCTCAGCGAATACAAGCAACCCGTAATTGTCACAGGCTGTGATGGAGTCGGAACCAAGCTGGAAGTCCAGCTAGAGCATGGTGAATACGCCGGCGCTGGAAAAGACTTAGTAGCGATGAGTGTGAACGATATCATCACTACTGGTGGTGATCCGTTGATGTTTCTAGACTACATAGGAATCGCCGCTCTGGATAAGCCGATGATCACCGCTCTGATTGCGGGAATGTGTGACTACTTAGAATCATGCGGTTGTATCCTAGCAGGTGGCGAGACGGCAGAAATGCCTGGGATCGTTCCTACTGATGTCATTGAACTGGCAGGATTCTGCATCGGCTGCGTTGAGAAACCAGAACTGATCGACCCCACCACTATAAAGGAAGGCGATGTGCTGATAGGTTATGGATCTGATGGTCCGCATGCCAATGGCTGGAGCCTGATCCGCCGCGTGCTAGCGGAAAACCCTAACCTTTTCACTAAAGAAGAAATAATCTCACTCCTCGCACCTACTCGCCTCTACCATGATGTGGTAGCTGATGTGAAATCTGCAGGAGTAATCCCTAAAGCGTACGCGCACATCACTGGTGGAGGTTTACCAGAGAACCTAGAACGTCTATTTCAAGGCTTAGGCGCAGATTTAGAAATCCCGTATTGGGATAATGCTCCGATGAGGAAGTTGTTTGAATTCATCGACTCCGAAGACAAATTCCACACCTTTAACATGGGTATTGGTTGGGTATGTATCGTCTCACCAGATGATGTGGATAAGGCGCTCAGCGCAGGGCCAGGAGGACATGTCCTAGGAAATGTCGTTGCTCAGGAAGGCGTCAGAGTCTCTGAGAAATCTGCTAGTTAAATTAATTTTTCAATATCATGAGTGACCCACTTAAACACGAATGCGGCATAGCCGTAGTAAGACTGCGTAAGCCAATCGCCTACTACATCGACAAATACGGCACCGCTCTATGGGGCCTTAATAAGTTGTTCTTACTCATGGAAAAACAGCGTAACCGCGGACAAGATGGTATTGGTATAGGTTGCTGTAAGCTCAACATGCCGATCGGGCAGCAATATCTTTATAGACGCAGAAATGCCGACAAAGACGCTCTTTCGACGATCTTCAACAAAGAAATAAAGAACTTCAACAAGATGGCGAGAAAAGGCTATCTCGATCAAGAATCTGCAGACAGCGTGAAAGCTGAATTCGACTTCGGTGGTGAAGTTCTCATGGGCCATCTACGCTATGGAACATCAGGGAAATTTGACGAGAGCTCATGCCATCCCTATATCCGCCGTTCTAACTGGCCTACCCGCACACTCATGGTGCAGGGAAACTTTAACATGACCAATGCGGGATCACTGAACCAGACTCTTATCGAGCGTGGACAGCACCCCATCTTTGGAACAGACACACAGACTGTTTTAGAGGAGATTGGCTTTCATATGGATGAGGCACACACGAATCTCTACCATCAACTTAGAGATTCTGGGATGCCGGGCACAGAAATACCGAATAAAATTTCAGAGAAAATGGATTTGCATAAAATTGTCTCGGAAGCAGCTGAACCCTGGGATGGCGGATACTCTATCTCTGGCGCGACTGGAAATGGTGATATGTTTGTGATGCGTGACCCAAATGGCATCAGACCATGCCACTTTTACATGGATGATGAAGTGATTGCATTCGCATCAGAACGTGTGCCTCTCATGACAGTTTTCGAGGCCGATCAAGAAGAAGTAAAAGAACTCAGCCCCGGCGAAATGATGGTAGTGGATCACCACGGACTCATCAGCACCTCGCAGTTTGCAGAATCTAAAGAATACAAGCCGTGCTCATTTGAGCGGATCTATTTCTCTCGTGGAAATGATCCCGAGATCTACAATGAGAGAAAGAAAATGGGCGCGATGCTCACTGAGCAGATCATCAAATCCATCGATGGTAACTTCGACAAAGCGGTCTTCTCGTTCATTCCAAACACGGCTGAAACTGCCTATTACGGGCTCATGGAAGGTTTGCGCCTGCACCGCAGATCCCAAGTCCGCACCGAGATTTTAGAAGCCGCTAAAAACGGCAAGATCGATGAAGAATTCCTCGATAGCGTGATCCTTAAAAACTGGCCGCAAGGTGAGAAGATGGCGCATAAAGATGTGAAAATGCGCACCTTCATCTCGCAGGAAAAAGGCCGTGCCCAACTCGTCTCACACGTTTATGACATCACCTACGGCATCGTGAAAAAAGATGATGTATTAGTGATGCTTGATGATTCCATCGTCCGAGGCACCACACTAAAGGAGTCTATCTTAAAGATTCTCTCACGCACTAATCCGCGTAAGATCACCATCTGCTCGACTGCCCCGCAGATCCGCTATCCAGATTGCTACGGTATAGACATGTCAGAACTAGGTAAATTCACCGCCTTCTCCTCAGCCATCGCGCTGCATAAAAAAGCAGGAAACCATCAGTATCTAAAAGAAGTTTACGATGCTTGCGTGGCGGAACTTAAGAAGCCTGCCGAGGAGCGCGTGAACAAGGTCAAAATGATCTACACACCCTTCACCGCTGAAGAAATTTCTGCCGAAGTTAGTCTTATGGTCACTCCAGAAAATATCGAGTGGCAAGGTGAAGTAGAGATCATTTTCCAGACCATCGAAAACCTCCACACCGCCATCGATGGGCCTTGTGGCGATTGGTATTTCACTGGTGACTACCCCACCTCTGGTGGTATTGCTACTGTGAACGCAGCGTATATTAATTGGTTTGATGGAGTGACTGGCAGAAGCTACGATTTACCATTGTAGAGCATCTAAATCGCAGCCTTAATTAGATCTAAATTCTTAGATATCGTAGGAAGTAGCTCCTCGTATGGGCAGCCTTCTGTGATGAACTTCTCTAAATCGGTTAGCGAGATAATCTTTTCAGTAAGTAAGCCTGCCACGAAATTTAGATCCTTATCTCTCCCTGCCTCTAGCTTATTATAAGCTAGATCCAGAGGTTGAAGACAGTAGCCATCCACAGTCACACTCTCGCCATCGATCACCCCATCGGTACTATATTTAGTGCATCGCTCAAACCACCCATCCGGCTGAGACAGCATTGTCCAGTCTCCTAGACGCTCAATGTAAAAATCATGTTCTACCTCAAACCGAGACGCCTGCCCCACTTCCTCATCGCCAGCTTGGAAGTCTGTCGTGTCCAGCTTTCGGATAGGGAACATATCAATGTCCGCTGAGAGACGCAGAAAGCTCGGAGCGCCTGGATGAGTCGCTAAAATAGCAGCTGACCCCACGATCACAAATCGCTTCCTCTTATAGGCGCTTGCAGCAGCCTCTAATGCTATTTTCAGATCCTGAATAAATAATTCCTTACCAACAGACATGCTTCAGATCTTTCACGCATTAACAAAGTCAAACGGAGCACAAGCACGGAGCTGTTCGGTATTGATACTATCATCACGCAGCATCATCACAATCCTTTCTGCCGACCAAGTCGTCAGAATTTCATACCATTCAATATAAATTTCTCTAGTCGCTTCACCAGAATTCTCTAGCCGCTGCATCACCTTCTTCACTGCACTATCGATCACTTCCGGACGATCTTCCACTAACTGCGCCATCCGCAGATGCACGCGCCTCTGCCGATCATGCATCCGGCTAACACCAGCCTGCTTTTTCGCCAGTAATGAATGAATTTCTTCTTTAGTAGCCATCAGTAAATAAATCTACCGTATCATAAGAACCATGTAAAGCGGGAAGATATTAGCTCTAACGGAGCACTCAATGTCTTCAAAAAAGACGAGATTTAGCACCTTCAGATAATCATCGATTATTCTTATTCTCTCTAAACTCCATTCACACTAATCATCGTTAAAGTAAAAAAGCTTCACAGCAGGTTGATATTCCTCTACCTACTCACAAGTCATGAGCGATCTAAATACTGCCGAAACCCTGAAAAAACTTACCTCTGGAACTGCCAAAGTCCTGAGCGAAAAAGAACTCGTTGAAAAACTAGAGCTTGGGCGGCCATTACGCATCAAACTCGGCGTGGACCCCACGGCGCCAGACATCCATCTAGGCCACACGGTCGTCATGGAAAAATTGCGCCAGTTTCAGGAACTCGGCCACATTGCAGTGCTGCTCATTGGAGACTTCACTGCTACTGTAGGAGATCCCACAGGACGCTCCACAGCCCGCCCACCGATCACTCGTGATGAAGTTCTGGCGAATGCTAAGACTTACACTGATCAAGCATTTAAAATACTCGATCCTGAGAAAACTGAGGTCGTTTATAATGGCGACTGGTTCCGTAAGATGACCTACGAGGAAATCCTCAAACTAAACTCACGCGTCACAATGCAGCAAATGCTCCAGCGCGAAGACTTCAAAAAACGTATCGCTGAAGGCACCGAAGTCCGCCTCCACGAAATCCAATACCCCATCATGCAAGGCTGGGATTCAGTGATGGTGAGAGCTGACGTCGAACTAGGCGGCACTGATCAATTATTCAATAATCTAGTGGGTCGCGACATGCAGAAGGAAGAAGGAATGCCACCGCAAGTCGTCATCGTCCTGCCTCTTTTAGAAGGCTTAGACGGAGTGAAGAAGATGTCTAAATCCTCACACAACTACATCGGAGTCAGCGAACCAGCCACCGCCATGGTGGATAAGATCATGGCTATCTCAGACGAGCTGATGCATAAATACTACCTTATGCTCCTTGGCGAGACATGCGACCCTACGCTAGACCCACGCGAGGCGAAGCTACAACTGGCCAGAAGTATCGCCACCCGCTACCACAATGCTGACGAGGCCGATAAAGCTGTGCAGATTTCCAGAGACAGAAGCTCTGGTGACATCGCCGCTGGCGCTACCGAGGTATCGCTCGCGAACCTGCCAGAAAATCTAACCGTTCTCTCACTCGCCTCCGCAGTATTCGAGTCCGCCTTTAGTCTCAAGAAATCTAACGGCGAGCTCAAAAAACAAAGCATCATGCCCGGAGCCATCCAGCTAAATGGAGAGAAACTCACTGATCCAACAGCGGCAATCAGCCCGAAAGCGGATGATGTGTTACGCTTGAGTAAGAAGCATATTGTTAAATTTGTGGGATGATCTAATGACTTTTTTGAATAATATAGCGACTTAATCCAAGAACTTGCAGAAAGAGACAAATAAAGATCAGGTGTTCGTTTAATCTAGTTACAGAGCGAAAAACCTCGAAAACTCTGACCATTCATTGGTCGCTTGTTGCTGACTTAAAGGGATGAATTTAATTTTTGTCGAGGGCTTAGCCTGCACTAGCAAAGGAAGATCAATGCGGGCTATGTTACCGATTTTGGCATACCCTCCCTGAGTTTGTCTGTCGTTGAGCAGCAAGATAGGATGACCGTTTGGTGGGAGCTGGATAGAGCCAAGTGCGACTCCCTCTGAGATAATTCCGGGAAGACTCGGCAGTGGAGTTTCTGAGATCAGATTGATCCCCATACGATCTGAATGCGGGCTGATAGCGAAGGATGTATCTAATAATTTGTTCGTGATCGTGGAGTCTTGCTTAGGTGGCAGGATCATCCGAATTTCTTCCACCGCATTATAATCTGGGATGTAATGACTGGGCGTTTGTCTTGGTGTGAATGAACCGTCTATACTAAAGTGATGTGCTTTCAGCTCATTACCTTCTGTCAGATAGTCACCAATATGATTTCTCACCACTGTGGCACTACTCCCTAGTCGCTGTTGCGCAATAAACCCTCCCCTGATCGCAAGGTAGCTATGGTTACCTTGCGCGGCGTAGCCTAGCTTGAGAGTCTGCCCTTTCCTAATAAGATGAGAGCCCCAATTCTGAATTCTTAGCCCATCAATCCGTGCATTCATCTCAGCACCCGTGATCGCTATCACTGAGTCTTCCAGCGCGAGAAATGATGCATTTCCTATACTGATCTCAATCGTGGTAGCATTCGGATTGTTTTCTAACAGAAAGTTCGCCCAGCAGTGCGCATGGAGATCGATAGGTCCACCATGGCTAATCCCCAGATGAGCATAGCCAAACCTTCCTAGATCTTGGAAATGCATCCGAGGAGCACTTTGGATGACCTTTAAATGCTGTTTCTCTTCTCTCACAGCTCACCTCCTATAGCTAAGAATTCTTCTCTCGTAATGGGCTTAAATCTAACGGTTGTTCCAACCTTAAATGGAGTGATCGGATCTGCATCAATGTCGAACAAGGTGAGCGGGCAGTTGCCGATGATCACCCACCCTCCGGGAGATTGATTAGGATACACAGCCGTTTGCTGGTCAGCGATGCCTAGGCTGCCTTTAGCAACGGTTTTAGGTGAGCTAAGCCGAGGAGCCGCGAGCCTAGTATCCATTCCAGATAAATAGGCAAAACCAGGAGCGAAACCTAAACTAGTGACCGTGTAGCTAGCCTCGCTGTGAATCTGGATCACATCCTCGATACTCAACTTTTTCTGCTTCGCGAGTTCAATAAGGTCTGGCGCCACCTCTGAGTGATAATAGATGGGCAACTCTAAGGTTTCTCGATTTAACTCACCTCCCTCACTGACCTCAAAGCTGAGTAGGTGCTGACGGATCGCTTTGATCAGTTGATCAGAGTTTGTTTTCAAAACGTGGAACTCTATGAACAATGAGGAAGAGCAAGGAATGATTTCAATCACCCCTAAAAGACGCTCACGCAGATACTCGGCGAGCTGCGCAATTTCTAGCGCCCCCCCACCAAAATAGACACTGAGAGCCGTCTCTGATTGTGTTTCTGTGTGTTTAATCTTGAGCATAGAGGCATTTCAAGGCAGCCACTGAGGCAGGATTGTCCCCATGGAAACAGAGGGTGTCGGCAGAGTGGTCATTGATCAGTTGTCTCGCTTGCCGCAAAATAAGCGCTTTATCTAAATGCAGTGATCCAGGCTCAGAACGAAGAATCAACATCCCATCGGAACCATAAGCGCGATCTGCAAAGGACTCAGTAATGACAGGCACTCCCCAGTGGATTTCACCTGTGTTTTGCGGCATCGCCTGCACGATAAGTGGCAGCTGGTATTTGCTGGCGACACTAATGATCGCTTCTCGCACCACTCGCTGCTTCATCATATCGTGATAGAGAGCCCCGTGCGGCTTGATCGCAAACAGCGATGCACCCTGATCAAAACAAATATTTCCCAACAGACTCACTTGAGTTTCTAACAGATCTACAATTTCTTCTGAGCTGTGAGGGACTGAAACTCTCCCGAAGTTTTCTAGATCAAAGTAGCTAGGATGCGCAGATAGTTTCACCCCGTGAGAAATAGCAAGTCGCACCGTCTCTGCCATGTGATCAGGATTAGAAACATGATACCCACAAGCAATGTTCCCAATGGAAATATGCGGCATAATCTCCACATCTGCCCCAGTCATTTCACCGATATCTGCATTAATCTCCATCTCGATTATAAGAGTAGCGGATGAACAGAAGCGATGAAAAGAAAAAGTTTCCACCAAGCAACAAAAAACCGCCGAGCTTCCCAAATGGGCTGCGAGGCGGTTTAAAGGATGGAGCCGGATGTCAGGGTTGAACTGACGACCTGATGATTACAAATCAACTGCTCTACCACTGAGCTAATCCGGCGATCCTTGTGTGCTTCACAATCTCTTGTGAAGCGGACGGGAAATTGCAATATTTCCTCGCTGGTTGCAAGTTTTTTTTATGATTAATATCGCTTTTCTATCCTAATTACCAAAACCAAGATCTGAGCAACTCATCTTTAGAAGAATACATTACTTATGATTATCTCGTAAACTTCTCATTTCTACATCTGCTAAACCCATACGGGAACATATTATAGAGAGTATAAGAAGCTTTCCAGCTATGAACACACTTGACTGAGCGTGGCAACTAGAACTACATAGAGCATGAATTCTATCAGCCGATATTTCCTGCCTGCTGCTCAGTGGAAAGATTGCCAACTCACTCTCACTGGTGACGAGGCTCACCACTGCACACGGGTGCTGAGGTCTAAGCTCGGGGAGACAGTTGAGGTGTTCGATAGTGAGGGCAGATCCGCTCAGGGCGAGATTTTCTCGCTGAGTAAAGATCAGGTAGAAATCTCTTTAAATAAGGAGCCTTCGCTCTCTAATAGACCCCCTGAAATTCATCTCATCCAGGCTATCCCTAAAGGTGGAAATATGGAACTCATCGTGCAGAAGGCGGTAGAACTAGGGATCACCTCCATCCAACCGTTGATCACTGAGCATACCATCGTGAGGTCTGAGCAGATGGAGAAGAAAACAGCGAAGTGGCAGCGAATAGCGCTAGAGGCCTGCAAACAATGTGGCCAGAATTATTTGCCGACGATTCACCCAGTTCAGAAGTTTAATCACTGGATAGAGACGGCGCAAAAAGCTGAGCTTAATCTTGTCGCCGCTCTCATGCCCACAAGCCTCCCGTTGGCAAAAGTTTTCTCAGAGAACCTAAAATCCGCCAGCTTCCTAATCGGCCCCGAGGGCGATTTCTCAGATAAAGAATACGAAAAAATCACCTTCGCAGGATATCTACCCGTCACACTTGGCGATATCGTCCTCAGAGTCGAAACTGCGACCCTTTACTGCCTCAGCGTGATCAAGCACGAGTTGGCGAGAAGTAAAAGTTAACAGAATCTTATTTTTTTTGATGAACTACTGGGGACAAAGATTAATTAGTGATCGTTGATTGACTTCAGTTATAGGCTAAAAAGCCTGATAACAAATCCCTATTCCCCGAAGGGGAATCTCATACCAGAATAGGGAAAGGCGAAGCCGCATCCCTATTACCTTAGCATCCCATCATACGTTCCCTGAAGGGGAACTTTATGCTGAACAACCGCCTCTAATCCCAAACATACTTCTCTTCATACTCGATATTGTATTTCTGAAGAACCAATTTGTATTCTTCTTGAAACGTCAATTTTTCATGATGCTCTTTTTGACGATCAATATAATCAATAACTGATTCCATTTGTGAACAGCCAATAGAAAAGGCACCGTAACCATCTTGCCACGCGAAGTCTTTGTATGAATCACCTTTCGTATGCATCCATTTTGTGGCGTTGCGTTTGATGTGTCCGATGAAATCACTAAGTTTTGCTATTCTGGGTTGCCTTACTAATAGATGAACATGGTCTTCAACTCCTCCCACACGATAACATTCCCAGCCCTGATCGCGCGATGTCGTTGCCAGATACGCATGCATTTCCTTGATGATCTGCTCATCAATAAATGGCGCACGGCTTTTGGTGCTGAAGATGACGTGCAGGATGACTTGGGATAAGGATTGTGGCATGATACTAATTTTAGCATTTGATCTATCTTTATGGAAGCTCGGAACTAGTGCAGCATAAAGTTCCCTTTCAGGGAACTATTTCTTGGGAATGCTCTACACAGGGATGCAGCGGAGCCTTTCCCTGTGCTGATATGAATTTCCCTTTCAGGGAATGCTCGGCCTGATGGTATGGTAATAGAGATAAGGTTTCACCTTTCACTATTCTAGTATGAATTTCCCCGTTGGGGAATGTTGGGCTAGAATCTAGATTCTCATCGTTGGATACAGAGTTGCATAGTTAAAAAAAGCTGTACAGACTAGCGCCATGGAAGCCACCTCTGATACCAAACAACGCAAGCCAGAAGAATGCGAGTTCATGCCGAGCGACTACTTTGCCCGTATGACTGAGCATGAGATCTTTGGCAATGACGCTCCGCTGGAAGTCGATCTCGGCTGTGGTGACGGGTCATTTCTCATCGCGATGGCACAGCAGTTCCCTAAGAGAAATTTCCTAGGTGTGGAGCGCCTATTGGGCAGAGCAAAAAAAGTAGCTCGCAAGGCAAACCAAGCTGGGCTGACGAACTGCAAGGTACTCAGGCTAGAAAGCAATTACACCATCGAGTACCTTTTCCCGGAACACTCTATTGATCGGCTCCATTTACTCTGCCCAGACCCATGGCCAAAGGCACGCCATCACCGCCGCCGCCTCGTGCAACAAGATTTCCTAGAATGCGTAAACAAGGTGCTCAAGCCAAGCGGTGAATTTTGCTTCAAAACCGATCACCCAGAATACTTCGAGTGGGTCTGTGAGGAAATGGACACGTTCAAGAAATTTACTAAATTAGAATGGAATGAAGATAGCTTTTTCTATCCCAAGACAGATTTCCAGGTTCAGTGGGAAGCGGAAGGAAAGTCCATGCACCAACTGAGATACGCTAAACCCTAGAGCGGTATAATCAGTATTGACCTCGGTAGTGGCTTGCACTAGAACTCTGCCATGCCAGGAATCATCATCAAACCACGCTCTAGAATTTATCACGGTCACGACTGGGTCTATTCATCAGAAATCCTCAAGACTTTTGGGAGTCCTGAGCCGGGAGAAGTGATCACAATGAAGGATTATAGAGACCGCCCACTCGGCTGCGCTATCTATAACCCCGTCTCGCAGATCGTAGCACGCCGTATTTCTCGGCGAAAGCAGAAGCTAGATGCCGAGTTCTTTGGCCGTAGAATTTCACAGGCTATAAACGTCCGTACATCATCAGATGTGGATCCACAACTCTGCCGACTCGTCTGGAGTGAGTCAGATGCCTTACCCGGAGTCATTGTGGATCGCTATGGTGACCACCTTGTTCTCCAGACTCTGACGCTTGCTATGGAGATTAATAAGCAACTCATTATCGATGCACTCGTGGACCAGCTTTCGCCAAAATCCATCATCCTCCGCAATGATTCACCGATGCTAAAGGCTGAGGGAATAGAGCCATGTATCGAACTCGTCTATGGTGAGAACCCTGGCGCATTCATCGTTACGGCAAATGATATTCAATTTGAGGTCGACCTGCTAGACGGACAGAAAACTGGCCTCTATCTCGATCAACTAGATGCCCATGCCTCTGTAGCGCAGTGGGCGAAGGGTAAACGCGTGCTCGACTGCTTCTGTAATCAAGGAGGGTTCGCACTAGCCTGTGCTAAAGCTGGCGCCGAGAGCGTGACTGCTGTGGACATCTCAGAATCTGCCATCGAGGCCACAAAGCGCAATGCCGAGATCAATGGACTAGAGATCAATGCGATCAAAGCGAATGCCTTTGATTTCCTCAAGGGCTGCGAAGATAAATACGATGTCGTGATCCTCGATCCGCCATCATTTACCAGAAATAAGAAAACCCTCAACGATGCGATGCGTGGTTACAAAGAGATCCATCTTCGCGGCCTCAAGCTGTTGGAAGATAATGGTATCTTGTCCACCTTCTGCTGCTCGCACCATGCGAGTAGGGAGTTGTTTTTGAATAACGTCGTTAGCGCTTCAGTCGATGCCAAAAGAACCGTGAGGCTCATCAAGAACCATAACCAGCGACTCGATCACCCAGTCTTACCGGCCATCCCGGAGACAGAATACCTGAAGGGCTTCACCTTCCAGCTAACGCCATCGAGGTAGTTAGGCATCTGAGAATGGGCACCACTATCCACCCTGCTCATATTATACTAGTGAAGAAGAACGGAATCTAGAGCTGCGTATTCTGGGTAGATTACTCTGGTATAGAATATTCTGGTATAGAGTATTCTGGAGTCTGCTCTGCAGCCGGGGAAGAGGCACGCCAAAGTCTAGGTTGCGCCACCTTCTGCAAACCTTCACCCATCTTTTGGAAATCCTGCCCCAGACCAAAAATCGTTCCGCATGATGCACAGGCAAGGCTGGCAAATATTAGCACGATAGTTTTAGTGAGTTTAATTTTCATTTTGTTTTTGCTTTATTAATATCAATTAGACTTAAATAAATTCCCTATTCTAGCAAGTAAATAAATGATTATCCTATTTCAGGCATGATCAGCCCAATTGCTTGGCCACAGAGCAAGGAAATAGGCATCTGACCAGCAGCACTTCGGTCAACCGTGCTCCCAGAGCATACCTAAAAAATGATAAATACTTGAATGATGATACAGATCGTTTACGTATAACATTATGTCTAGGCCGCTAAATCTGTTTTTCAGGACGCTAGACTACATAACTAACCAAAGATCAACAACCAACGCCAGATATCAACTTATGAAAATAAACAACGTAATCAAAACATCCTGCTTGCTAGCAGCAATGAGCATGGGAATCACCGGTATAGCAGCCGCACAGGACAAACTACCAGATCCAGATGGCAAGCCAGCTGACATGTCCAAGCCCGTCCAAGTCTTCCTCATCATGGGGCAATCTAACACCCTCGAAATGGGCAAGGTTACCCCAGAGCTAGGAAAGACCTATTCCTTCCTAGCAGATGATGCCGGTGCATGGACTACCCGCAAAGACGTGCGCAACGTCTCAGTGATGGTAGGCAGAAAAGGAATCTACCGCAACGACTGGCTCACCATCAGTGGTAATAAGATAGGTATCGAAATTGGTATTGGCCAACAACTTGGCAACGCCATCGATGCCCCTGTCATGATTCTCAAAAGCTCAATCGGTAACCGTAGCCTCGGCTGGGACCTACTCCCTCCAGGAACCCCTGGCTACACCCACGGCGGAAACAAAGTACCCGGCTATAAAGAGACCTTCAAAAGCAAGAAGGACAAGACTATTGTACCATTCGTAAAGGATGGCGACTGTCTGCAGTGGTATGCCGGCAAGCAATATGACGATGACGTCGCTAATGCTAAAAAGATCCTCGCTGAACTCGACACATACTACCCAGGTGCCAAGAGCTATGAAGTGGCTGGCATCCTCTGGTGGCAGGGCGACAAGGACATGCGCAACTCAGCGCATGCCGCTATGTATGAGAAGAACCTCATCAACTTAACCAAAGCACTTCGCAAGGATTTCAACGCGCCTAAAGCAGCATTCGTCACAGCATCACTTGGTCAGACCGAGGAGAGCGACACTACTTCAGGTCATGGTATAATTCTTCATGCTATGAAGTCTTTTGCTAGCGGTAAATATTCCAAAGAGCTAGGTGACAACCTTGGCTTCGTCTACACAAACCCGCTTTCAAAGGGTAGTAGCTCCAGCGCCCACTACGGTGGAAATGCCGAGACTTACATGAATGTAGGACTTGGAATGGGCAAGGAAATGGTGAAGCAAATCAAAAAGTAGTACCCTAACACTATAATTAATCTTCCGTAATTCGGATAAAAAGTCATGGGCTGGTGCACACGTTGCATCAGCCCATCATTGTTTTTGGTGGTAACTTAACTTAAATTAATCAATGATCGATGAGAAACATTAGTTTCGACCGGCAAGCCAACCTCTTTTGACGCTATGAAAAATCATCTACCAAGCTATTTTAAGAATTCCATCACTCACCAGAACCATTATCACCGTAGCTATTCTGAAATACTCCCCAGACATCAATCTCTGAATAAAGTCATCACCACCGCAGCTCTTCTTCTCTGCTTGGTTAGTTTGCTTGAAGCAGTTCATATAAAGGTATTCCTACAGGGCGGGCAGTCCAACGCACTTGGCCGTGCAGCCACCTCTGGGCTGCCAACAAAGCCAATCAACCTAAAACAACCACAACCGGATATTTTATTCTATTACGGCTCCACACTGACCACCCTCAGACCTGGCAGCGGAAAAAAAACGAGTGAATTTGGACCTGAAGTAACCTTTGGCCGAACCGTTGCGGATGCTTACCCTCATTCAAAATTCGCCCTTATTAAGTATGCTGCCGGCGGAACGAACTTACATAAACAGTGGGCACCGCCATCCGGTAGCCAATACCTAGCCTTCCGGAATACCGTCACAACTGGACTCGCAGCCTTACATGCGGCCGGACACACCACCGAGATAGTCGGCATGTTATGGCACCAGGGAGAAAGCGATGCGCTCAATAACCAGCATCCGGCCTATCAAAAAAATCTCACGGCATTCATTGCCGACATGCGGAGCCACTACGGTGCTAACTTGCCATTTATGGTCTGTGAGATCCGGTGGGATGAACAACGGAATGGCACAAAGTTCAAAGTGATTTCCGATGCCCAAATAGCGGTGGCAGCAGCCGACCCTAATACAGTTTTCGCCCCAGCAAATGATCTCACATTCAAAGATCGTTTCCACTTCGATGCTGCGGGACAAAAGAAGTTAGGTGAAAGGATTGGAGCTGGCTACATAGCTCTATTTAATAACGACGGAGATACTGTCTCACCTACACTTAGCAGGTCAAATATCATCGATGACAAAGATACAAAACCTGTCACTACCAAGCAGTCGATACTCTACACGATCACCTTCAGCGAGGACATTAATGAAGCCACTCTCTCGGCTACAGATTTTTCTAATGCAGGAACGGCGGCTGTGAATATAGGTGAAGTCAATGAGATCTCTCCAGGAGTGTTTATCATTTCAATCACCCCTACATCCGTTGGAACCATACAACTCCAAGTATTATCCAACGCAGTCATTCATGATAACGCCTCGAACGCGCTCGATACGAGCTTGAGCATTATTGATGACACGACAATCAATGTGGTGAATACGCTGCAGGACAAATGAATTCATGGCTAATAATAGAATTTATGCGTGACTTAGTGATATTTAATGGCATTGATCGATCGCAATGAGCGATTTCACATTATTTAGAGAGAAAATGGAGCAAGCTAAGGTCAGCGAGGCCGCGGTCAAATCATTCGAGCGCAACTACCTATCTCTCGTGAACCAAGAGACTGGTATGATCTCAGAAGATAGCATCTCACCCGTGAACGATCTAACAAATCTGTCATCACTCTCATCGATTTCTACCACCTTTGACCCCGAACTTCTGGCTAAGACCGTGGTCATCAAGCTCAATGGCGGACTCGGCACCAGCATGGGACTGCAGAAGGCAAAGAGCCTGTTGCCAGTCAGGGGTGACAAGACTTTTTTAGACATCATCGTGGATCAAATTACCTACCTCCGTGAGACCACAGGTGCTCAGGTGAAATTCCTCCTGATGAATAGCTTCAGCACCTCTGAGGATACTCTAGAACATCTAGAACAATACGAGGACATCAATTTAGCCAAGGCTGAAGATGTGGAAATGATGCAAAATCAGATTCCCAAGATCGATGCCAAGACTCTCGCTCCCGCTATCGATAAGGAGCACCCATCTAACGAGTGGTGCCCGCCTGGACACGGTGATCTCTATGCAACTATCGCTGGCTCTCGCTGGCTCGATAAATTGCTAGATGCTGGGGTAAACTATGCGTTCGTCTCTAATTCTGACAACCTAGGTGCTGTGCTAGATCCTAACATTCTCAGCTACTTCGCAAATTCTCACAAGCCATTCCTAATGGAGGCGACTCGGCGGACTGAGGCGGACAAAAAGGGCGGACATCTCGCCATCAGAAAGTCTGACGGGCAGCTCCTGCTCCGTGAAGTAGCACAATGCCCAAATGAGGATTTAGAAAAATTTCAGAACATTAATACTCACCAATTCTTCAATACTAACAGCCTCTGGATACGTCTGGATGCTCTCAAGGAAGCACTCCAGAAACATGACGGAAGCTTGGCTCTCCCGATGATCAAGAACTCCAAGACTATCGACCCAAGAGACAAGCAGTCCACCCCAGTGTTCCAGCTAGAAACAGCCATGGGTGCAGCGATCGAGTGCTTCCCCGATGCATCAGCAATCTGTGTGCCGCGCTCTAGATTTGCTCCTGTGAAGACTACTTCGGACCTCTTCGCACTCAGATCTGATGCCTATGAAACCACCAAGGATGGGAGGATAGCACTCATCGCAACACGTGATGGCGAGCCACCAGTGATCAGCCTCAGTGAGGAATACAAGATGGTGGATATTCTCGAAGGACTGGGAACTCCGTCACTCAAGGATGCGGTGAAAATAACTATTTCAGGGCCTGTTAGATTCACTGAAAATGTCACCATTAAAGGCACTGTCACATTCATAAATAAAAGCTCTGAAACTAGATGGATCGCTTCTGGTATCTATGAAGATGAAGAGGTTGAGCTATAATTGAAAGAGCTTAAAAAGCTCTTCTACGCTAGCTGTCTAACTTCCTCATCAGTGCCGCTTCCATGGCTTTTTCTACGAGGATGGCTGCCATGTGCTCGGTGGATTTATCTAGCTTTTGGACAGCTGACTTCAGCTTATTAGCATCGGTTCCTGTGAGGGCCTCGCGGACGGCTATGGCGGCTGACTGGATTTCTGTTAGATCCTGTGGATCCATATAATCGGCTACTTGAGATAGCCCAGCATCAACTGCGGGGAGGAGCTCTTCTGCCTTTAGTTTAGCCTCAGTGAAGACGCGCTCGGCCATATCGTCGAAGGCATAATCCACACTCTCGGTTACCATTTTCTCTACAGCTTCATCATTCACATCCACGGCTGCGCTATTGATTTCTAGAATAGTATCCTCTCCGGTCTGCACATCTCTGGTGAGGACTTCTAGAATGCCATTTTCATCGATGGCAAACTGCACGCCCATGCGTGCCTGGCCTCTAGAGGCAGGTGAAAAACTTACCTCCACTCTGCCTAAATCCCAGTTATCCCGCGCCATCTCGCGCTCACCCTGGAGCACGCGCACGCACATGGATTTCTGGTTCGCTACAGCATTAGTAAACATCTCACCAGCCTTACAAGGGATGGTGGTGTTACGCGGGATAATCACATTCATCAGTCCACCCAGCGTTTCTATACCGAGGCTGAGCGGGGTGACATCTAACAGAACCATTTCTTTGAGTGCCCCGCTGAGCATCCCGCCCTGGATCACCGCTCCGAGAGCCACTGCCTCATCCGGATGCTGGCTGGTGTCTGGCTGGATACCGAAGACGTTTCCCACTAAATCGCTAACAGCGGGAATTCTGGTGCTACCTCCTACAAGAATGACCTTATCTAAATCATCGACACCCGCATCTAACAGAACTTGCTTACAGTATCTAATAGTGCGCGAGATTTCGGTCTGAATGAGTTTGTTAAATTGTTCGGTCGTTAGAGTGAGATCGATATTTATGTCTGGCCTGAAAAATGGAATTTGTAACGCCGCTGATTCATTAGAGGTAAGTTTTTCTTTGAGTGTTCTGGCAGCATCCAGCAGGCGTTGCCGCTCGTGGTTCTCTAGCGCGTTGTAGTCTATGGAATCGAGCTGATCACAGCACCAGCGTGCCAGGATCTCATCAATGTTGTCGCCGCCCAGTCTGGTATCTCCTGTGGTGGCGAGTACCTGGAAGACGCCATCTTTTATTTCTAACACTGAGACATCAAAGGTGCCACCACCGTAATCATAGACAGCGACACGTGATGACTCTTCTAGCTTATCCAGCCCATAGGCGAGCGCGGCGGCAGTGGGTTCACTGATGATGCGGATTACTTCCAACCCAGCTAATTCCCCCGCCCTTTTGGTGGCAGTGCGCTGGGCGTCATTAAAATAAGCAGGAACCGTGATGATCGCCTTGCTCACTGATCTGTCTAACTGCGCTTCCGCGACTGATTTCAAATGCTTAAGAATTTCTGCGCTGACGTCTTCTGGGGAAACGGTGATTTCTCCCACTCTAAATCTAACATCCCCCTGCTCATCCTCAGCGAACGGCACACAGAAATCATCATTTAAAACTTCTGCATAACGACTTCCCATGTAGCGCTTTGCACTGGTGATTACCGACCCTCCAGCGCCTCTAAGGCGGAGTGCGGCTGCCCCCACAGTGACAATCTCATTTTCATAACTCACCGCGCTGGGCGTGATACGCTTACCATCGGAATTTGCCAGCAGAATAGGAAAACCACTTTCCACTACTCCCACTGCTGAATTAGTCGTCCCTAGATCAATACCAATGATGTCATCTGCCATATTCGACAAATAAGGCTTGTAGGTTGAAATGTAAACTAGAACGGGCAGGTTTTCATCTATTTGTTCTGGTGGTCAAGACGTAAAAGAAGGCTAACCGCTATATGTAGGATAAATCATCCTTAGGTTTTTGAGTAATTGAGAGGCGTCTTTCATCTATACAAATTACGCCCCCAGCGTGGGCAGGCTAAATAAAAGAGCGATCCCGATGAATGAGCGCTGCAAAAGTGATCAGACAGCCGAAATTCAGAAATAATTTCATTTGCTTAATCGTAAAAAAAGGAATAGATTACACACATGAGCGATATTACTCAAACACTAGCTTTTGCTTTCGGAGGACAAGAAATGATCCTCGTATTCCTTATTGTCCTTTTGCTTTTCGGTGCCAAGAAACTGCCACAGCTGGCACGTGGTATTGGCAAGAGCACAGGAGAGTTCAAGCGTGCACGCGATGAATTTGAGCGTGAGATCACAAGAGCAGAGGTAGAAGCTACCGCTGAGACTAAGGAGACTACTAAACCAGTTGAGGCTAGTAAGTCAGCAGAACCTAATGAAAAGAATAAGTCAACAGAGTCAGCCGAGCTAGCTGAACCTGAGGAGAAAAAAGAAACTGCCCAAGATTAATTTTGAACAGAACTACGTTACATGACACCTCATTGGAATCCTCCGATGGGGTTTTTCGTTTTATAGGGAGACGCTATCTTGCGTTGATTCTTGTGGTTTCTTTTAGTGTTATTCTAGGAAGCTGTGAAAAACAGCAAGAAACACCTAACTGGGAAAGCTTTACTCCCGTTCAACAAACTGATGAACCAGCTACCCAGGATCCGCCCTTAATTAGCCAAGCACTTGATCCCACTGAAGCTAATGCCAGACCGTTACGTTTCGTATCATACAACATCCGAAATTACCTAACTATGCGCCGCGGTAAAACGGAAAAATTTAAACCTGAACACGAGATAAAAGCACTGGTTGATAACATCGTACGCGCTAATCCAGATATCATGGGAGTGTGCGAAATAGGTAACCAACAAGATCTTGATCATTTACTTGCTCGTCTTAAAAAAGCCGGTCTAGACTACAAGCACAGCTATCTCTCAGCTGGTCCTGATCCGTATCGCCGCCAGGCACTCCTATCACACTATCCTATAAATAGACAAAATGTCCCTAACTACACCTACAAGATGAAGGGCAAGACTCATGAGATTCGCCGTGGGATTCTTGATGCTACGGTGAACACACCTAAGGGAAATATCCGTTTCATAGGGGCGCACCTTAAATCTAAGCGTCCAATCGCCGTCTATGATCAGGCCGAAATCCGTAGAGAAGAGGCGCAACTACTTAGAAAACACACATCCATGGTGCTATCAGATACTAACTGTAAGTTGATCGTATTTGGTGATATGAATGATACTAAAGGTAGCTCAACCATTAGACTGATGCGCGGACCCAAAGAAAAGAAGCTGACCGCAATTGAGCTGTTCGACAAGCACGGCACGAAATGGACCCAGTACTGGGCTAAGGAAGATATCTACTCACGCTTCGACTTCGTTTTTGTCTCAACATCATTACTGCCAAGTATCGATCAAAAAGGGTCCTATGTCCTAGATACTCCTCCGGGAGATCCCGCAAGTGATCATAGAGCTCTCGTTATCCTGATTAAATAATTTTAATTAATAACTAGCTTTTTAAACACGAGAGACTCCCTACCGCTTTCTGTCAGCTGTTTTAGCCGCTCTGGCGGGAGATCTTGAACGTTCATTTCTTCATAGCCAATACTCTCGAAGAAGACTGCGGCGCGATTGCTGAGTGCAAAGACCTTCGCTATGTTTTTGCTCTTTGCCTTTTCTTCTAGAAACTGAACCATCGTGGCTCCGTATCCGGTGCCTTCATGAGATTGCTTCACGTAGAGACATGCCACTTCTGCACAGTCACCATATTCATAGAGCGCGCCACAACCTACGACGTTCTGATCCACTTCCATCACGTAGTAGGCCTCAATGTTATCTCTCACATCTTCAAATGTCCGTGGCACGAGATGGGTATTTCTAACAGACCTACCAATCATCCCTAACATCTCAGAAATATACTCCTCAGTGATCTGGCGGATCTCACGGTAGCTGTCTGTGTAGAACATCGTGCCCACACCTTCGGATGAAAAAAGTTCATTGATAAGCACTCCTTGCTGGCTGACATCTAACAGATGCACCCGCGGTATCCCCGCTTGACAAGCTTTCACCGCTTGGAGCTGAGTGGAACCGGGGTGATTAGAAACTGATGTGTTTTGCGCGAACTCGCTGATGTGCATGAACTTCACCACATCCCCTTCTGAGTCTAACAGTATAGGGATAGAGGAGAGGCAGATTAATTTAGCCGCATTAAGTGAAGCACTGAGAACAGTGAGCTGATCCGAAATAAGCTCTGATTCGCGGGTGACCACAAACGCTTGGCCTCTTTCTAAAAGCTCATCTAGACCATCATCTGCACATGACCTAACAGAGGGGGAAACACGTAGCTCTATCTCAGTCGAATAATCAAAGAAATCTTGAGCCTGCTCGGCCTGCATTGAGATCACTAGCTTTACCCCCACTGACTGTAACGCGGAGAGATCCATCATGATCTCTGCCTTAGCTGCGTCATTCGCTGAGACCCAGTCTATATCGATCACGAATACCTTACCCCTGAAGAGTGGCACGTATTGGAGAAGTCCTCGTATGTCTGATTTAAAATCCATTATTATACTCAATTTACTAATCTTCAGGTGAACCCTTAGTGAAGATGCATCGCCGCCTTATGGGCTATTTCTGGCACTTTATCTTTCCAGCGCTCATCGCCTTCTTTGATCAGCTTTAAGATATCTCTTCCTGTGTAAGCCAAGAGATCTTCATCACTACATTCCACATCCTGAATCATATTATTTTCCCTTAAGTAGAAGAAGAGGTGCCTTAGGTGATCCTCCACATGGAATACCTTAGTGTTTACGATCTCGCCTGTCTTGCGGTTTTTCCATGGGTAAACGTAGAGGCTCAGCTGGTTTTTAAATAGTCTTCCGAAGGATTCTAAAATGCCTCCTGCTAGATTCTCAGACCATTTCTCTTTGAAGAGTTCGTTTAGCAACCCAACACTGAGTGAGATGGCGATGGGCTGGCTGGTGTAACGATTCAGATAGGTGGCTATCTTGTGAAATTCTGGGCAGCGTGAAATGAGGACTGTTTTACCTAGCGCCTGAAGTGCATCTGCACGGTCTAGGAAATCAACGTGATCGATAACGCTACCTCTTAGGAGGTTATTCATCGAGATCTCGCAGATTCCCATGTAGCGGTCTTGCTGCTCATCATCAAGCTGCTCGAAGAACTTTTCCTTGGTCTGCTCCATCATGTCAAGATGCAGATTAGTCACCGGATCAAAGCTTCCCCGGAGGAGTGAGATTGGTCTTTTGTAGAGCACTTCTGCAGGCTGAACGACCTCACCATCTGGAGTAAACATCGCCGCATCTGTTAAACCACTCTTAACAAGCTGGAGCGAGCAGAGACGATTATCCACAAACTTAAATCCTTCGCCAAGGAACTTGAGTACATCCACTTCGATATTATCTCTATCCAGCCCATCGATGAGCGACTCTACAAAGCTCTCTAGATTATCTCTGTGATAGAATGCTGAATACATAAGATTTACCCCTAAGATTCCAAGAGCGGTCATTTGATCTAGGTTTTCCTTATCCAGCAGCCTCACATGACAAAGAATGTCACTGGGTGGACCGAAAGGCTTGAGCTGGAGACGGATCCCCATCCAGCCATGGCATTCGCCCTCATCTTTGTAACCTCTGGCGCGTACTGTATTACAGTATGAGAAGAAGGTGGATGTCTCTCCACGGCTGCTGGTCAGGCGCTCCTCTAGCAGACTGTATTCGTGATCTAGCATCGACATAACACGCCCGCGAGAGACGTAGCGTGTACACTTGCCGTAAATCTCATCACTCATGGTCATGTCATAAGCAGAGATAGTTTTAGCAACGGTGCCCGCAGTAGCGGATGCCCTGAAGAACCAATCGGCGACTCCCTGCCCGGCTCCGATCTCGGCAAATGTTCCATATTTCAAGGTATCTAAGTTGATCCTCAAAGCCTTATCGTAGGTGCTGATTACTTGGTCTCTTGACATACTAATTTTCTTCTTCAACTAACCACCCTTGTTCCACTACACGGTCTATAAATACTTGATTCCCTTTCTTTGCTCCTTCCGGAAAATAGACATCCAGAGTCACTCTTCTATCATCGCTAAGGCCAAAGTTGAACAGACGCTGTTGGGCAGCTGAGCCTCTCAGCACATAACCATAGATGGCGTCTCCTTCGTTTGGGCTAATCAAAGAGACCGCTTGCCATTTTGCCTCATTAGTGAATTCTTCATTGTAATAAAATGCGCGCTTAGCGGTGACTCTAACCCTTACAGGCTCGGTGGGCTTCTTATCTGCTAGCTCTTGCCAAGACATGTCTGAATATACGACGAAGCTCTCCCAGTCCAACAAGATTTCATCCTTCGTATATTTAAGGATACCAACATGATTATTATAATCTTGAGTTTGACCTCCAAAAGTCAGGTATTCAGGATAATTGGGAATATTCTGCGCGTAGGTGAGTTCATTGAAGGGAGATTGTGAAAGGGCTTGGCCTTTATAGAACTTAATCATCTTCTCTCTGATATTCTCAACTGGCTGGACATACTGTAGCAAATCATCCACTGTCTTGGCCGCAAACACTCCTACCAGAAAATCGTTCAGTTGCATGACTTGATGACTATTTTCGTTATCATAAACGTATATCACTTGAGCATCATCACCAGCGTCAATCAACTTCGTTTCAGAGCTATTACCACCATTAAGTAGCGGGTTCACCAAGACCTGAGCAGAGTCATTAGGTCTAACATTATTCCCTGCTAGCAAGATGTAGGCCAGACCGCTAATCAGCAGAAGAGAAACTGCAGCGATAGGGATCATAATCTTTAGACCTTTATCCCCATGCTCTTGCGGGGAGTCCGCCCACTCATGGTGTTCACCTAATTTGGGAGATCTCTGGAGCTCCAACACATTATGGCCTACTTTTTTCGCTTTAACTCTATTATATTTACCTCCTGAAACTCCTAATTCTGACACACTATCTTCAGCAGAGGGAATAGTAAGAAGATGCTCACAGCCTGGACAAATTACTCCATTTCCATCCATCCCTTTGGGTAGTGAAAATAACATTCTACAGGATGGGCAGACGTAGCCTGCCTTACTTTTTGGATTTATACTCTGCTTAGTCACGACCTAAAGACTAGCTATGTAGCACGGTAAGGCAAGCAGTTAGCTTGCTATTTGGTGATTAATTTAGTCCGTGATGATCATTCTTAATGGCTTCATCAGCTCTATTTCAGACATCTTATTTTGCTCAGAAAGGAAATCAAAGTCCATCGATCCGAGACCCCTTCCAGCACGGTAGATACTTTTCTGTCTCGGTGCATAGATAGGAGCGAGGGATTTGTATGGGTCTTCTCCCACAAGAGTTGGCTCTTTTGGCTTGATAGGTACTATATTGAGCCTCTCGATAGGGCTGAGCTGTGATTCATTAGCTAGGAAGTCTGTATGAAAATCTCCAAGGCTTGCTCCATGAATAGGACAAGCGCCTCTTGGTTGCTGATCAATGTGGAAATATTCCTCGTAGCCTGTGCTCTTGTAGCTGCTCTCACCAGTCACAATATTATGCACGTGCTCCTCGCAGGCTTTTGATTCAGGCTTCCCAGATTGGCTACAGATCCTCAGCTTGACCACCACCTCTGGTTGTGGAATCGATTTACTACCCATCTTCTTTTGCGCCTCCCGCATGACATCAAGCCAAACCGGCATCACGGTTTCTTTACTAAATGCATCTGGATAAATCTCTTTTCTCACCCCATCATAAAATCCAGACCATAGCGCACAGGTGACGTTACCATTGTAGCCTACGAACCAATGATTACTAAAATCACTCGTTGTCCCGGTCTTCCCACCACCTCTGAAATCTTTCATTTTTGCGGCCTTAAAAACATCACTTCCGCTGCCATTTTTAATTGCATCCTCTAGCATCTTGTTGACTAGAAATGCTGATGAATCACGCATCACGCGCTCCGTATTAACTTCGGTCTCCTTGACCCACTTATAAACTACCTTCCCGGAGGCGTCCTCAACGTGGCTGATCCAGACCAGGTCCTTTACCATTTTCCCTCCATTTGGAAATGCAGAATACGCCTTCACTAGCTCCGTTATCGAAGCGTCCTCTGAGCCGAGAAGAGTTCTATTCAGCAGTCTGCCCTCTGGTCTTCTGAGTCCAAATTTTTCTGATGTTTGCCATACACCCTCTAGCCCTATCTTGCGGCCTAGCCTCACGGTGGCTGCGATTTTGGATGCAGCTAGTGCGCGGCGCATCGGGATGTAACCTTCGTATTTTGGTAAAGCAACCTCATGACCCCACTCGCCTAAGATCCCTTCTACTCCATCGATCATCACCTGCCGGTTGTCCATTGCCTCATCGATGAGCTGGGTAGAGCTATTCATACCATTTTCTAGTGCCGAGGCGTAGATGAATGGGAAAAATGCAGTCCCTAGCGGCTTTCTGCCGGACTCTACAAAATCATACTGAGACTGCTCAAAGTCTCTACCACCCACGTAGGCGATGACTTCACCGGTCTCGTTGTTCATCATCATTCCAGCACCTTGCAGATACGCTGGCTTTGAATCTTCAGATTTCACATAATTCACATATCTGGGGTGAGTATAGCCCTTGCGTTGCTCCACTTGTAAAAGCTTTTTCTTGATATCATGCTCCATCATTTCTTGGACATCTTTATCGATGGTGGTGAATATCTTGTATCCTCCCTTCGCTTTCTCGGTCTCACTGATCCCTTTTTCAATCAGTATTTGATCAAATTTCTCTGCTACGCGATCATAAAAATGAGATGTCCCGCGCTGGATAGGATCCTGATTGAGCACCAGTGGTCGTTTTATATATTCATCACGTTCTGAGTCACTAATCATCCCTTCTGTCGCCATCCTTTCGAATACTCGGTTCCTCACTCGCTTGTTCTCATAGCCTCGCTCAGTCTTTCCCTCAGCATTCTTATTAAAACTAGTAGGACAATAATGTGCAGGGTTACGAATAGAGCCTACTAGCGATGCACACTCATGGATTTCCAGGTCTTTAGGCTCCTTACCAAAGAACCCTAGCGAAGCTGAACGAATACCGTAGAAGCCACCACCGAAATTTACTCGATTAAGGTAAAATTCTAAAATATCCTGCTTCGTGTAGCGCTCCTCGATCCGTATTGCTAAGAAGATTTCCACCAGCTTCCGCTCATAGGTGCTCTCTTTTCTCCGTTTACTCTCATCTTGAAGATAATAGGCATTTCTCGCCAACTGCTGAGTCAACGTGCTCGCTCCACCAGAGGTAGTTCCTCCATTAACCTCCTGTAATGCCACTCTAGTGATTCCTTTTAGATCATATCCATCATGGCTAAAAAAACGCGCATCCTCTGCCGCTATCAGTGTGTCTATAAACAACTGCGGGACATCACCCACTGGGATAGGGTCACGGTTTTCATTGAAAATTCTACCAACCTCGCTTTTCTCCCGATCATAGATCATATTGGGCACTTGCAAGTTGTTAATCAGATCTAAATCATACAAATCATTATCATTTGCTCTCTCTCTGTATTTGGTAGACAAGATCCAAGCCACTAACACAGCAAGCACAAAACAAATAAACCCTGTCCCGAAAAACATAAGGAACCACTTACGCCTGAAAATTGACTTCTTGCGCACTTTCCTCCGAGAGTTAAACTTCTTCCAGCTCATATCATCTATAATTTTACAGCAGACTGCCTATACTCATGCCCACTGATCAAGAAAAAATATACCCCCAGATCGCCCAAGACGCAACCCTCAGGTTAGAAAGTTTTCTGTTTCAGCTGATTCGGGAACATGGCGACATCACCTTTGCCGAATACATGCAGCATGCTCTCTACAACCCCGATTGGGGTTATTACACGCGGGGAGACCAGAATGTGGGCAGGGCTGGCGACTTTTTCACAAGCGTTAGCGTGGGCTGCTGCTTCGGCACCATCCTCGCCCACCGCATTAACCAGCTATGGCTAAAAACTGGATCACCTCAGAACTATCACCTCATAGAGATGGGCGCTAATGACGGCCAACTGGCAGTTGATATTCTAACTACCATCCAGCAGACATTTCCCGATCTCTACGCCATACTACACTACCACATCATTGAGCACCTTGCCTCTGTCAGGGAGATCCAGTCAGAGACACTTAGTAGTCATCGCGAGAAAACTTCCCTCCACAGCACGGCCAAAGAAATCTCTGAGCAGCACGGCATCATCCTCAGCAACGAACTCATCGATGCCTTCCCGATAAATCTTCTCCAGCTAAAAAATAGCCGCTGGCACGAACGAAATGTCACCATAACTAATGGCAAACTAACCTTTATCCTCGACGAAAGACTTACCCCTGAGTTGGAAAATTTCACCAAAACCTTACCGCCAGTAAATGATCTTCCAGATGGCTACCAGACCGAATTCCGACCAGGTCTAAATACCCATATCGCCAAGTTCAGCGAAATGTTAGAATATCCCCACACCATCACCATCGACTATGGACACACCCACAGCTCCTACTACGCCGCCTCGCGCAAAACCGGCACTCTCAGATGTTATCACCAGCATCAGGCAGATGAAGAACCGCTCATTCTACCCGGCCTAAAGGACATCACCGCACACGTGGACTTCACTCAGTTGGGGGAAACTTACCTTCAACACGGGCACCAGCTCACGCACTTCTCATCCCAGTCACACTACCTCACCACCCAGGCTAAAAACTGGCTACTCAGTCTCGAAGAGAATCTAAGTCCAGAAAACTTCAAACTCATCCGCCAATTCCAGACCCTCACCCACCCCACTACCATGGGTCATCAGTTCTATGTCCTAGAGACATCTTGTGAGGACAGAAACTGCGCTGATACACTGGCGAAATTAGAAATCACACTCTAAGACTCCTCTGCTGATAACGATAAGTAAAAAACCGTAAATAGGATTTTAATGATTTGTTAATGTGCTATATTTTAGCAATGAAAAGTCAATTTTTACTGCCTGCGATCATTCTTTGTTCAGCGTTTGTTCACGGAGAACCAGAAGTGACTAGCGCGGAATCCAAACTTATCCCTATCGAGAGCTTTAAGCTCCACGATAAACAATATAAAATAGAACGTTGGGCACATTCTCCGATGCTCTACAATCCAACCAGCATGGACGTGGATGCCGAGGGAAACGTTTGGGTAACTGAGTCTCTAAATTATCGTAAATATAGAGGGAAAAATAAATCCAATAAGAGTTTTCCAAAGGGTGACCGAGTGAGCATCTTGAGCGATTCTAATGGAGATGGAAAAGCAGATCAATCTCATGTTTTTGTTCAAGATGAAGATCTAGTTGCTCCCCTAGGAGTGGCAGTTCTGGATAATAAAATCTATGTCTCCTGCTCTCCTAGCCTAATAGTTTACACGGATGTGAACCGGAATTTGCGGTTTGATAAGGGAGACACCAAAGAGATCTTTTTAACTGGATTCGGCGGAAAAGATCATGACCATTCATTACACAAAATGGAAGCTGGACCTGACGGAAGATTTTATCTCAATACAGGAAATGCGGGACCACACAAAGTGAAAGATAAATCAGGATGGGAACTAAGAGCCAGTAGCTGGTACGGTAAAAATTCTCTTCCTAAAGACCAAAAAAGAACTGTCCTGAAGAGTGATGACGGTCGGGTTTATACTGGAGGTGTGATGCTTTCGATCAATGAAGACGGTACCGACCTGAAGGTCATCGGTCATAATTTTCGTAATCCTTATGGCCACAGCGTGGATTCCTTTGGCTCAATATGGATGAATGATAATGACGATACCCAGAGTTGCCGAACCACATGGATAATGCGCTACGGTAACCTAGGTTACAACTCTGAGGATGGCTCAGAAACTTGGCAAGCAGGTAAACGACCAGGCCAGACCACTCCCACAGCACATTGGCGACAAGACGACCCGGGAGTGATTCCTTCTGGCCATGTTTACGGAAATGCCTCTCCCACAGGAATGGTTTACAATGAAGTCGCCGAAGGAATGCTCCTCAGCTGCGAGGCTGGTCAGAACGTGATCTGGGGATACAACCGCAAGCGCCAAGGAGCTGGCTTTGAAATGAAAGGCTTCCCATTTTTGAGCTCAACTGGCATTCAAGATCCTAATTATAAGTGGAAAGATCTCCCTAAAGATGTAAACAAGTGGTTCCGTCCATCTGACATCGTCGTAGGCACTGATGGCAGTATCTATATCTCAGATTGGTTCGACCCTACCGTTGGTGGTCATTTACAGAATGAGCGCGGCGGCATCGGGTCTATCTACCGTATCTCGCCAGTGGATAAGAAGCTAAAAACCCCAAACTATGATTTCACCACTTTAGAAGGATCAATCATCGCACTAGACAGCCCAGCGGTCAACGTGCGCTACAAAGCACGTAAAAATATCTTACAGTTTGATGATAAATCTAAGACTCTAGACGGTTTAAAGAAGGATTTTGAGAATAGTAATAGATTCACCCAGGCACGTAGGCTCTGGCTAATAGCCGAGCTGGGCGATGCCGGTTATTTAGAAGAAGTGATGAAATCTAGCCCTTCTACCGATGTGAAACTGGCTGCCTACAGAGCCTTAGAACTACACACCAAAGATATTATCGATTTAGCTTCAAAGGCAATGGTCATAGATGACATCGCCTTACGCAGAGAAATATTACTCTCTCTACGCGATGTTCCATTTGAAAAATGTAGTAGTATCCTACTCAACCTGATCTCTTATTTTGATGGCATTGATCGCTGGTATCTAGAAGCCATAGGAACTGCAGCCGATGGTAAAGAAGAGCAACTTTATACCACAATAAAGAAGCCTGTTTCTGATTGGGATGACAAGCTAGAGAAAATCATGTGGCGTCTACATCCGGCAAGCGCTGTCGGTCAATTCAAGGAGAGAGCCATCTCGAAGAAAGCCTCAGAGGCACAGCGTACATCAGCGATCGACGCGTTAGCATTCATCAAGACTAAACCAGCAGCCCTCGCCCTGCTCGAGATACACGGACACTGTGAAGGCACACTAAAGGAATACTGCTTATGGTGGCTGAATAATCGCAGCCGTAATCACTGGCAGGCGTATTTAGCAGATGTCGATCTTAAGCTGTTAAACCAGGTTAAGGTAGCATTTGATAAGCTTAAAGAAGAGTTCCTTAAGAAATCCACTCCAGAGTCACTAGCAGCCTTAGTGTCTTCTACAAAAGGTTCTAAATTATTACTACAGCTAGCGATACAAGGTGAAATTCCTAACAAGATCAAGAACCTGACAACTCAAGCGCTACTCAACCATAAAAACGCAGAAATCCAAAGCTTGGCGCAGACGTATCTCACTAAGAAAAAGTCAACATATAATGTGGCGGCCATCCTTAAAGTAAAAGGTGACCCTGCGCGAGGAAAGTCATTATTTGACGGAAGAGCAATCTGCTCATCTTGCCACAATGTCTCTGGCAAGGGCGGCGAAATCGGCCCCGAGCTCACCGCGATCAACACAAAGTTTAACCAAGAATCCCTACTCGACGCAATCATTAATCCCTCTTCAGGGATTTTAATAGGCTACGAATCGGTGAGCATTATTCTTAACAATGGTAAAAAGATCGACGGCACACTTCTTTCTAACAAAGACCCATTGATCGTGCAAAATGCTCTGGGGCAAAAAATAGAACTCCCAAAAAGTGAAATCAAGACACAAGTTATCAGTAAGAAATCGATCATGCCAGAGGCAGCAGCCATAGGGCTCAAGCAGCAAGACTTGGCTGACATCCTGAGCTACCTAAATAACATTAAAAAATAAATCACATCATGAACCGTAGAAAATTTTTAACCGTAGCAGGCATGTCATCACTCTACCCTTGTCTGCAAGCCATGGCTGAACCGGATAAATCACATCAATACAAAATAGGAATCACAGACTGGCATATTAACGCTAAAGGTGACCCTAAAGCATTTCAACTCGCCAGTGAATTCGGTCTGGATGGAATACAACTCTCATACATACCTAACAATAAAACGAACAACCTCACAGAACCAGAAGTGAGGGAAAAATTTCTCGCAGAGTCTGTTAAACATAAAGTAGAGATAGCTTCTATGGCGATGGGCATCTTCAATCAGCGACCATTTATGACTGAGCCTGATGCTGAAAAATGGGTGACTCAGTGCTTAGAATTCATGCCTGAGCTAAAACAGAAAGTCGTTCTTATGGCATTCTTCGGCAAGGGTGACATGAAGGACAAGCCGGAAATGCAGAAGCTAGCCATCGAGCGCCTGAAGAGGCTCGCCCCTATCGCAGAGAAGAAAGGACTGACTCTAGGGCTAGAAACTTGGCTCGGTATGGAGGATCACATGAGAATTCTAGATGCCGTTGGCTCTAACGCAGTGAAGGTCTTTTACGACACCGCAAACATGGACAAAATGGGCTACGACATTCTAAAAGAAATCCGCTGGTTAGGCAAAAAGAAAGCAATCTGCCAAATCCATCTGAAAGAAAATGGTAACAGGCTGGGACTAGGCAAGGTAGATTTCCCGAAAGTAAAAGAAGCACTACAGGACATCAATTATAAAGACTGGCTGATCATAGAATCTGCCATCAAAGATGGTTGGAAAGAGTCCGCGCAAGCAAACGGCAAGTATCTAAAAACACTATTTAATGGCGTCTAATAGCGCACCACCTTCCACATGAGTACAATCAACAAACAAGACTATAGCCTAGTCGGCAAAAATTCAGCAGCAGCGGTAGACAGCGGTCTAGCGGGAGCAGATTGGTACACGAGCCCCGTCACAAGAGCGCAACTCAAAGTATTACTCACGCGTAAAGATTGGCCAGCGATCAGAGACACAGTTATTTGGTTTTCTTTACTCATCGGGTTCGGAGTCTGGGGTGCCCTTTGGTGGGGATCTTGGCTAGCTATTATTCCTTTCGCAGGCTACGGACTCATCTACGCCTCAAGTTCAGATGCACGCTGGCACGAGTCTAGCCACGGCACCGCGTTTAAGACTGACTGGCTCAATGAGCTTCTCTATGAAATATCCTCCTTCATGGTATTACGTGAATCTGTCCCTTGGCGTTGGAGCCACACCCGTCACCATAGTGATACCATCATCGTAGGAAGAGACCCAGAAATCGCGGTCCCTCGCCCACCAGATATTAAAGCTCTTATCCTCAGTTTCTTTAACCTCAAAGCGTGGCCTAACTACATAAAAAACATCTTTCTTCATAGCTTCGGTAAGCTCGGAGCAGAGGAGAAAACATACATTCCAGAAGACCAATACAATGCGACTTTCATCAGAGCCAGGATTTACCTAGCTATTTACGCCACAGCCATTTCTCTCTGTTTCTATCACCAGAGTATTTTGCCTCTCATGTTTGTAGGATTACCAAATCTCTACGGAGCGTGGCTCATGCCCATTTACGGCTACACCCAACATACAGGACTAGCAGAAAATGTACTGGATCACCGCCTTAACTGTAGGACGATTTACATGAACCCGATCAATCGTTTCCTCTACTGGAACATGAATTATCACACCGAGCACCACATGTTCCCACTCGTTCCCTACCATCAGCTTCCAAAACTACATCAGCTTATTAAAGCAGATTGCCCCACTCCCTACAGCGGATTAGTAGAAGCTTATAGAGAGATCATCCCAGCAGTGAAGAAACAAATCCATGACCCGACTCACTACGTCAAACGCAAACTCCCGCATAGTAAACTCCCGCATAGTGGTGCTGAAAGTGCAAATCCTGCCGATGGACAAGCACAAACCTTCCGCTCAGAAGCCACTGCCACAGCAGACGGCTGGGTGGAAGTGTGCGATGCCGCTCACCTAGGACAAGAAGACGTCATCCGCTTCGACCACAATCACCATACTTATGCTATCTATCAGTCCAAAGAAGGCAGCTACCACGCCACCGATGGCATCTGCACCCACGGGAATACCCACTTAGCTGAAGGACTCGTGAAAGGGAACCTCATTGAATGCCCTAAGCATAATGGACGCTTTAATTTCAAAGACGGCACCCCTGCTCGCAAGCCCGTCTGCACAGCTCTCAAAACCTACTCCGTAAAAATGGAGGCCGGCGCGCTCTGGATCAACACAGCGATGGTAACTGGATGCAGCATGAAGCAACCAGAGAAAATCTACCACTTCAAAGTCATCACTAACAAAAACGTTTCCACTTTTATTCGGGAACTAGTCATCGAGCCACTCGGAGGAACAAAATTAGATTACAAACCAGGAGGTTACCTGCAGTTCAACATCCCAGAGTTTGAGAATATTTCTCTAGCGGACATGCAGATAGACGCACCCTATGCGGAGACATGGGAGAATCTTGCCAAAGACAACATCAAACCTGCGAGCAACAAGATTCCAGCAAGACGTAATTATTCTTTAGCGAGTAATCCAAAAAAAGACACACAACTGAAATTTAACATCAGAATAGCGCTTCCTCCTCAAGGCTCCGAACACCCACTTGGCTCAGGCTCAAGTTACATGCACAGATTACACCCTGGCGATGAGATAAGTGCTCACGGACCATTTGGAGATTTTCATATTAAAGAAACAGAAAACGAAATGGTTTACCTTGGAGGCGGAGCGGGGATGGCCCCTCTGCGTTCTCATATTTCATATCTGTTAGAGAGCCAGAATTCTACTCGCAAGATCAGCCTGTGGTATGGCGCGCGTTCATCGCAAGAGCTTTTCTACGATGACTACTTTGAAGCTCTCGCTAAAAAACATCCCAATTTCAGTTTCCATGTGGCACTATCCGATCCAGAAGAAAATTCAGTATTACCAAGCGGCTTCATCCATCAGCACCTCAATGATAACTATTTAAAGCAGCATGAGAATGTGAGTGAAATAGAGTTCTATCTATGCGGACCACCACCGATGATTAAAGCCAGCTCCACAATGCTAAAAGAGTTTAACGTCCCTGATGAGAACATCGCCTTCGACGAATTTTCTTAACCTATCTAAAAACCACTTTTATGAAATACACCACCTTTGCAAAAACTGACATCCAACTTTCAAAACTCTCGTTCGGAGCCATGGGCTTGAATTGTGCGTTCGGAAACTACGAAGAAACCGACCTCATCAAGTCCATCCATCACAGCCTAGATCAAGGCGTCAACGTGATTGACACCGCCCGAGCCTACATGGACTCAGAAGTTATTGTTGGCAAAGCGCTCAAACAATGGAAAGGAGAGAAACCCTTCATCGCATCCAAGGCCATCCCCGCGGAGGCTAAGGATAATGCTGGCTGGGGTATCCCAAATCCTGCAACCGTGGCTTACCCAAAAGGCGCCGTTCGTAAGAGCGTCGAAACCTCATTACAGAAATTAGATATCGAAATCATCGACCTCCTCCAACTCCACCAATTCTGGGGGCAATTTCATGGAGAAGGCACCTGGATGGCAGAACTGCAAGCACTCAAGCAAGAAGGCAAAATCAACCATATCGGTGTCTCTATCGTCGACCACCGCCACGACGGAGCACTCGCTCTCGTTCAGTCGGGTCTAATCGATTCAGTCCAAACAATCATCAATATTTTCGACCCTCTAGCATTCGACAGCTTGATCCCTGCTTGCCAAGAAAATGATGTCTTCGTGATCGCTCGATGCGTCCTAGACGAAGGTGGACTAACTGGTATGTTGACCCCTGAGACCCAGTTTGATCCGGGTGATTTCAGAGCAGATTATTTCGAGCATGGCCCTCGCTCAGAATACATCGCACGCGTGGATAAGCTACGTAGTTATATCCCAGAATATGCAGATTCACTCTCCGAGCTAGCCATCCGATTTGCCATCACCCACCCAGGAGTATCCACCGCTTGTATTTCGATGCATATCCCCAAGTTCGCAGATGAAAATATAAGATCAGCAGCAAAAGGACCGCTCCCACAAAGCGTCTTCGAGGAAATCCGCCGCCAGCATCGCTGGCTGCATAACCTCTACGGAGGTAAGTATTTCCCCTCAGCTGAAGCTCAGACTGAAACACTCGGAGTAGGCAGTTTCAAGACCATGGAAAGTACTCAAACGCTCGATTTTTAAGATTCTATGATCACCACTATAAACCACACCCATGGCATCGATTACTCAGGCGAACTTAGCCCTGAAGCAAAGAAAATCGTTCAATCATTTGAGCCGAAAGATCCAGAATCTGTAAAGATTGAAGAAATGGATATCGCTCTAGCACGGAGCGAAAATGGACTCGCTGACCACGACATTAAACTCCCAAATCCAGCCCTTCACGTAATCGATAAATCGATCACTCAAGGAGGACGAGATGTCCGAATCCGCATTTACACCCCAAAAGTGAGGACAGAAGCACTCCTTCCAATATTCGTCTATGCTCACGGTGGTTGCTGGACGTTTTGCAGCCTAGATAGTCACGACAGTATCTGCCGTTACATCTCTGTTCATGCTAACTGCATCGTCGTCTCAGTTGACTACGCACTTGCCCCAGAAAAACCTTTCCCCCATGGACTAAACGATTACTGTGATGCCATCCTTTGGTGTTCTGAGAATGCTAAATTCATAGGAGGTGACCGCACTAAAATAGCCGTGGGAGGCGACAGCGCAGGAGGCAACCTAGCCGCCGCTGCAGCACAAAAACTAGCGACGGAAACAAGCCTATCACTCTGCTTACAAGTTCTCATCTACCCTATCTGCCAAGTCCCCGCTCCTCCCAGCTCATCGCTCAAGCGCTATGCTAAAGGTTACTTCTTCACCGCTGAGACACTAGAATGGACCTCCTCACTCTACCTTCCGGACCAAGATGAATCATCGATTACCAATCCACTCATCTCACCGATAGCAGGAGAAATTACTAAGTCACTAGCTCCCGCATTTTTCATCATCGCCGAGTGCGATATACTGCGCGACCAAGCACTAGCATACGCCGATAAACTAACAGCAGCCGGCATCTCCACTCAGTCCCACTATTACCTCGGTATGCCTCACGCATTCATCGCAATGGCAGGCACTATCAAGCTAGGTAAGCATGCATTAACTGACTGCGCACAAAGTCTCAATCAGGCTTTCCGGGGAAACATGTAATATTTTTTCAAACTCCATTCTAAGCCTCTATCGAGAACCTTAGAATCCTGACTTATCTTACAAATTTTTCATCCACACAAAAAAGAAAAGTCCTACTCATCGGCTGGGATGACTTTCTCTCTCACTACGAGCAGCACCACCGCAAGTCCCGCGGCCCGCTTCGCACGGGCACCGTAGCCACCGTCGAGTCATTTCTCCGCTGCGGCGACCTAGCAGCCGGTTTCACCCGCTTCCACTGCCCGGACTGTGGTCACGAAAAACTGCTCGCCTTCACCTGCAAGCGACGCCACTTCTGCCCAGCCTGCCATCAGCGCCGTGTCCGTTGCACCAGCTCATGGATCGCCGCCTGCGTCTGAGTGCCATTCTGGTCGAGTGCCATTCTGGTCTGTCCCTCTATACCCAGTAGTCAGCATCTTTAGCTTCCTAGCCATCATTACCGGCATACTCGGAGTGATCAATCTATTCGCCTTCCGTGCCAAATCCAAAGGCGGACAGAAAAGAAAAATGGCAGCAGCCAGAAAATGGCATCGCAGACTAGGAATCTTCGCTCTTCTCTTCTACTTCATGTTCGGCATCAGCGCCTTTTATCACGTAGTTTACAAGTTCACCGGAGATGACTCCCCAACATGGGCAAGCTCACAATCCGTAGTAGTCAGCTCACTCACCACTCCCTTACATCACGCTGTCACTGACATCAATACACCCGTGAACGAACTATCTCTAGCCGTCGTAGATGGCATACCACTCTACAGATTCGCAGTCGCTAAGAGAAGTAGCCAGCCAGTCTATTTCGATGCCTCTACAGGACAGAAGTCCACCATCTCAGACGCTAGTTTCGCCACAGCACTCGCACTAGAGTTCTCCGGCTACAGCGCTCATGACATTGATAAAGTAGAGCCCATTTTCAAATTCAGAAATGACTACGGATTCATCTTCAAAAGGCTCCCTGTCTGGAGAGTGCAATTCAAGAATCAAGAATACTGGCACTACACCGTGGATACCGCAGATGCCCACATGGCAATGAGAATGAAACCAGCATCACTCGCTGAAACACTCTCATTTATCAACCTGCACAAACTCCATTTCCTAGACGGCCTAGGCAAAAGCACCCGTGACTGGGTCTCCGTCATCGCAGCCTTAAGCATCGCGCTAATCAGCATTTTCGGTCTACTCATCGTGGTCAGAAAACGCAAATCATCGCCCCTCTAAAAGTCACCGCATCAGTCACTCACACATTCTCTGGGTGAGTGACTGGCCGCTCACCTCCTACTATTTGCGAAACAATCGCGGAATATACTACTCACACATGCAAAAATCCTTGCATCTACACATTTCTCTACTAGCCTCTCGCCCACGCTTCAGGCTGGAATAGTAGGCTTACCAAACGTAGGGAAATCAACCCTTTTTAACGCAGTTACTCAAACCCGTAAAGCGGAGGCGGCTAACTACCCATTTTGTATTATCGACCCTAACATTGGCGTTGTCATGGTGCCGCACACAAAATAAAGACACAGACAAATTATAAGGGAAAGACCTTGCTTGTTGGTTTGTGGCTGGTAATTTTACTCTATGGCGAAGGTGAGATTATTGGCACCGTGGGTTGATGAGGAGCGGAGATCGGCTATTTATGCAACCCCCTATCTCCTTCTCGCATGATGCTCTCGACCACCTCACTCAAAAAGCAAATTCCTAGCAGTAATAAGGCAATGTTATGAAATCAATTACATCAAAAATCAGTATTATCATCCTATCGCTTATGGCCTTTGCATGCTCATCCACAGAGGATAAGCCTGCAGAAGAGTGGCTGTTTGTTCACACAGCAGATGAAGCGCAGGTAATTAATACGACAACAATCGTTATGCCCGTCACGCGGGACATCTTTGCCTTTACCGATAGACCTTACCGTAAGCACGGCTATAAGACGGGAGAGCAATTTGCCTCATTATGGGCTGAAGCAGGCAGTGATAGCTTTAAGGCTGACCCACCTAATGCAGTATTAACGTGGGTTGATGGAGAGGATGTTAAAGAGGCTGAATTGGTCATTACAGGTGCAAGTTTTGATGGTGATAGCATCACCTATACTCTCAAGCATCCAGTGACAGTACAATTTAGCAACCTAAAGGGGGTCAGTTTGTTTGTGGACGTACACCACTCAGAGATACAGTCCGGAGACGGATACGCCACCATGTAGGGGTAAAGCTATAACGGATGGCCACGCGCCCTGCGGGCGATGAGCGAAGAGCTTCTTGACACGGATAAGTGGCTCGCCCTGGATCGGTGCGAACACATTGGTATCTTGTAGATGAGCATGAATGTAAAACAAAACCACAGACTAGCCGTCAAGTAAGACCTTGATTAGAGAGAAAGTCCGCCTTTAAAACGGGTGGGCTTTATTCTCAATGATGTTGAGT
>CAWVXI010000025.1:0-44984 GCA_963934155.1 uncultured Verrucomicrobiales bacterium | reverse complement strand
TTATCTCCTAGGTGTATTTCTGTCGGGCATCCTATGTAAACCAGACCCCATATCAATATCGAGGTTTCCTGTTCTATCTCTTAGCTCTTGTGGCACGCTCTGCTTATCTGCCTCATTGTCGTAAGGACCACGGTATTGAAGTTCACCCTTATTATCTAGAAACTCTATTACCTTGCCGTCTTTAGTTGTCTCAAGTGTGACGCTACCATGTTTGTCTACCATTTTGATGCGACTATTGAATGAGCCTTTAATTTTAAGACCCCTATTCATTTTAGGGTTGAGACCTTTCGGCAGAAGATTGAGATCGAATCCCTCTAGCTTACCCAAGCCCTGCTGGAGTTCCTGTAGATCTAAACCTTGTAGATTTCCCTTGAAGAGTTTCATGAGTTTTTCACGGTCTTCTTTTGGGAACTTATTGAGAAAATTCTCAGGTAGCCTAGGGCCTCCGGGCTCTGCTCGTAGTGGTTGATCACGCGGTGGCATTTGGCCTTCATCAAGTCTTCTCGCTCTTGGCAATGTTCTGGCGCCTAGAGTTAATTTTTTTGAGGCGGCGATGCCTCTAGAGATATAGTTTAGCGTTATTTTATCGCCTGGTTTTTTGTCAGCGATGGCCGCTTGGAGATCCTCTAGTGAAGAGATATCTTTACCAGCGAGACTGGTAATGATGTCGCTCTTCTGAAGACCCGCCTTGGATGCAGGGCTATCACTAGCCACCACTTCTAGCTCAAGACCGATCCCCTTTGCGAGATTAAGATGGGCAGAGAGCGTGTCTGAAATGGGCTCACCAAAGACTCCTAAATAAGCTATTTTCTCAACTTTCATCTCAGGCATGGGAATAGCTTGTTCAACGACCTGTTCCTGCTGATCTTCAATGGGAACAATAGCGGGGGCTATTTTCTCTTCAGGTTGTACGGCAGGAATTGGTCTCTCAATAGCATACAATGGACAAGACAATGCAAGAGCAAAGAGTGTGGTGTACTTTACAAATGATCTCATAGAGTTTTTAGTTTTCATAATGATGAAATAGATTGTTTGATATTAACGATGAGTTGTGTAATTGCGCGTTGGAGTTTGATGACTCTATCTGGATTTTCTAAATAACGTGAATAATACTAGTGGATAGGAACTGGAATTAACACATGCTCGACACAAGGTTTATTCGTGATCACAGGGTTACCATCATTATCGTAAGTGATCACTTTCTCTGTGTATTCGATGCGGAGGACCTTGAATGGAGCCTCATTTTCACCAGCATAGGTGATGCCCTCGTTACTCGCGTGAGTGATGTTTCTGCTCAGCTCTGGAGGTGTATTAGCTGCCACTCTATCCTCAACGGGGATGGCAGAGGATAGAGCTATAGATGATGGGTTCTCATAGTTGGCGATCGTTGAAGTATTTTGAGGACTTTCTGTCATGAAAACCGCAACCACGCCAGTCATCAGCGCGATTGCTGCTGCAGCTCCCCAGAGATGGATATTACTCTTCCTTGGAGCCGATTCTGGTGAAGAGGCTGGAGCGAAATGATCGTTATTATTAAAGGGAACTATCTTCTCCTCCACTGGCACAGCTGGTAGGTGATGCTCCCATGAGATCATCGCCTGTTCCATGCGTTTGAGCATGTCATCAGGCATTTGGTTGGGGCTGAGATTCGCTAGTTGAGCTTCTATCTCTCTGAGTTCGTTATCGAGTGAGTCGTTCATGACGGGTGGTTGTTGTCTGGTTAGATTGGGCGCAAATTTTGCTGTGGTCTTCTATTAGATGTCTCCGGTCTGTTTGGCGGAGGTGAGATGTTTTTTCAGGGCTTCAAGTCCATAGCGGTATCGAGAGGCTGCTGTGTTTTGTGAAATGTCTAATTTTTTTCCGATCTCTGCAAATGTGAGTTCTCCCCAAATTTTTAGTGTGATCACGGAGGCAAATTTTCCGGGCAGTTTTTTCAATCCATGTTCGAGGTAAATACGGGATTCATCATCCGCGCCATCGCTCTCGAACCAGGGATCGGCAACTCCGCCGTGCTGGATCATTTTGTCTTTTTCTGATTTTTCTTCACGCTTACCGCGTCTGTCCTCTTTCCTGCCGAGGTCTATCGCGCAGCGTCTGATACTGGTGTAGATGTAGGGTAGCCAGGCAGGCTGACCACCATCGAATGTGCCATCAGCCTCTTTCTTGGCTAATTTCACGAGGGCATCTTGGAGGACGTCCTCTGCATCTGCGATAGATCTAGTCTGCTGGCGTGCAAACAGTAACAGCTTAGAGCCGTGCTCGCGGAGCCATGCGCTCCAGCTGATTCTCTCAGTAGTGTGCGCATTTGCTAGTGTTCTGTTCTGATCTTCATCAGAAGAACTCGCTGAGGCTGTGTTGCTTGCCATAGGTGGTAGATCTTCACTCATTAAGCGATTTTAAGTCTGGCATTTGTTTAAAAAAAATAGGGGTGATTGACGATTATTTAATAAATTACTCCATACACTCTATATTGCTAGTGTTAAAGCTCTAGTATTTGGGTTTCTCTATCCACGTTGGACTGCCAATAACTTCCGGTTTCCACATGCAGGCACGTAAGCCAGCCGCCGCGGCCGGGATCGGTATCGATGCAGATGGCGTGCCCTAGGTTAGCCGGGATGTGAGATTTCTGCGCTGTGTGCCCACAGATCATTGTCTTACCAGATTGATGAGGCAGGGGAGTGCCAAATTTCTTATGAATCAATGTGAAGGGTAGTTGTTCCGTCAGCGGGACATCAGCTTCTAAATTAGCATGGACAAAAAGATGGCTGTCAGTTTCGACGTAAGGTTTGCATGCTCGCAGAAAATCCCAATGGCTCTCTGGCACCGCATCGATCCCAATATCACCATTATTACTGTATGATTCGAGCGTTTCCTTGCCACCCCAGTGCTCCAGCCAATCCGCTAATTCTGATCCACCAAACCTAGCGAGGAAGAATTTCTCCTCATGGTTCCCCGATAGAAAAGTAACGTCGAACTTATCTTGCAGTCCCATAAGAAAATCGATCACGCCCTTCGTATCTGGCCCGCGATCCACGTAGTCGCCTACAAAGATGACCCGGTCATCAGGCTGTGGATCGATCATGTCCCAAAGAAGCTTCAAGGGCTCCAAGCACCCGTGAATATCCCCAATCGCTAAAGTTCGTCGAATCTTAGTCATGGAAAAGACCCTAAGGCAGGGAATTCATTTTTTCAAGAGAGCATACGAATCTAATTCGCAGAAAAACAAAAAAGCCCAGTATTTCTACTGAGCTTTTTTTAAAGTATTGGAGGCGGAGGCGGGATTCGAACCCGCGAATGTCAGTTTTGCAAACTGATGCCTTAGGCCACTTGGCTACTCCGCCCTAAAGGTGTGCAGTTGTTAACCTCAGATTTGATGGCTGTCAATCTCTCTGTGAAATTTATTTTTATGACTTGCTGCTTTTGTTCCGCGAGCTAAACTGCGCCCATGAAATCAATCATTATTTTATTCGCATGCATGACAGGACTTTTTGCAGCAGAGGCTCCCAAGGTAGAAACTCTTGAGATAGGGGCAGCGGCTCCAGCGTTCACTCTAGTAGGGGTGGATGATAAGAAGCATTCGCTTGCTGACTTCAAGAGTTCAAGCTATCTAGTGATGATTTTTACCAGCAATCACTGTCCAGATGCCCGCGCATCATGGGGGCGGATGAATAGTTTTGCTAAAACCTATGCTGATAAAGGCGTGCAAGTGGTTGCCGTTTCATCGAACTCACCTAAGGCGCTGATGCTTTGGGAAAATGGTTACTCAGTGTATGGCGACAGTTTTCCTGAAATGAAGCAGGAAGCCGCCGAGCGTAAATTTGTATTTCCTTACCTCTATGACGGGGATACCCAGGAAGTGGCGCTTGCTTATGGCGCGCAGGCAACCCCTCATGTGTTCATTTTCGGACCAAAGAGAAAGCTACTCTATGAAGGACATTTCGATAATGGCCACAGAAACCCTGGGCCAGCTTCGCAAAATACGGTGCGCGATAATATCGATGCCCTACTCGCTGGAAAACCAGTGATTGTAAAGCAGACTAACGCCTTCGGTTGCTCCACAAAATGGGCCTATAAGTATGAGTGGGTGGTAAAGAAACAGAAAGAGTGGGAGGCACTTCCTGTCAGCGTCGATTCTCTGAGCGTTGAAGGTGCGAAGTCTCTGCTAGAGAACAAAACTGGCAGGGTGCGAGTGATCAACTTCTGGATGACCGATAACAAGCAAAGTATCGCAGATTTCCCCAAGCTCATTGATACCTACAGACGTTACCAGAAGCGGCCATTCGAAATGGTCACTATCGCCATTGATCCTAAAGAATCTGCTGATGAGGTTCTGAAAGTCCTTACTAATCAGCACCTGCCGCTCTCTCCAGATACTCTCAAGAAGATCAAGGATGAGGGCAGAGTGACTAACAATTTCCACCTCAAATCAGGCGATTTAAAAGCCGTAGCAGCACTCCTCAATAAAGGTGATGCCGTGGTATTCCCATGCACCATCGTGATCGCTCCAAATGGGAAAATCACCTACCACAAAGAACTCGCAGTCGATGACGTGGAGTTACGTAGAGGGATTGTAACAGGGATCGAGAGTCTTTCTAATTAGATGGGCTTGATTTTCACCAAACAGCTGTAATTAACATCAGGCCTAGAGTCAAACCGACTAGAGAAACTGTTGCTGTAGCCCATCCGTATTTACAACCTTGTTTACCAGCGTGACGTTCAGTGATTACAGATATTTTATATTTGGTGTGTTAAACAGAGTAAAGACTACCAAGGCCAAGTCCTCATTTGGCAATAGCGATGATGATGAGTCGATGGCGCAGGAGAAATTGATGTTTTGAAGAAGGTTTACAGACTATGTCCCATCCGGTCTTTCTTTGTCTTGAGGTATTTTTCGTTGTCAGGATTTGATGGCTGACGGATAGGTAGTTGTTCTGTTATTTCTAATCCGTAGCCTTCAAGCCCAATCATCTTTTTAGGGTTATTCGTGAGTAGACGCATTTTTCTTACTCCTAGATCGTGGAGGATCTGGGCACCCACCCCATAGTCACGGAGGTCTGCGCCGTAGCCTAGTTCCTCGTTCGCCTCGACGGTGTCAAAGCCGTGCTCTTGGAGCTTGTAGGCTTTGATTTTAGCTGGGAGGCCTATACCACGCCCTTCCTGTCGAAGGTAGAGTAGCACGCCTCCTTCTTTGGCAATTTGTTCCATTGCTTGATGTAGCTGTCCGCCACAATCACACCTGCGAGACATGAAGGCATCGCCCGTGAGGCACTCGGAGTGGACACGGACGGTGACTGGCTTATCGGCTGAAATTTCGCCCCTCGTCAGAGCCAAGTGGTGGGTACCGTCTACGTCTATCTCGTATAGGTGACAGTTGAACTCGCCGAAATCTGTCGGTAGTTTAATGATTTCAGTGCAGTGCACTAGCTTTTCATGATTACGGCGGTGAATGATAATCTGAGCGATCGTGCAGGCCTTCAGATCATGCTGTTTCTGGTAATCTCCGAGGTCGCCCACGGTGGCCATGTTGCCATTTTCATGCATGATCTCACAGATCACACCAGCCGGCTCTAGTCCTGCGAGCATCGCCAGATCGGTAGCCGCTTCGGTGTGTCCAGCTCTGCGGAGGACACCGCCATCGACCGATTGTAGTGGGAAGATATGACCAGGCTTCACCAGCGCATCTGGCTTGGTGTCTGGATCTGCGAGTAAATTTACGGTTCGCGCGCGGTCAGCAGCAGAAATCCCGGTGGTGATGCCTTTGGCGGCATCTACAGAGATAGTGAATGCGGTCTTGAGTGCCTCAGTGTTACGGCGGCTCATCTGCGGGAGATCCAGGCTTTCTGCCTGCTTCGTGGTGATGGGTGCACAGATCAGCCCACGGCCATGGCTAGCCATAAACGCAATGATTTCTGGTGTTGCCTTGCTGGCGGCGCACACCAGATCTGCCTCGTTCTCACGGCTAGGGTCATCAGCAACGATGACAATTTTTCCTGCGGCGATGTCGGCAATAATTTCCTCGACTGGACTAAAAATAATGGTGCTCATAGCGGATGTCTCTACATTGGGGCGGGAATGGGTAAAAATCAATGACAATTAGAAACGGTAACTAGTTTCAAAGAGAGATGAAAATTATCAATGACAAGGCGGTATTACTTATTGCGATGTGACAGATAAAATATTTTTTAAAGAAATGAAGATTTAACCGCTACTTTTGTGTGTGATGTTTCTCTTTAGTGGTTGTCAGTCAGAGACTAAGGAGGCGAGTAAAGCGTCTCTTGAATCAGCTGTGACTGAACTAGAAAGCCTCATCGACTCTAAGAATACTTATGCGGTTACAAAAATGATTATTAGCCCATCCAACCTGAGCGCTGCAGGTTCTTTAGAATTAGCAGAGCGAATTGTGAAGATTCGGGCAAATGATCTTTTTACCTATTCAGAGGCAAATATTTCTGGTGATATAGTCGCTGTTGTTTTAATGATCGATGCCTATTCGATGGAGACCGCAATATTAGCAAAGTGGGAAGATCAGCAGTGGATTTTTTTTATGGGGATTCATGTCTGTTCGAGCGAATATAGTCTCCGCAGGTTGGGGCTGTCTTGTGAGCAGCTAAAAGACGCATTCTTTCTGAAGAAATGGTTAGAGGATGAAACCCAAGCTGGTAAATCTGGACTTGGTGAGCGAGAGAGATTGAAATGGTATTTACCGGAAGTTCCTGAATCCTTGGTGATAGAAAAGTTCTACGAATCTCCAAGCCCAGCGATGGATCACGACTACATGTGGAAAATCAAAGTGGAAGACAGTGAAATGTTCAAAGGTTTTCAAAAACAGCTTACCCAAAAGCCGCCAAATTATTGTGGAGTGAATGATTTATCAGAGGTTCCGGTATTTGACGTCCATCCTAAGTGGTGGAGGTCTATAGATTTTGAGAAGGGAACGCTCTATCAATATATAGTTGAGGTGTTTGGTAGTAAAGGTAGCGAAAAGGCCTCCCTATTTGCCTTCTTCGATCAGGATGCTAGCTACCTTTATATCCAAACAGGAAATTAACCTTTAGTGTCTATTACTCTGGAGTTGGATCTTGGTTTTTGCTAATAAGTGTTTGTGTTGACTGCATTGAAAAAATTCATTTACCCAAAACATCTGGCTGCTGATTTAGCGCCGATGATGTTGAAGGAGCTCAGGCAGGGCTTGCGGCGTGGGGTGTTTTTGATTCCGTTTATGCTGATTCATTTGTTCGCTATCGCGGCACTTTATTTGGAGTTTTATACCGAGCTGGATTTGGGGGCAAATCCATTTACCGGGGTGATGCAGATGGGGTTGTTCCTAGAGTATGGTCCGTTCTGGTGGGTGGCTGGTGGGGTTTGTATGCTGCTGATGCCGATGGGTGGGATAGTTCTGATGGGGCAGGAGATGGATGAGGGGAACTACGAGCTACTTCAGATGACAGAGCTAAGCAGGTGGCAGGTGGTGCTGGGGAAGTTTTTGTCGATTTGGAGTATTTCATTACTCACGTTCTCATCGCTGATTCCCTATCTGATCGTAAGGTATTTTGTGGGAGGTATGGAGGTGTGGAGGAATATAGCATTGGTGATGACGGTGGTTTTTGTGGCGGCGATCATAGCGGCTGGAGCCATTGGGGCTTCTTCATTTAAGAATCCATTCGCAAGACTGGGGGTCATGGGGTTATTTCTGGCATCTGTGGGTGCATCAGGAGCGATTGTGCTAATGGCATCTGCGCTTCAGTCGGGAGCTTGCGGGATATTTTATCACCTGAATGTGATTGGGTTGACGCTGTGTTATGTAATGCTTGGGTTAGTGGTCGCTCGGTCTAGGATACGACTGGTGGTGCATCAGTATGAGGTGAAGCCCAGCTGGATGATGATTTTTTTGCTGGTATTCACTCCTATTGTGGTGGGGATGAGCACGCTGATGACGGGAGGTTGGATGGGTTTTATGGGGTGTATCGCGATGACGATAGTGGCTAGGTATGCAGATATTTCACCTAAAGCTCCAAAGTGGGTGAAGATGCCTGAGCTAAATATCCCGAAGGAAAGTAAGTTATAGTAGTAGGCGAAAGAATGAATTAGGCTTTAAAGATGATTCCTTTGTTCTGGAGGGGCACAAAAAATCATCTGGTCAATGAATGAGCCAGATGATTTTCGGGAGAGGAGCTGGGAAGATTGTTTTTTATGTTTTTATAGTATTCAATGTATAGAACGCTGTTGGTCTTTATTTGGATGCATTTTGATGGAAAAAGATCATATTAGGCAGGTATTCATTACTTATTTAATGTAATCCATTTATTATTAGTGTGTTAAATATTATTTATTTCATATGAAATAAATAAATTTAAATTTTCTGAGAAAAAAGTGTGCAGTTTCTTGACCTTATGTGGTGGGTGAAGATGATGTGGCATGTCTGAAGCAAACGATTCCCCAATTTTCCCGAAAAGCCCACTTGAAGAGGTGGGTGGTATTCCGTATTTTGTAAGAATGTGTGATAAAATCCGACTCCACGCGAGTGATGACCTTCATGCTGATTATCAGTCAAACTTGGGTGGTGGATTTGATAAATGGACTTGTGAGTATCTTCGAGTAAGCTACAATGATGTTGTCGAAAAAGTGCAGAGCGGACTAGATGATGCGGCGGTTTTAGAGTGGGCAGTTTCTCTAGGTGGTGAGCGCACTGCCGCTGAGCGTGACTGGTGGCTGAGCTACATGCGGAATCGTTGTCACAGAGACGATCTTTCTGAGTTGTTAGAGAAGCGTAAGATTAGCTGTGGCTTGGGAGATCGAGGAGATATCGTGAGCATGTTTGGAATGATCGATGCAGATGAGGAGAGAAACTAAATTTAAATAAAAAAGACTAAAATGAACGAACTAACACTCCATTCGCCACTCGACATGCATCTTCATTTACGAGATGAAGAAATGCTTAAGCTAGTGACCCCATTAACGACCGAGACATTTGCCGGGGCGGTGATTATGCCAAATCTAGTGCCTCCAGTGGACAACATAGATAGGCTACTAGCGTATCGTGAGCGGATTACTGCGGCTCAGGGGACGGATGTCTTTGAGCCATACATGATGCTATTTTTCCGTCAATACACAGAGGCTGAGCTAGCGGAAGCGAAGAAGCATATACTAGGAATAAAACTATATCCTGCCGGAGCGACTACGAATAGTGAAGCTGGTGTGAAAGCAATCGATGCCGTGGAACCTACTTTCAAGATGATGGAGGAAATGGGTATCCCGCTGATGGTGCATGGCGAGACGCACGGCTTTGTGATGGATAGGGAAAAAGAATTCCTAGAAAGCTATGAATACCTGGCTAAGAAATTTCCTAAACTCCAGATTACCATGGAGCACATCACTACAGCAGATGCTGTGGATTTGATGGGGCGCTATGAGAACCTCCGGGCTACGGTGACGCTTCAGCATCTAATTATCACCTTAGATGATGTAGCAGGTGGGCTGCTAAATCCACATTTATTTTGTAAGCCCATTGCAAAACGTCCTGAGGACCGAGAGGCTCTGCTGCAAGCCGCGCTCGCTGCGGATCCAAGCTTGATGTTCGGTAGCGATAGTGCTCCGCACCCTCTGAGCAAGAAAGAATGCTGTGGCTGTGCTGCTGGTGTGTTCACTTCGCCGTTGGCTATTGCAAGGCTGGCGCAGCTTTTTGACAAGCATGGAAAGCTGGAAAATCTCCAGGTATTTCTCTCCGATAACGCCCAGCGGCTCTATGGGATCACACCCTTAGAAAAGAAAGTGGTGGTGAGTAAGCAGCCCTTCGAGGTGCCTGCGGCATACGAGGGATATGGTCAGAATGTGGTGCCGATGTATGCGGGTGATACCCTTGAATGGAAAGTGACTTCTACTTCATAAAATGGGCATAGATTTAACAGATCAATTCAAACGGCCATTGAGGGACCTGCGGATCTCGGTCACAGATCGGTGTAATTTTCGCTGTCGCTACTGCATGCCAGTTGAGGTGTTTGGCGCGGGCTATAGCTTCCTTCCCAAGGAGGAAATTTTGCGCTTCGGCGAGATCGAGAGAATCACTCAGCGATTTGTTAGATTGGGCGTTAGTAAAATCAGACTCACTGGCGGTGAACCGTTGTTGAGACGTGATTTATCTGATCTAGTGGCGCGGCTGGCGAAGATCGAGGGTGTCAATGACATCGCGATGACTACAAATGCTGCTCTGTTAGAGAAATATGCAGTAGACCTAAAGTCTGCTGGACTGCACCGAGTGACGGTATCGTTAGACGCCTTGGACGCAAAAGTTTTTGGTGAAATGAACGGGGTAGGAGCTAGTCCAGATAAGGTAATAGCTGGGATTGACGCTGCACTGGCTGCTGGCTTGGGCGTGAAGGTAAACGCCGTGATCAAGCGTGGTGTGAATGATCACGAAGTAGTTGCTCTAGCTGATTTCGCCAGAGAACGGGCTGTTTCCATGCGCTACATCGAATACATGGACACAGGAAATGTGAACGGTTGGAAGCTGGATGAGGTAGTGCCATCACATGAACTGTTAGAGATTCTTAAAAAAGAAATTGCGCTCAATAAATCTAAGCGAGTAGCAGGCGAGACCGCACAGCGGTATGAGGTAGAAGGGGAAGATGGATTTGAGATTGGCTTCATTAGCTCTGTCACCCAGCCATTCTGTAGTGCCTGCAACCGAGCCCGGCTTTCAGCAGATGGAAAAATATTTACCTGCCTATTCGCCTCCGAGGGCATGGATATCAAACAATTTATCAGAGAGGGCGCTAGTGATGAAGATGTTGATAAGCTGTTAGAGGGGATTTGGTCTAACAGAAATGATAATTATTCCGAGCAACGCAGCAGCCTAACAGAAAATCTACCGAAGGCTGAAATGTCATATCTTGGAGGGTAGCTCACTAGTTTTAGTATGAAGAAGCGTATAATGGTATATCTTTTAATGCTTGCTGGACTGATTACCATTACCTCAAGTTGGTTCAGCATTCAGCTAGCTTCAGATGATCGTTATGAAAAGATGCTCGATCTATATGAATCAGAACCTGATTCAGTAACGAATAATGAATGGCTATGGAGCGAAGATGATGCAGGAATGACGGCTCTTATTTTGATAGTAGTAGGAGTGATTTCATTCATCATCACGACAGGAATAGTGTTGATGATTATGTTGGGTATGAATGTGAAGAATTTTTCCACAGTTGGTTATTCTTTGTCAATTGTGTGGCTTCTATTAGGATGTGCTCTTCATGTGTTTGTTTGGTTGGTTTAAAATGGGCGTTCAGAACCAGTTCCCCGGCATAGGGAAGTATACGAGTTGTTAGCGTGGAAAATCATCAAGCGCTTGACTAGCGACTAACAGATCAAGTCACTTTCCTATTCCATTTGGTAATAATCAAGATGGAGAGGATCAGGCAGGTGGAGGTGATTAGGCCTAGGATACCGAGGCACCATTTTAGGGTGCTGACTGGTTTGCCATACCAGAACTTCCATTCGTCTAGGAAGACGGAGTTGGTCGCTGCTAGGCCATCCTCTGGGTCGTCTAAGTCGTTTTCTTCGTCGCGTTTGAGTGCGTTACTGGCTCGGGTGGAGTTGGTAATTTTGGTTACGTTTCCTAGTTTTTCGTTTTTGTAATAGGATTGGCATGCAGGATGGACGTTGTTTTCATCGCGAACTGACAGATCCTCTAGCTCTTGCATGGTGCCTATGAGGCCGAGACGGACAATTTTCTTGGTGAGTGTTTTTGCGGTTGCTCGGTCGGGAGCTTCAGCGGCATCAGCTCTCTGGATGGCGAGGGTGAGGATTGCCAGCCGATCCAGTTGTTCATCTGTTAGATTAGTTTCCCCTGTGTCTGGATCGACTTGTTCCTTGAGCCAGTCTCGTTTACTGAGTAGAATATGAGTATTTCTGAAATACCAATTCTTGGTTGCCTGGGTGATGATAATACCCTCGAAGGCATAGCGGAGTGGCATGAACTTTGATGGGAATGGTTCGGCTCCTTCTTCTCTGGATTTTTCTCCTCCCTGGAAAAGTCCTCGGTTCATGTCTTCGAATTGCACTAAGGCACCAGCGAGTAGGAGCTGTGGGACTAGTAGTAAGGGGACAGCGCTGAGGGCTGCGCGCTCGGTCTTGACGATGGATGAGATTAACAAAGCCATTGCTGTGCCGACGATGGCAGTGAGACTCATCCAGAACCAGTGATAGAAGAACATCGATTCTATTTCTAACATGTGGTTACCTACCGCTATATAGATACCAGACTGGATGATGGCAAGCAGGGCGAGGGTGCTGAACTTGGCGATGATATATATCCCGGTTCCGTAGCGGTGGTTTCGCTCGCGTCTCAGCACAGGTTTGTCTCTGAGGATCTCGGTGGCACTATTGGTAAGACCCAGGAACATGCCCACGGTGACGGAAAGAAATAGGTATTCGATGAGGTTAGTCGATGCCCCGAAGTCATAGCGGCCCTCCTCAGAGGCGCGCAGTGTGATACCGATGAGAAATGCCAGTAAGGGTGCTTCAAGAATCGTAGAATAAAGCGTGCCTCGGTTCCTGAATTTAGACAGGACCGAGCGGCGAAGATGCGTCTGGAACAGTATGACATGATCCTTTAATGTGCGCTGACGGCTGATAGGGATGGGCATGTTGTCATCTGCACGCGGTGCATCTCCTATCTGTGTCTGGGCGGGAATCTCGCCACTGGCAACACCTTCTAACAGACGATGACTTTCAAATCGTTCTTGCCAGAATCTCGGAGGAAATCGTCTGGCATGATCGCTGTTGTTAGATTGAGTGAGATTATGAAGTGGCGTTTCTAGGACATCGAAGACGAAGTCTGCGGCACTGTCCTGTTCTAAATTATGTCGTCTTCGGACCGGGATCTTTAGCTCTAGGCAAGCGTTCTTAAAATACTCAAACATTTCTCCAGAAGTGCCAAAGAATGCGACCCGGCCGCCCTTATCAAGTAGCAAGATTTTATCAAAAAGACTAAGCACGCTAGATCCTGGGCGGTGCAGTGACGCGATGACTATCTTATCCTGAGCGGTGCTTTTTAGTGTTTCGGCTACATGCTCAGAATCCTTCGACGACAGACCTGAAATAGGCTCATCAAACAGTAATATTTCAGCTGCTGAACCGAGATCGAGGCCGAGGTTAAGTCTGCCGCGCTCACCACCGCTGATACTTTTATCGCCAGGAGACCCCACCTTTCTGTGCGCCAGTGGTTGAAGTGCGAGTTCGCCTAGAATACTATCGATTCGCTTAGATTGCTCTCGGTGCGAAATCTGTGGGCGGCGGATTGAACACGCGTGTTTCAGATGCTCCCGGACGGTTAGATTAGCATTCAGCGCCTCTTCTTGCGGCATGTAGGTGATGAATGGTGCGAGCCGTTCACGGTGATTATAAAGCGAGATGCCATTTAGCCGGATATGTCCACGTGTGGGCTTGAGTTGTCCTGCTATCGCCGTTAGCAACGTGGACTTACCACATCCACTGGGGCCGATAATACAAAGCATTTCGCCTCTAGAAACGGCGAATTCTACGTTATCGAGAGCTGTTTCTGTGTCGGACTCATTAAATTGGTGCGAGACACCATCTAGCATTAGCTCGCGGATAACGGTGCGTTCTTCATCAATAAATCCGTCAGTAAATCGGCAGCGGATGCCTTGACTGGAACTCAGTCGAATGAGCATTCCATCACTGAGTTCACAGCTTTGCCTGATGAGCTGGTTCCTGACAAAGACTCCGCGCTCAGCACTGACGACCTCTAGTTCACCAACTGATGTCTCTGGATTAAATTTAATTTTCAGCACCACCTTACCGGCGAGTCCCGGAGACAGTAGTAGGTCGCCCTTCTTAAGAAGGGAAGGGTCGTTTGAGGCTATCACCGTCTGCTCGCTTTGATCTAGCTTAAATCTCCCACCCGCTTCCATCGCTTGCCTGCGGAGGTGTTCAAGGGTTACTTTCTTCCCGTCAGAAAGGTTTAGTTTGTCATGCAGTGAGAGTTCAGTAGGGAGTATTTCCACATTAGTGGGGTGTCCTTCTATGGTGATGTCTGAGGGGCGAATGACGCTGAGCGTCACCTTGGTATCGAATTTCACCAACATCGAGCTTTGTCTAGACTTGCTCCGTTCCACGATGAGCCCCTGAGTGGTCTCGTGGATGAACAGTGATCTGGATTCATTCTGTTGCTTGCAAGTGAGGAAAAAGTTGAGGTCATCTGCCGAGAGAGTCCAGTCGGGCATGCTCAGTCTCTGGTGAGACCTTAACCGTAGAATCTGTCCAGAGATTACAGCCGTGCCGCCCACCCAGAGCGTGTGCTCACCAGTGTTTCTGAGGATGATGATCTGGTCATTTCTGTAGAGTCTGAATGCATGATGAGTAGCTTGTGGAGGGACTCTGACATCTGCTTCTGGACTTGCGGAGAAAATCACTCGTGTGAATGGCAGTAGCTCATCAGCATGAAAACGGTCACTCATCTCATCACAAATGAGCATTCCAAGATCAGATTTACCGATCATTATAAGTAAATCCATGAATGCTTCTAAGCCTCGTTTCTTACTGGTAGAGGCGTCAATCAGTAAATAAAGCTGGAGCCCGAGCGAGGTGATCGACTTGCCACCCATTTCTTTTGTGATTTGGTCTGCGAGGGATTGCGTGGATGATGGACTGCGGAAGGCACGCTGGAGTCTGCGCGCCAGCCAGCCATGATCCGCTTCAGGGTAGGCGTGGCGGAGTAAATCTAGTGCCACCTCAGCTTCTGCTGCATCCACTGAGCCATCTAGCGCCACGAATGATGCAAAGACGTCGACGAGTGTGCCCACATGCTCGATAGATTTTGGTGTGGGTGAGATCCAGCTACGCAGCATGGTAGCAGGCTGAAAAAGCTGCAATCTGGGCTTGCGGTTTTTAGATACGGGGTGAAGTTTCAATAGAAAGAGAATGAATGGGCAGGGATTGTAAAGCAAGTCAGCAGAGAGGAAAAAGAGAATTATTTCACAATGATGCGAAATAATGGTTTTCTTTTTCATCTTTGGGGATAGGTTCTGCCAACAGTTGAGCAGGGTCTATGCGATTAAAGTGAAGTAATTCACTGGTAAATAAGTTTTTACCCACTTCCGCTCTTGCTCTTTTTTCCTTATTTAAGAAATAACACAACTATTATGGCAAATCAACGTCCACCAGAACCACCACCAACACCCAAAGGTCAAAGCCCGATGGGGCCAGATGGCAAACCTGTCAAATCTGGCACCAACTGGAGAGTTATTATCCTCTTGCTCATAGGCATGGGTATTATCTTCATGGCTTACAATTTCACTAATGATAGCGATAGAGCTAAGGAAATCGGGGTGGCTACGTTTGTAACTCTTCTGGAAAATGACAAAGTTCTCATCGATCCACTTGATGGGTATGAAGGTGACAAGATGGACAACACTGCGGTAGATGAATACCTCGTGAGGACTAACATCAAGCCTGATGACTATCTGACTCAGATTACGAGTGAGAGCGCTTTTCAGAGTAAATTTGTAGGGAAACGTGATGTCAGAGACTATACCGATACCAAGCAAAAGTCGTCTGAAAGACCATTCGCGGTGCTCTTGAACACTCAAGCGCACAGTGACTTCATTAACTCCGTGCAGACTAATTATGATGTGGCAATGGAACAGGTCACTGAACTCCCGCTCCAAGGAGGAAATACTCAACTGATTACGATCAATCGACTTCAACAATTACTCAAAGAAGGTAATATCGTTCTAAAAGGTAATAACCGGATGACGCTTCAAAAAATTACCTCTGGCAGCGATGCCGTTTTCGAGGGAGACATGATTTTCATTCCTAAGCTCACCGATGTTGCTCCTGAATGGAAGCCATTTACGTGCGTGGTGAATTACAACATTTTAAGCGACCATGACAGGAACGTGATCTTTGGTAAGACCAAATTTAAAGAGAAGATCAACTCTGGCACGATGAAGATGCTACTGTATAATTTACTTCCTATTCTACTCATCGTTTTCCTACTCTTCTTCCTCTTCCGTAGCCAGATGAAAAACGCCGGTAAAGGTGCAATGAGCTTTGGTAAGAGCAAGGCAAAGATGCTCAGTCAGGAAGGTAAGAAAGTCACCTTTAAGGATGTGGCTGGTATCCAGGAAGCCAAGGAAGAACTCTTCGAGATCGTAGATTTTCTGCGTGACCCTAAGAAGTTTGAAATGCTCGGAGGTAACATCCCTAAGGGTGTGCTCATGATCGGCTCACCGGGAACGGGCAAAACCCTCCTCGCACGTGCCATCGCGGGTGAAGCTGAAGTGCCGTTCTTCTCAATCTCTGGATCTGACTTCGTCGAAATGTTCGTCGGTGTCGGTGCTAGCCGTGTGCGCGATATGTTCGAGCAAGGTAAGAAAAACTCACCTTGTATCATCTTCATCGATGAGATTGATGCCGTAGGTCGCCACCGTGGACAAGGGATGGGCGGCGGACATGATGAACGCGAACAGACGCTCAATGCCCTACTAGTAGAAATGGATGGATTTGATGCCCGCTCAGGAGTCATCATCATCGCAGCTACCAACCGACCTGACGTGCTCGACCCAGCACTTCTGAGACCGGGACGATTTGATCGCCAGGTAAGGGTGAATTTACCAGACGTAGTAGGGCGCGAGCAAATCCTCGTTGTCCATGCTAAGAAAGTGAAGCTAAACAAGGATGTGGATCTAGGAATCATCGCGAGAGGGACACCAGGATTCTCTGGTGCTGAACTAGCGAATTTACTCAACGAGGCAGCACTACTTGCAGCTAGAACAGGGAAGAAAGACATCAAGCAACCTGAACTAGAAGAAGCACGCGACAAGGTCCGCTGGGGACGTGAGCGCCGCTCCTTAGCACTCAGTGATAAAGAGAAAGAAAACACCGCTTATCATGAAGCTGGACATGCTATTCTTAATATCATTTGTGAGCACACTGACCCGCTTCACAAAGTCACTATTATCCCACGTGGACCTGCTCTAGGGGTCACAATGTTTCTTCCGGAGGAGGATAAATACACTTATCGTAGAGGAGAACTCGTTGACCAACTATGTGTGGCTATGGGTGGACGAGTCGCTGAGGAGTTAAAATTTGGCAACGTGACTAACGGAGCTGTAGGAGACATCCGCCAAGCCACTAACATCGCCCGTAAGATGGTTTGCGAGTGGGGCATGAGCGATAAGCTTGGGATGGTAGAATATGGCGGAGATGAGTCTGGTGGTGAAATGTTCATGGCTGGTAAGGGGAAGACCTATTCAGAAGAGACTGCACAACTGATCGATGAGGAGATCAGAGAACTTATCGAGAGTGCTTATGAGCGAGCGAAATCCTTACTCATTGAGCATCGCGATGCGCTAAACCTTATTTCTGAAGCACTATTAGAATACGAAACTCTCGATGGTAAGCAGACGGAGGAGCTTCTCTACAAAGGAGAAATGTCTAATCCGCCACATATGCCAACTCCGCCAGAGCCACCCACTGCAATGTCTCCAGACCCAGTCAAGAGCAGTGAGGCCGTCAGTAGTAAAAATGATGACGACCCACTCGAAGGCGAAGTAGTAGGCGCGCCAGCGTAATTAATTGATAAGATCCGTCTGTTCCTTCCGAACAGGCGGATTTTTTTGGCTCATTTTCCCTATAGTTAACTCTAGGGAATCGATGTCCCCCCATCATAACGGTTAATTTCAGTCAACTATCCAATGCGTGACATAAACCTAGAGACATGCGGTAGTGATTTGCCCAGATTGTTCTTATACCATCCTCACAGTTATATTGGATTGATCGTTTGATAGAATAATTTGAAAGTGCAGCGAAGCTGATTGGGGAAAGAGCAAAAAAATAGAGCAAGATTAGCGGCGTTAGTCGTCAGTTGCATAGCCCGCTATGCGCCTTCCTCCTGCCTAAGGTCGCCTATAGATGAACACACGCCTAATGCCCCATCGGTATCCCCGTATTGGTAGATAGACCATTGAGATTCACATTAATGTTACGGTCATTAGCCTCAATTACGAAGCGATCTAGGATAGTCTGAAAATCTTGATCTACTACTTGGTCAGTAACCTCTGTGTTAGGATCATCATCAAATAGGTTTAAGTTACTGCTCAATGAGTAAGAAGAATCACTCATTTCTCAATGCTTCAATAGGATCTAGCTGGGCAGATTTTGCGGCTGGGTAGATACCAAAGACAATTCCTGTGAGTGCGGAGATGATGAAGGCTAAGACCACTGATCCTGGAGAAATGATGGCGTTCATTGAGGTGAAGTTTGAAATGAGCTGCGGCACTGCAATTCCTAGAAGTATGCCAATGAGTCCTCCGATTAGTGATAGCAATACTGCCTCGACCATGAACTGAGTGATGATGTCGCTTTTTTTAGCTCCTAGTGCTCGGCGTAGTCCGATCTCTCTGGTGCGCTCGGTCACGGTGGCGAGCATGATGTTCATTATGCCGATGCCGCCAACCAGTAGTGAAATGGCAGCAATAGATCCCAGCACGATATTAAACATTCTCTGTGTCTCTTCAGATTGTTTCAGTAGCTGGAGTGGGACGGTGAGCTTATAGTCTTTCTCTTTATGGGTAAGATTGAGGAGATTGATGATCTGTGATTCTGCAGTGATTACCGCTGTGGGGTTCTTCATCTGTAGCACTAGCTTATTTAGTTGGACGTCTTCAGCGCTGAAGCTACCGGAGGAGTTCTTGATGATGAGATCACCATAGCGCGCCTGCATGGAAGAAATGGGAATATAAACTCGGTGATTTGCAGTTGTCTGCTTACTATTTCCCTGCTCAGAGGTGACTCCCACCACAGAGTAGTGAACATTGTCTATTTTTAGAGTTTCTTCTAGTGGGTTTAGGTAATTAAATAGTTCATCCGCTAGGCTTTTATTGATGATACAGACGGTGTTTTGCTGAGAAATGTCCAGCTCACAGAGGAATCTGCCGCGTAAGATTGGAATACTTTCTACACTGCGGAGACTAGGTTGGGTGCCAATGATCTGTGCAGATTGCTGCTTGTCCCTGAAGATCACATTCTCATTCATCAGCCGCTGTGAGACGATCCCTGCAACCTCAGGAATAGCTCGTTTGATAGAATCCATATCCCTGCGCTTGATGCCGAAGCTTAAGGTATTTTCTTGTTCTGTACTATCAGATTCTGCGGGTTGAATACTTTCGATGATGATGTTATTGCTACCGAGGTTTTTGATCCGTTCTTGAGCTTCAAACGCAGCGCCATTTCCTACGGCAAGCATGGTGATCACTGAGCAGACTCCGAAGATGATCCCCAAAATAGTTAGCCCTGATCGGAGCTTCCGCAGCATCAGGCTCTTAAATCCTAGCTCCAAGGTGTGGGTGAATTTAGTGATTCTCATAGGGCTGAGCTTGCCTCCTCCCTGTTAGGGCATATTTCATCTTGATAGATGAGACCGTCTTTCATGCGGATGATACGCTCAGTGTGCTGGGCGACGGCTTCATCATGGGTGACGATAACGATGGTTTTGCCGCGCTTATTTAGCTTGATCAGGATTTGCATGATCTCTTCCTCGGTGGTACTATCAAGGTTTCCCGTGGGCTCATCTGCGAGAATCATTAGCGGGTCGTTGATTAGTGATCTGGCAATTGCCACGCGCTGCTGCTGGCCGCCTGAAAGCTCGTTTGGCTTATGGTCGAGCCGGTCTTCTAGACCAACTAGTGTTGCTAGCTCGATGGCGAGGGGGAGTTTTTCTTTGAGCGAGACTTCTTGGTAGATCAGTGGGAGCTGGATGTTCTCAATGACATTCAGCTGAGTGATGAGGTTATAGGACTGGAAAATAAATCCCAATCTCCTACCACGCGCATCTGAGAGTGTGTTGTCATCCATTTCCGCCACATTTTCTGTGCCCAGCCGATAGCTCCCTGCGGTGGGTCTATCCAAGCAGCCTAGGATGTTCAAAAGTGTGGATTTGCCAGATCCTGAGGGACCCATTATGGCTACGAATGAACCACTAGCGATCTCTAGATCGATCCCTTTGAGAGCATGGATCTCTTGTCCTTTAAGTGGGAATACTTTGGTTATGCCTTTAAGCTGGATCATTCTAAAAGATTATTCAGTTTCGTTATTTAACCACTTCCGGGATGTTAAGTAGCACCACATCGCCATCGCTGACTCCGGATGTGATTTCAGCGAAGCTATTGTTCATCATGCCGAGCTGGATCTCTGTTTTCAAGTGTTCAGCGCCGTCCTTGATATAGCAGAAATATTTTGCTTTTTCAGTGCGGATGGCATGCAACGGGATGTAGAAAATCTCCTTGAGATCAGTGATGATGATTTCCGCCTTGGCTGAGATAGATGGTTTCACATCTGGTAGTGGATCGGTGATGGTAATCTCTGTGCTATAAAACTGCTCAGCGGCTCCGAACCATGAATTATTTCTATCAGGCAGGGGGTTCACTTTAGAGACTGCTCCCTTGTAACGCTTGTCAGAGATGGACGCGATGGTAATATAGGCTAATTGTCCGCGCTTAATCTTACTAATATGAAACTCTGGAATCTTCACTTCCACCTTCATTTTCTTAAGGTTAGGGATGGTGATCAGCTTGCGGTTCTTATTTACATTAGCTCCTTCCGAGACACTCGGCTCCTGCCTACTACTGCGTGGTGGGTAGAGCGCTATGCCATCAGCAGGGGCGTAGAGTTTGGTGTGTTTTAGCTGTTGCTGATCCTCTAATAGACGATCTTCATTCAGCTTTAGTTTGCGCTGTGCTTCTCCTAGTTGTGCATTCGATCTACTCATCCTGCTCTCACCTTGTTTGATCAATCGCTCGTATTTCTTTTGTGCTTCGGCGACTATAGAGTTAAGTTCTACTTGGCGTTTTGGTAGGTCAAATTGCTCTAACATTTTTAATTTGCTCTTTGCAGAATCTAGTAACTTCTGGCGGTTACTGAGCTCTAGCCGGTCTCTATCCACTTGGCTTTTGGTCTCGAATCCCTTCTTAGCTAGCTTCTCACTCCATTGAAATTTATCCTGAGTGAGCCGCAGAGATTCCTCCTCACTGGTGATTTTGGACTCAGCTTCTCTGAGCTGTTGTTGCTTATCGAGTTGTTCGAATTTTGCTAAATCCATCTGCGCAAATTCGATCGATTGCTGTGCTTCACGTTGTTCACTCTCCAAGGTGCTTTTCTCGATGAGTAAGTCATTCTTGGCAGTGATAAATGATGATCTACTCGTCTCCACACTCAGTTGGATAGCCTGTAGCTGTTTCATTGCCTCGGCAGGGTCAAGCTCTACTAGTAATTGGCCGGCTTTCACTAGTGAGCCTTCTGGAACGATGGAAATAATGAGAGATTGCCCATTAAGGCGGTTTTTCACGATCTTTTCCTCAACGGCTTTTAGCACACCTCCCTCCGTCACGGAGATGTTCAGATCACTTTTTTTCACTGTGTAGTAGGCGAATTTTTCATCGGAAGCAGTCTCTGTAGAGATCAGGAACTGATAAGCTATAAAGCACCCAATTACTGCGATCACTAGTCCGATCCAGAGTGCTTTTTTATTGTCTTTAGGTAGAATCATCATGTGGGTGAATTTAGCGAGTAGGGTTTCTATTAAGCCAGTAGTCTGAAGTGTTAGGGCTGAGTGTGCCGATATCGGTGTAGAGTTGGAGTCTGGCGTCTTGGTAGTCGATTAGTGCTGCAGTTACCGCGTTTTGGGCGGAAATGAGCGCATCTTGAGATTCGCTAAGTCGTCTGAAAATCACAGTACCTGCCTGAAAGCGTAGGCGGTTTCCTTCCACGCGGCGCTCAGCGAGTTTCACCGCGTTACGTTGGATATCGTAGTTTTGTTTGAACTGCTGGACCTCACGGATGCGGCGGATAATGAGATTGTTCAGGCTATCATACGTGCGGCTTAGTGAGCGGATACTAGACTGGAACCGAATCAAGGATAGACGGTAATTATTGCGCTCATTGATCCGGTTAATCGGTAAATTGAGTTCCACGCCTACTTGTGAGGATAAGTTATTCAGGTTGAGTTTCTCAAAGTTATTTCCCGTGCTTGCGAGGGATGCTGAGGCGATGAAATTCACTTGTGCCTTGAGTTGATTAGCTGCGATCACTACTTGTCTTTTACTGTCATCAAAGCGGTCTATATCATTGATCAGAGGTAAACGGTTTCTTAATGCCGTATCAAATGCTTGTCGCTGGTTGACGATGAGTGGTTGGAGGCCAGACTTTACCAGTTTATCGAGTTCGTTGTCGGTGAGGTTTAGTTTCACGCTAGTGGGAGCACCGAGGGTTATTTTGAAGGCATCGAGTGAAGTTTGGTAGCGAGATTTAGCATTGATCCAGCTGTTTTTAGCTTGCAGTTCACCTTGCTCAGAATCACTTACTTCTTGCGGGCTAGCGCGATCCACGGATCTGGCGCGGAGGTATTCGGTATTCTGTTTCCGTGAAATATAGTTTTTATATTGGTTACTTACAGACTCTTTCTGCTGCATCAGTCTTAAATACTGAATCACGATATCCTTTGAGAAGGTGTTTTGAAAGTGATGGTAGTCTCGGATTGAATAAATCACATTACGGTTCGACTGAGTAAATCTTTCCGCCGCTATCTCGCTTCCCGCACCGCGGAGCAATGGCTGAAGAATATTTAGCGAGACAACCGAGGCCGCAGATTTTCTTGGGTCACCAGTAAAATAGCTGAGCAGATCGTTTGCTAGAGCGAGGCTGTAGCTCCCCCCGGTGGTGAGGTTTTGAGAAATACGCTGATTTAGATTTGTTGTGCCTCTGACATCGCCGTCGGCTTGATTTGTTGCGCGTGCGCTCGCTGTGCTAGAGAAGTTGGGGCTAAAGGTATTGCGCACGCCAGTGAGCGATAGAGCCGCGAGATACAGCGTTTCTTTTTGGCTCTGGTATTCCCGGCTATTTCGCGCCGAGTAGCTTAGCGCTTGATCGATGTTTAGTGTCAACTCACCACCGCTCTGGCTTTCTTTGAGTAGATGAGCAGCCTTAATTTCAATAGTTTTTTTGCTAGAGTATTTGGTGTTGATCGTGAATTCCTCAGACTTGCCAAAGACATATTTTTCTGCTTTTTCAAGAATTTGGTAAACCTGCATATCTGCCTTTTTATGGTGCTGGCTGGTGCTACAACCCAATAGAAAAAAGGGGATGAACAGCCAGGATAATATGAATTTACAACACATGTTCTGATACAACGTTATCAGGTAGATAAATTGTTCATTTATCTGAGGTAGTTATTGTTAATAAATATGAGGTAATGTGGATAGGCTCATTTTTGTAGCAGAATAAGCTCTGTCTTATAGTGTGGGCGGAAGCGTTAGGGCTCAAGTGTGTTGAATTATTCATACCTAAAAGCTGCTAGGGCTTAAGTATATCTGGTGACTGAACTAATTATTTGGCAAAACCTTATTATAAAATAATTCTCGATTATTCACTCTCCTGTGTGAGTATTTCGGTATGCATCAATCACTTATTATTTATTTTCTCGCAATATTAGGTTTCCTGAATGGGTCATGTTTTGCTCAGCAAAAGGAAGTTTTTCTAAGCTTTCCAGAGTTGAAGGATAAGATTGAGGTATCGCTTCCAGAGGGGCATGACCCTCAGAAACGTTATCCAGTGTTGTTCTATTACCATGGGCAAGCTGGGTTGCCGGATACTAGTCTGATTCGCTTTCATACTGGGCCGAAAGATTGGATAGTGGTTGGGATGGGATATGTGAAACAGGGGCGAATCGATCTTAGTAAGGACGCTCTGGTGAGGGAGATGAGGATGTTTCATAAGGTGAAGAAGCAGGTGGTAGAGAAATATGGTGGAAATATCAGAGCGTGTTATGCGGCAGGGTTTTCTAAAGGCGGCTGGCTGACAGATGCGATGCTCCAGACAGAACCTAGCCTAGCTGGTGGGATCATCCTCGGTGCGGGGAAGATGAAGCAATTTAACCAGATAAAAACTTACCGCCAAGGCAAGGGTGATGACAAAAAGGTGATCTTTATTGGTATCGGTAGGAATGATCATAACCACACCTATGCCTATCATGCGCTGATGATGCATCGCAAGATGAGTGCCGCGGTTACTTTAGAAATCTGGAGAGATCTGGGACATTCGATCCCTCAGTCAGGTTCATCAGGGTTGAAGCAGTGGCTTAGATCAAGGCTTATTAATAAAGAAGGGCTTAAAGAGTTAGCGGCGCAGGAAACCCAGACAGCGTTCGATGCAGCCCTTAAGCTGCCAGAGTTAGAGCAGTATTTTGTGTTGCGAGACTTATCTGATACTCCGTATGTGAAGCTGTTAGGTGAGACTTGGGAAAAGCGGATCAATTCAGGTATTGCGACGCTCACGAAGGACAAAAAGGTTCTACAAGAATCGCTCGCGCACTCACAGCAGCAGAAGGCACTCTCATGGGAACTAAAATACAGGAATTCAGTAGATTTAGAGAAAGTGAAACGAGGGTATCTGTTCATCCAAGAAACCTATGCTGATTCCACAGAAGCTGTCCTGATGGTGAAGGATATTACCCGAGTGGAGCGTCTACTCAAGCTAGTGAGGCAGCGCGAAGCTGAAATGAAGTCAAGACAAGCAGAGAAAAGTAAGGATAAAGATGCTGAAGCTAAGGGTCCATCTAGAGAGAACGATAGAGATCGTATCCCCAGGAACCCATTGATCCGCTAGTCATCCCATCTGGCACAGATACCTAATACCACTATCACTGTTCAAATGGTATAAGTAGATGGCTGCGTGTGACGGGCTTAATTGCTAATTCCTTAGAGATTTCCTTTTTTCATTTCAGAGACGGCGAAGTCTACGGCTCTTGCTGTGAGTGCCATGTAAGTGAGAGAGGGGTTCTGGCAACCGGATGAAACCATTGCAGCACCATCTGTGCAGAAGACGTTGGGAGTTCCCCAAACTTGGTTGTGTTTGTTGAGGACAGATTCTTTTGGCGAGCTTCCCATACGAGCGGTGCCCATTTCGTGGATGCCAAGACCGATTGCTGGCTTTTTATGATAGGTATTGATACCCTTAGCGCCCATTGCTTCTAGCATTTCCGCGGAGTCGTTCTTCATATCCTCACGCATGGCTATTTCATTTTCTTGAAATTCAGCATCTGCAACAACTAGGGGGAGTCCCCATTTATCGGTGTTTTTGGTGCTTAGGGTGATGCGGTTATTCTCGTAAGGCAGGCATTCGCCGAAACCATACATATTAATACTCCATGGACCAAAGGAGGTGAGTTCCTTTTTGAAATCTGCACCAAATCCGGGAATACTGCGTGACCATCCCTGACGATAGCCTTCGCCTTGATAGCCAAATCCCCTGAGGTAATCTGCCTTTCCAGGTTTTTCGTTAAAGTTCCGGAAACGGGGGATGTAGAATCCTCCCGGTCGCCTGCCATACTGAACTTTGTCCTTATGGGTATCGATGTAACCTTTGGAGCCAACCGAAAGATGGTGATCCATCAGGTAGCCACCCAGAGAGCCGCTATCGTCCATTCCATCCTGGTAACGATCAGATTTAGAATTCAAGAGTATGGCGGTGGATGCGACTGTGGATGCGTTGAGGAAAATGACTTTGGCGAAATACTCTGTTGTCTCCATCGTTACCTCGTCGATGATTCGAACGCCGATCGCTTTGCCTGCCTTGTCATCATAAATGACGGATTGGACAATGGAATGAGTGCGTAAGGTCATTTTCCCTGTGTTAGCAGCAGCTTTTAGGGTCGCTGACTGGCTACTAAAGTAGGCGCCGTATGGACAGCCTCGGATACAGAGATTACGATACATACACGCTGAGCGTCCCAGAGCGAGCTGCTCGGCAGTTGGCTCGGTAAGATGGGCGATGCGAGAGGGGATAACGGTGCGGGTGCTCCATTTTTTCTCCACACCTGCTTTGAGTTCTAGCTCAGACGGGGTGAGAGCCATAGCTGGCTGAAATATTCCGTCCGGGAGTTGCTCTAGTCCTTCTGAGCTGCCACTGATGCCAGCGAATTTCTCGACATAGCTGTACCATGGTGCTAGTTCCTCGTAGCTGATCGGCCATGGGATGGAGATTCCTTCTTTGGCGTTTGCTTCAAAATCCATTGGGCTGAGGCGGTAAGATTGTCTCCCCCACATGACGGAGCGACCGCCAGTGTGGTAGCCGCGCATCCAGTCGAAGCGTTTCTTTTCCTCGTATGGGTGATCGATGTCATCGACAAATAGCTCATTTTGAGAAGGCCTTACCGTGTAGCCGGTGCGGGCCTGCTTTTTCTGTTGGGAAAGTAACTCAAGGGAAGGCTTGTTTAGCCATTGAATTTCCCAAGGGGCTGAGTTCGTTGTCTTGTAGTCGACGATGTGTTCAAGCTTGTGGCCGCGCTCTAATACGAGCGTCTTAAGGCCTTTCTCGCAGAGTTCCTTGGCCGCCCAGCCGCCAGATATTCCGGATCCGACTACGATTGCGTCATAAGTGTGCTCTGCTTTTCCTTTGGTAGAATTCATAGATTTTCAGAATGGTTTGGTGTTACATTGAGTAAGCTTTCATACCTGGCTCGAGGGGCATGTCTGGAACCCATTTTCCGGGGATCAAGGTGAAGTTGAATGCTTGCGTCGCGCCAATTTCAGAGTTCACGAAGCAGAACTTGGTAAGTTCTTTAAATTGCTGGAGAAACGTCTTACGCGGCTCTTTTCCGGCTTTTATTAGCTCGTTCCTCGCCGCGCCAGTTTCTTCGTCATATGCCGTGAGGAACGCCACTTGTTTCTCTGCGCTGAGCTTATCTAGCCCGTTACCGTAGTCTTTTGCACAGCGCTTCATAATGGTTGCAAGTCCCTCTGTAATGATGTTCTGATCTATAGGATCTAGGCAATCTTTGACGATGATCTCAATCCAACCAGGGACACCTGCCTCGATTGCTCCTGGGGTGTCTGATTTTGGAATGATTGCCTCTGCAAGGATGGCGACCTGTGCTTGCTGGGCAGGGCGGAAAAAGGTGAGGTCGGCGGGATTAAATGCCTCCCCGATTCTTGCGAAAGCTGACTCCGGAACAGCAACGCTGCTGCCGACGCTCATCGCCATTATCTTTAAAAGTTCTCTGCGTTCCATAGGTGTTGTGAAATATTGATTTAGGGGTAACCCATTAGTTGAGGTATCGGGCCGCCAATTTAAGACACGGCTTTAGGGTAGATTATTAATCTAGAAAGTTGGCTGGAGTGGTCAAGCAGAAAGGCGAATAAAAGTTGCCTTTCTAAGGATTTATTGGTCCGAAGATGGGAGGAATAGAGAGCGTGCTTTATGGCTTCATTCGGTAGTGACCTGTGAGTTTGAAGCTGAAAAGGGATGGCTCTTCTTTTGCCCCATTACCGATGTTGTGGATGATAAGTGGAATGCCATCAGCACCAGCGCGGTCACTAATGATCATGATGTGAGGGCGCGTTCCTACTTTGCAGGTGACGAGATCACCAGGTTTGTAGTCAGTTGGGATTTTAGTGATAGGGAGAGAAGTGGCTTTACGCTTGAGAAAAGTCATTAGGTTTGGAACTCGGCGATGATCGATGTTTCTGTCCGCGCGCTTGAGTCCCCAGGTCGTTGGATATTTAGAGAAATTGTTGCGCATATCAAGGTAGACTTCTTTCTGGAGATCATAGTTCAGAGCATCACGAAGCGCTCGTATGACCACATCTGTGCAGACACCTTGCTCAATGGGGATATCGCCCATCGGATAGGGAATCTTTCTATAGGCTGGATCATACCCAGTCGTCTTACCAATCTGAGATTTAGCTGCATTCACTATTTTAGTACCAGTCGAGTTTGATCGTAGTGCCTTATTCTTTGTGTTTTGTTGACCATGAGCCACTAGAATGTAGAGAAATGGTAATAAAAGCAAAGTGGTGAATTGTTTCATAACCCATAGATACGTTATTCTTTTAGGGGGTCTATCAACCTATTTTATGATACACTAATCGCTAACTATACCTTGCAAAATAGGTGAGAATGTAGCATGAAGATGGGATGAGCACGATGACATTGACGCTAGTGATAGCAGCCATTTTAGCAGGATTGGCTGGGATTCTCGGTGTGCGTTCTATCGTGACTGAAAGAAAACGCACTCGCTGGACAATTCTGTTAATGATGGTGAGCTTTGGTTTGCAGCTTATATGGCTGGGGAAGCGCGGTGAAATGCGTGCAAGTTGTCCGCTGCTAGACTCAGGTGAAATTCTGGTTTTCCTCGCCTGGTCCATTAGTTTGTTTTATCTGATTGTGGGATCGGCGTATCGCATCACCTTGTTGGGAATGTTCTCAGCTCCCTTGGTGATGGTGATGCTTCTAATTGCTAAGATCCCTGGGATGTTAGATGATAATCCTGTGAAGCAAACTAACGTGGATTATTGGGGCGAGATGCATTCTGCTATATCTGTTTTGTCTTATGGTGCACTTGCTTTGGGTGCTGTTTCTGCGGTGATGTTTTTGGTTTTGGACCGGCTACTCAAAACGCGAGATACCAGTTCAGGCTTGTTTAAAAAGATGCCGCCGCTGGATACTATTGTCGGTTCTGTGGTGAGGTTGACCATCATAGGGTTAAGTTTTCTGAGCATTGGTCTAGCCTGTGGATTTATGATGCGGATTCATGGTGGACCGCATTTCTTGGTGGCTATTGTAGTCTGGTTAGCTTATTTATTGTTGCTGGGAATATGGTTTGTGAGGGGAATGACCCCTAAGAAAATGTCCGTTTTTGTCGTGGTGCTATTCTTTGCATCGTTATCCGTATTTGTCGTTCTCTAGTCTAGTTAGTTTGTTAATGAATCTTTTCTGCCTCGGCTTAAACCATGAAACTGCACCACTAGAGGTGCGCGAGAAATTCTCTATTCCTATGGAGCATTTGGGTCAGCGTAGCTATCAGCTGACTACGCTTGATGGAGTGAGAGAAGCGGTGGTGATCTCTACCTGTAACCGCATGGAAGTCTATGTGGCTGCAGAAGATGATAAGCTCTCAGATGCAGAATCAAGTGTGAAGAAAAACCTTGGTTTTGAAGTGAATGATACGGCGCATTTTTATAATTGTCGATCAGTCGAGGCGATGAAACATCTCTGCCGTGTGGTCAGTGGGCTAGACTCGATGGTGCTCGGGGAGACGGAGATTTTCGGTCAGGTGAAGAAGGCTTATCAATATGCATTAGAAGCCACGGCTACTGGGGGAGTGCTCAATAAAGTATTTCAGAAATCCTTCGGTGTGGGTAAGAAGGTGCGCACAGAAACCACCATTCAGAATGGTCAGACATCAGTAGGTAGTGTGGCACTTGATTTAGCAGAGAAAATTTTCAGTGATCTCAAGGACAGCACCGTCATGGTGATAGGTGCCGGTGAGATGAGTAGAATCACCGTGCAGAGCATGGTGCTTCGTGGAGTGAAAAAGGTCTATGTCACGAACAGATCGCACGATAAAGCGGTGGCTCTCGCAAATGAAGTGGGTGGCGAGGCCGTCAGATTCAATGACTGGTCTAAGGTTCTAGCCACAGTTGATGTGGTCATTTCTTCCACTGGATCAACTGAACCAGTGGTCAGAGCATCTGACATCGAAGCGGTCAGAAAAAAGCGTAAATACCGGCCACTTTTTATGATCGACATCGCAGTGCCGAGAGATATAGAGCATGGTGTAGGTGAGATAGAGGAAGTTTATCTTTATGATCTGGATACGTTACAAAAGCAGGTGGATGAAGGTCATGCTAGGCGCAAAGCGCAGGTGAGGGAATGCGAGAAAATCATTGATGCAGAAGTACTGAAAATTGCCAACCAACAAAATAATCATGTCTAAGAGAGAAAGCTCAGAGAAAGTAGCGGAGAAGAAAAAGCTCATTATAGGAACGAGGGGGAGTGACTTAGCGCTGGTACAGGCAGCGATGGTGGAGAGACTTTTAGGAGAAAAATTCCCGCAAATTGAAATCATCATAAATGTCATCTCTACGACTGGTGACCGCAGAACGGATATTCCGCTGAGCGAGTTGGCAAAGGTAGAAGGCGTGTTTGATAAAGGAGTCTTTACCAAAGAGCTAGAAATAGCACTAGAAGCGGGTGAGATAGATCTCGCAGTGCATAGTTTAAAAGACGTCCCGACGGTCCTTCCAGAAGAGTTTGAGATCTGTTCAGTACTAGAGCGTGCTCCAGTGAATGATATACTGATCTGTAAAAAAGAGGGTGGCCTGGAAGGCTTAAAAGAAGGGGCAATAGTGGCTACTGGCTCTGTGAGAAGACAGAAAATGTTGCAGTGGATGCGCCCAGATCTGAAGCTAGTAGATATACGAGGTAACGTTCCTACACGATTACGGAAGCTTGCTGAGAGTAGCACCGTGGAGGCGATTATCTTAGCTGAGGCAGGGCTTATGAGGTTGGGATACGATGCTCTAGGTGAAATGCAGACTGAGGCGGGGAGTGTCTATGGTGCGATGATTGATCCGGAGAAATTTTTACCATCAGCAGGGCAGGGTTGTGTAGGGATCGAGGTGAGGAAGGGTGATGCAGATACGATCGCCTATGTGCAGCAAATCAGCCATCAACCTACATTCACTAGGATCACTGCCGAACGAGAGTTTCTGCGTTTGCTAGATGGAGGCTGTCACACTCCAGTGGGGGTTGCGACGCAGTTATTTGGGGATAAAATTTTGATGGAAGGAATCGTCTTTCCTGAAGGCGAGGTAGTATCATTGCCTTATCAATCCGAGGCGAGTGGCAATGCGGATCAACCGCTAAAGGTAGCCGCGGAATTGTTCGCAGGGTTATCAATCTAATATCTAACAGAAATTATTTTTTATGATTAAGAGTTTAAAAGGGAAACGAGTAGTGGTGACGCGTGCGTCATCACAGGCAGGGCAATTAAAAAATCTTTTAGAAGATAGAGGAGCGGATGTTTTAGAGATACCTACGATTAAGATATTGCCACCACAGACCGATATGGCGAAGCGTGATTTTGTCGAAAATGTGTCACATATACATACCTATGATTGGATCGTATTTACTAGTGTGAATGGGGTGGAGCAGTTCTTCGAATCATTTTTCAAGGCATTCGCGGACGCGAGAAGTCTTGGCGGCGCGAAAATAGCAACGGTTGGACCAAGTACTGCGGCGAAGGTTAAGTCTTACAGGTATGCGGTAGACCTAATGCCAACTGAATATGTGGCAGAAGCTCTGGTGAAGGAATTTGCCGACAAAGAAAGTATCGAAAACCTCACGATGATGTGGGTGCATGGTGCCGAGGCGAGGGGTGTAATGGCAGACGGACTAACGGCTCTGGGTGCTATTGTAGATGAATGTATCGCCTACGAGACTGTTCCTGAGACAGAAGATGTGACAGGTGATCGCGAACGAATGAAAGAAGAGGGAGCAGACTATATTCTCTTTGCAAATGCAGCAGGAGCGAGAAATTTCTTTGAGCCCGGTAATAAGCTTCCTCAGGGATGCAAGATAGCGAGTATTGGTAAGATTACCTCGCAGGCCCTCCGTGACCTTGGTCAAACGGTGGATGTAGAGGCCAAAGAAAGCACGATGGAAAGCCTCGTAGATGCCATCTGTTAGATCTTAGAAGTTTGCTGCTACTTCATCATTGTTAGACCTTTTGTTCGGTCTAAACTTTGCGGTGATCACACGGTCGATCCCTTCTTTAGCATACTGGCTATCAGGGTGGATAGCCTCAGCTTTTAGATACCAAGTCAGAGCCTGCGCTGACACTGGTGATATCGTTTCAAAATCCTGAGCCTTGTTGATGGTGTTTGCAAAGTTAGCCGCCTTGCCGCTGTAGAGTGCCTTTGCTTGGGCTAGTTCTAAGCTATTAGGGTTTAGCTTAATGGAGATGTCGACTAGTTCCCAGGCAGCCGCTGCATGCCCACGATTATAAAAAACCTCTGCTTCTTTCAGTGTTGCGAAAATGGCGGTAAAATCGTTCTTAATTTGTTTCAAAAGCTTAGCCCTAGTGATGTCTTGTGGATCTTTAGAAAGGTGAAATGAGGCGATAAACCGTGAGAGATTTTCATCCTTCATCACCGCTGCCCATGACTTGGTAGCCACATAAAGATCAAAATCCTTACGGGCTACCAGTAGCATATCATCACCATCTGCTAAGAGGTCTAATTTACTATCGATTAGAATGTTGATATCCCCTACTTCGGGATTCGATGGCCATGCATGTGTAGCCCTAGCCATTGCGGTCTTGAATCTTGCATGCTCGTTGTGTCTCTCATTTGAATTCTTACTTTTCAACATAAACCTGAGGGCTATCTTAGCATCGCGAGTGTTCAACTTAGACTCAGTTTTCTTTCCTGAAATGTATGATCGTGCTTCAGAGGGGTTGTAGTCGGTAGCTTGTTGTTGCAGGCTTTCATTCAGCTGCTCAGCGCGTGCTAGATCTTTCGCAACTAGAACTTTGACTAAGTCATTAGCATCCTGAATATATTGCTGGATGATTGCTTTAGATTCGATGTTGATCGTCTGCACGGATGGGAGAAAATCCCCAACAACAAAGGCCTCTACGAGTCGCTCAGAAGCAGCATGCACACGCTGGTTTTTTAGGTTGTTACGGAAAGCATTCACCAGAGTATCTACTTTCTTGATTGCCTCTGCTGACGCCGCATCGAGACCAGCCACTGTGGGGTCTACTCCGATGCCTTCTGCGAAGAAATTCGCTGCATCAGAGCCTTTTTTAAGATCTAGTCTGTTGTCACCATCGCTGTAAATGAGATTATAGAATCGAGTCGCCATGATGCAGTGTTCGAACCTTCTCTGCACAAACAACTGCACGATCATGGATTGAAATTGTAATTTTGATTGAGTCATGCTGATCGCTCCATTTAGTTCTAGTTGTCTAAGCGATAATTCTATTTCAACCACCCGTTTCTGCATCGTTATGTATTCGATGGAGTTCTGTCCGGTGGGTTTTGGCGGGCCACCTTCCTTAGTCTGGGTCAGGCTGAGCTTACTACTGATAACACTCATATTGCGAGTGATCCTTTTCTTCTCTCTATTGAGTTTCTCAGCATACTCACGCTTACTTCCTCGTCGTTGTTTGGTGAGCTGCGCCGCATAGATGGCATTCGCTAATGACTCGCAGATATTACCATCTCCAGGGTATTCAGCGGCCGTGGTGAGGAGATCATAGGCGGGCTTCAGCTTGCCGCCACCCGTTTTGTTAGGTGCTAGGTAGTCTAGTATCTGGCGGATGTTAGCGCGGTACTCCGTGGCAGCTTCAGAGGAGAGTGTGTTGGTAGCGAGATAGGCCTCAAACTGTCCACCGAGATGGTTATCCGCCATACTATAGGTTTTTCCATTAACATTGATCGTCTTGTTCGTAGGATCAACTACTGGGATTTCATTTCCGTAAGGCGATTTCTGTTGCTCCGGAGAACGCTGAATAGTCGTGTTATTGGAAGATCCAGATCGGCTAGGTGGAGCCTGTGCAAGAGTGTGGAGTGAGCAGCTAGAAGAAATAAGGCTAACGAGTAGTGTGTGCTTGATCATAGTGTGAATTAGTTTCGATTTGAAAACGAAGGGCTTACCTATAAATAAGGCATCTCACACGGTCGGTTACAGAACTGCCGGGATATTTCGCTTTTATCTAAATGAAATCGGCATTGATCTCATCATAAAACTTCTTCAGCTTAGGCCCAATAGGGGAGTCCATAGCAGCCTGCCAGTCATTATCTGTGTGGATCACTGGTAGTTCGGGAAGTTCTTTGGAGGAGTTGTTAGAGGACTGTTTTTGATGGTAAATGGTGAGGTAGTTTTTTCCTGTGACCTCAATCGTCTCTGAGCATTGCTGCATGGCAGCATTGATCCAGCGTGAGCTGCATTGTGGGCAGTGGGCAGAAAGTTTGGCGGCTTTTTTATAGCCGTCGTTAGTCATGATATCTGCTGTGAACTCGATAGTGAATTCCGGTGCATTCTGTTCAGGGGTGAAATGAAAGTGGTCCACGAGTTTAACAATACTTCCTCGGAATAACGGTAAAATCCAGAAGCTCACTGCTTCTACCGCGTTGGTATCTTCTGGACTAACGATGAATCTAACATGTGTCTGATTCAATCCCGTGAGTTGGCTGATCAAGACCTGAATGAGCGCGCGGTAACGTTTCTCTGCCTCCGCTGGGTCATCAGCAAGAGAGTGATGGATACTGGGTTGCGCCGGATCACTGGTTGGTTCTTCGATGTGAATTTCTAGAATATGAGGCTGTATCATGGAATTTATAGAAGTGATTTTTGTTTAAACTGTGACTAGAAGCAAGGCTAGAGATTCATTAAGAAAAGTTAAGATCAGGTCAATCGGTTCTTGCAAAATCGAGTGTTTGTGGGGAAGGTCGTTTGTACTAAGAGCATAAAATAGCAATACATCAGAGAGATATAGACAATGGTAGCACAAAATAAATCAAAAAAAGCAAGTGAGGTTAGCAACAAACCATCATGGTTTAATGAGGTGGTTGGAATTGCGATGATTGGTTTTGGTGTCCTTCTTTTGCTTGCTTTAGTATCATTTGACCATGGCGATGTTCCAGAATGGCCAAAATGGATGGGCGGTTCATCGAATGAAGTAGATCGGCCGACATCGAATATGATCGGTATTCTTGGTGCTATTATTTCGTGGTTGATCTTATTACTTTTTGGTGCAGCGTCATTTCTTATCTCACTTGGAATCATATGGTTAGGGACTGCTTATGCATTTATGGATGCTGCGTTGACGCGCAGGACGTGGATCGGGCTGGTTTGTTTTGTTGTGATAGGAGCGTGTTTATTCAGTGTCACAGGGATTTTTGAAACCTGGGCGGCAGGCACACATTTGAACAGCTCAGGAGGTGAAATTGGTCACTTTCTAGGTACTCGTGTATTTGAGCAACTACTCAATAAAACAGGCGCCGTGATCGTGCTATTCATCGCCTACATGGTGGGGCTGATCATGCTCACTGGACTCAACCCCATTAAGTTCACAAAGCTTTCTTGGCTGAAATTTACCACTTGGAAAAATACCCGTGCTGAAAGAGTGTCAAAGCAGAAAGAAAAAGAAAACGCGAAGACAGATCGAAGAGCGCAGAGGAATCTTCGGACCGAGGAGCGCATCGCAGCCAAGGAGGAAACCAAGCAAGAATCAGCTAAGAAAAAAGTGATCACAGCTGCCGAGGAGAAGAAGCAAGCTGCTGAGGAAGAACTCAAACGTAAGGAAGAAGAGACCAATAACCCACAGACCTTGATGGCTCTCAAAGAGACACCAAAGCCACAGATCATCGATGCCTCACAGCGTAAGATCCCCATGGCTGAGATGGGCGCTAAGCCTTTCGCTAAAAAGAAAAGAGATCCAGAAGAGCTTAGTCTGTCTACCAACGCATATGAGGATTATGAAACTCCAGGGTTTGACTTGCTCTCATACGATGAAAGCCCAGAGGAAGAGCCTGAGGCAGATAAAGATGAGCTACTAGCTACCCAGAATATCATTGTGGATACTCTCAAGGCTTTTGGCGTGGAAGTCACCGCAGGAAATATTACGCGTGGACCGACCATCACCAGATACGAAGTCTATCCTAGTCTCGGTCTCCGTGTTAGCCGTATCACTCAGCTAGAAGCAGATCTCGCGCGGGCCACCAAGGCTGAGCGCATCAATATCCTCGCCCCGATCCCAGGGATGGACACCGTAGGCATTGAAATTGCCAACGATAAGAAAGTAGCCGTGCCACTCCGTGAGCTCGTCCAGGATCCAGAATTCACTAGTGCCAAGCATAAAATCCCACTCGCTCTGGGCAAAGACGTCTATGGAAACACAGTCATTGGCGACCTCGCTGCGATGCCTCACTTGCTCGTAGCAGGAGCTACAGGTGCGGGTAAATCTGTCTGTATCAACTCCATCATTGCTAGTATACTTTTCAAATTCAGCCCAGACGAACTCCGCTTTATCATGGTTGACCCGAAGGTAGTGGAAATGCAGATCTACGGCAAACTACCACACTTAGTAGTGCCAGTAGTGACAGATCCAGCTAAAGTAGTAGCCGCCCTAAGATGGGTGGTGATGGAGATGGAGAAACGCTACAAAATCTTCGCTAAATGCGGGGTAAGAAATTTCGATGGCTATAATGACAGACCACGTCCCGAAAAAGAACCTGAACCAGAGACTGCTGATGTTGATGAAGAACCTGAAGAAGAGTCAGATCCAGATCCAGAAATGGTGGAGTCCATCGCGCGTGCGCTAGAGGATGGTGACTTAGGACCACCGATGGAAGTCGATGAAGATGAATTAGAATTTGACGAGGATAAATTCCCAGACCGTATCCCATATATCGTAGTGATCATTGATGAGCTTGCAGACCTGATGCAGACCGCCCCGGCGGATGTTGAGATGAACATTGCCCGTATCGCGCAGAAGGCGCGTGCGGCAGGCATCCACCTCATCATCGCCACCCAGACACCACGTGCTGATGTTGTCACAGGCATCATCAAGGCGAACATCCCGAGCCGGATCGCATTCCAGGTATCCAGTGCGCTGGATTCACGCGTCATCCTAGACACAAAGGGTGCAGACAAGCTCGTTGGCAAGGGAGACATGCTATACCTACCTCCTGGATCAGCGAAGCTAGAACGCGCCCAGGGTGCGTTTGTTTCTGACGAGGAAGTGGAAGCAATCGTCGAATATTGTTCGCAGCAAGGTCAGCAGAAATTTGAAAAATCCATCCAGGAAAGTATCGAAAAAGGTGGAACATCAGAAAATGGCGGCAACGAAGTCTCAGATGCCGATGAAGAAGTGATTCAGAAATGTCTAGAAGTGATCCACCAAGAGAAAAAGGCAAGTACCTCACTTCTCCAGCGCCGCCTCAGGCTAGGCTACACTCGCGCTGCCAGAATGATGGATATCCTCGAAGACCGCGGGATCATCGGACCAGCAGACGGTGCGAAGGCCAGAGACGTCCTTATCGATGTTGGAGAGTGATTGGTTACCTTTGATATCTATGTAGAAGAGGTTTGTAACCTCATTTAGATAGAAAGAGCGCGGGGAGCTATCCTGTAGATTTTACGATCAAAAAAAGATGATTAGCTGGGATCGCTTTTTTGAAGTGAACTCCAGTATTAGATTCAGAGCTCTATGACATGCTTAGGGATCCCGGCGTGCAGAACAACATCATCGCCGTCGACCTAAGGATCGTTGCGTTGAAATTTACCTCGAGTGATTTAAAAAGCTTCCCATGTTGAACTGAGTTGCTAATTTCCAAGCTAAATTCTTTGATGGACTGACTCAAACAAATCTATCTTAAATCAATTTCAAAAAGTAAATCTTAATGCACCTTAAATACCCACTTATTCTCGCCCTCTCACTGTCCTCGTTTACTCCGCACTGGGTTTCGGCTGCGGAGAAACCGAATGTGGTTCTGGTGCTGACCGATGACCAAGGTTACGGTGATCTTGGCTACACTGGAAACCCGGTCATTAAGACGCCTCACATGGATAAGCTCGCTAGCGAGTCCTCGGTTCTTGAGGACTACCACGTCGCGCCAACCTGCTCACCCTCGCGCGCCGCCCTGCTCACTGGTCACTGGACCAACCGCACTGGCGTCTGGCACACCATCTGGGGACGCTCCATGTTACGCACTAACGAGGTCACCCTCGGCCAGCTCCTCAAGGACAATGGCTACGAAACGGGCATGTTCGGTAAGTGGCATCTCGGCGATAACTATCCCTACCGCCCCGAGGAACGCGGATTCAGCGAGGTCTATCGCCATGGCGGCGGAGGTGTTGGTCAAGCGCCTGATTATTGGGATAATTCATATTATGATGGTCACTACTTTCACAACGGAAAAGCCGAGTCCGCCATGGGCTTCTGCACCGATGTCTTTTTCCAAGCCGCCAACAACTTCATCCGCCAGTGCATGAAGGACAAGAAACCGTTTTTCGCCTATATCTGTACTAACGCGCCACACGGACCACTCCACTGCCCGACGAAATATATGAGCATGTATCCTTCACAGCCGAAGAGAACGGCGGCGTTCTTAGGCATGATCACTAACATCGATGACAATGTGGGCAAGACTCGTGCCCTGCTGAAAGAACTCGATGCTTATGAAAACACCATCTTCATTTTTTCCACCGATAATGGTACTGCCTCCGGAGCGAAGGTGTTCAATGCTGGCATGCGAGGAGCCAAAGGTTCCGAATACGATGGCGGACATCGGGTGCCTTTCTTTCTTCATTGGCCCGCTGGTGGCATGAACAAAAAACATGTCGTTAGCGAAATTGCCCACGCCATCGACCTCGTCCCCACGCTACTGGATCTCACTGGCTCATCTAAGCCGAAAGACCTCAAATTCGACGGTGTTTCACTGCGGGCACTGCTTGATTCTAAGATCGATGCCAATTGGCCAGAGCGTATGATTATCACCGACTCCCAGCGCGTGGTGGACCCCATCAAATGGAGGAAGTCCGCTGTCATGAGCAATCGCTGGCGTCTCGTCAACGGAACCGAGCTTTATGATATTAAGGCCGACCCTGGGCAGGCCACTGATATTGCTGAAAAGAACCCGCAACAGGTCAAAGTGATGCGTGCTTTTTACGACGATTGGTGGGCAGAGATTGAGCCTAGCTTCGCAGAAACAACCGAGATCTATATCGGTCAACCAGGGCTAGGTAAGGTCACGCTGACTTCTCATGACTGGATCGGTGGAAATAAAGCTCCGCCATGGAATCAGAGCCAGGTCCGCAGCGGCGGAAGACTATTTAGAGAAAAAGGTAAACTATCTGCAGCCAGTCACAAGAGCCACTGGGCGGTGAAGGTCATCACAGCCGGCAGCTACGAGATATCTGTGATGCGCTGGCCCGAGGAAGCGAAGCACCCTATCAGTGCGGCGCTTGCTGCTGGCGAGAATGTGCCCGGTGCAGACCGAGCCTACCGCACTAAACCGGGACTGGCTCTACCTATCGTGAAGGCTTCACTCCGTATCAACGGCAAAGAGCTCGAAAGTAAGCTAGTCACTAAGAATGACATCAAAATTACCTTCACCGCCGATCTGACTGCTGGATCCCATCAGCTTGCTCCAGTCTTTTTGTTTAAGGGCGGGGGAGAGGTAGGTGCTTATTACGCCGTCGTTCGGAAGAAGTGAACGTCCACATCTTCCCATTCTACTTTTCTGTGGTTATTTTAAAGGTCTGAACTTTTTAAGAGTTTAAAAAAATCTACGGTAATAGATAATGTTATCTCTGGCTGGATTGCAGGGATTAAATTTGGTGCTTTTCCCAGTGTGGTATTCCTCTAAAGTCATCTACAATATGCACAAGATTTTAGCGATATTAACCCTCATTCTGCTCAACTCGTGTGTTTCTTCGTTCATCGCTGGCGATGGCAAGAAGTATGCCCATCTAGAGACTGCGGAAACACAAAGAGAGCAAATCATCAAAGAACTAGGGAGCCCAATATACTCAATATCATACTCGGCGCCAACCAAGGTGAAGTTTACCTCAGAGTATCATAAACATAAGAATAAATTCAAAGATCACCCTAAAGTTTTTAACATCGCCTTAAATATCCTCTCCAATGGGGATCCTAACAAGGATGTCAAATTCTGTGATGTCTACAGCTGCAGAGGTGTCTTTCATTTCCCGGGGATTAATATGCATTACGAAATGCCCAGTGCGATGACACCAGGTATTGCTGATATTCTATTTATCCCTGCAGCATTCAGTGATCGTATCAGCAAATTAAAACGCAGAGACTATTTAACTATTTGGTATGATTCGAATATGCGATACGTAGCGACAGCACGCGGAAACTTGGAGAGCCAATCCCAAATGGCGACTGAGAATAAGCCGTCTGATTAAATGGCTTGCTTCGCGTGACTCACCACTAATATTAACCACTAAAAAAAGATAAAAAGATAAAAAAATGAATAATTTACTTATTACAGGATTACTGCTGTCTGTCCTCTCGTTGTCGTCTAGTTTAGCGCAGGAATCATCACAGGAGAAGGATCTACCTAAAGTGCTGATCATAGGAGACTCAATTTCGATAGGATACACCCCGCACGTTAAGCAAATGCTAAAAGGTAAAGCGGTGGTCATCCACCACAAGGGTAATGCTCAGCACACAGGGACTGGGTTAAAAAAGCTTGATGGGTGGCTTGGGGGTAAAGAATGGGATGTGATTCATTTCAATTGGGGCTTATGGGATCTTTGCTACCGAAGCCCAAACTCTAAAGTTCAGGGGCGTAGAGATAAGACCAAGGGCAAAGTAACCACCACATCAGAGCAGTATGAGAAGAATCTGGAGCAGCTGGTGGCTCGTCTGAAGAAGACGAAGGCAACACTCATTTGGGCACACACAACAGTTGTTCCAGAGATGGAGGCTGGTCGCATTGTGGGTGACGATAAAAAATACAATGATGTGGCAGCGAAGATGATGAAGAAGCATGGTGTGACTATCAATGACCTGCACTCTCTGACCAAAGACTTCTCGCCAGCTCTATTTGTTGGTGTCGGAGACGTGCATTACAAGAAGGATGGATACAACAAGATCGGCCAACAAGTCGCGTCCACAATCCAGAAGGCCATCGATAGCAAACCATAAAATGTGGAGGTAATTCTATAGATGATAGAGTCGTATCAACGTAAGCGGTTAACGAAGAAAACATCCCCCAAGAATAATGGGATCAAGCTGCCATCAGCTTTTCCGGGTTTGGGCTGGAAAGCCCTTGCTTCTAAGACTCAGACAGACCTCAACTCATAATAAAACCTAGAGAATTACTCAAATCCAACTACCTAAAAAAATGTTAAAAGACTACTTTACTTTAACGGCATCTGACCCCGTTTTTTTAGTGGAGCTGAGATATAAGGGGTCGGACTGAAGGGATTGGGCGAACTATACCAAAATGGAACTCGCTGTGGCGTCGGCGTCGGCGAAGCGATTGATCGGGGCTCCGGCGTCCTGCAGCATGGTGGTCCAGAGGTTGGCGAGCGGTGTATTTTCCTTGGGTGCAATACGGTGCTGACCGTGCTTGAGTCCCTTGAAACCACCACCAGTCAGCAGGCAGGGAACGTTTAGGGTGCGGTGTGCCGTTCTCAGTCCGCCGCCACAGTAAACCAGGCTGTTGTCATAAATGGTTCCACCGTTAGGATCCAGAGGGTCTGAACTACTTCGAAGCAGGTCAATGAACTCCGAATACATCTCCATCCATTTTTGGGTACGTAGGAGATTGAGTTCATGAAGCGTCGTATTGCTGCCATAGTGTGATAGCGTATGCGGACTCGAGGACATCCCCAGGCTCTTGAGTAGACCGGCATCTGGCATGCGGTAGGTGATCACCCGTGTGGCATCAGTCTGGTAGGCGGTGACGATCATTTTAAACATACTGCGTATCGATTTATCACCGTGCGCACCGCTAGATAGATACCCTTCTTCTTTGGGGGCTGAACCCTGTGCTTTCGGGTAAGGCACGTCCATCCACTTTTCTTCGCGGATCAATGCAAGTTCGAGTTCGCGGATGCTTGTGGTGTATTCATCTAACTTTTCATTGTCGTCTTTACTCAAGAGGCGTCTAGCAGAGCTTCCCTCAAAATGCATGATGTCGAAAATGCTGCGGCGCTGTTGCTGAGTGTGGCGCAGCTCTTCTTTACTGAGGTTGCCGCCAAACAGCTTATAAAAGACTTCTGGAGGCGAAGAATGGCCGATTAACGGGCTTCCGTCCTCGCCATAAGACATCGCCACGCCACCATGCCCGTTTAGGGCATCGCTTTTTGGGCAGTTGAGTTGCATGCTTTCGTAACGCGTGTCCTGACCAAGGTGGGCGGCCGCAACTTGATCGCAGGAAATACTATTGTGTCGGGCTTTGCCGGAAAAGCCGACCACGTCAGCACAAGTAAGCACCGCCTCACTGCCATCATGCGGTTGCTTGTTCTTCTTGTTAGTGAAGTTCGAAACCATGGTCATATGAGCAAGGTTCTTTTTCAAAGGATCGAAGCCAGGCGGGAGCGCGATGTCGCTGAAAGCACCTGTGGCCTTGGGGTAAAAATGATCCTCCATGTGACCGTGCCCCATGGCCATCCAAAGCAGTCGTTTTGGAGCATTGGCGGTTAGTGTTTTTTCCGCCATCAGGCGCGTGCTCACAGGAAGCATACTTGCCAGAAATGGGAGTGCGATGGTTTTGGCTCCGTTTTGCAGGAAGCTCCGGCGGGAGTTTTGATGGCTCGTGAATTGGCTCATAGATCTTAATAATGATTGATTAGTATTCCAGAAAAGTTTTGCTAGAGACAATAGCTTTGATCATCTCCTGTAATTTATAATTGTCTTCAGATAATTGATCGAGCGTTTCTTTGATCATAGGGCGGTCTGTGAAGCTCACATCACGACCGAGGGCGTAACACAGTAAACCCTCAAACACAGAGGCTGCGACTTTACGTTGATCTTTCATCAAGGCCTTTTTTAAACCAAAGATGTCTTTAACGATGGTGCCGTTTGGCAAAGTGCCCGATGCGTCTACAGGATATTCCTTTTTCGGTTTGCGAGGGATCTGTTGTGATTCTTCCGCCAGCGTCACCAATTCTTTGTCGCGCCAAATGCCTACCGCATCAAAATTCTCAAGGCCAAGGCCGTAAGCGTCAAATCGTGCGTGACAAGAAGCGCATTGCACTTTTTGTTGGTGCAAGTCTACCAAGGTTCGAACGCTTGAAAGGGGGTCCACTCCTTGATGCACTAATTCAGGCACATTGGGCGGTGGCGGTGGCGGGGCATCGTTGAGAAGGATTTCTTTGACCATGGCCCCCCGGATGACAGGAGAGGTTCTGTTGCCCATTGTTCCAGAAGACAGGAAGGCCGCTTGTGTGATAATACCCCCTCGGGCAGAGGTCTTAGGGAGTTGAACTTTTTTGAAGCCGTCCCCTGAGTAGTTTTTAGTCAGGCCATATCTCATGGCCAGTGCGGCGTCGGCCATGACAAAATCAGAGTCAATAAAGTTTGAGGCACTCAGATTGCCTCGAACGATGGTTTTGAAAAACTCGATGGGTTCACGCCTTGATCCATAAATCATGGCGTCTGTGCGAGTGACTAATAGTTTAGAATTAAGCCCCACTGCATCAAAACGATTGAGATGCATCCATTGGCTCATGAAACCTTCGAAAAACACTTCGGCCTTTGGGCTTTTCAGCATGCGTTCAACTTGTTGATCGAGCACTCCAGTCTTTAACAGATTGCCACTTTGGGCGAGCTTGTAGAGCTCACTGTCTGGAGGGCTGCTCCATAGGAAATACGATAAGCGATTGGCCAGCGTTATTGCGTCAAGTTTTATTCTACCTTTAACTGTTTGAGGTTCTATGAGATAAAGAAAGCGAGGAGAGGTCAAAATCATCGCAAGAGGGTCTACGATCGCCTCTTGAAAGCTTGCCCCTGATTTTCTTTTGCCTTTATAATAGCCATGAATTTTATTGATAAAAGATATCGGGAAATCTTTTTGATGACGAAAGGCCTTCTTTGCGAAGTCTGCTAGAAAGTCTTTGGAGATGTCATCGAGCTCTTCTTCACTGGCGCTGGCAATTTTGTATTTGTCTACTAACAATTCAAAAGCCGTTTTGTCCTTATAAAAAGGGCCTTCCATTTCCACCCATTCCATGAGAATCGCATCTCTTGGGGCGCCAGGCTCAATCGCTTTATAGTGACGATACATCTGTTCAAAACCAGGCCCTCCTCGTTTGTCTTCTAACAAGTAAACATTCTGTGAAGCTTTACTTTTATACTCAGGTGGATAACGCGGCGAAAATTCTAATTCATGTACTGAAAGATTGTCAAAACTACCGGTCATTAAAAAACTACCAAAAGCGATGCCGTGTTTGCCACCATGAGAACCATGTCTCATCAGCCGGACGAGGCGACGCGTTTTAACGCCTTCGGCAACCCCACCCTTTGCACGAATGATATAAGTTGCTCTTGCATCATGCTGAAAACTCACATTAACAGAGTTAACTTTGAGTTCATGACCTAGCATGAATCCTTTCTCATGAGTGGCTAAATTGTTTTTGTAATATTGATGCTGGCCACGCCATACCGAGTTATGAGCATTGGGGCCGTCAGGGTTGTATTTCTTCCACTCTTCGTCAGTGAGTCCTGCTTCAGCCGGGGTTTTTCCTTCTTTCTTAACGAGATTGGTTTTTTCTACGAACTCGTATATTTTTTTATGTCGAGCCTCTTTATTTAGCCAAGACTTCCTAATCTTTGTAACTTTATCACGAGGCTGAGTGGCCCAGTGCAAAGCCATTTTTGACACTTCTTGTCCAAAACTGAAGTAGCCTTGTAGTTGATTGGCATTGAGTGATTGATTTTGACCGATCGTGTCAAATCGACCACTGGGATCGTCAGGTAGTTTCCCGCCGTCGAGACGGACACCCATCAGGTCTTCGATCGTCGCTTCGTATTCCCTACGATTCAGACGTCTTAAACCAATCTCTCCGCCACTGTCCTTCAGCATCGCTTGGGCAGCGGCCAACGCATCGGTCAAATCCCCAATGGCAAGGGAAAGCTCTTCCCGTGACGGCTGCTTCTTTTTTTTCTTAGGCGGCATTTCACCGGCATTCAGTTGATCAAGGATATCCTGCCAGTGTTGAGCATCGGTGCTGTTGGTGATCGTGCGAGTGAGATCTTCGAGGCTGAGGTCACCCTTCATGGTCTCCGTGTCATGACAGGTGTAGCAGTATGTTTTAAAGAAGGTCTCGATACTCTTCGGAGCAGCGATCCTTTGAGGAGTTTCCGCCGCTGCCACAAGAGCAGCGACAAATAGCCCCATAACATTTAGTATGATAAAATAACGCTTCATAGATGATTTTGTATAGTGTTCATGCCTTTAATAACAATTTTTTTGCTATTTCATGGGATGTTGTGATCTCATGTTTTTTACAGTGGTTTGTCTGTCTGCATGCTTTTTATATTTGTCTGTCTTCATGCTTTTCGCCACCAGATGAGGGCTGTTTTGTCGCGGCCTTCTTTGCGGATGACTCTTCTGCCTAGTGCATCATAGCGGTATTCTACGTCA
>CAWVXI010000024.1:0-47380 GCA_963934155.1 uncultured Verrucomicrobiales bacterium | reverse complement strand
GATTCCAGAGAGCTAATTGTTTATGGAATCCAAGGATGGATTTATTTTTCATATTGAACTGTGGGTCAAATGTTAAAATCGATGATTTATTTGTAAATACATTGTAGATATTTTTGATGCATGGTCAAATACTTTTTTCCACCTTCCCAACCAGGGTCATCCAGCTAGGGGGAAAAATGATTTTAGGTTTTAAGAGTCTGAGGTCGAGATACCTGTGGCAAGAAGCGTGTAGCAGGTAGTCACAAGCGTTTTTCGTCATCTGCTCTATAAACACCATGATTCGCTTGCGGCTACCCGCTACAATCGAAGCTGGCTAAATGCTACGTCCTATAAAGCCCGATAACATCGTAATTCTAGATTTCTCCCTAGCTGGATGACCCTGATCAATCTGCTGACTCATGCGTTGTTTCTAATGAGACAATAGCCAGAATGAATACTCGAAAAATCGCCACACGTGTTTCAATAGAATAAACTTCACCACGTCCAAGGAAAATGGAAAATCTGATACTGCTCTCGGTAAGGCAACTAGGAGAGCAGGAGCAGGGAGCGCGGATGTTGCTCAATTTTTAAGGGTAATTTACCACCCATCACCACGCTCGTGATAAATTAGTCTAGATCTGCCTCTGAGAGCTGTGCCATGACCGCCTCGATGTGAGGGTTTACATTCTGCTCTACGGCTTCCATGGCTCCGCGGATGGCGTTCTGCATGGCAAGGGCAGATGAACCGCCGTGCGAGATAATCACGATACCGTTAATCCCTAATAATGGGCTACCACCGTAGTATTCATAGGAACTGCGGCGCTTTACAGCTTTGAATGCACCGCTAGCCATGGCTGCACCTAGGGTGCGCATTGGTTTGCGCTTAAATTCTAACTTTAGCCATTTTGACATGGCTTTTGCGGTTGCTTCACAGCTCTTTAGAATGATGTTCCCTGTAAATCCATCGGTGAGAGCCACATCTACTTTTGTCTCGTAGAGGTCACTGCCTTCGATATTTCCTAAAAACTTAAACGGTGCGTAGCCGCTGTCTTCTATTTTCTTTAGCAGCGCAAATGTCTCTTTGGTGAAGGCTGTCCCCTTTTCTTCTTCTTCCCCGTTAGACATGAGACCGACGATGGGATGGGCTACGCCAAGAACGTGCTTGGCATACATAGCCCCCATGACTGCGTAGCCTAAAAGGTGCTCAGGCTTTGCTTCTGGATTTGCACCTGCGTCTAGTAGATTGCAAACACCGTGTTCGTTTGGTAATGGTGACGCGATCCCGGCGCGCTCTATCCCCGTTAGTGTGCGGAGCTTCAGCGTGGCGTTGGCCACAGCAGCACCAGTGTTTCCAGCGCTGACAACAGCGTCTGCATCTCCAGATTTCACTAAACCAGTGGCGACGGAAATAGATGAGTCACGCTTGCTGCGAAGAGTCTTGGCACCACTCTCATGCATCTCTACTACCTGAGACGCATGGACTATCTCTATCCGCTTATCGGTGAGCTTGTTCTGGGCGCACTCCTTCGCAATGATGTCCTTATCCCCAACTAGGTAGATAATTTCAATACTGGGGTAGAGGGCTAAGGCCTCACGTGCTCCTAAAATATTAACGAGAGGAGCTTTGTCTCCGCCCATGACATCTAATGCTATTTTCATACGGTTATTAAAGCGAGTAATGATTATGATTGAAATTTAAACACAAAAAAACGCGCGACAGCAGTATGCTATCGCTACGTTATTTAAGAGTGACTCTTATCAGCTCACCCTGCGGGCGAGTGAAGCGAGTGCTAACCCTAAAGAGCATCCACGTCAAGAACCTGACGCTCACGGTAATATCCGCATGATGGGCAAGCAATGTGTCCAGGAACACGGCTCTCGCACTCAGGGCAAGTTTTTAGTAAAGGTGCTCTCCAGCGGTTTGCGCCGCGACGCATCTTCTGCTTCATCTTTGATGTTCTACGCTTAGGTACTGCCATAATAGTATGCCGAATTTCCGGCGGTTAGATTTATTGATTGTCTTTAAATTGATTAAACCCGTCGAGGGCTGACCATTGATCAGCACTCTCGTCTGAGGGGGCATCAATTACACTATCTTCAACTGGTTTGTCCAGCGCTAAATAGCTCTCGTCTATTTCGCATTCCATTGGTTCGTCCGCTTGGTCGCATCTTGGGTAGTCTGGAAAGCTAATTAAAACCTCTTCCCGTATAGCTTCCGTGGCATCCACCATGCCAGAAAGAACCTCTAATGAGACCGCGACTTCTTCTAAAGAAATTGTCTGCACAAAGATTTTATTTGTCCTCACGCAGGTGAATTCAAACGGAGCTCCTAAATATCCCCGTAATAAAAGCTCATCATCGAAGCGTTGCACGTAGAGATCATACTCCAAGCCACCAACCGGCTTAGCATCCTTCTCAGTGAGCCCAAAGACTTTCGCATCTAGCACGCCGCTGAATGCCTTGCCTTCCTCTGGCAGTTGAGCCATGTCTATTTCTAATCTCTCTTGCATCTGTGTTAGCTACTCTCAATTTTGGAACTCGTCAAGGGTAGGTCAGCTTAAATTGATAATCATCTATGTCTTTAGGGTCTATTCTAGGTAGAACACACGCTGGTAGGATTTGTCTCGCCGAGCAAACCGCGATGCGTCTTAAAAGCTCCTTTTAAACCTGTGACCTGCTCGGTTGATTCATCTCATGTTTTCCGCCCTGACCATAGGATAGATAGTTCAGAGATGAAGGGCGTAACTCGGTGTGTTTGGCAAACCCACCCAACCCACACAACCCAGTTTCGCTGTTTGGCGCCGACGGGGAAAACTTACCTCCAGTAGATCTTTGTTTCTGCCAAGGGTAAGTTTAGGGTGAATCCATTTCTCAAATACTACTTTGCTTCATCTGGCGCTATCTTGATGAGCATGCTGCGGTCGCGAGTGAGGTATTTTTTAGCGAGGGCGTTAATGTCTGCCAAGTTGATGGCTTTGTAGTCAGCTTCTCTGCCACGTGCCCATTCTAGCGTGTACGGTCTAGTCTGAGCTTGTGCTACGACATTTCCTAACCAGTAAGAATTCTGGCGGAGTGATTTAGAAAGCATCCCGATACGTGGGGTGAGCGCGCGCTTGAGTTCATCTTCTGAGGCCCCTTCATTAGCGAGCTTGTCACCTAGTTCCAAGATGACTTTGCCGACGTTGTCTAGGTCTTCTGGCTTTACTGGGCTATAGGCTAGGACGAAACCTACGTTTTTGTAGGTGCTAGAGAGTTGTGTGCTAGCTCTTGGTGAGTAGGCGTCTCCGAGTTCCTCACGGAGCTTGATGCGCATACGGTCACTGAGGACTTCTCCGAGTATGCTTGCGCGTCTGGCGAGCTTTACGTCTTGCTTGGTATTGTCTTCCGCCTTCCATCCTACGATGGCAATAGCGGTAGGGACTTTGCTCTCGAAGCCAAATTTCTTAGTGATCGGTGTCTCAGGAACGCTGATGACTCTGAGGGTGTCGGCTACTTTTACTGCCGGTTTGCGGGCTGGGAGCGCGCCTACGGTTTTAGCCAATAGCGGGATGAGAGCCTTGGTATTGATGTCTCCTACGATCCCTATTTCTAATGCGCTTTCGAGCATTTGAGGCTTAATCCAATTGACTGCGTCGGGAGTGCCGAGTGCCTGAGCCTGCTCCAGTGTGGGGATAGTGAATCTGCCGTCACCTCCGTGGAGCCATCCTGACATCTGGGCTTGCGCTCCCTGGGCGGAGTGCTTGAGTGTGGAGAAAAGCATCGGGAGCTGAGCCTTAAACTGGCGCTCAGCTTCTGGGCGAAATCCAGGGTCTAGGAGGTAAGCACAGAAGAGCTGAAGCTGGAGTTCCAGATCATCCGGGGTGGTGGCTCCACCGAGTGAAAATGAGTCATCACCTATGCCTATTCCTACGCCTACATTCTTTCCGGCCAGAAGAGTGCGCAGGTCATCTACGCTGTGCTTTCCTAGTCCACCACCATTGGCGACTGCTGCTGTGAGCATATCGAGACCTGGTTTATCCTGTGGCATTCCTAGCTTGCCGGTTCCGAAGTTTGAAGTGATGAGGATTTGGTTCTTATCGAAGTCTGTCTGCTTGTAGTTAACCTTGACTCCGTTGCTAAATTCTAGCTGGTAGATATCAAGATCTGCGATGTGGCTATTGGAAACGACCGTGCCGGGCTTGCCAAAATCTGTGTAGCCAAATACGCCGATTTTTTTCTGTGCGGCTGGCTCTACTTTCACCAGCTTTGATCTCTGGTAGAGTGCAGCTAGTGATTTTTCGGCATTTTCTGGCTTCTCTGGAATACTGAGAACGAGAGTCATATCTTCGGTGTTCCAAAATTCCACAAGCGCTTTGTGACAGGCTTCAGGCGTGACGGTTTTTAGATTTCCTTGGAAGATAGCGAGATCATCCTCAGGTGTGGAATAAACGTAGTCTCCATGGACATGCTTAGCGAGTGATGAGGCGATGGTCTTGGTTTTCTTAGTTGAAGCACGCACTACTTTCTGCTCGTAACTGTTAATCATCCCAGCAGTGATTTCATCGATCTCTGGCTGAGTAAATCCGTACTTTACTGCACGCCGAAGTTCTTGCTCAAGAACTGGGACTACTGCCTGCCAGTTGCCGTCTTTCGCGGTGACATCGATGCTACCGATCTCTGCCTCGCGGAACAGCACCTGCGAGCTGATAGAGCCGCTGGTGATAGTAGCATTTTCCTGCTTAGCTAGCCTGGAGAAGCGCCGATTCATGATGGAGTGCGCAATGTTTAGAGGAAGTTTTGCCGCTCTATTTTTCTTTGAATCAATGACCTTTTCCTTCGCTCTCACCTGAATGAGGGAGACATCGGTAGAGCTGAGCTCTTTGTCTGAAAATACGGCAGTCTGAAATCCTTTAGCGCCTGAGACATCCCCTACTGAGCCAGTCATTCCGGGTTGAGCTGGGTTCTTGATCCCGCTGAAGGTATTGTGGATACGCTGCTTCAGCTCTGCTACATCGACGTCTCCCACCACGATAAAAGTCATTTTCTCTGGGGTGTAATAGCGGGTGTAGAAGTCCACGAACTCGGCACGTGGTGCATTTGCAATGACTTCATCGGTGCCGATCGGGAAGCGTCTAGGCACAAGTGAATTTGGCATCAAGTGCTGGAATTGCTTTTCCATCATGCGCATGTTGATAGAGTCTCGAGAAGTTTTCTCTGAGGAAATGACCCCCCTTTCTTCATCGATCTCGGCATCCGTTAGGAGCGCACCGTCTGCGAAGTCTCCCATCACATTAAAGGCTAGGTCGACGGTGGATTTTTTCACGTCGGGGAGGTCTAACATGTAAACGGTCTCATCGAATGAGGTGTAGGCATTTGCGTGAGCACCAAAGGCGATACCGAGACGCTGCATCTGCGGCACCAGCTTAGTGGCATCTGGAAATGTCTTGGTGCCATTAAAGACCATGTGCTCCAGAAAGTGGGCGACTCCGCGCTGGGATTCCTTTTCAGAGAGTGAGCCTGCATCAACGTGGAGACGGAGAGAAACGCGTTTTGGCGGTAGCGCGTTCTTATGGATGACATAGCGCATTCCATTTTCTAAGGTCCCGTAGAGTGTCTTGTCATCAGGCTTGATGTCAGACTGCTCATGAGCCCACTTGCGGGCGGTGCCTTTTTCGCGAGTATAATCTGTCTTGGCAGAGCTAAGGTTTGAGGCTGCGGCTTCTTTAGTTGCAGGAGCCTGGTTCTGGGCGACACTGATTCCCCCCGCAATGATTGCGGCAGAGAAGGTGACGATGAGTGGCAAGTTCTTCTTCATAGTTTATAAAATGATTATTTTCTGCTAAGCAGCTTTACGGAGTCTGTGTTTCAGGGAGCGGTTTAATCCAAATATTTCGGAAGCGCACATCTTGGCCGTGCTCTTGTAGTTTGATCCCTTCGTCGCTGGGGCCGTTCTTGACTCCTCCGCTAGCATTTTTGACAGTAACATTGTCATGAACTTTGATCCCGTTCCACCATGCGGTGAGACGCGCTGGCTCAATGAGCTTCTCCCCTTCCCAGGTTCCAGCAGTGAAGATGAAATGGAAAGATTGCCACTGACCATTTGGACGCCAAGCATTTTTAGTAGGGACATGCTCCATGCAGATGGCTCCAATGCCGTGAGGACCTATTTTCCAATTGAACGGATCCGCAACGTTTTTCTTCGATTTGGGCGACTCTATCTGAAGCTCGTGCCGGTTTTGCATATATACCCCGCTATTGGCATAGCCCTCGGGCTTGTTATCGCCTCGGCTACCCATGAGGACAAACTCAACGTGCCCTTCAAAATTCTTATATTTCTTTTTGGTAATCAGATCCATCGTTCCCCATCGCTTGCCACCATTGGTCATGAGAACCTTGCCGTCGTCTGTGGGGCTTTTCTCTATTGTCCAGCTGATCGGCATCTCTTTCTTTGGCCACATTTCCCAGTTGTTTTGGATCGACTCCATCGTCCCATCGAAAGGTATATCAGCGCCCTCTGGTGCCTTGACTCCTAGATCTCTGGTTTTTTCGTAACCCGGCTTATTCTGCGGCAAGGTATCCTTTGCTGTAGCAACTGCAGATACTAGCAGCGTAAAAACTGCGCCACACTTAATGATTTTATTCTTTGAGGTTAATTTCATAGTGATCTTTTTTATTCGTTTTTGATACTATCCAATACGATGAACGATGGTATTCATTAAACTCGAATATTGTCTACTGACTTAGCGCGGTAGAACTTCAAATTTGTTTGATTTAGTTGACACCAAACTAAAGGGTCGGAGTTGCAGGTCAATGATAGAAATTAAGCAGGCTCTGTATTGCAGTTCATTGGGTAAAATGATCGTGGGCAGAGGCTCCTCCACTGAAAAATTCCCGCTTTTAAATCTGTCATGGCATGCTGCTTGCTATAATGTTTGGCATCCACTCATCAAATCACAATGCCCCATCTATGGCGATAATCCCTCATTGGCTAAAATCACTGATCGAAACGGAAGCGTTACCTTCTGAATTTGGATCGCTGGCTTTAGAGTTCTATCTCCCCTTGGCACGATCAATTGTTTCATGGGATCAACAGAGAGAGCAGGTAGCGCTCAGCGCCCCGCTGGTGGTAGGGGTGAATGGGGCTCAAGGCACGGGAAAGTCAACACTATCTAAAGTGCTGGCTCTCGCTCTGAAGCATGAACACCAGCTAAGCTGTGCGATCATTTCTATAGATGATCTTTATCTGACTCGTCAGGAAAGATTCAATCTCTCGCAAAATACCCACCCGCTCTTCATGACGCGCGGGGTACCTGGGACACATGATGTCTCGATGGGAATAGATCTGATTCAAAAGCTCAAAAAAAAGCAGGCTGTTAGGCTTCCTGTATTCGATAAATCCACTGACGACCGCGTTCCTGAAGAGGACTGGATCGCATGTGACACTCCTGTGGATATTATTTTATTCGAAGGTTGGTGCGTGGGAGCATTAGCGCAAGAACCTGATTCCCTAGCTATCCCATGTAATTCTCTTGAAGAGTCCGAGGACCAGGATGCAGCATGGCGAACCCACGCTAACCAACAATTAGCAGGTCCTTATAAGAAACTATTCAGTTTAATAGATAGGTTGGTGATGCTCAAGGCGCCAGATTTTGAATGCGTTTATCATTGGAGGAGCACTCAGGAGAATAAATTACGCGAACGCACAGCGGATTTAAACATGGACTTAAAAAGCAACTCCATCATGAATGACGAACAGCTTAAGCGGTTTATAATGCATTACGAGCGCCTCACTCGTTGGATGTTTGAAGAAATGCCAGAGCGTGCCGATTGTTTACTTAAACTTAATCAAGACCATCATATTGCCCGAGCAGTCTACTCTCAAACTTAACTTTTGCAGATGAAAAAACTCCTTATTATTACTGATCTCGACGCCAGCTTCATAGACGAAAATTATGAATATACGGATGCTCTCGAAGCGGTCGGGCAGCTTTCTAAGCTAGGATTCCCACTGGTTTTCAACTCGAGTAAAACCCTCATCGAGTGTGCCGTCCTTGCAAAAGAACTTCAACTCACCACTCCACTTATTGCAGAAAACGGAGGGATTATCGCGGTTCCGCATGATTCAGAACTATCCCCACTATGCCAACCATCTGCGCAACTAGCCTGGGAGCCTAAGGATGAATCGACAACTCTAATCACGGGATTATCTAGGGAATATATCTTGACTGCAGCGCATCGGGCACGAGAAGAAAATGGATATTCTTTTGAAGGATTCAGCGATTGGACCCACGAAGAACTATCTATAAAAACGGGCCTCAGTCACGATGCCGCAAAATTAGCAATGCAGCGACATGTCTCCGAACCAATCCTCTGGAAAGATACCGCGGAAAGATGGGAAGACTTTCAGTCTCAAATGCAAGTCAAAGGGATCCGCACCCTGCAAGGTGGTAAATTCATCCACCTGATGGGTCCGTCTGATAAAGCAGATGGACTCCGAGTCACTAAGCAACTCTACGAAAAAAAATATCCAGAAACGCAGTGGGTTACGGTAGCGCTTGGCGATAGCGCTAATGATCAATCCATGCTCGAGTCTGCCGACATCGCCATCGTCATTCCTCACGCCAATGGAGCTCAAATTCAAGTCAACAGCACTGACACAATTCATGCAAAATATCCTGCATCGAAGGGCTGGAACGACTCTATACTAACACTTTTATCCACACTCTAATACAAACAATAAACCTTAAACATCATGGGAGACTTTCACCAATTCGGCAACATTACCACACTACACCAGCTTAACAATAGACCTTTAGAAGAGCTCGAGGAAGAGTTATTAGAGTTCCGCAAAACGAAGCCGATGGGGCTGATTTTGCCTTCACTCTATTCAGAACTAGAAGGCCCTGCTCTGAGTTCGATTGTCGATGAAATAGCCAATGTCCCCTACCTTGATCAAGTCGTCGTCGGACTCGATCAAGCTGATGAATCTCAGTTTAAGAAAGCTCTCCAGTTTTTCGAACGCCTACCACAAAATCCGGATATCCTCTGGAACGATGGCCCAAGACTGAGGAAAATAGATGCACTACTTCAAGAAAAGGGACTCGCTCCACGGGAAGCAGGTAAAGGACGTAATGTTTGGTATATGTTCGGCTATATTCTGGCATCAGGAAAAGTGGATACCGTCGCGATCCATGACTGTGATATCCTCACCTATAAGCGCGATTTATTGGCACGCCTCATCTATCCTGTAGCGAACCCAACACTGAGCTACAAATTCTGCAAGGGATACTATGCGCGCATCGCGGACAACTCGATGAATGGCCGTGCTTGCAGGCTATTAGTAACGCCGTTGTTAAGAGCGCTCAAAAAAATCTGTGGTCCTAACGACTACCTGGACTTCCTTGACAGCTTCCGCTACCCGCTGGCTGGTGAGTTTTCTCTATCGCGTGATGTCATCGAAGATATCCGTATCCCATCTGACTGGGGATTAGAGATGGGGACACTATCGGAGATGCACCGAAACTATGCCACCAACCAAATCTGCCAGGTGGACATTGCAGAAACTTATGATCACAAGCATCAGGATTTATCACTCGATGACAAATCTAGAGGTTTATCCAAGATGAGTTGTGATATCGCTAAATCGCTTTTCCGCAAAATGGCAACCCAAGGAGAGGTGTTCACACAGGAGAGAATCCGGACGATCAAGGCCACTTATTATCGCATTGCCCTCGACTTAGTCGATAGCTACCACAGTGATGCCGCGATCAACGGCTTGAACTATGACATGCACACCGAAGGTCATGCTATTGAGGTGTTTGCAGAAAACATCATCCAGGCTGGAAATGATTTTTTAAACCCAGAACTATCCATGGAGACACCCTTCATGCCGAGTTGGAAACGCGTTATCTCTGCAGTGCCTGATATCATGGAGATGATCATCGATGCCGTAGAGGCAGATCGGGAAGAGTTTGCTGGTAGAACCAAATATGACATCATGCAGCACCCCAAGGTCACCCAGGTCCATCAAGGTGTAGAGGAAAGAGTGCGCAATATCTATGGCGAAGCGAACACTGAGCAAATCACGAAACAGATATTCCAGACCGTTCCATTAGCTACAAAGGCGATTGAATCCGTACTGAAAATCAATAAATGGGATGAACAGGACATCATGGTCATCACCTATGCCGACTCCATTAAAAGAGAAGATGAGCGTCCATTACGCACACTTTATGACTTTTTCCGGCGGGAACTGAAACCACATATCAATAACGTCCATATCCTCCCTTTTAACCCCTATAGCTCGGACGATGGTTTTTCTGTTATCGACTACCGAGAAGTGAGTCCTGAACATGGAGACTGGTCCGATATTGAGCCGATCATCAAGCATTTTAACATCATGGCTGATCTTGTTCTCAACCACTGTTCTCGAGAATCTAAATGGTTTCAAAATTTTCTAACAGACACTTCACCAGGAAAAGATTATTTCATCGATGGTGCTGGTTTCAAGGATCTCACCAAGGTAGTGAGACCCCGCAGCTCGCCACTGCTTACCTCGGTTGAAACTGTTGCTGGTGAAAAACAAGTGTGGTGTACGTTCAGCGAGGATCAAGTCGACCTCAACTTCGCAAACCCAGAAGTGCTGTTAGAAATCATCCGCATTATTCAATTCTATCTCGACAAAGGCATCCATATTTTCCGTCTCGATGCTGTAGCCTTTCTCTGGAAAGAGGATGGCACGAACTGTATTCATCGACCTGAAACGCACGAGGTCATCAAATTACTCCGCTTGATCGTTGAGAATCTCGAGCCATCGGCCATCTTGATCACCGAGACTAATGTCCCTAATAAAGAGAACTTGAGTTATTTTGGGAATGGTAATGAAGCCCATTTAATCTACAATTTCTCCCTCCCGCCACTGCTGCTTCACACGATGCTGAGCGGCGACGGTCGCCACCTCAAAAAATGGATGATGTCGATGCCTCCAGCGCGCCTAGGCAGAGCCTACCTAAATTTCATCGCCTCACATGACGGTATAGGACTGCGCCCAGCTGAGGGATTACTATCACAGGAAGAGCAAGATAATCTAATCACTACTTTACGAGACTTTGGTGGTGAGATATCGATGCGCCGCACACCAGATGGAGATTTAACACCCTATGAAGCAAATATTTCCCTTTATAGCTCCATGGCCGGAACCATTAAGAACGGTAAAGACCAGTGGCAACTAGATCGCTTCGTCGCAGCCCACACCATCATGCTCGCAATCGAGGGGTTACCAGCATTTTACCTCCATAGCCTGTTAGGAACAGAAAACAATATTCAAGGGATGGCTCAATCAGGTCATGCTCGTTCCATTAATCGCTATAAATGGGATATTCAAGACCTCGAAGAAGCTCTTTGCGATAAAAATCTCCACCATAAAAGTCTCTTTGATGAGATAAGGCGGAGAATCAGCATTCGAAAGGAACAAGAGGCATTCCACCCAAACGCCACTCAATACACTCTTCATTTAGGTAAGGAAATCATTGGCTTCTGGCGTGAGAGTCTAAACCGTTCACAGTCTATCTTTGCTATTCATAACATCTCGGATAAAGCCCAGCAAGTCCCACTCGTAGAACTCAACCTCATCGCCACAGAAACGTGGACAGATTTACTCAGCGGAAAGACCTATTGCAGTCAAGATGACACGCACCTGGAGCTAGCTCCTTATGGCTGCGCCTGGATTTCTAATCACGCTTAGAATCAATGGTCTGATAAGCCAATTAGATCAATCCAGCCCAAGCTAGCGAGTCATTCTTGGCTTGATGGCAGTGGCACTGGACAAGCTTCGGGATGTAATTCTCGTTATAATTATTTGCCTACTTTTTATCCGCTAGAATTCAAAATGGTATTTTATTCAAGACCGTTTCACAAGATGAAGTTAGATTTCACTTTATACATGATTTTTTTAACTCGCTTGTGTGTGTTCGTTCAGTATGTTTCAATCTTATCAGATTTCACTTATGCCCCAATACGAATCACGAACTCAGCCTCTGTCTGAGGCGCGTAAGCGACAGGCGCTCCACATCGGTTATGTCGAGATGGAGAGAATCGTGGACGAGGTGATCGTGGCAGAGTTCACCCGGATAGGTGAGCTGCTGATGGAGTATAACTATATGGTGGAGGTCGTGGTGTTTGATACCGAATCTGAGCTAGACGGAAAGCTTTATGTGTGTGGGGCCGGGCTGAGTGTGAATAAAGGATCAATGAAAAACGCGATCGTTTATACGGGTGATCCACATAGTTTTAAGTTTGTGCTACAGACACAGAATTTTGCCTCTAAGACATCTGAGGAAACTGTGGAATATCACCGTTTGACTCCGAAATGGTTTCATAGTATAGTAAAAAGCTTCATGAGCTCATCATTCCGTGAGGTGGATTTCTCTGATATTGAGGATTATTTCATAGATGACTGGGAAATGATGGAAGGACCCTTTTCGATCAAGATCAAGAATAATTACGGATATTACAATGAGATAGCGAATGCGGAGACTATGGAAAGGGCATTACAGATCAGCTCATATGCGGCGCATGAGCACTACGCGGAGGAGGACTTGATCGTCACTGATAAAAATGGTCGGGAGCTAGGATAAATAGATTTATGGACTGGAACGCGCGCTATAATAATGATGACATGCCTTGGGATAAAGGCGAGGGAACTCCTGTGCTTGCTGAGCTGATAAGAGAAATACCTCAGTATTTCCGACCTGATACAAAAGCTTTAGTACCCGGTTGTGGGCTGGGTCACGACGTTGCAATGCTGCAAGCTGCGGGGATAGATACCACCGGCATGGATATTTCTGAGACGGCTCTGAGACTAGCCCGTGAGGCACATCCTGAGCTAGGCGATGTTTGGCTAAAAGATGATTTATTTACGATGTCTAATAAAGCAGGTGAATATGATTTAGTATGGGAGCACACTTGTTACTGCGCCATTCCACCAGAGAAAAGGGCTGATTATACAGATAGCGTGTTTAATTTAATGAAGCCAAATGCGTATTTCGCAGGGGTGTTTTTTACTGATACGGGCCAACCGCCAGAGGTTGGACCACCATATTCCACAACACGGGCAGAGGTATTTGAGAATTTTGGGAGAATATTTCACTTGGTTTGGGAAGGCAAACCCAAGCAGAGTTATTCAGGAAGAGAGAATTGTGAATGGGTGATGGTGTGGAGAAAACCCAATACAAACTAAAAGACTTGTTATGTGATGAAAGCTCTGTGAACATCAAAGCAGTTATTTATGAATACATTCTCATCAAATGCTTCTCTGAACGTCGCCAGAGTGCTCTATCTGATCGTGTGTGAGTTTGCCGGCATGGCATTAGCGCATCAATTGCTGGGGCCTGATAAGCTATGGGTCGGAATGATCGTGGGCTTGAGCGTGGCTATATTTTTCATGTTTATTGAAAGTCTGACAAAAAGTTATACGATCCGTGGATTCTCTACTGGCACCTTTGGGCTACTAATCGGACTGTTCTGTGCGTGGTTGATGACACGGGTGGGAGTACCAGAGATCATTGGATCAGTGTTCGATGACGTGATCCCAGACAGGGCAGGGTTCAATACAGCTTTTAATACCATGTTATTTGCTAGTCTAGGATTCCTGGGGACTGTGATAGCGCTGCGGAGTGGCCAGGATGACTTTGCGGTGATTATCCCGTATGTGCGCTTCAGGAGTGATTCTACCACAGGCAGGCCGCTACTGATAGATAGTGATGTGATAACAGATGGTAGGATCGTGGCGGTGATGCGGTCAGGATTTCTTGAGAAAAATATCATTATCCCAAAATTCGTGTTAGAGGAGCTTCAGGTCATGTCGAACTCTCCTTCCCCGAGTAGAAGCCAACGCGGCCAACGCGGGCTGGAATGTCTAGAGAAGTTGCAGGCGTCTCGTGATATTAAACTGACGGTGCATGACTCTAAAGCTAGATCATCTGAGGACAGCCATGATGCGCATTTATTACAAATTTGTCAGATCCTCAACGCGCAGATGCTAACAACTGATGATAATTTAACTAAAGTAGCTAGACTACAAAATGTGGATGTACTTAATCTAAATGACATCAACGAAGCGCTAAAACTACAGGTGGATCTAGGCACACGAGTGGCACTACCGATTGTGCGCACAGGCAAGGAAGATCACCAAGGTGTAGGCTACCTGCAAGACGGGACGATGATCGTAGTGAATAATGGAGTCTCTAAAATTGGCACAACTCAGAGCGTAACAGTGATCTCTACGATCAACACGACTGCAGGCTTGATGGTATTTGCTGAAATGGATAACGAGAAGCAGGTTAAGGGATAACTCAACTAAATGCGAGTTTGTTTAAATTTCTGGTAGGCCTCTTTACCCATGTATCTGGTGAGGATCATCGCTGGAGCTTCATGAAGATCTACTAGAACGAGTGCATCTAAGCTGTTTTCAAAATCTGGATCGACGTTGAATTCTAACAGAGTAGCATTCAGCCTCAAATACTGCCTCAGTAATACTGGGATAGTTTTACCATCTTTTTCGGACTCAGAAACCTTCGCCGCAACCTGCTCGATCTTAGTAAGATTAGGGCTGATGTCCTCGAGTTGCGTGGGTATTTCTTTGAACGGATTCGTAGGCTTCACCCATTTACTGACGACACCGTTGAGATGAGATTTACGCAAATATTTGACAATGAGATCCTGAGAGATCTGGGTGTAGTCATTACTGATACTCACCATCCCGAAGAGCTTGCTGTAGCGAGGATTATCGGCTACGAAGCACGCTAAGCCTTTCCATAAAAGTGACAGCGCAAAGATAGATTTCTGATGGCTATGAGCCACAAATGCCCTACCAAGCTCTAGGCCAGGATTCAAGTAATCTATGAAAGGTTGCTCAAACTCGAAAAACGATGACGAGAGGATTCCATTTGACCCATGGGTGGCGAAAATTTTATCTGTACAGCCGAGGCGATAGGCTCCTGCGATACACAGGCATTCTCTATCCCACAAGATAAGATGGAGGTAATGTGAATCAAACCTATCAAGATCAAGCGCCTTTCCCGTGCCTTCACCTACTGCTCGAAAACTGATCTCTCTTAGCCGACCTATCTCGTGGATCACATTCGGCATCTGCTGTGCATCTCCAAGATAAACATCAAGGGAACCTTGGCTTGCAAGTGGCCCAGTAGAGTCAAGCTGACTAATCTCCACAACAACTGCGCTCTGCTCCGCAGGTTCGGCGATCGCTTCTTTTCGGGCTGGGCTGTTATCGGATAGCATAGGTAAATGATTCATTAATAGGTCATGATTTAATTTCTAATCTATCACGACACTCGAGCCATTAGCCATACATAATAGTGGTGATATCATTAACTTAATCGATGATCTACTAGAGATAGTTATCATGTATCTATGGATATGAGAAGTAAACTCATCACCCTATTTCACCAAAAATCACTGCTTCGTCAGCCCATCTTTTCTGGCTTGTTTCCAGTATGCGTATTCGGAGCGATTAAAATCCACATATTCTGGAGATAAGTCGCTACTATAAATGGTGTACTCACCTCCACAGAGGTTTAGATTTATTTCTATGGTAAAGGCGTCTGCTGCAACTTTTTTACGGAGAGCATCCATACTTACATTAGCCTCTATTCCACCAAGACAAGCCGCTAAACCACCGATATGAATATCGATGAATTCTTCTTTCACCATCGCCTTTGAATAACCCACTGCATGGATAATCCTACCCCAGTTCGGATCATTTCCATTCCATGAGCATTTTACTAGTGATGAGTTCGCCACCGCTTCCGCTACCTTTTTAGCATCGTTGTATGACTTCGCACCCTTGACATTTACGGTGACAAATTTTGTCACTCGCTCACCGTCTCTCACTAAGGATTTTGCCATTTCCAGCATCACGTAGTTAAGAGCCTCTTGAAATTTTTTAGCAGCTGAAGTTCCTCGTCTTATTGATTTTCCTCCGCTAGCTCCATTCGCCAGCATAATGACGCTATCGTTGGTGCTCATATCGCCATCAATGGTAATCCTATTAAATGAAACGTCTACTGACTGTGAGACGAAGGCGCTGAGAGCGTCTTTGGAAAGTTTAGCATCTGTGGTGACGAAGCACAGCATGGTCGCCATATGTGGGTTGATCATCCCTGCTCCTTTCGCGCAAGCTCCTATCTTTATTTTCACACCACCGATCACCAGGCTAACAGAAATTTCCTTATGATAAGTATCACTCGTCATAATCGCCTGGGCTGCAGCTGTTCCCTCTTTGCGCTTAAGACTGGTGACTAGATCATCTAGCTTCGGCTCTATACGCAACATAGGCATAGGTAGACCTATCACACCTGTCGAGCAAACGGCTACTTGTGATTGTTTAATGCCTAACAGTTTACCTACTAGTCTAGTGCATTTGCGCGCATCTTGTAGGCCTTGGATACCAGTGCAGGCATTTGCGTTACCGCTATTCACTAGAATGGCGCGCACATTCCCATCTCGTAAATGCGTCTGGCTTACCTTCACTGGAGCCGCCTTCACCCTATTAGTGGTAAACTTTCCAGCCGCCACACAGTCCACCAAACTTACGATTAAGGCCATATCTAGACGATCATCCGCTGGATTTTTCACCCCAGCACTCACTGCGCTGGAGACAAAGCCTTGAGGCGCCGTTATTCCGCCTTTTATTTTTCTATACACTGATGACATAAACTTATTTTCACTTCAAATTAGACACTAAATAAGCATACCGGATCACCAGATGTCGATTAGATTTCTATGAATTATCAACGATTCTAAAATCCACCATTTTTCTTTCTAGGTCCACTCTTACGATTTGGACCTTAACTTTCTCACCTAGCTTTATTTCATGCCCACTGCTACTCACGTAGCGCAGCCCGTCCATGCGCCATTTATCATGAGACTTCCCAGGCAAGTCTTCGACCTTAACCAGTCCTTTTACTCTCATCGATGAAATTTCTACAAAGAGCCCCATATGTCGAATATCGGTCACAAGAGCGGTGAATACTTTACCTCCACCATCATCCTGAATACTGACTAGATATTCCATCATTTTCATACGTTTGGTTTCCATCTCGGCCTCGGAGCTCTTCCTCTCGGTGTCTGAAATATGAGTGGCGATCTCAATTATTTCTTTCAGCTTAGGGTTTCTATCTGGCTTCTCTGGTGGGTTTACCAGCAAAGATTGCAATGCACGGTGCACCACTAGATCTGCATATCTTCGAATAGGGCTGGTGAAATGGCAGTAATCCATTTTGGCCAGACCGTAGTGGCCAAATGCATCCGTGCTGTAGGCCGCACGTTTAAGGCTTTTCAACAGCCCTATCTTGATACTCTCCTCATTCGTTGTCCCCTTAACTTGCGCTAACAGCTCTTGAATGTGCTTTTTATTGGTCAAGTCACCCACTTTGTATCCTTGCGCTCTCGCTTTCTCAGCAAATTCATTGAGCTTATCAAAATCTGGATCTTCATGGATACGATAAATAGCACTTTTTCGCTGCATCTTCAGTGCCACTGCTACGGCTTCATTTGCTGCTAGCATGCATTCCTCCACCATCTGGTGGCTCTCATTATGCACCACATCCACTACGTCTACGGCTTTCAACTTATCATCTAGAACAATTTTTGTTTCCTCAAATTCAAGATCTAAAGCCCCGTCTGAGAAGCGTCTTTTACGTAGCACACTGGCCAGCTCCCAGGCCAGCTTTAACCCGTCCAAAACATCTTGTCCCACCTTAGGGATTTTAATTTTATCTGCATTTTCCATCGGTAGCCCTAACAGAACCTGCGCTTGCTCGTATGCAAGTCGCGCTTTACTATGAATCACTGCATCACAAAATCTTGATGACGTCCGCGTTCCATTCTTATCAAATGTCATCACAGCGCACTTTGTTAAGCGATCCACTTCCGGCCTTAAACTACAAATGTTGTTAGAAATCTGTACCGGTAACATGGGTAAAACTCGATCTACCAAATACGTACTGTTCCCGCGCTTTACCGCCTCATCATCCAGTGCGCTACCAGGCTTTATGTAATGCGAAACATCAGCGATATGAACCGCCAACTCCCAGCCGCCATCTTTTAGCAACTTTACCGCGATGGCATCATCAAAATCCTTTGCATCGTCAGGGTCCACCGTAAGCACTAATTTATCTCTCCAATCCTCACGCCTCTCTAGTTCTTGATCAGTGATTTTTATCACCGGGCTTTCTTCACCCTCTTTCGCCTCTGTCACTCCACCCTGTAACGATGCTAAGAGATCCATCGCCTCAGCCTTCACCTCGCTCGAGAACCCAGCCCTCAGACTATGCTTAGAAATCACGCTCTCAATGTCTACACCTGGATCTTCTGGCCAGCCAAGCACCTTGGTGATCCTGCCCACAGGCGGTGCTGATTTACTATCCCAGCGCACCAACTCTACCACAACTCTCTGTCCGCTCTTCGCGCCCATTTCCTCATCCACTAGCTCTAATGAAGCTTGGAAACCACTGAAATCTGGCTCCACATAGCGAAACTTGCCCTTCGCTCTGAAAGTTCCTAAAATGACGTTGCTCATCCTCTCGATGACATTCTTCACTTTGCCCTTGGCCTCATCATCGAACTTACCGCGCCTGCCACTTCCTTTACCACCCTTCCCTCTTCTGTCACTTCCACCTTTTTTACCTTTGAAATTTTCACCCTTATGCTTTGGAGCTCGAGGCTCCGGTGGCTTTGGTAACTTTACACTGACGCTCACTCGGTCCCCATCTAGCGCCAAACCTGTGTCGTAACTCTGCACGAACACACGGTCAAATTTATCCAAATCCAATCCCGCGGCAATATTATCCTCATTCTTTATATCGGGATAAAACCACGCATTTCCACCATTCTGAAATCTTATCACTCCTACCATCATCCCACCCGCGCTTACTTTCCCGCCAGCCCTCGGACGAGATGCTTTGCCGGCTCCTGCCGCACTAACTTTCCCGCCGGACCTCGCACTAGAAGTATTCTCAGCCCCTGACGCGGCTAGACTGTATCTCTCTTTTTTACCAGACTCAATCACTCCATCCCTCTCTAACTTATCAAGCGTGGAGCGCATCGCAGGCCTCTGAGGGCTTTGAAGGTTTAGAGCCCTAGAAAATTCAGATTTATCCATTGGTTGGTAGCTTTCACTCTTCATTAATCCCAATATTCTATCTCTAATGTCTTTCATGATTCAAGCATGCACCTATCATTAGCTCTGCACAACCTCCTTTTCTCATTGCCAGCATCTAATTCTCATGCTAAATTTAGTGTGTTGACATTGTAAATTCAAATTTCTTAAATTAACACTCCTCAAAATACCATCATGAAACTATCCAAAAATAATAAAACTTCGACCAGAGGATTCACATTGATTGAACTCCTCGTCGTCATCGCTATCATCGCCACTCTTGGTGGTCTATCATTCGGCCCCATTATGAAATACCTTGGAACAGCAAAAATAACTAAAGCCAAAAAAGTGTGTAAAGATCTCACATTTGCTATCACTGGCTTTGAACAGGAATACGACTCTCTTCCTTACTCAGGGAACACATATCCTAGCGTTGACGCAAGTTATAGAACTGGTGGTGCAGGCAGACCTTTGTTAAAAGTTCTTATAGGAGCAGACACGAACATTAACGATAAAGGTAAAAGATTCTTTGTTGCTGATGAAGCTAAAGGTCGGAAAGATGGCTTTACTTATTTTGCTAATGGCTCTATAGAAAATTTATACGATACATGGGGTAATGTATATACCATCCGACTTGATTACGATGCCGACGGGATTATCGATGCCAGCGTCATAGGAACATACAGCGATACGCTACGAGTTGGAAACTCCATCGTAGTTTCACCTGGCAAGGATGGCTTATACGACGATAATCAAGACGCAAAATCTTGGTAAGAGAGTCTTCCCCGTATTATGATTGGTGTTTTATATTTAGTAAATGCACCACCGCCTGAAGGCGGTGGCTTCAGGCTTGCCGACTGAAAGTCGACTGGACGTTCAGTCACTTGCCTTCCACACCAAAGTCCCCATCTTGACCACATTCCACTTCTTGGTTTTCTATATATTCTTCCAATACACCATCCTTCACATTCCCTGTAGTGCAAGCAAAGTAGCTACGTGCCCAAAGATGACGACCCCAGAATTCACGCTTTAAATGGCGAAACTCAATCATTAGCTTTCTCGATGACCGTCCCTTAGTGCGTTTTAAATGAAGTTATATCCGCAATAATTAAACCATCCTATAGCATCTGAGTGTGTCACCTTATCTAATGCTTTTCCTATTGCTTTGACTAGATCTTCTAGATTCCTCGCTTCTAATTTGGGAGTACCCTTTTCACCTTACTCCACATCAATTCTATAGGATTAAGATTAGTTGAATAGGCTGGTAAAAAATCAACTCTTACCCCTACACTTTCTATCAATTCTAGAACTCGTTTGCTTTTATGTGAACTAAGATTATCCATGATGCCTACATCACCAGCTCTTAAGGTTTCTAACAAAAATTCTTTGACATAAATATAGAAAGAATCGGCATTCATAGCCCCTTCGATAGTCATGTAAGCTGTGGATCCATCAGAGCGGTTCGACGAGATCATCGTTGTGCTACTCCATCTACGAGTTGAAGTAGCAGCAAGTAAACGACAGCTTTTTTGACAGCGTCCATACAGCCTTGTCATATTCGTTTTAGCACCTGACTCATCAAGGAAAACAAGCTTCGAAGGATCAAGCTTTACCTGATCTTTATTCCACTTTAGACGCTTTTTACTAATATCTTCTCTGTCTTGTTCAGAGGCTCTGAGAGTCTTTTTTTATATGACATTCCCATGCCTACTAAAGGGTAATGAATAGCCTGGATAGAACAATCGATTTCCAATTTTTCTTTAAGCTCTTCTAATGTTAGATCAGGTTTTTCTAACAAAAGATCTTTCATTAGTAATTTATCCTCGACTGTTATTTTAACCTTACCGCCACACCGCTAATCAAGTGGAGCTACGTCACCTAATAATTTTCTTTGGCGTAATAGTTTTTTGACCATTCCAAGTGAAACATCAAAACGATCTGCGACTTCTTGACGATTGACACCGCCTTTGTCTTAGGCTTTTAGGATTCTTTCTCTAATATCTATGGATAAAGTTTTAGGCATCTGTATATTTCATATGAATAGATTATTCTTTTCACAAAAAACACGTCAAATGATTTATTCGTTTTTATCATGTGAAGGAATAAAATATAAGCTCTCCACATCGCTAGGACATGGAGAGCATGTAAACTTAAGCTTTTAAAAGCTTATTCTTCTTCTGATGAAACGACCTCTTCGCCTTCAACCTCATCGATTTCTACCACATCGTCATCAGGGACGACTCGGGCTGTGTCCTGGAGCTTCACTCCATCCTTCATCGTGACAAGCTTCACTCCCTGAGTGTTACGTCCACATTCGCGGACGTCAGCACAGCGGATTCTGATTGATTGACCATCAGAGGTCATCAGCATGAGTTCATCTTCTGGGAAGACTGTCGAAGCTGAAACAACTTCACCCGTTTTCTCTGTGACTTTCATCGTGATGATTCCCTTACCGCCTCGAGACTGCACTCGATAGTCTGAGAACGGTGAGCGTTTACCTATTCCATTTTCAGAGGCCACTAGGAAAGTGCCGTCTTCATTGACAATCGCCATACTAACCACGTAGTCGTCATCAGCTGGGCGGATTCCACGAACACCAGCAGTAGCTCGCCCTTGTGACTTAGCTTGTGCTTCATCAAACCTAATTGACTTCCCTTTACGAGTCACAAGTATCACTTCGTCGTTTCCATTAGTAACACGCACATCGATCAGCGTATTACCTTCATCTAGCTTAATAGCGATGATCCCGTCTTTACGATAGTTCTTGAAGGCTACAAGTGCGGTCTTCTTAATCTTTCCACTCCGTGTAGCGAAGATCACAAATTTATCTTCTACCTTAAGTGTGATATCATTTCCATCCTCATCTAGCTGACGTTCAAGTCGCTGCGTAGCGGCGATAGTTTCATCTGCCTGTAAGTTGAGAACGTTCTTAATACTGCGTCCCTTCGAAGCTCTAGACCCTTCTGGCAGACCATACACACGCTCCACATAGACACGACCCGTGTTAGTGAAGAACATCAGGTAATCATGCGCCTGGGCAGAGAATAAATGCTCTACGAAATCTTGCTCATCGTCTTTCGACTGGTTCGCCTTCTTCGTATCCATCCCCTTCACACCCTTGCCACCACGCGCCTGGACTCGATACTCGGCTGATGGTGTACGTTTGATGTTTCCTTTGTTAGAAATAGTAACAATCATGCCATCATTCGCGATGAGATCTTCGATAGCGATCTCGCCCTCGTCAGGAAGAATAGGGCAGTGACGTGGTGTCGCGTGCTTTTCTTTAATCTCCATCAGTTCATCTTTAATGATCGTAAGAACGCGAGCTTCTTTGGCTAAAATATCCATGAAGTCCTTGATGTCGATAAGTAGATTATCATACTCGCCCTTCACCTTATCACGCGCCATACCGACCAATTGGTGGAGTCGTAAATCTGTGATTGCGGTCACCTGACGGTCAGTTAAAACATAACGATCTCCTTCGATTGAAATCTGCCCGCGAATAAGAATCCCTAATTTTTCAGCAGTTCCTGTTGAGAAGTCATACTGCTTCAGACGCTCTTCAGCTTCTTCACGGGTTTTCGAATCTCTGATGATTTGAATGAAATCATCCAGATGCCCTAGTGCTAATAAATAAGCTTCTAAGTTCTCAGCACGCAGCTCAGCCTTCTTAAGAAGATAGCGAGTTCTGCGGATGATGATTTCACGGCGGTGCTCAATGAATGCATCTAGGCAATCAAGAACCGACATCTGCTTAGGTCGGCGCTCATGAATCGCTAGCATGTTGACACCGAATGATGTCTCCATTGCGGTGAGTTTAAAGATCTGATTCACCACTACCTGTGGACGTGCATCGCGCTTGAGTGTGATTTCGATCCGAGTCTCATCATCTGAGAGATCTCGCATCCCAGAAATATCTAACAGAACCTTTTCTCTAACTAGCTCAGCAATTCTCAGCTGAAGCGTAGCACGGTTCACACCATGCGGCACCTGCGTGATCGTGATGATAGAAGTTCCAGAAGCCTTCTCCGTGATCTCCATCGTTCCGCGCATCTTAACACTACCTCTACCGGTACGGAAATAACTATCGATCCCCTTAAAGCCACGGATCTCACAAGCACCCGCAAAATCTGGACCCTTGATATATTGCTTAACCTCCTCAAAGGTAAGCTGTGGATTGTCGATCCTTGCACAGACGCCATCGATGACTTCACCCATGTTATGCGAAGGTATATTAGTCGCCATTCCCACCGCAATTCCTGTCCCGCCATTCACTAGCAAGTTAGGAATAGCCGCCGGAAGAACCACTGGCTCTTGACGCGTTTCATCATAGGTAGCTGTGGTATCGACTGTTTCTTTTTCCAGGTCGATCATCATTGCAGATCCCATATGCGTGAGACGTGCCTCAGTGTATCGCATCGCAGCAGCGGCATCACCTTCCACAGAACCAAAGTTACCCTGACCGTCGATGAGGGTCTCTCGCATGGTCCACGGCTGAGCCATATTTACCAGCGTGGTATAGATGGCACTGTCACCGTGTGGGTGATACTTACCCATCGTGTCACCAACAATACGCGCACTCTTTAAGTGAGCCTTCGTTGGGGTTAGTGAAAGGTCATTGTGCATCGCATACAGGATACGTCGCTGAGATGGTTTAAGACCATCACGCGCATCCGGCAACGCACGAGAAATAATCACCGACATTGAATAATCCAAAAAGGACTTAGACATTTCGTCAGCTACGTTTACTACTTTTATATTATCGTTAGACATGTTGTAAAAAAATTATTGGTTAAACGTCGAGGTTTCTAACGTTGAGAGCGTTATCTTCAATGAATCTCTTGCGAGGTTCGACAACATCACCCATAAGAATATCGAACATTCTGTCCGCTTCGATTTCGTTGTCTTCATCGAGTCTGACCTGGAGTAGCTGACGTCCTTCAGGGTCCATGGTGGTGGAGAATAGCTCTTTGGCATTCATCTCACCTAGTCCCTTGAATCGCTGGATACGCATTCCTTTTCTGCCTATCTCTAACACCCGAGTTAATATCTCGAAGAGGTTGAATATTGGCACCGGTCCGTCATCACCATCCCCAGAACCTTCGATAAGTTCATAGACTGGCTTATCATCTGAGAAAAATGGATCTGTGTTTAGACCAAACTCATTGAGACGTCCAAGGATCTTACTGATCGCGGCGGACTCGTTAAGGTCGCGCTTCACAGCTCTGCGTTGGATCCCATCGTATTTCACTTTAAATTCTTCGATTTCCTCCTCTGTGATTTCCTCGTGGTTTAGACGAAGATCACGGTTCTCAGCCGCGAATGCTTCAAGCTCCGCTTCATTATGCAAGTAGTGCACAGACTCTTCATTTCCGAGTCTTACTCTGACCATAAACTCTGGGAGCTTATCGTCAACTTTACGCTCTAGAATCTCACGGAAACTTCCGCCGTGACCTTCAAGTGCTGAAGTGAATTTTTTCAACTGAGCAAGCGTGTCAAGCACACTGCGGAGAAGATCTGTATCTACTTCGTCAGAAGTCCCATACTGTCGAAGTCTAACGTCTTCTGAACCTAACTGGATGAGAATTTCATCCAGAGCGTCATCATCCGCGAGGTATTCCTCACGTTTTTTACGCGTTATTTTATAAAGTGGTGGTTGAGCAATATAGAGATAACCCGCCTTGACCATATCTGGCATGTGTCGGCAGAAGAACGTGAGGAGCAATGTCTTGATGTGCTCACCATCGATATCAGCATCCGTCATAATAATGATTTTATGATAGCGGACTTTCTCAACGTTGAATGCGCCTTCTTGATCACCATCACCTATCCCAGCACCGATGGCTGTAATCATCGCTTGAATTTCCTTGTTCTGAAGGGCTCTGTGGAGACGTGCTTTCTCAACGTTGATCACCTTACCACGGAGCGGAAGGATCGCTTGGTTGATACGATTTCTGCCAGATTTGGCAGAACCACCAGCGGAGTCACCCTCCACAATATAGATTTCAGATTTAGCTGGGTCACGCTCTGAGCAGTCTGCCAGTTTACCTGGAAGTCCACCGCCAGACATGACTGATTTTCTAACAGTCTCACGAGCCTTCCGCGCCGCCTCACGCGCTCGCGCTGCATTCACAGCACGATCAATGATCATTTTGGCAAGGTTAGGATTCTCATCAAAGTATTCTTTTAATCCTTCAAACACGATCGAGCTAACCACGCCTTCAATTTCAGCATTCACCAACTTACCTTTAGTCTGGGAACTGAATCTCGGGTTCGGCATCTTCACTGAAATCACACAGACGATTCCTTCGCGAACATCATCACCAGAGAGCGCGGGGTCTTTATCTTTAAGAATTTTATTCGCCTTTGCGTATTGGTTGATTGCTCTTGTTAGAGCACCTCGGAAACCTGTCAGGTGGGCACCACCATCAGCATTCGGGATCGAGTTAGCGAAACACAGAATGTTGTCTTTATAACTGTCATTGTATTGGAAAACCACGTCTGCGAAGACATCATCCTCCATCACCTTGCCGTCATAATCAATTTCAATACTACGCACACCGTGAAGCTCTACAGGGTCTGCATGGATAAGAGTCTTGTTTTCACCCAACTGTTCTACGAATTCTACGATACCCCGAGCGTAGAAAAAGGTGCCTTTCTTGGCGGATTCAGGACGCTTATCTTCTAGATTAATCGTTAGTCCAGGGTTTAGGAAAGCAAGCTCACGCATTCTGGTAGACAGCCGGTCGAACTCAAACTGAATGGTATCTACAAAGATAGTGGCGTCAGGGAAGAAAGTAATCAACGTCCCGGTTTTATCACCTGGAGCTTCGCGAACCACTTCAAGCGGCTCAGTAGTCGTGCCGCGCTCGAACTTGATGCGATGCACTTTATTCTCGCGAGTCACCTCTGCCACAAACCAATCAGAAAGCGCATTCACGCACTTCGCGCCCACACCATGGAGACCACCGGAGTATTTGTATGCCCCTTGTCCAAATTTACCACCAGCGTGCAGACTCGTCAGCACTAGCTCTACTGCTGGAATGCCAAACTTAGGATGAATATCCACTGGGATGCCACGACCATCATCGATGATAGTGATTGAACCATCAATATTCAGCGAGACATCGATCACGTCACAGTGACCGGCCAAATGCTCATCAATAGAGTTATCAATCACCTCAAAAACGCAGTGATGAAGACCCCTTATGTCTGGGTCACCGATATACATACCGGGACGTTTACGGACGGCTTCTAAGCCCTCCAGCTTATCGATTTGTGAAGCACCATACTCCTGCTCCCCTGAGACCGTAGTCTGTGCTACTTCTGGCTCTTTTTTTGGTTCAATTGGATTATCTGACATGTATCTAGGGAGCCTATAGTTTTAGCTCTCCATGACCAGAAAAAACACCCCAAAGTCGATAGTTTTTTTAGCGGTGATTTTATAAAAAAATCGTAATCTTTAAAGAAATAATGGGCGGCCCTCAACTAACTGATAATTAGACAAATATAACTACAGATTCATGATCCCAATTTGCCATTTCATAAGCACTGCAGATGGCTCTACTTCGTTCGCAGCTAAAGCATCAATCATCGCTCTAGAAATAATCAGACTTGAGTCTATATCCAGATCAATCGCAGCGTCATCTCGCTGCTTGATTAACGCGTCTACGCGAGCATCGAATTGATCATCCTTAGTCCGCTTACCTTTAGCCCTAGGACGCTGCGGCAAAACATCATTTGAAAGACTCTTAGCCTCTTCGGCTGCTGCTAAAAATGCCTTTATTCTGCTGGGCCTATAGTGCTTAGGGAGCGTCACCGATTTTCCATCCATAAGATCAGACACCCAGCTGATTAGCTGCTTGTTACCACACACCATGAAGGTAGGTCTATCCCAGTCCATAGCCTGCTCATCTCTCCAATACCAGAGCGCTCGGAGATAGGCCTGAGCTCTTGGAGATAATTTCCCTGAGCCAGAGATCCTCCACGGATCTTCTTTTTCCATAGGACGTTCTAGCACTTTTTCTCTTGCCCATTCACAACTCTCTACAAACCACTCATAGCGGCCTTTTTCGTGGAGACCCGTTAAGATTTGATCAACAATTGGTTTGAGAAAAAGCACATCATTGATCGCATAATCTCTCATCTTTTCAGTGAGGGGACGCTTCGACCAGTCTGCCTTTTGTGAGCTTTTAGAAATTTCTACTCCCTGGTAGTGCTCCACCAAGTTCCCATAGCCAAATTTTTTAACTCCCAACAAACGCGCGCCTATTTGGGTGTCCCAGATAACCGGCGGGACAACACCTAGATCCTTGCGCATCATCACGATGTCGTAGTCGGCTCCATGCATCCAGAGCTTACCATCTTTTAGGAAATCCTTGAGTGGTTGCATATCCTCGACCGCTAGTGGATCGATGAGTTGATGCTTATCACCATCAGTAAACTGCACTAAAGAAATTTTCTCATGATAGTGGTAAAGGCTATCACCCTCCAAATCCATGGCACGGAAGTCCCCCTCTAAAGAACCTAAGTAATCACTAAGTTGCTGTGTTGTTTCTATCATCTATTAAATTCCTTTAAGGAGGAGCTCGGTGTTGTTCTGTGTATTACTGAGAGCTTTGAGAAGTGTTTGTAGCGCATCACCCACTGGAAGCGCTGCTATCACTCGGCGGACCTCTAGCACCTTCTGCATTTCATCTGGATGGTAGAGTCGATCATCATTTCGCGTACCACTCTGAGGGATATGAATCGCTGGGTAAATTCTACGCTCAGCGAGATCCTGATCTAACCTGATCTCCATGTTGCCAGTACCTTTGAATTCCTCAAAGATCACTTCATCCATCCGGCTTTCTGTCTCCACAAGTGCAGTGGCCAAGATAGTGAGGCTTCCTCCACCTTCAACATTTCTAGCGGCACCGAAGAACTTACGGCTTTTCTGAAGAGCCTGTGGATTCAAGCCACCTGAACCAATCACTCCACCCTTCTGTGAATTATTATGCCCACGCGCAAGACGCGTGAGTGAGTCTAACAGAATCACCACATCCTTACCTAATTCAACTAACCTCTTCGCTCTTTCCAAAACTAGATCAGAAACCTGAGCATGCCGGCGTGATGGCTCATCAAATGTAGAGCTGAAAATTTCAGCATCAACCGTTTCCTCAAAATCTGTGACCTCCTCTGGACGTTCGTCTAATAGAAGAACAATAAGCTCTACCTCTTTGTGATTCGCTTTGATTGATTGGGCGATGTTCTTCAGTAAAATCGTCTTACCACCTCTCGGTGGCGCTACGATCAGTCCTCTCTGTCCTTTTCCTAGTGGAGCGACTAGATCTACTAACCTAACACCTAGACCACCTACGGCACCATTTTCGAGAATGATTCTTTCGTTTGGAATAAGCGCTGTGAGCTTGTCAAAGGGTTCTGGCAACTCATAATCTGAAATTTCTAAGTCTTCCACTAAGAGCACTTCCATAGCGGAGAGATATTTATCCCTGCCCCGCGGAGCGCGCATCTTAACAGTGACTTTTTGACCTACGCAGAGACCGTGCTTCTTTATCAGATCACCAGCGATATAGAGGTCATCCGGTGAGGTTTTGAAGGACTTCTTGGGACAACGAAGCATCGCGTAGTTGTCTTTCGCTTGCTCCATAAATCCGAAGCCCGTCAGCTCAGTGCCGTGTTTCGCGTAAAATGAAAGCACATCAAATACTAGCTGGCTCTTCATCGCCATAGGCTGTATTTTGATCGGCAATGAATCAGCTAATGCATGCAGTTCAGCTAACGGCTTCTCGCGGAATTCATTAACAACTAATTTATCTGGAACATCATATTTTGGTTCCTCAGGCTTGGCTGACTCGGCAACTTGCTCTAGTTCAGCTCCTTCTTTTTGCTCAGTCTCTACTACAGCACTTGCTTCTACCTTGCTCTCCACTTCAGACTCAACCTTCTCCGCGGGCTGAGTGGTCTCCTCTACTTTTTTAACCTCTTTAGGTTTATCAGTTTCTTCTGTAGGGTTTACACCCTTACCTAGATTTAGTTCTTCTTGCGCTTCTTCGCTCATAATCTTTTGTTGTTTAATAAATCGATTTACTTGTGCTTCTAACACAGTTTTTGGTCCTTCATTCCATAGCACAACATCGGCACATTTCTCCTTATGAGAAATGGGGAGTTGGGCCGCAAGAATGGCATAAACCGTGGCATCGTCGAATCCGCTCCTCATTTTCAGCCGCTGCACCTGCGTCTTACGCGATACAGCAACCACCAGATTTGCCTCCTGACCAAAGTCAAATCCACCTTCAAACAAAAGTGGAATGTCGGCAACAAACAGCGATGCCCGCTGACTATGAAGCGCTTTTTCATGCAACGCAAGACATTCTTTTCTCACTTTGGGGTGAATCAAGTCTTGCAGCCTTTTCTTCTGACCCTCATCAGAAAAGACTACCTCACGGAGGTAAGTTTTATTGAGCTGACCCTCAGCTGTAATAGACTCAGTGCCAAACATCTTTCTAATCTCTAATAGCACATCATGATCTTGATAGAGCTGGTGCACGTAGTCATCTGCATCAAAGATTACGACTAATGAATCTGCAGCCTGCATCATCTTCGCGGCAGTAGATTTTCCGGTGGCGATTCCTCCAGTTAGACCAAACGATTTCATTACTCATACCTAACAGCTTAAATGATGAAATACACGTAAATTTTCAGCTCATACAATAGATAAAAAAAGCGGAACCGAATGAACGGTTCCGCTTTGAAATTTAATTACTGGTCGATGATGTATTGCTTACTCTGCGATAGCAGGAAGAAGACCTTCACGAACACCAGCTTCGACTGGCACACCGCCAACTCCGACTATTGTCTGAGACACCGGTTGACCTGTAGCATCGATGATACGCGCGGTAACAAAGATAATGAGGTTACTCTTGATGTGATTCTCTGCTTTAGTCTGGAATAACCGTCCAATGAGTGGAAGATCTCCAAGTATTGGCACTTTATCCTCTACGTTCTGCACATTCTCTCTCATGAGTCCACCTACTGCCACTGTGTGACCGTCATAGATAGTGAGCGAGGTGTTCACACGCCGTGTGGAGAATACTGGCATCTCGATACGGTTCTCTGTAATCGTGATCGTGATCGGGTTACCAAGTGCATCTGTGCCAGGTGACTGGATCGGTGATCCATAGTTGATGAATCCTTCGAACTCAACAATTTCAGGCTTGAAGGTGAGGTCGATAGTATAACCATCTTCACCTAGAATAGGCTCTACTTCTAGAGTCACACCTGTGTTGCGAGTTTCGAATGCTGTCGGGGTAGCAGGAGTCACAGGGAAGATGTTTCCACCTGCAGCTCCCCCTGCACCACCATCGATACCGCCACCTACACCAACTGACTGTGGTAGTTCAGGTGGCTCGTATTCAGTAGGATAGATAAACTCACGAATAATCTCAATAGTAGCTCTCTCACCTGAGCGAGATACGATACTAGGAGCAGTCATTACGTCAGCACCTTTCTTCTGAGCAAGTCCGCGCATGATCATCTGCACCTGACCGTCTGTAAAGAGACCAGTGAGTGAGAGTATACCAGGAGCAACACTACTGTTCTGGGCAGTACGGTTTGGATTATTTAGGAATGAATCAATGCTATCTCTACTAATAGCGTAGTCACCAGAGCGGTTACCACCAGTTACGATATTAGACACACTCTCGTTAGCTGCGCTTGGAATACCAGGAACACTGACTCCGGCGACAGGGCTAACAAAGTCTGAAGCATTTCTTCCGCTAGAGTTACCGAGAGTTCCTCCACTTAAGAATGAGCTGTTAGAAGTAATCCCAAATGGTGAAATAATCCAGTCAAAGCCAAGTTCATCTGTGTTCTCCTGTGAGATTTCCACAAACTTAGTAAGCATCTTGATCTGCCTAGGCTTTCTCAAGCTAAGCTCATCCACTAATGTTTCCACTTGGTCGAGTGCATTCGCAGTGTTTCTGACGGTGAGAGTTGATCTCGCCTTACTGAAACCTGCTGTCGCACCTTCTGGGAATTTAATTCCTTGGAGCTCGAGCAGTTCTGCTATGCTTTTCTTATTACCAGCATCACCTGTGTTCTCTTCACCAAACGGATCATCGGCAGCACCACCGCCACCACCACCGGGACCATCACTAATGAGGTTTCTTAGATCTGGTGGGACACGGAATGTGCGGGCATACATTTCATTATCATCTACGTCAGTAGCTTTAAGGATAACAACTGAGTAATTCTCCACTTTATAGCGAAGTCCAGATTTTTGACAAATCTGCCTGAGAGCTTCCTCCATAGGAATATTACGAATTGTGAGCCCTCCGAGATTGATGTTCTCAATCTTATCAATTTCATCTGCAATGCCATCGCCTTCACCCATTCCTTCGCCACCATCTACAATCGTAGGGTTACGAAAAACAAAGTTGAGTCCCTTTTTGGTAGGATCTAGTTCTTCTGTGTCCAGTTCTCTCGATCTCTGGCGTAAGAATCTGATCGCATCTCTGACTGTCGCGTCATTCTCAAACTCCACAAGTGGAAGCATAATGCTTTGAAGCTTTTGCCTGAGGTAAAGCGCAGGGCTGACTGTTGTATTCAAATTTGTACCTATTCCTTGTCCCTCTTGGATCGCTGGTGGTACGGATATTTCCCAGGCTTGATCTACCTGCGTGAGCATTGAGGCTCTGGTCTGATCGTAAGCAGCACGGTAGTAGTCACTCTTAGCCGAGCTTACTTTCTCCATGCCACGTCTTGCAGCTTTATTGTGGGGATCTATTCTGAGAACTTCCTTAAACTCCAGTACGGCGTGATCAAACTTCGCTTGATCATAGTAGCTATTTGCTCTGTAAAGTAGCTTACGCACTTTCTCTACGTTCTTCACATGTGAGTAGGTGAGGGTAGGGCTAGTACGGATAGGATCGTCTAGATATTCAAGGTGCTTTTTAGCGACCACATTCCCTGGATCTTTCTCTAGGACATTATCTAAAAGCTCTCTCGCTTCAGTATATTTGCCGGTTTTACGAAATTGCTGTGAGAGCGCTACTGAGCCATCAAGAAGATGGCCGATGTATTCGCTGCGTCTGTCAGCAGCAATCGGACCTTGGGGCAGCATTATGACTGCCTTGCGATATTGACTGACTGCTTCTTCGTAATTTTCGTCTTCGTAGGCTTTACGCCCAACGAGGACTGCTTTGTCTGCCTCTGCTATTTGTAGTTCTCTTCTAGCTATTTCTTTGTTCACGAGACTATTCTCTTGAGCAGATGCGGTGCTAGAAACTACAATCGGCATGGCTAAGGCAGCCGCCATTAAAATAGCTGCTGTTCTGCTGGATCGATGCGTAGGTGTGTTTTCCATAATTAAATTTTATATTCGTTTATTTTAGGGTGGTTTGTGAAGTGTTTTTTTTACTTTTTGTAAAATTTTTAATCTATTTAGTTGCTACTTGTTATTATTTCCGAGGAAATCGTCCACGCTGGAAGCTTATTTCTTCCGTGGTACGTCTAGCTCGATGGTGGATTTTTTCCCACCCACATCATATTCGATTTCTGCCTTGTAGTCTTGAATAGACTTAAATTTATAGGGCTTTTTCTTAGCTAATTCGTCATATGGAAGTGAGAATGATCCACCTTCTGGCACAACAAATGGAGTTCTTTCCCCATTAATATCTAAAAATAGATTCAATGCCCAGTCTTTAAACTGAGGCCTTTTTCGATAATAAAGTTTAAACTGTTTTTTGTTCTGATTCTTACCGTTGTCTTGAAGAAGGTAGTATTCACCATCTTCGCCAGCGATGTCAGGATCTTGACCTTTCTCTATAATTTCAAAACGCTCGATTAATGATTTATCCTTTGCTCTTTCTGGGAACTTTCCTCCCGCGCCAAGCGTGCCGTAGTATAACCTCTGCTTGTTATATTTGAATGAGAAGTTACCTTCTAAAGCATTTAGCTTAGTCCAGTTCATTTCATAAGGCACAAATTCACCACCACTGCTCTTTAGCTTCGCAATGAAGTCAGGGTGACTCGCATTATCTGTAGGATCCGTATTCCCATCGAATTCTTCGCGGTTACTGAAGCCATCTTTATCCGCGTCTAGCACTGGACCATCCTTTTTGGTGTAGTCCTTAAGGTCATATTGCTTCCACCATCCAAGCCTCATCCCTGGATGAATCTCGTAGTCATCCGTCAGTGACTGCACTCCTGGCTTACCTTTAATGCTGTAGAGAGGGAATGAGACGAAGCTCTGCACTTCATTGCCATTTTTCTGATTTTCTTCGAAACCATATTCTGCTGAAAACTTCTCTCGTGCGATAGCGAGCGTTTTCCGCTGCTCTATCTCTACGGTATTATTTGGGATGACTGGATTGGGCGCATCCACTTCATTTGCTCCTGAGAAGACTGAGTAACCCACTGTAAGAACCACCACTGCAGCGGCGCCGATTGCGGCTTTATCGTAATTTTCTGATAACCAAGACATAATAATTTTTTGTTTTCTAGTTATTTAGTTGAAACCTTTATCGAAGATCCTTTAACAGGCATGTCTTTTTTGAGACGCGGAATAGTGACGCTGGACGCTTCCTTGAAGAGAACAAGTTCAAGTTGCATGAAGACGGTGATCTTCTCATCACCAATGACCTGCTTAATGATTTCTTTATCTGCTTCCATTTCAAAATCATTTCCGCCAAGATCAAATCCTGTACCTAGATCGAACCCTGCACCTCCGGCAGGAGCGGGCTCAGCACTTTCTTCAGGTTGTGCTTTTGGTGGTGGGAATGTGGCACTGGAGATAGTCACTGGATCTTGTTCTTCATTACGGATTTTAAGAAACTTGATCGCGAAGAAATATTCATCACCAGCAGTGATTGCCGAGACGAACTTCTGGAGGCTCACTTCTGTTCCTGTGAAAGTAATTTCAATAGGTAGTCCGTCGTAGACAGAAGTTAAGCCCACGGGCTTATTATTCCTATTTTTAGCACTCTTTTTTCGAGCACTCGCAGTTTGCACAGGAGCTTTACCTAGGATCTCAGCTACAGGGGCACGATAGACATTGTTAAGTGAATCAATACCAGAGTCAGCTAAGTTAATAAATAGCCATTCTAGTGCTTTTCGCTGGTAATTTAGATAAAGCGTTGAATCCTCAGGAGCCATATTAGCTTCATATTTCTCCATACCATAAGAGACTTTCTTTTTTGTCGCCTTAGCTATCTTTTTAGACCTGTAATAGCTATCTAGCTTGTTGATGTATTTTGAGACTTCACTACTAAACTGGTTTGCTGAGATTTTTTGCATTTTCTCAGGACGGAATTTCAGCATCGTTTCCTGAAATTTCATAGTATCCGCTGCAAATATGGCCAGGCCATCAGCTAGCATATTCTCATTGTCCGTATTAGGATACGGTTTGGCAGCTTGCAGGATGTTAATCCTTTTCACTGCTGTCTGCTCTCTCTGCCTTGCTGCATCAGCATCAGAATTTGCGCTCTTTCCTAGATAGAACAGCGCACCAGAAACCACTACTGTGACTCCTAGTAATGTTGCTGCAAATTTATTTTCTTGGTACCAACTCATGGTGATTATTTTAGTAAGGTAGGATTATTTAAAGGGATGATCAGTGTGAATGGCGCACCGAGCTTATCATCAGCTGGTGAGGTGGCATTCTCGACTACTATATCAGGATCTGAAAGGGTGACTAATTTCATGCTATTTCCGGATTTCCTGGAAATTTCTTTACCGAATACTTCAGAATTTTCAATCAGTTCTTGGAGTTGTGTGAGGACTAGTCCATTTGAGCCCCCCCGCCAGTAACCCCTAACTTTAACAGCGTTAACCATCGGAGCCACATAGTCTGGGTTAGGCAGACCTCTAGCAATCGTCTTTAACTCAAGCTTGGGCATTTTTATGGACGAATCACCATAGGCTGTTTTATGAATCCCTTTGGCAACCAAGTCCTGATATGAAGAAGCTTTTTCGTCTTCGGTATTTGGATCAAAATTTACAACTGGCTCCATTTCGACAATCCATAGTTCTGGATGAGCGAAGTGTTTTTTGATATCACTAAGGCCTTCGAGCCACATCACTCTGGAGTCCACTGCTTCTTGATAGAGACCTACAATATTAGCGATCTTGTCAGCGTCTTTCAGCTCAGCTTTTATAGGCACCGCATACCGGTCTAAGCCTTTAGCCACTTTTTCTTGGATACCAGCTTCTTTAATTGCATTACTTTTTGATGAAATACCACTTACGCAAAATGCTGCGCACGCAGCGATAATGACACCTGATGCGATGATTATCTTAGGACGCTTTTGCGCGTCATCTCGCTCATGCTGAACAGTTGCTGGCACGAGATCTATGTTTAGCTTAGATTTCTCGATGGAACGTAAACCCAGTCCGATAATTTCACCAAGTTGGTGAGCCTCTAAAGAAACTTTATCCACATCGACTTCTTGCCCTACAGATACTCTTTTGAGTGGGTTGAAAAATTCTACTGGTAGGCGTAACTTATCTTGAAAGAAGTCAGAAATCATTGGCAGGTTAGACCCACCTCCAGCTAGGAATATACGCTTTGGTGCTGAGCCATCATGCTGACTACGGAAGAAATTAGTCGTCCTCGCGATCTCAGCTGGCATCCGGTTCAGCGCTGTTCTGATGCAACTACCAAGTGCAGCAGTGAGTTCATCTAGCTGTGAAGTGTGCCGAGTATCGAGTGCGACTAGTCCGTTGGTGCATTTCTGGGATTCTGCTTCAATGAATGGCACGTTGTATTCCTTAGCAATGGCTGAAGTAAGCGTGGAGCCCCCGATAGCGATAGTCCTTGTGAACACTTTATTTCCATCCAGATAAACGAGATTACTGGTTCTCGCTCCAATGTCGATCATCAGTGCTGGTTCATTAAGGTCACTGTAGTTATAAATAAATGCATTTGCCAATGCCATCGGTGAGGCATCCACCAAGCCTGTGGTGAGATGTGCATCTGTGACACAGTCATTGATATCATCAAGAGCATCTGCCTTGATTGCTACGAGCACCACTTCTTGCTGCCCGGCTTCAGAATTTAACAATTGCCAATCCCAGACAACTTCATCGATGGGAAACGGCACGTGTTGCTGCGCCTCGAATGCAACTAGCTGCTCAATGTCATCACTCTCAAGCGAAGGAAGCTTCACGAATCTTGTGAAAACTGATTGGCCAGAAATGGCGTAGCTCACTGCCTCACGTGACAAGCCAAGCTTACTCACTAGCTCAGACACCGCTATACGGATCTGGGGAAGTCGAGTCATCTCTGCGGCAGGATCAGCTAGAATCGATGAAGATTCATATTTCTTTAAGATGAGACCACCCTTACTAGAAGGTACCAGTAATGCCATTGTCACTCGCTGTGACCCTATGTTTAAAGCTACTATTGACTGTGGATCAGCCATATTTATATATGTGTGTTAAATTTAAGTAAATTGAAGACTATCTCAGGTTTAGTGAGCGATTAATCTATATAAGGACAACTAACGCTTTGCCTCGATCTCAGCGTAACGGCTATACCAAAGGATTTTAAAAGGAGTTTCGTCTTTGTTGAGAAGAGGAATCTTATCATAGCGTGAAAGCTTACCGCTGCTCCACCACTTCCCTTGAGTGTCCTTACTGAAAAATCCTGAGTTCTTAACTGGCTGTTGACCGTTAACCAGGATTTCCCCCCCCGCTTCTTTAATATCGGACTTGTCAATACGATCACCACCAGTAAGTCTCATGACGGAATTAGGTGAGAGATAAACGGAAGCGTAAATATCTTGTCCAACAGGAACATTCACATGATTGACTTCTTTCTCCAAAAGGATGAAGCCTTTCCCTTCTGGATTTTTGACCGCTATATACCATTTCACGGTCACCTTATCTAAGAACTTTATTTTTTTCTTATCCGCAGGTGGTACCTCCACCTTGAATTTAACTTCTATCTCCATCCAGTCTTTAGGCCTAAAATCTTTCTTAGCCGAAAGCCCGCCAAGATCAGGCGACAGCACCTTCACTATCTCGGGTTTTTCTGCTTCGACCTTATACTGAGCCATAGCAAATGAAGCGGGCAACACTAGTATAAATAGTGCGGACAATAGGGATTTAAGTCTGTTAATGTTCATAATTACTCTTGATTAAGAATAATCTAACGAACCAAAAGAAGGTTTGGCGAGAATAAACGTGATAAAAATAATGATTTGCTACGTAGCGACATTATTTTTCTCTTCTACGCAAGATCGTAGCTCCCTGAAAATAAACCACATTAAGCTCTCTCATGTTGATTCTATTCTCTAACAATATCTAAGACACGATAAAATTAATTGTTTACCTCTGTATAGTAAGTTTCTATTTAGCCGTTTTAAATCACATTTTACTCTTTCCAGTCTGATCATTTTTCTCTTCACTCAGCACATGGCAAAACAACCTAAGAATGCGATCTCACCAACACGCTCCGAAGATTTCCCAGAATGGTACCAACAGGTCATCAAAGCCGCTGATATGGCTGAAAATTCTGAAACTCGCGGATGCATGGTAATCAAGCCATGGGGATACGCTCTATGGGAAAACATCCAGCAGCAGCTCGATAAATATTTCAAACGCACCGGACACCAGAACGCCTACTTCCCGCTACTCATTCCCCTCTCCTACTTAGAAAAAGAGGCAGATCATGCCGAAGGCTTCGCCACCGAGTGCGCTGTTGTCACGCACCACCGCTTAGAGGTGCAAAAACAGGAAGATGGTAGCACTAAAATGATTCCTTCAGGAAAGCTCACTGAACCCTATGTCATCCGCCCTACCTCTGAGACCATCATCGGGGCAGCCTTCTCACGCTGGACGAATTCTTACCGCGACCTCCCACTCCTCATCAATCAGTGGGCGAACGTGATGCGCTGGGAAATGCGAACTCGCTTGTTTCTACGCACAGCAGAATTTCTCTGGCAAGAAGGGCATACTGCTCATGAGACAAAGGAGGAAGCAATTACTGAAACGCGCCTCATGCACAGTATCTATACAGACTTTATCACCAATCACCTCGCCATCCCAGTCATCCCAGGCGAAAAGTCTGAGGTAGAGAGATTTCCGGGCGCAGACATGACCCTCACAGTAGAGGCCATGGTGCAGGATAAGAAGGCAATCCAGGCTGGGACGTCACACTTTCTAGGACAGAACTTCTCCAAAGCGCAGGACATCTCATTCACCGGTAGAGATAATACCGAGCAGCATGCTTGGACCACCTCCTGGGGCGTTTCCACCCGCCTCATCGGCACCCTCATCATGGCTCACGCGGATGACGATGGCCTCATCTGCCCGCCACGCATCGCCTCACAGCAGATCATCATTATCCCCGTCACTCCTAAAGATGACACACGAGATGCCATCATCGATGCCTGCGAAGCCCTTGCCACAACCCTCCGCCACAAGGATTTCCACGGCGAACCGCTCCGAGTCCAAGTTGATAAACGCGACCTAGGTGGTGGCGCCAAAAAATGGGAATGGGTCAAGAAAGGCGCACCCATCCGTATCGAAATAGGCCCACGTGACCTAGAAGCTAGAAAGGTCTGTATGCAGCGCAGAGATGAAGATCCATTTGAAAAACACTTCATGGAAAAAGAAGAATTCATCCGCGACTGCACTGACACACTGGAAGAAATCCAAAGTGAGATCTTACGCCGCGCCATCGAACTCCGCGACGCGAACATCTCCGACTGCCTCGACCTTGACGAATTTGATAAGCACTGGACAGACAACGACCAAGCAGGCTGGCTCACCACCCCATGGGCAGGTAGCAATGAGGAGGAAGAAGCCCTCAGCAAGAAGCACAAAATTTCAATCCGTTGCTTCCCTAACGATCAACAAGACGGCAACGAAGCTCCCTGCATAGTCACCAGCAAACCCACCCAATCCAGGGCTATCTGGGCACGTAGTTATTAACAATAATAGTGAAGGTGAAATAGTGAATAGTAAATCCCAGTAAAACTAGATACACTGTTCATACAGACCCCCAACTTCAGCATTTAGTAATCACACCGCACTAAGAATCCATCATTCCACACTCAACATCTAAAATTTACCATTTAAAATAATGTTCCTCGATCTCCAAGACGTCAAAACTCATTTCCCGATTAAGAAAGGGATTCTCATTCAGAAAGAAGTCGACTCCGTAAAAGCAGTCGATGGCGTATCCTTATCGATAGAAAAAGGCGAGATCCTAGGGCTTGTGGGCGAGTCTGGTTGCGGTAAATCCACACTCTCCCGTACTATCATGCAGCTCATTCCTGCCACATCTGGAAACATTATTCTGGAAGGCGAGAGTCTCACAAAACTTACCTCTAGCGAAGTACGTAAGAGAAGACTAGACTTCCAGATGATCTTCCAAGATCCCTACGCATCGCTTAATCCTAGGATGACCATTTACTCCACACTCGCAGAAGCTCTCATTCAGCGCCACCCTGACCTCAAAGCAAATAAAGCGGCTATGATGGAAGCAGTCATCACACTCATGAAGCGCGTGGGATTAAATCCATCGTTCATGAAAAAATACCCGCATGAATTCTCCGGTGGTCAGCGGCAGCGCATTGCCATTGCCAGAGCGCTCGCGCCTGAGCCTAAGCTCATCCTCGCAGACGAACCTGTCTCTGCCCTCGATGTCTCGATCCAGTCTCAGATTCTCAACCTCCTACTCAAGCTCCGCGATGAACTGGATCTCACTATGATCTTCATCTCGCACGACCTCTCCGTAGTCCGCTATCTAGCCGATAACATCGCCGTCATGTACAAAGGGAAAATCGTAGAATACGGTGAGGCAGAACAACTTTTCAACCACCCTGAACACGATTACACCAAGAAACTCATAGAAGCGATTCCAACAATGGAGTCAGCACATTAATTTTTTGCCTTAGGCTTCACCGAGCACGAACAACCTCGGTTCTGAGCTATTTCGACCATATTCAGGGCTAGCACAGCGGTAAACCCTAGCTATATGAGTTCTGATACCAGTCGTCACTGGCGCTCTAATGATCTACCAGTCTTTAAATGGGACTTGGGCAAGGGAGTAGTTGCAGTAACGGTGGTCTTGTGAGACACAGGAACCGGCCCAGCTGGGGATTTCAAATTTCTCGTGCTCGGAGCTGAGTTCTATTTCTGCGACTTCTAGGCCTGCGTTGTCTCCAGAGAAGATATCGATTTCCCAAGTTTTCCCTTGGTGAATCACTAAATAGCGAAGTTTGTCTATCAGCGGGGAGTCTACGAGTGCTGCGATCATGGCGCGGGCGTCATTGAGTGGGATCTCGTATTCAAATTCGGTGCAGCTGATGCCTTCTTCTCCTCCGCGTGGCCCCTTGAGGGTAAGATAGCTCTTATCACCAGCGATACGGACGCGGACGGCTGTTCCATTTGTAGTCGAGATGTAGCCTTGCTGGTAGCGGATGCCTTCGCTGGCGGTGGCTTTCCAGCCATCGTTTTTAAGGATAAATTTATGTTCGATTTCGATCATTTTCTGGGGAAGTTAAAAGGAGATAGATTTAAGTTTAAAGGGCGGGGCCTTCGCTACGAAACTTTAAACACTCCACTTCAATCTTTAAACTAAAAAAATGAGGCCTCCGGGGGAGAACCCAGAGACCTCTGTACAATCGCCTATGGATGAATTACTTCATCCTCAGCGTCCCTGCGGTTTGGCACAGGCTATTCTTGTGCTTTATTTAGGCGGAGATGTCAACTGACGACTGTCGTCAGAGGGGAATTAGGATTGAATAATGAGGTGGCTATATTTATGAATAGGGACGCCAAATGAGAAACCTACTTCGATCGAGAGCTGTATCCAAGCGACCCAAGTTAGAGAGCTGGAGTATTTACGGCAACTGCGGGCTATTTAAAAGAGCGTGGCGAAGCTCGTTGCGGGAGCTGAGCATGATTCATTTTGGTAGGGGATTTCTTCTGAAATGAGGACAAAGAGAAGGGTTGCAGTTCTGGGTGTTTGGGTTTATCTATCCATCCATGTCTAGCATACTTGGTCAGAATTTTCGTATTTCCACTTGGGGAGAGTCCCATGGTGCAGGAGTTGGGGTGAACATTGATGGCTGCCCACCACTTATAGAGCTCTCGGAGGAGGATATCCAGAAAGAGCTTGATAGGCGCCGCCCGGGACAGAGCGAAATAGTCACCCCGCGTAAGGAGGGTGATGTCTGCGAGATTCTTTCTGGTGTGTCTGAGGGGAAAACTTTAGGGTCCCCGATAGCTATATTGGTTAGAAATCAAGATCAACGCCCATCATCCTATAACGAGATGAAGGATAAATACCGCCCGTCTCATGCTGACTACACTTATGATGCTAAGTATGGATTTAGAGCTTGGCATGGTGGGGGCAGAGCTTCTGCTCGGGAAACTATCGGTAGAGTGGCGGCTGCGGCCGTGGCTCAGAAGGTGATTCATTCTCTCTTCCCAGATTTAGAAATTATCGCGTGGGTGAAGTCCATCCATCACATCAATGCGGAGGTGAATTCGGATACGGTGACCTCAGAGGAAATAGAATCTAACATCGTCCGCACAGGAGACGCTTCAGTGGTGGATCAGATGATCGACCTCATCAAGGAAGTACGCTCGGATGGAAACTCCATCGGCGGCGTGGTGGAATGCGTCATCCGCAATTGCCCTGCTGGGCTGGGTGCACCGGTGTTTGATAAACTAGAAGCTGAGCTTGCCAAGGCGATGATGAGTATTCCTGCTACCAAGGGATTCGAGATCGGGTCTGGGTTCGGAGGTACTCTCATGACTGGGCGCGAGCACAATGATCATTTTTATATGGATGGCGATAGAGTGCGCACCAAGACGAACCGCTCTGGTGGTGTCCAAGGCGGCATTTCTAATGGTGAGAACATTATTTTCCGGGTGGCATTTAAACCGACAGCCACCATCATGAGCGAGCAGCTTACCGTGACGAGCGACCATGAAGAGACTGAACTTAAAGGCCGCGGCAGACATGACGCCTGCGTTCTACCGAGGGCTGTGCCGATGGTGGAGGCGATGGCAAACATCATCATCTGCGACCACATGCTGAGGCAAAGAGCGCAGATGGGGAAAATTTAATCCATATTCCGCATTTCACGGTTGATTCCGTGGGATTCTCAGCCTAAAAGCACCGCACTACTGCGAGAACGCTCAATGGCTACCCGTAATCACCAATTTCAAACCCGATTCAAACCCAATTTCAACCTAGTAAAATATCATGATCGAAAACATGCGCAAATATACCGGCCTAATGGTCGTAGTCCTCGTCCTACTTGCAGCTGGACTCATCCTCACTATGGGAAATTTCAATGCTAACTCTGGAGGCCGAGCCAAGGTGACTGAAGTCTATGGTGAGGGTATCGACCAGATCCAGTATCGAAAAATGGGATTCAATTCCCTCAATGTGATCAAGCAACTGAGAGACCCAGGACTCACTGCGTATGCAATGGACATGATTTTCAATCAACGACTTGATTGGCGGATGATGATGGGCTTCTACCAGACAGGCTCTAATTCTGAAGAAGTACAGAAATTTGTCACCAGACGCATCGTGATCGCTAAGACTGCAGCGGAGTATGGAATCTATCCATCTACTGCCCAGGCTAAAAAGCACATCAAGGAGCAGATCTTTGCTCAAGGTGGGAATTTCAATGCTGAATCATACCAAAACTTCATGAAGGAGATCGGGTCATCTGGTCTGCAAGAGGAAGACTTTGTCAATCTCGTGGCAGAATCTCTGGTTTATGACCGACTCAAAAACCTTGTTTCTAGCGGACTACAAACACCGAACCGCTTGACTGACCGCTCGATAAAATTTCAACAACAGACGTTAGACCTCACAACCGTAGCCATTGACATCGACCGCTATAAAAAGGAGCTGAAGCCAACTGAGGAAGAGATAGAAGACTACTGGAAGGAGAACGACTTTAAGTATCTAACAGATCGTCAAATCCGTATCAGCTACCTCGTGGAGATGCCCGTTTATGCTACGCCTAGACCTGTCGCCCCAGTGCGTGCGGCAGAGGCCAAGGATGAAGAATTTAAGAAATTAGATGATGCTTTCCAGAAAGAACTCGCTAAGTGGGAACTAGAAGTTGAGAAGCCCGCCGATAAATTGAGTGCTCAAACACTCTATGATCTGTCCTATAAGGTAGATGACACTGAGGGGGAAAATTTCACCGCAGAAGTAGCAAGTGCCAAACTAAAACTTACCTCTACCGAACTCTTCTCAGCAAAGAATGTAGCAGACGAACTCAAGCTACTGGATACCAAAGATGGCGTATCCATCGCGGACCTCATTTTCCAAATCAAGATCTCAGAATCACTCAAATACCGCATCCCTGCTCCAATCAAGCTAGCAGGCAACGGATGGTTCTATGTAAGATATGACGAGGAAGTGATGCCAGTGACTAAGAGTTATGAAGAAGCTAAGGAACTCGCTAAGACTGATTACATCCAAGAAAATGCTCACACTGCGATGCTTGCAGATGTGCAGAATATCAAAGACAAGCTCGCTAAGTCCATCACTGGTGGCGCCTCCGCTGAAGAAGCTGCCCAGATCAACAACCTCAAGGCTAATATCAGAACTGGGATGAGATACGATAATCTCGGAAAGGACGAGAGAGGTGGAGTGGTAGGCTCTGAGTATGAAATCTTCGAGAACGGAACGATCACTGACAACAAGTCATTTTCTGAGAAGAATGTGGAAGAAAAGAACCAAGTCACCCTCGTTTATCTCAATAAAAGAGAAGTGGTGAATACTGCCGAGGTCGTAGACACTCGTCTCCGTATTCAAAAGGCACGATCAGAAATGCTGCAAGACTCAGTCTTCCGAGCATGGATGAATGAGGCTGTTACCGAGGCGAATATCCCCGTCATGGATTTCAACTAAATCTAAAACTAAATCCTCCCATAATAATAACACCACAATGAGCGCTGAACTAAATGACATATTCGATGACGCAAATGGCTCACTCGCAATCGGTGAATTTGAGGATGCTATTATGGGCTATCGTAAATGTGTGGCGCTAGATGCTGAGTTTTTCGATGGCTGGCAGGCACTAGGCATGGCGCTCATGAAGGTGGGCGAAATCAAGGAAGCCATCGGCTGTGGACTCCAAGCCGTGATGCTAGAACCTAATGACCTACTCGCCTGGACCGCCCTCTCACAGATGTATGTGCAGGATGAGAACATCCCAGAAGCGGAAGCTGCCAAGCAAAACGCCACTATATTAGGAATTGGTGGTAAGGTTGATAAAACCAGAAACTAACATTCTAACGCATCAAGTATCATCACGCATGTCTAACACTTTTTATACTACCACCGCTATTGACTATACCAATGGCAAACCACACATCGGTCATGCCTACGAAAAAGTGCTAGCCGATGTCATCACCCGCTATCGCAAGCTCTGCGGAGATGATGCTTATTTTCTAACAGGCGTGGATCAGTATGGTCAAAAAGTGCAGCAGACCGCAGAGAAGGAAGGCATTCACCCTGGGACATACGTTCGTAAAACGACTAAGAACTTCACCAATGCATGGAGCAAGCTAGAGCTAGAGTATGATGGCTGGGCGGAGACTACGGACGATCGGCATAAAGCTTGTGTCACTGACATCTTACAAAAGCTCTATGATGAAGGTCAGATCTATAAGAAACAGTATAAGGGCTTCTACTCAATCAAACAGGAACAGTTTCTCACCGATAAAGAACGCGGTGAGGATGGTGATTTCGGATCCGAGTGGGGACAAGTCGAGGAGCGCGATGAAGAAAATTATTATTTTAAGCTCAGTGACCATGTAGCCTGGCTGCGCAGCTTTGTGGAGCGAAGTGAGAACTTCATTCTTCCTGCTTTTAGAAAGGCCGATGTGCTCAATGCTATCGAACGCGCAGAGGACAATGACCTCTGTATCTCACGCCCGAAGGAGAGACTCCGTTGGGGAATCGAGTTGCCATTTGATAATGAATTCGTCACCTACGTTTGGTTCGATGCATTGATCAACTACATTTCTTTCGCGGGATACAACAAGGCAGAGGGCTCAGACTTACCAGACTTCGATAAGCTCTGGCCTGCCAATCTGCATGTAATCGGTAAGGATATTCTCGTCCCCTCTCACTCTATCTACTGGCCGTGTATGCTGCATGCCATTGGCTTCACTGATGAGCAAATGCCGACACTTCTGGTGCATGGATTCTGGAATTTAAACAGTGGTAAGGTCTCTAAAAGTGATCTATCACCTGAGCAGGCGGCGATGATGGATCCAGTAAACTTGGTGGAGAAATTTGGTGCAGACTGTGTCCGCTATTATCTAGTCAGAGACATCCATACTGGTAAAGATTCAAATTTTGATCCAGAGAGGCTCGTCATGCTGTTCAATACTGAGCTGGCAAATAACCTCGGTAACCTTTGTAACCGTGGACTCAGTATGACCAAGAGATTCCTCAACGGAGCCACCGCCTCGAGCGACTACGATGATGATCTAAGCAAGGAACTACGTGAGCAAGCAGCTGTCACCATTGCTGCCTACAGAGAAGCCATGGACCGCTATGCCGTATCCGAGGCGCTCGAGGTAGTGATCAAATACATCACCCTCTGTAATCAATACACTGACAAGCAAGCGCCGTGGTCACTCGCAAAAGATGAGACAAAATTGGCTGAACTCACCACCGTCCTTGGGCATCTAACAGAAGTGGTAGCTATCGTTTCTGTGCTGCTCAAGCCAATCATCCCAGCAGCCTGTGAGCGCATCCAAAGCCAGCTAAAAGCAGACTTCCTCGCCGAGCTAAACATCAACGATCTCAAATGGGGCATGATCCCAGCAGGTCAGGAAGTAGCCAAGCCTAAGCCTGTATTCCCAAGGATTTCGCTAGAAGAGGAATAAACTTAGATGCTCATATGAAATCACGTATTCTTTTCGCATCAATCATTGCATCCTTTGTGACAATCGCATTTACCAGCTGCGCACAGGACTACAAGGTGATCAAAGCTCCACACAGAAAAGCAGTAACGCAGAAAGTAGCTGGAGTTGTCGAGCATAGTCACCCAGTGAAGGTTTCTAAGAGCATCGGTGTAGGTAAGACGGTAGGTAGCTTAGGAGGTGCTCTGGCAGGAGCCAGTTTTGGTGCTGGCACAGGAAGATACATTGGCGCAGTCGCAGGCAGATTCGTTGGCGCTTATGGTGGCGGCAAAGCCGAAACTCGCTATCGCCAAAAAAACGCTCAAGAAGTCATGGTAAATTTGAAAGGCAAGTCACACAAGCTCATCAGCATCGGCGAAGAACCATTCAAAACGGGCGATAAAATCTGGGCAAACACCAATGTTTACGGTGAACCCCTCACTATCACACCCAGATAATTTTTACTATCATGCATCATATTTCATGAAAAGTGAATAGAATTTATAGTGTCTCAATGGGTTAAGATTCCATCTACCACGCCCTATTAACTAATAACAAATAACCAATAACTTACTGCGCAGCAGTAGATCACTATGCGACCACCATCACTCCAGAGTCAATCAGTCTCAGACGCCTTTAACCAGCAAGGCTGGGAACATGAAATCGTAGAAGGCAGAGAAGTCATCTCTGCGGTATTCGAGGCGCATCACACCCGCGTGCAGGTCTTTGCCCAGGCATTCACTCAGCTCAATGCGCTGAGTATCGTCGGCGAAACCGCCATGCCAATGGATAAAATGAAGATCCCCTACCTCCTGGAGCTTCTGCACCGTGCGAACAAACAGATGAACCTCGGTGGACTAGAATACGATCTGGATAGACAGCGCGTGGTCTTCCGTATCACTAATATTTTCGAAAAAGAAAAATTCGATGCCGACATCATTTCCACCATGACGCATTGCACCATCGCAGAGGTGGATAGAATCACCCCCTACTGCTCCATCATCCAACAAACCCCTGATGACCTCATCGATGACCTCAACATCGAGCGACTCCTCCTCAGAGAAGACCTCATCCCACCTGTCCCAGACGATGATGATTTGATCTAAATCAAACCACCTTAGAAACCTTCTCTACCTTATATCAGGAAGCTGTAGGCTAACGCCTATTTGTCATTTGTAGCATATCGTTTGAGCGCATCCACGGCGGAATGGAAGCTCGAATTCAATTTGACGGCTTATCGCCGTTGGATGGCGTAACTTGTTCGCTTTGACGGTTTCGTAGAGATTCTAGCTTTCGAATGGCCTCCGCCTGCTTCTTGTCATACTCCTTCGAGTTGAT
>CAWVXI010000023.1:0-48201 GCA_963934155.1 uncultured Verrucomicrobiales bacterium | reverse complement strand
TGAAGGAGAAGTGAAGGAGAAGTGAAGTAGAAGTGAAGTAGCTAAGCTGGGTAGGGATTGTTTGCCAAGCAAACTGAGTGCGCTGAACCTACTATTAAAAAACATCCGCCTCTTCTTATACCATTTGAACAGTGATCGTGATTTGATATAAAACAAAATTTTGTTTTGCTCTTTCCCCAATCAGCTTTGCTGCACTTTCAAATCATTCCATCGAACGATCAATCTAGTATCACTGTGAGGATGGTATGAGTCCTAAATCCATGAAGGGTAAATTGTATCGTCAGGAGCCAACTTACTTCAACGACTTATCCTTTGGCAAAAGACCTAGAAATTTATCGGCAAACTTAACAGCAGGACCATATTTTAACTTGCTGATACTCTCACCCACATTACTGGCGAAGATAGCAAAATCTTGTAATTCATTCATCTGCTCGTGGAAGGCTTTCCCCTCTGCACTTTTCACCTGTTTGCTCAGCTCAGCACAGCCTTTGAGTAGCTCTACCGCAGGATCTATCTCTCTGCGCTTACGCTCACGCAGCACGATGGTAAACACCTTCCACACATCCTTTTCTGCTTCAAAAAACTCTTTGCGCTCACCCTTTTTCACCACGATCTTTACCAAGCCCCAACCCACAAGCTCTTTCAAATTGGTGTGCGCATTTCCACGGCTGATCTGCAATTCTGCCATGCTTTGATCCGTGCTGATAGGCTCTGGGCTAATCATTAAAAGTGCGTGCACTTGCGCCATCGTTCTACTAATTCCCCAGCTAGTCCCTAAAGCCCCCCACTGGGAGATGAAATCATCCTTCGCTAGTATAAAATCGTCTGTTGCGCTCATGCTTTCATTATTTACTGAAAGTATCCTAAAACACAAGGAAAATAATAGGACTGAAAAGTTGATCGAATCAACCGGATAGGATGTAGATTAATGAGTTGACCCATCCACCCTAAAAGATAAATTAATAGCCACAATGAAATGGCTAAATATCATTATCTATCTAGCATTAGTAGTAGCCATAGAGGCTGCAGAAACTATCTCTAAACCCATCTCTAAACCCATCTCTAAACCCACCTCTAAACCAAATGTCATTTTAATTATGGCGGATGATTTAGGCTGGGGGGACACTGGCTATAATGGCAACAAGGTGATCAAGACCCCACACTTAGATAAGATGGCTAGAGAAGGCTTGCAGATGAACCGTTTCTACTCGGCATCAGCCGTCTGCTCTCCGACTCGCGCGAGCGTCCTTACAGGTAGAAATCCATTCCGCACCGGCGTCCCGAATGCTAATGCTGGGTTTCTCCGACCAGAGGAAGTCACGCTGGCAGAAGCGTTACAAAGCCAAGGTTACGCCACTGGCCATTTTGGTAAATGGCATCTGGGCACACTTTCTCATACTGACAAGGACGCTAACCGAGGTAAGCCTGGGAATATGAAAGACTATAACCCACCAAAAATTCACGGTTATGATCATGCATTCGTAACAGAGTCAAAAGTGCCTACCTATGACCCGATGGTATATCCCGCGCAGTTTAAAAAAGGAGAGAGTAAAAAGCTAGGCTGGTCATTCAACGACAAGAATGAAGCAACCAAGCCATATGGCACGTTCTATTGGGATATTAATGGCAAGAAAGTCACGGATAACCTCAACGGAGATGACAGCCGAGTGATTATGGATAGAGTCATTCCATTCATCGATGAGGCAGTGGCAGCTGACTCTCCATTCTTCTCTGTGATCTGGTTCCACGCCCCTCACCTTCCCTGCGTGGCAGGACATAAGCATCAAGAAATGTATAAAAACCACCCACCACACCTCAGAAATTACGCTGGTTGCATCACTGCGCTTGATGAACAGATCGGCCGGCTACGCGCCCATCTGGAAACGAAAGGAAAAAGTGTCACTGATAACACGATGATTTGGTTCTGCAGCGATAATGGCCCCGAAAATAAAGCACGTCCGGATAACGGAAGCGCAGGTCCCTATCGCGGGCGAAAGCGCGATCTCTACGAAGGTGGAGTGAGAGTTCCAGGACTCTTAGTATGGCCAGCAAAGATAAAGCAAGGACGCCAGACTGATACGCCATGCGTGACATCTGACTACCTACCTACTGTGCTAGATGCCATCGGGATGAAACACCCAGCGCCCAGTCATACACTGGACGGAGAAAGTCTGATGCCATTGATAGAAGGCAACAAGATGAACCGTGCTAAACCAATAGGATTTTTATATTCTGAGAGAATGAGCTATAGCAACGAGAGATACAAAATAGTATCCTACGCAGGCCAGCCATTTGAGCTATACGATATACAGAAAGACGCCGCAGAGAAGGTAAACATAGCCGAGCAACACCCTGAAATTCTCTCTGGACTACAACAGGAGTTCACCGCTTGGATGAAGTCGGTGAAAGGAAGTTTTGACGGTGGGGAATATGGCACTAAGTCGTTAGAGCGCAGCGAATTAAAATGGAAACTCCCCGCTGATGGAGTCCCTGGAAAGAAGAGAAAAACTAACCAATAACAATGAATATAATTAACTATTTATCGCTTCTGCTCTTCATCATACCGACGTTAGAAGCACGTGAACCAGCAGACAAACCCAATATCATCTTCATCCTCATCGATGATCTGGGAAAAGAATGGCTGAGCTGCTATGGTGGTGAAGGCGTTAAGACTCCCGCAGTTGACGCTTTAGCAGAGAATGGCATCTTATTTAATAACGCTTACTCGATGCCTCAATGCACCCCAAGCAGAGCATGCTTCATGACTGGTCAATACCCATTTCGAAATGGCTGGGTGAATCACTGGGATGCACCAAGATGGGGTGCAGGGTATTTTGATTGGACTAAGAATCCATCGATCGCGCGTAGTCTTAAGTCTGCTGGTTATACTACGGGAGTGGCTGGAAAGTGGCAGCTGAATGATTTCCGCACCCATCCTGAGGCGATGGTTAAGCATGGATTTGATGATTACTGCATGTGGACAGGTGCTGAGGGATCTGAGATAGAAGGTCATGCGGCGCTCAGTGAAAAACGCTACTGGGATCCCTACATTCACACCAAGGAAGGAAGCAAAACACACAAAGGCAAGTTTGGCCCAGATATCTACAATGACTTTGTGTTAAATTTCATCAGCAACAACAAGGATAAGCCTTTTTTCATCTATTATCCCATGGCGCTCACACACACCCCAATGGTGCATACCCCACTCTCTCCCAATGCTAAGACAAAACTTGAAAAGCATCACGCCATGGTGGAATACACTGACTTCCTTCTAGAGCAGATTATCACCAAGCTGGATGAAGAGAAAATTCGTGAAAACACAATTGTGATATGGACTTGTGATAACGGCACATCAGGCAGATTCTCGAATATGCGGAATGGTCGTAAAGTAAAGGGCGGCAAAACAAAGACTACTGAAAATGGCGTTAATACGCCGTTTATAGTGAGTTGCCCAGGACTCGTTCCATCAGGTATGAGGAGTGATGCGCTAGTGGACTTCACAGACATGCATCTTACTTTTACTGATATCGCAGCGGGCAAACCCGAAGCAGGCTTCAGCTATGATGGATTTTCTTTGAAGAATGTATTTTTCGGTAAAGAGGAAAAAAATCAACGCCCATGGATTCTAGGGATGGGATCTCATCCTGCACGGCTTTCAGATAAAGGGGTGGAGAATGTGTATTATTTTCGTGATCGAGTGATCAGAAATGAACGCTTTAAGCTATTCATTGATAAGAATCGTACGCCCGTTAAAGTGGTCGATGTATTGAATGATTTGGACGAAAAAATAAACCTCATCGGCAATCCCAAATTCCAGGCTGAATGTGCAAAATTAATCGCTATTATTCCACTATTACCACTCCAGGACCAAGATCCAAACTACACCGCACTTCCCGCGAAGACGTGGGAGAAAAAACCATCGGTGAAATCACAGACTCACAAGATAGGATATCCTGACTACGTAGCTCCAAAATCTAAGCAACAATAACATCCTGAAATACACACGACTACTTTTGTCCAGATAGCTGGGCCGAGCTATAGAAGGCCGCACCCATGCCATCAGGCGGATGACACAGTGGAATAACACAGTGAGACAGACCATTTATGAAGTACTGCCAAAAAACGCCCCTTTGATAAAGCGGCTCACTCATCACTATACATTACTTCCACCCCCTCTTTCCCCCGCAACCCCCTTTCTCCCACTATCCTTACTCTCCAACAACGTCCTCAGGGACACCACCCAAAAAGCAAATTTCCAGGCATTGCAAGCTCTCTCCCTTCAGGAGATTGAATCCAAGAAGACAATAAAGTGAGGAACCCTTTTAAAGGTTTTGTTAGATCATTTCTCTAGCAAATGAATCGCACTTCTATTCCGCAAGTAGTTTGGTCACGATCGCTTTGACTGCTTTCTTATCATAACTATGACCACTCAAAATTTTAACCATTTTACCTTCTTTGTCTTTAGCGATGATGCCGTGACCGTCAAGTTTTGCCTTTTTAATTTCCTCCTTAGTTTCTTCTGACACAACGATGTTTTCAAAAGCTACTTCTGTTCCTTGTGCCTTTTTGAGATCATTCACGATGACCTTTATCTTATTACACATCGGTCATTGATCAATATAGTAGTAAGTGAGCGAAGGTTTTATCACTTCGACCTCATCTTCAGCAGGCTGCTCTTTTGCAAGTAGCTTGGCTACGATCGCTTTGACTGCTTTGTCATCATAGCTATGACCGCTCAAAATTTGAACCAGCTTACCATCCTTATCTTTAGCGATGATCCCGTGACCTTTCAGTTTTGCCTTTTTGATTTCCTCTTTGGTCTCTTCTGACACAACGATGTTTGCAAAAGCTACTTCTGTTCCTTGTGCCTTCTTGAGATCATTCACGATGACCTTAATCTTGTTGCACATCGGTCATTGATCGATGTAGTAGTAGGTGAGCGAAGGCTTCTTGACTTCAACCTTATCTTCAGTTGCTTGCTTAGAAGTCTCTTGAGCGAATGCCGTAGAAGTCGCGGCTAGAGAAAGGGTGAATACTGTGAATACACTGAGTATAGGAATAAAGAATTTTTTCATGGTTTATAGTTTTCATGCTATTCCGAATATAGAATGAGTCAAATAAGAATTATCTAGGACTGAGTCAGGGAATCTTGACCCCTACTCTACTCTAAAAGATGCCTAGTTTAGATTCTCTAGCAGATTAACTTGCTGTTCTGGGTTGGCAGTGTGATGGGCGGTTTTGTGATCATTAGCTTCCTGACAGAGGCGTTGGGGAAAACTAGGGTTTCACCCTATAGTGGCTATCTTCTAAACTGAAAAAGGGTCCTCTAATTTAGAACCCCCGTAGCTGTTGATCCTTTATCTTATATGAAATAATAAATTCATAGGTTTTAGGTATTCAAAGATTAAGCACTAATCTGCTTCGCGCCAGCACTCCGCACCCAAGCCATGGCACGCTGCCTATCGTCGATCAACCCCCGCAGTTTGGCTAGCTCTAGCGCGCTAGAGATGGCAGCCATTCCTTTACCAGATCATCGATGACGCCCGCCTCTTTGATACTGAGTAGATTTTGGTTTAGCATCTCTATCCGAGTGTCCTCTTGTCGCAGTGCGAATGCGTATCCTTGTTCCTGATAGGTTTTTTCCGCAAGGTAGAGATCGGTATAAGCATGTCCCTCGATTGGGTTTTCTAAATGATAGGATAGTTGAGGGTAATCAAATACAAATGCGTCAACCTCTCCAGCTGATAGCTTCTCGAATCCTTCTTCAAGCGTCTTCACATAGAAACTCCTACCATTATTCTGCTTCGTAAAGTCTTCACCTGGGCTGTTCTTTACCACTGCCACTCTGCTACCAGGCATTTGCGTGAGGTTTTTTACACGCACACCTCCGCACGCGGACTGAGTGATGGTTCCTGCTAGACCAGCTAGTAGAGAGGTGGCCGAGATCAATGTCACTACCATCCAGCACCCCAAGACCACACGGCCAATCGTAGTTTTAGGAGCCAGGTCACCATAGCCTACAGTTGTCATCGTCACCAACGCTAGCCAAATTCCATTGCCCACTCCCTTGGTTGGGCCATTACAGAATGGCTCATTATCTGTCCGTCTCTCCACTATCCATATCAGTGTACCTACGACTGCTAAGATGATTAAAAATACCGTAAGCGCTATAAAAAATGACTTTGAGAAGAATGGCTTCACTCGGCTCCATAAACTAAACTCATCATTTTTAGAGAGTATTCCAAGTCCTGCTTGATAGAATGGCCGGGTGAAATCATATTGCTCCTCGCGTTCCTGGGTCACACTGATCGGACCTGCGGCAACATCCACCGCGCCAGTATCCAATCCAGCCAGTGCTTTTTCTACACTATCATAGTGGATGTATTCAAATCCCAGCTTCCCATGAGAAGCTAGTCCCTCCCAAATATCCACCACTAAGCCCTCGGTATCATTCCCAGTATCGATGACAAATGGCTCAGAACCTGCCAGGCCTACTTTGATTTCCTGCTGAGCCCTAGCTTCGCCCGCTACCACTATGAAAAAAACTGAACATGCCAAATAAAGAAATGCTTTCATGCATTAGAATTATCATCCTTTCTCCAAAATACAATTCATTCCAGTATCACTGTGAGGATGGTATCAGTTCGAGATAGACTACTGTATTTTAAAAATACAGCTTCCATCGGATACTGAAGGATCAATGGTTTTTAATCATTACATAATTTTCGTTCATGATCAGGATGAATCACATGCATGTTGCACGAAGATTGATGCCTTGGATGACGGCACATGAAAACGTGATGCTTGGCGTGAAAAACGTCTATCCCCACGTCAGTAAACAAGAGCGAAACCAGATCGTGGAATATGCATTATCTATTGTAGGACTTGGCGATGAAATGAAAAAGTTTCCCAGAGAAATGTCTGGCGGCATGCAACAGAGAGTGGGCATCGCGAGAGCGATAGCTCTGCAACCTAGAGTCCTGTTACTCGATGAACCATTCGGAAGACTAGACTCACTCACTCGGATGGAACTTCAGGATGTAATTATTGATATACTAGCGAAAGAGAACCTCACTGCAATGATCGTTACACATGACGTGGATGAGGCGGTATTTATGGCTGACAGATGCGTCATGATGTCGAATGGGCCCAAAGCTGGAGTCGGCGAGATTCTTGAAATTGATTTCCCTAGACCTCGAAACCGCAAGGAAGTCTTTGATGACCCGAAGTTCTTTGCCTATAGAGAACACTTATTGGCATTCCTAGTACAACGTTCCACTATTAAAGGAAAATCTAGAGTATTCGAAAACGGCGAGACGCTAGGCTTTATGGATAATTACGAAATAGAGTCTCTTCGTGATGAACATGAGAAAGCCAATATTACCGTTGGTTCAACTCACTAAAGTTGCTATGTTAAACACATGGATATCACCGTTAGCACGCCAGCATTAATTTTCCCAGCTGTAAGCTTATTGTTTCTTAGCTATACGAACCGCTTCTTAGCCCTGTCGTCACTGGTCCGTCGCCTCCACAGCGAGTGGCAAGATGGTGACAGAGACGCCGTCTTATTAGCTCAAATTAAAAACCTTAGTAAGCGCCTAACACTCATTAGATTGATGCAAATGAGCGGTGCACTCAGCCTGCTCTCCTCGGTTATTTCTATGATTTCCCTCTTCCTAGGATTCACTCTTTTAGGTGAGATTGCGTTTGGCACAGCACTAGTCGTTATGCTTATTAGTCTAATAGCCTTAGTAGTAGAAAGCGCAGTCAGCGGAGGAGCACTCAGGATCATGCTCGATCAAGCAAGTAAAAGCCATAACACCTAACGCACAAAAACCATGAAGCCAACAATCACGATACAATACTGCACCGGCTGTCGCTGGCTCTTACGCGCCAGCTGGAACGCTCAAGAGCTACTCACAACTTTCGAAAGTGACCTAAAAGGCGTCACCCTCACACCCTCTGGTGCTGGAGGAGTCTACATTATCAGCGTAGATGACAAAATCATTTGGGACAGAAAGGAAAATGGCTGTTTTCCAGAGATGAAGGAGCTAAAGCAACTAGTACGCGACTACATCGCCCCAGACAAAGACTTAGGTCACAGCGACGCAAACTAATGAATAGTGATCGCTTAAAACAAAAAAGCCCTTCAAAGTGAAGGGCTATATGAAGATAAAAATACCGAGAACAGGAATCGAACCTGCACGTCCTAAGACACCTGAACCTAAATCAGGCGCGTCTACCAATTCCGCCATCTCGGCTTTATCTTCGGGCGGCAAACTAACGAATTTCTAAAAATTTGCAACACTTTTCTGCTAATAATAAACAATTAGTTTCCGACTAAGCAAACGCTTTCATAAAACAAACCTCAAGCGCCAGTGCTTCACTGACATTAGTCTCAAACAGCCCGCGTAATTCCTCCATCGCGTCCATTCTCAGCAACAGAGATTCTAAGCTTTCTTTCGCGGCAGCCTCTGCCATCGCAGCTTCGTGTTGGACGAAGTCTAGCCTGGTTGCACCAGACTTGATTCTTACCAGATCGCCTAGCCAAAGGATGAGGAGATCGATAAATTTAGAGCGCTCGAAGAGGTAGTCACTTTGGGTCAGACATTCATAGTGCTTCTCTCTATCTTTCAGCCACTCGCCATCAGTGGTGTTTTTGTAATGATCCTGCTCTTCCTTAAGCGAGGCCTCGTAGACCTTCCCAATAGCTAGTTTTCTCTTATTTAAAATGGAGGCAAACACAGACTTGATCGTCAGAGCGCGGGAGACGGAGTTAAACCCGATCTTGGCATTTCTGATTAGTGTGTTTAGCATTTCCTTTTCCCCTTCCATTACTTCTCGCACATCATTTTCTGCGATCAGCGGGATGTTCACACAGCGAGATAAAATGGTGCTGAGAAGTCGCTCAGGGCTCGCGGTCAGTAAAAACAAGATCGATCCATCCGGCGGTTCTTCCAGGGTTTTAAGAAAGGCATTTGCCGCTTCTTTGCGCATCCGGTCTGCGTCCACAATCACTCCCACCTTGTATTTCCCTTTGCGAGCGGTCTTAAAAAAGGACTTTTCAAGTTCTCGCATAGCATCCACAGAGATGATCCTAGATTTCATCTGTGGGCGGACTATTCTTACTAGTTCGCCTTCTAGTTCTTGTAAATTTTGGGCCTCAGGCTGGCTCTGAGGTGTATCACCCGCTTCTTTCGTTTCGCCAAAGAGATCAAACATGTCGTCACCACCGCCTTCGCCCGCCTCTTGGCTTCCCTCTTCACGGTTGATGAGGTTGATCACTCTGGTAGTTAGAGATTCCACCCCAGCATGCTTAGTTCCCGAGATGATAAACGCATGTCCCAGCCTGCCTTTCTCATGAGCAAATTCTATTAGTCCAAATGCCTTATCTTCTGTGTATGCCATCGCAATGACAATTCACCATAACTCGCCAACACTGGCAAGCGTCATCAGCCAATAATTTAGCTGATGCTTTCATTTACCAGTATCACGCAAATCCGACTTGACCTACGGGGTTTATAGGTCAATAATCAGAATTGCCCGCAAATGAGCTATAATATGTAAATGCATTGAAACAAAAATTATATTCTGCGCGTAACATCACTGAGCACTCTTGCTCGCAATCATTTTAACACTTTTCAAGAATAGCACCCACTCATGTTTTCAAAAATTTTTGGCCGTTGGTTCGCCAACGACATCGGTATCGACCTCGGTACTGCTAACACCCTCGTCATCGTCAAGGACCAAGGCATCGTTCTACGTGAACCATCAGTAGTCGCCGTCAAGGCTGGCACCAACATCGTCCTAGCAGTCGGTGATGATGCCAAGCGTATGCTGGGGAGAACTCCTGGCGACATCGTGGCCATCCGACCACTAAAAGATGGAGTCATCGCAGACTTCGAGGTCACTGAAGCGATGCTCAGACATTTCATCAAAAAGGCGAATAACAACAGACGCTCGAACCCACGTGTGGTCATCGCCATTCCATCTGGTATTACTGAAGTGGAAAGACGCGCAGTCCGCGAAAGTGCTGAGCAGGCAGGAGCCCGCGAGGTCTTCCTCATCGAGGAACCTATGGCCGCCGCGATCGGAGTGGGCCTCCCAGTCCAAGAAGCATCAGGCTGTATGATCGTCGACATTGGCGGGGGAACCACTGAAGTTGCCCTCATTTCACTCGCTGGTATCGTTTATAGCCGATCTGTCCGAACTGCGGGCGACGAGCTTGATGAGGCGATCATTTCTTACATGAAGCGCGCTTACAATCTGATGATCGGTGAGCGTACCGCAGAGGAAATTAAGATCCGTCTTGGCTCAGCCATTGAATTGCCTAAGGAACTTACGATGGATGTTAAGGGCCGTGACCTCGTAGCCGGACTGCCCAAGACGATGAAAATATCCTCTGAGGAAATCCGCGAAGCCATCGCAGATCCCCTCTCAACCATCATCGATGCTGTTCGTACCACGCTAGAACGCTGTCCGCCTGAACTGGCAGCGGACCTCGTGGATCGCGGACTCACGCTCGCTGGTGGTGGAGCCCTGCTGAAAGGTCTAGACAGACGTCTCAAAATGGAAACTGGACTCCCAGTCCACATAGCAGATGACCCACTTAGCGCTGTGGCAGAAGGAACCGGTAAGGCACTACAGGAAATCAACTTCCTCCGTCGTGTCACCAATATGGAATAATCCATTTTCTTTAGTAAAACCTACCTCTAAAGAAAAACTTACCTCTAGCTTTTTAAACCTAGCACATGAAACCGCTAAATCTCGTCACATTATTAGTCTTCCTCGCAGCCTCCGCATGGGCGCTGACAAGGAGTGAGACAAGTGTGCGCCAGATTCAGAAAGGCTACTACACCATCATCAGCCCATTCGTAGCGAGTGGCTCTGCCATGGAGACTAAGATCCGCGCATTCGATGATCAACTAGAACACTCACAAACCCTCTCAATGAAACTAAATCTAGCTGAGACTGAGCTAGTAACATTGAGTACAGAAATCAAGTATTTGCAGACATTGGAGAAAGAAAACGTCCAGCTCCGCGCCGCACTAGATTTTAAAGAACGCACCCCTTTCAGCGTAATCGCTGCAAAAGTCATACGCCGCAAACCCTCGAACTGGTGGGAAACCGCCCATATAGATCGAGGCGAACATCACGGAATAAGCCCAATGCTTGCCGTGATCGCTGCTGAAGGACTCGTTGGCAAGGTAGACCGACCTGACTACGAGACCTCAACTGTGATTTTGCTAACTGATGAAGCATGCCAAGTATCTGCAAAGGTAGTTGGCACTCATGAGTTCGGCATCCTCAGCGGACAGAGAGCACAGAATGGAGATAATCCCATGCTGCGCTTACGTTACCTGTCCAGAGATTCAAATGTCAAAGTAGGACAGAAAGTCATTACCACTGGTAAGGGCGAACTGTTCCAGAAAGGCATTGCCCTAGGTATCATCATAGATGTTACGCGGGGTGCTCTCTATACTGAAGCACAGGTGAAACCAGCAGTGAACTTTACGGATATAGAAACCGTCTTTGTTCTCAAAAAGTGATCCGATACCATATCAGCATCTTCATCCTCGTCCTACTGGCCTGCATTCTTCAGCAGTTTCTGCCAGCGGTGACAGGTATGTACGATGCCCGGCTCCACATTCTCCCACTCACTTTTCTCTGCTGCGTGGTTACAGTCGGATTCTCACCCATGCTCATCCTCGCCTTTCTCTGCGGCTTCATCTGGGATGCGCAGAATACGCTCGGAAGCCCTGGTGGAGATCTCACTATTTACACTGCTCCCGCTGACCAGATTCGTTTCGGCTATTCCATCATTCTCTACTTCGTCATGGGCATCATCATGCAGGGATTTCAGCCGCTATTCCGCAAGGGAGTCTGGCAACTCTCAGCCATCGTCACTGGCTTCGCCACCTTTTTCTATCTGCTCTCAGAATATCTACTTATCAATGTTGTGCGCGGTGAATTCTACTTTCCTACCAGAGTCTTCTACCAGATCTGGATCTCGGCAGCCATCACAATGGTTTGCTCACCACTGTTGTTTTTCATTCTCTTTAAGTTAGCCAATCTCTTCGACCACACCATCCGCTACGATGGACTAAAAAAACGCTACTTCCGCTTCCAAAAATCAGAGGAAGAAGAGCACGTTTAAACTCTTAACTATTCTCATCTAACTTCGATTAAAACCAACACCAGTCATGGCAACACCGCGATTCAGATATAGACTCTACATCCTCACCCTACTTATTCTAGTAGGGACAGGAGTCCTGTTGACGCGCCTCTATGACTTCCAGATCAAAAATACAGACCATTACCGCGAAAAAGTACCATCCAATAAGACCGTAGAAGTCCGTGAGCCAGGAACCCGTGGTGATATCAAGGACCGCTATGGAATCAACCTCGCACAGAACAAACTCTCCTATATCGTTTACTTTAACCTCGCTGAAATCCACAAGGCTTACCTAGCCAAGCCAGATAAAAATGGCGAGCCACGTAACACCCTCAAGCGCACCGTTCTAGTCAGCAGAAGTGGCTCTAAGAAAAAGATCCAGCGCATCGATATCGCGGGGATGGTCAATGAAATGATTAGACCTCAGTTAGCGGAATACAACTTAGACGCAAACTACAGCGCCAAGGCAATGGAATCTCACTACATCACCCACGGTGGATTAGTCCCCTTCGTTTACCGTAAGGATCTCACTTATAAAGAATTTGCCAAATACGCAGAACAAAATCTTCAGCTACCTGGAGTCTACATAGACGTAGCACCGTCACGCGAATACCCTTATGGAGCACTCGCTTCTCATGTATTAGGATTTATCAAACCATGGAAAAAAGGCGATATCCCAGACGGTTATCTTCACTATATAGGAGATCCCTTCGGCGAAGATGGTATTGAGAAATCCATGAATGACCAGCTCACTGGACACGAAGGTATCAAGACCATCCTCAAGAACGACAAAGGAAAAACTCTAGGAGTAGTTGACTACCAGCGCCCTGCAAAAGGCACAGACATTTACCTTACGCTCGATGCTAGACTCCAGCAAATCACCGAATCTATCTTGCAACATTACGGAGTCGGTAAAGGAGCCGCAGTCATCATGGACCCCAACACGGGTGAGATCATCGCCATGGCTTCTGTGCCTAACTATGACCCCAATGACTTCATCCCAAGTATTATCGAAGAACGCTACTCAGTTTACCGTGAAAACAAGGCAGTGCCTCTTATGAACCGTGCTATTTCAAACTTTGCACCAGGATCCACTCTCAAACCCCTCGCTGCCATCGCCGGCTGCAAGAACGGCATGCACCGCGCCACATGTAACTGCACCGGCTACACCCATTACGGAAAAACGTCTATCGGCTGCTGGAAGACGGCTGGTCACGGCACGCTCGGCCTCGCCGCCTCACTCCAGCGTTCATGTAATCCCTACTTCATGAATATCGCTAATAAAATAGGCTACAAAAAAATGGTAGAGACCTACCAGATGCTCGGCCTCGGTAGACAGTCAGGCATCCGCCTGCCTCGTGAAAACTCAGGAGTAGTCCCAGGCAGTAGTCGCTGGGAGAAACGCTTTCCAGACGAGACAATGACCGACGCCTTCACCGGTATGATGAGCATCGGCCAAGGTTACTGCCAAGCCACCCCGCTCCAAGTAGCCTCCTTCATTTCTACCATCGCCAATGGTGGAAAATACTACCAACCTCGAATTATCCTCAAATCAAAAAATGAACTCATTAGAGAAGAGCATTCCTTTAAAGAACCAGTAAAAATAGACCTGCTCCAAGAAGGGCTCACCAAAGAACACCTCGAAACTATTCGCTACGGCATGAGACTCGCGGCCAATGCCAGAGGCGGCACTGCTGGCAGAGCTAAGCCAGATACAGAAGGCGTCATCATCGGAGCCAAAACCGGAACCGCACAGACCACTGACAGAGGCATAAAAACCCACGTCGCCTGGACTGCTGCATTCGCACCTTATGAGAATCCACGCTACGTTGTCGTAGTTGCAGTCAAGCGCGGTGCTAGCGGTGGTAAAGTAGCTGGTCCACTGGTGAAGCTCATTCTGGAATCTCTGTTCGAAATAGAAAAAGGGAAGAACGTTAAGCTTCATAAAACTAAATCATACCCAGGACACATGAACCTCATCGAAGAAACAATCATTCCAGAAGACTCTAATATAGCATCCTATTTCGTGGACGGCGAAACTGGCGACGAAGCCAGCGCAGTGACAATCATCAAACCTAAACGCAACCCAAACTCAGATACAAATTTAAACTCACCCGTGCCATCCATCACCCCAGAAGTCGATTCTCGTGGCTCGGTCAAACCTAAGAAAAAGCCCAGAGTCATCAAGCCTGCGCGTGACCCCAACTTAAACTAAAATTTACAACTAACCAATTTATTAACCTTATTAACCTTATTAAAAAACTATAACCAACAATTTATTATGATCACAAAAATTAAACAAGCATTCGGATTTAGCAACAGCGACCCAGACCCTACCAAGGGCGTCACTCTCGTCATTAACTCAGAGAAACTCGAACGTCGGGTCGCTCTATTAGAAAATAATAGCCTAGAAGAATATAATGTGGAGCGCGAAGGTGAGGCCAATATCGTAGGCGGCATCTTCAAAGGAACCGTGAAAAACATCGAACAAGGGCTCAAAGCCATGTTCGTGGATATCGGCATGGACAAGAACGCGTTCCTCCACTTCTGGGATGCTATCCCAGCCGCACTCGATGGTGGACTAGAGGAAATACAGCGCGAAGGCAGACCAAAAAAGAAGAAGAAAAAAATCACCTCCAAGGATATCCCTAGTATCTACCCTATCGGCTCAGAAATCCTCATCCAAGTCTCTAAAGGACCAATCGGCAACAAAGGTCCACGCGTAACCACAAATGTCTCACTTGCAGGTAGATATCTCGTCCTCATGCCATTCTCTGAGCAGTTCGGTATCTCCAGAAAAATCGACGAACCGAAGGAACGTCAACGTCTTCGTCGTATCATGCAGAAGCTACAAGTCCCAGAGGGCATGGGCATCATTATGCGCACCGTATCCATCGGCCAGCGTGCACGCCATTTCGTGCGGGATCTAGCCATGCTACTCGAACAGTGGAATGACATCGAGACTAAGCGCGACTCTAAGAAAGCACCAGTAATCGCATTCCAAGAGCCAGGACTCATCGAGCGTACCGCCAGAGACTTCCTAACCGATGAGGTGGATCAGGTAATCTGTGATGACCTCGAGACCACAGAATTCATGCGGGAAATCGCCGGAAAAGTATCCCGCAGAGCCAAACGCCGCATCATCCACTACCCTGCAAAACAATCTATCTTTGAGAAAATAGGCATTCAGCGCAAGATCGACGAGGCATTCCACCGCCAAGTCTGGCTTCCCTGTGGCGGCTATCTCGTCATCGATGAGACAGAAGCGCTCATCGCTATCGACGTCAACACCGGCCGTAACAAAGGCTCTAAAGACGTAGAAAAAATGATCACCGAAACGAACCTCGAAGCTGCAGAAGAAGTCGCACGCCAGCTGCGTCTTCGTAACATCGGTGGACTAGTCGTAGTAGATTTCATCGACATGCGCCATCGCAAGGACCAGCAAGCAGTCTTCCGCGTCATGAAGGAGAGGCTCAAGCGTGACAAAGCGAAGACCCAAGTCATGCAGATCTCTGCCATCGGCCTCATGGAAATGACCCGTCAACGACTCAGTGAATCACTCCGTGATGCCATGTATGAGCCATGTAGCTACTGCCAAGGAAAAGGCAGAGTCAAAACCACCATGACCATGTCAGTAGAAATCCAGCGTAAACTCAACACCGTCATCCAAAGAAATGAAGACGAGTATGGCGACCTTATCGTGCTAGTAAATTCAGAAGTTCTCAACCGTTTCAAAAAGGAAGACTCAAAAATCCTCATGGAACTAGAACGCAGCCATAACGGCCGACTCATCTTCCGCACCGATGCTAGCCTCCACAGAGAGAAATTCGCCATCATCGATGCCGCAACTGAGAAAACGATCGTCCAGCTTTAAGTTAGTCTAAGTCTAACAAAACCATCCGTAGACCACGTCATGCCTAAGAAAGAGCCAAAGCCAAAGACCATCGAGGCTGAAGTAGAAGTCGTTTCCTCCACTAAGAGTAACAAACCCAAGCCAGCGAAACCAGCTACTAAGACCCAGCAAGCGGATAACCCGTTCGCTGGTATGGGTGGCATGGGTGGCACCGGTGGTATGCCAGACCTCTCTGCGATGTTTGGCAAAAACGGCATGCCCGATCTCTCCAAGATCCCGGGCCTCTCATTGCGTCAAAGACTTACCTTTAAAATAGTAGGCCTGCTCTCCAACCCAAGGCTAAGGTTCCTCAAAAGCAAATGGAGCATTCCGCTATGGGGACTCCTCGCTGTATTAGCCCTTACCATCATCCTAGCCGCGAGCTTCATCTTCCTTATCTTCAAGCTCCTGAAAACCGTCCTCACTCCCTACATCAATATCTTCAGAAAAAAAGGAAAAGCCTAGAGACACATGATTGGTTCAATTCTCCTACTCATAGTCCCACTTCATGATCCATGGGTCGTCAGTTTGTTTTTGGAGGGTTTTGAGCCGCTGTTTTCTCTCCTCTAGTTTCTGAGAATAAACAGGATCATTAGCTAGGTTTTTTGATTCGGATTGATCATTTTCTATATCGTAAAGTTCAAATTCTGGTCGTTGGATATAGGATTCTACGCTGCGGTTTCCATACTTGGCTTGCTTACCTTGCTGGTATTGTGCTTGCCAGCTAGATGCTGCCCATAGGTCAGAAGCGAATGGATAAGGCAGTGGTGAGGCGATGTTCCAGATGAGCTTGAATTGTCTACCACGGACGGTGCGCATCGGGTAGTACATCTGGATCTCATGAAAGGTGTGCGAGCCTAATATCTCATCCCATCCTTGGACATCCTCTATCTCTAACAAATTCAGCCAGGAGCGACCGTGATACTTTTTAATTTCCCCACCTGGATTTTCTCCTTTGCCTAGTTTCTCCACTGGAAGCAGTTTTTTCGGTGCTTGCTTGGCGGCATTCAAACCACCTGCTGCATCCAAGATAGTAGGCGTGATGTCAGTGTGGGAGATCATTGCATTGCAGACCACACCCTGTTTTTTCTGCCCAGGCATACGGACGATAAACGGAACGCGTAACCCCGCTTCATAGACCGTGGTCTTAGCTCCGGGAAATGCCATTCCGTGATCAGCAGTGAAAATAATCATAGTGTTATCATACTTCTTAGCTTTCTTCAGCGCAGCCACCAGTCGTCCTAGCGCGATGTCGGTGCGGCTACAACTCTGGTAATATTGTGCTATCTCTCGGCGGCACTCCATAGTATCTGGAAGGTAGTCAGGCACGATCACTTGCGCAGGATCATATACCGTTTCTTCAGTCCCGGGGTAAGTTTTTCCTACTGGCGGATTTCCAAATAGGTTGGGCTTTAGTCTCTCCGGAGCTGTCTGATCTTTCCCTTGGCTCCTGTGCGGATCATTAGTAGCAAAGTAGAGGAAGAAAGGTTTATCAGAAATCTCATCGAACAGTGGCTTGCATTTTTCTACCCAAGCCGGGCTGTTATGACCGTGACCAGCAGCGATGTATTGGTCAAACTGATAAACCTTTTCAGGAGCAACATGGAGCTTACCTATCTGAGCAGTGCGGTAGCCGAGCTCTCTGAGCTGATTTGGCAAACTAATCGCGGCACATTTTGAGAATGTTTCAAATTTATGAAAACGATGGGTGTGCCCGTATTGCCCATTCGCATGATTATGAATGCCTGTGAGAATCACAGATCGGCTAGCGGAGCATGAGGCCGTGGTAGCGAATGCATGGGTGAATCGCGTGCCCTCTTCAGCAAGTTGATCTAGATACGGAGTCTGTATCAAAGCAGAGCCATAGCAACCCGCAATGGGGCTTTGGTCATCAGTGACGAAGAGAATGATGTTCGGCTGCTTAGCTGACAAGGATGAGGTAACGCCGACAATGGCACAAATGAGAGTGGTTAGATAGTTCAATATATACTTCATAAATTTTACTCCACACCACTACCTCATCTTAGTATTGGTAGACGGCCACAGCCATTTGACTACTTTACCGTCTTTGATAAGTGCTTTAGCTTCAAGTTTTTGTTCATCGAAAATAGTGTCTGCTTGGTAGGTGACCATGCCTACCTCGTAAGTTCCACCATCGAGCTGCTCTACGCCTGCTCGTTTCCAGTCCAATACTTGATCGAAAGCAAATTCATTCACTTCGCCAGCTTTCACTGAACTCTTGAGGATATTCATAAATGCTAGCTCACTGAGCTTCACTACTGGCTCATCTATTGGCTCATCTACGGCTCTATTGATCACTGGATCTGGTTCTCTAACAGTCATAGGAATAGCTGGCGTTGGTTGCTCTTCCACTTCTGGCTTGATTACCTCAGGCACTGTATCTTCTGTGGCGATGTCTTCCTTTTTATCCTCCCCTGACTCAGGCTCTACTTTACCTGTCTTTTTAACCTGCCCTTCTTTGTAGCGATCACTGAGGGAAGATTCTGCTATCATATTGGAATCCACGAGCGAAGGCAAAAGCATGGGGTGCACCACATACCCGATGCCAGCGAACACGAAACAAAGTAAAAAACTAGATAGATTCATGGCTCTATATCAACACCATTTACCCCCTATTTGACCAGCGAATTCTTGATTTAAATGCATAGAAATGATTAATTTCATCCTAATCTCATACTAACATTGACCGACACTAACCTTTAGACGCACAATCTCCACATGTCAGACACTACTAAACGCCTCTTTCTACTCGATGGAATGGCACTCGTTTACCGCGCACATTTCGCGCTGATCAGGAATCCCATCATGAACAGCAAAGGAATGAACACCTCAGCGATCTTCGGATTTATGAATACCATGCTCGAAATCATCGATAACCACGCTCCCACTCATCTCGGCGTGGCATTTGATACCAAGGAGCCAACTCCTAGACATAAAATTTTCCCCGCCTACAAAGCACAGCGAGATGCGATGCCAGAGGATCTCGCTGCCGCCATCCCAGAGATAAAACGTCTCCTTAAGGCGTTCAACATTCCTGTCGTCGAGATACCGGGATTTGAAGCAGACGACATCATCGGCACCATGGCCAAGCAAGCAGATGATGAGGGTTCATTCCACACCTTTATGGTTACGCCAGATAAAGACTTCGCCCAGTTAGTGAGTCCTACCACCACAATGTGGAAGCCGGGTCGTAAGGGCTCTGATGTGGAGATGCTTGATGTGGCCGCTATTCTTGAGAATTGGGAAATTGAACGCGTCTCACAAGTCATCGATATCCTCGGACTCTGGGGTGATGCTGCTGATAATATCCCGGGAGTTCCTGGGATAGGCGAAAAGACGGCGAAAAAACTTATCAAACAATTTGGATCGATAGAGAAACTGTTAGAATCTACCGATCAGCTCAAAGGGAAACAGAAAGAAAACGTCGAAAATAATAAAGAGCAAGCGATGCTGTCTAAAGAGCTAGTCACCATCATTCTAGATGTTCCTGTCACTACCACCTTTGATGATCTACTACTGCATAATCGAGATGACGAAGCGATCCAGAGCCTGTTCACTGAATTTGAATTCAACGCACTCGGCAAGCGTCTCTATGGAAATGACTACAACTCTGGCAGAGGCCACAGCATTACCACTGATAGTGATGACCACGTCCACGCGGAACTGAAATCACTGACTGATCTCAAGACCAGCTACACGCTTATCGATACTCCCGCAGCGCTGAAAAAACTTACCTCTAATCTTAACAAACAAGACCTATTCTGCTTCGACCTCGAGACCACATCTCTCAACCCTCGTATCGCTAAGCTGCTCGGATTTGCAATAAGCTGGAAGAAGCACGAGGCCTACTTCGTCACCCCTACTGATGCGCTACCACTGAGTGTCATCGTCGAACACCTTACCCCTGCACTCACCTCAAAGGCCACCAAGATAGGTCACAACCTTAAGTATGATCTCTCTGTCCTGCTCGCTCAAGGCATAGAAATCCACGGCCCATACTTCGACACCATGCTCGCCCATTCTCTCGCTGAACCAGACCAGCGACATAGCATGGATTATCTCGCGGAGAGATTCCTCGGTTACACCACCATTAAGCTCGCCGATCTAGCAGAAGCCTATCAAAAGGAACCTGAAGAAGAGCCACAGAGTGAAATCATTGATGACCTCTTTGCCTTAGCCGAGAAAAAGGCTCCTGAAAAAAAGGTAGCTAAGAAGCAAAAAGGTGATCAGATCGACATGCTTAGCATCCCTCCGAGTGCTCTAACAGATTACGCCTGCGAGGATGCAGATGTGACTTTCCAGTTGGCAGAAATTTTAGCCGAGCAGTTAGACAAAGCTGACCAGAGCGAGACCTTTTATGAGATAGAGTCGCCCCTACTTCCTGTCATTACTAGGATTGAGAATGAAGGCATCTCGGTCAATACCGCAGCACTTGCTGAAATCAGCGTTGTGCTCGGGGATAAGATAGCCACTCTAACAAAGGATATTTACCGCCAAGCCGGCAGGGAATTTAACCTCAACTCACCGAAGCAACTAGGCGAACTCCTCTTCTCAGAAATGCAGCTAGTCGAGAAACCAAAGAAAACCAAAACTGGCCAATTCAAAACCGATGAAGCCACTCTATCCACCCTCGCTGGCGAGCATGAAATCATCGCCAATATCCTGGATTACCGCGAGGCATCAAAGCTCAAATCCACCTACGTGGACGCGCTTCCTACCCACCTCTGCCCATCCGATCAGCGCATCCACACCCAGCTCCATCAGCTCATGACGGCTACCGGTAGAATCGCTTCATCAAATCCAAATTTACAGAATATCCCGGTCCGCTCCGAGGCTGGCAGAGAGATCAGAAAGGCATTCGTCCCACGTGATGCAGACCACATTCTACTCGCAGTCGATTATTCCCAAGTAGAACTCCGCGTCATGGCTGCCATCGCCAATGACGAGGCAATGATTGAGGCCTTCAAGCAGGACCTAGACATCCACACCGCCACCGCGGCCAATGTCTATGGAGTCGCGCTAGATGACGTCACCTCAGACATGCGGCGTAATGCCAAGATGGTCAACTTTGGCATTATCTACGGTATCTCCGCCTTCGGACTTTCACAGCGGCTCGGCATCTCCCGCACCGAAGCAGGAGAAATCATTGACACCTACTTTGCAAAATACCCAGCCGTCAAAGACTTCATGGACAACACCATCGAAAAGACCACCGAGCAGGGTTACACCGAGACTCTCACAGGCAGAAAGCGTATCATCAAAGACATTAACTCACGCAACGCCATGCAGCGCAATAATGCATCCAGAGCCGCCATCAACACCCCTATCCAAGGCACAGCAGCCGATATGATTAAGCTAGCCATGATCAAAGTTGATACGCTCCTAACAGCCGGCAATTACAAAACAAAAATGCTCCTCCAAGTGCATGATGAACTCATTTTCGACCTCCATAAATCCGAGCAAAAAGAACTCATCCCATTGATCAAGCAAGCCATGGAGTCCGCCCTAGAACTCCCCAACGGAGTCCCAATAAAAGTGGACACAGGAACTGGAGAGAACTGGTTGCAAGCGCATTAATCATAGTGATACGAAGAACTAAACATTTGAAAAAAGACCGATTAATACTCAACAATAGTGATCGCTGAACACATCCTTATCATTAGGATGCTTATTGCCACTACCCCAGTAAGATTGACATGATTCTACATAGCAGTATTTTCAGGCGATGAATGACATTTTACTTTTCTTCTCTGCCGGTATCCTCAGTTTTGGCTAATCTCTTGTGCTAATAATAAGATAGTCCCACTAAACTAAGCGGTAACATCAGCCTCAAGATAGGTATAATACCATTCCGTGATACCCATGAGTCGATAGACGAGAGTGCGGTCTTCTAAATTCAAGGCATAATGAGGGAGTGCTGCTAGGTGAGGAGAAGGTTAAATCTTTGTGATTTTCACATTAAGATCATCATAGCCCAAGACCCGTTCGTAGTCAGTTTCTGTTTCCATATTTTCTGTCGAATCAATGATCGTGATGGAAGAAAACTTCTCACTAAGTAGCTGTAATAGTGTGCGGATGATCAGACGTGCGTGCACTGCACCTAAACAATTATGAACCCCACTACCGAATCCAATGTGTGGGTTAGGCTTGCGGTCGATACGTAGTTCCTCAGGAGCATCGAAAACCGTGGCATCGAAATTAGCAGATGCCCAGCAGAGCGAGACACGCTCACCCGCCTCGACTCTTTCTCCCTGGACGTTCGTAGCGACTGGACAAGTTCTTCCCAGATGTGTCAGGGGTGAAACGAAACGAACGAACTCCTCCGCAGCAGTTATGATCATTTTAGGATTATCTCGAAGGCTCTGAAGAATCTCTGGGTGCTTAGCTACGTGGCCAATAATACTCGAAACAGTATGGATAATCGTGTCTCTGCCTCCGGCAAACACGAGGTTAGAAAAGCCCAGCATTTCATCGCGGGTCAGGCTACGACCTTGGAACTCAGCTTGGGTAAGCATTGAAAAGAAATCATCTTCTGGGTTTTGCTCTGCTCTATCTAACTGCGAGTTTAGGTAGTCCTCAAGTGCCTGCCCATTAGATGTCCCATCTTCTGTATCCCTAAAGACATGGATTCCCCAGCTAATAAACAGCTCAGCCTCTGACTCTGGGATGTTTAGCAGATAAGTTAAGGCGCGGGATTGCAGTGGCAGTGAGAACTCACGGACAATCTCAGCGGATTCCTTCTCAGCCGCTTTATCTAACAATTCGCTAACTAAACCAGCTATCCGCGCGATGTATTCCGGTTGTTTGGGGCGATTGAAAAACGGCTCCACAATCTTACGATACTCCCTGTGTTCAGGCGGATCAGTTTCCACAGGAATCTGCCTGATGCTACGGTCATTCTCCTCAGAGGGAATCGGGACACGGAAGGGTGCATCGGAACTAAATGTTTTGTAATCCTTGGCGGCCAACCTGACGTCTTTATAGCCCAGGATCATCGGTATATTTTCAACTCCGAAGCGAGCAGGTAAAACACCTTTCTCTGTGCGGGCTTCTTTGAATGGATCATATGGACAAGATGGGTGCATGGAATGATTGTATTAGATTAGGTTAAATTAGATTTACTCACTACGATTCTGGAACCTCTACGACTAAACCGTCGAGGGCAGCAGCAATCTTAATCTGGCAGCAGAGCCTACTTCGCTCAGTAACGTTATCTTCAAATTCTAACAAGTCACGCTCATCCTCCGATGCCTCACCTACTTTCTCCAACCACTCGGCAGCGACATGCACGTGGCAAGTGGCACAAGAGCAAACACCCCCACAATTGCCGTCGATCCCCTCGATATCATTCTCAAGAGCGCACTCCATGACCGTGCCTTCTGCATTTTCTACTACAACAGCGTTACCGTCAGCCTCTACGAAAGTTACTTTTATCATGAGTCGAGTATCAGTTGAATTACCTTTTCAGGTCAATCCCAAAACTAAGTGATCTTTCTCGGGTAATGGAGAGAAATCCAATAACCTTCCAATAACCTAAGACGAACTAGCTCTAGTAACTAACCCTGAATGTCATCACGTAAAATACGCACTCGATCTAGCATCATGTCGCGTAAAACGAAAATGTCAGTACGGAGGTGTTTGAATCCATCGTCCTCCATTTCCAGTGTGTTGCAAGCGGCGATAGCTACATTGCTGGCGTCTGCAGAGCGTTTTAACATAGCAATGCGATACCCTTTTTCCAGATTTTCATCGCATGTTTCTGGGCAAATTTCATTCAGCGTCTCGAAGACAAACTGCACTGTCACCGCTAACTCACCACGTGATCCACTGTCTAAGAATGAGTTACCTAAATACAACATCACATCTACCTGCAGGGCATGAGCCTTTTGCACTAGTGAGTCTCTACCCTTCATCACATCGGTGTCTAACAGGTCTTGTGAATCGTCATCATCTGACTCTGATAGAAAATCCACGGCCTCCTCCAACGTATCACGTACTCTTAATCTGCGCTCCCATTCAAATTCATCTGCATCGTTATTAAGATCATCTCTGACCTGAGATTCTGCCTCATTAGCATAGGTAATGAGTTGCATAAAATGCTCCAGCGCATTGCTATTTTCTTCGCGTTGCAACTTATCGCCAGCTTCGTCCAATTCCCACTCATGATTGGATAATTTCAACTCAAACCCCGTAGCCTCTACCACCACCCTGCCATTTGCTAAGCTATACCACTCAAGACTTAGGCTATTCTTCCACTCAAAGGGGATTTGCTTTCCCGCCTCTAAATACTCAACAAATTCCTCCTGAGTAATCAGTAGTGACTTCACCTTTTCAGAAGCCGTCATATCCCCCACCACTCCACGGTGTAATCCGTGTAACGCCGCGATGACCTCTTCTTGCGGCTTAGGGTCTGGATTCACAAAGTCTAACCTAGTTCCCGCTAAATCTCGCCAGCAATTTCCTTTCAAAATCAATTCTAATGGCCGCTGCATCCCCAGAAGCTCGATGCCCCCACGGGTGATCCCCGGAGTCGTATTATCGATCCATCCTCTGATAATTGCCTGATCTATTCGCAGAGCCATGATATCATCATGCCAGATCACTCCCGCCTGTCAACTTCTCTAGCATAAACAGATCGACTCACATTTTACGTGCATTTCTCAGCCACGCATTATACATCATCTCCATGAACAGTAGAGAAAGATTTCTAGCCGCAATACAATGCCAAGCACTTGATCGTCCCCCAGTCTGGGTCATGCGCCAAGCTGGCCGTTACTTACCTGAATACCGTAAGCTGAAGGAAACCTACTCATTCACAGAAATGGTGAAATCTCCAGAGCTCGCCACGGAAGTAACGATGCAGCCACTGCGCCGCTACGAAATGGATGCTGCGATCCTGTTCTCTGACATCCTTGTGATTCCAGAAGCAATGGGCCAGCCCTACCATTTCCGTGATGGGGGAGGCATCGGCATGGACTTTATCATCGAGAACGCCGCTCAGGTAGATGCTCTTGATGAGAAAGACACTGCTGAAAAACTCTCCTATATGGGTGCCGCACTACGCTCCATCCGTGGAGTCATCGGCGAAGAAAAGGCTCTGCTAGGTTTCGGAGGTTCTCCTTGGACACTAGCCGCTTACATGACTGAGGGTGGATCGCTCAAGAACTGCTCCAGCCTAAAGCACATGTTCTACGAAGACCGACCACTCTTCGAAAAGCTCATGGAGAAAATCTCTACTTCCCTCATTGACCTCTTCCTCCACCAGATAGAAAATGGTGCTGATGCACTGCAGATGTTTGACTCCGCTGGCGCGCACTGTTCAGCACGCGACTACGAGGAAATGTCTGTCAAATGGATGCGCCGAGTCATCTCCGCACTCCCTGCTGATTTCCCTATCATTATCTTTGCTAAAGGTATGGCGCATCACGCATCCACACTTATCGGAGCAGGAGCTAAATGCCTCAGCGTAGATTGGACAGTGGATCTCCCCACCTTCCGTGACTCACTCCCTGCGGACATCGCTGTGCAGGGAAATCTCGATCCATCAATCCTCGATGGCACCTCTGAACGTGTGAAAATAGAAGCCCTCAGAGTGCTCGACTCCATGAAAGGTAAGACTGGACATATCTTCAACCTGGGCCACGGTATACTACCATCTGCTAAGCCAGAAAATATGGCGACCCTGGTGGAAACAATCACTAACTACCGCTAAATACCATCAGCAAAAATATAGCCATCCTCGGTGCTGGCATCACCGGACTCAGCGCCGCCTATGCTCTCAGCAATAAAGGGCATTGCGTCACCGTGTTTGAATCTAACAGCCAGCTAGGCGGGGCAATGTCCACCATCAGCAAGCAAGGCTACCTAGCGGAATACGGACCGAACAGCATCATGCTTGGCGATGCCAGGATCGTAGAATTATTCGATAAGCTCGGCCTAACAGACCGGATGATTAAAGCGGACCATTCCTCCGCCAAACGCTTTATTATTAAAAATGGCAAACCATTGGCCATGCCATACTCTCTGGCTAGTTTGTTACTAAATAAAGCCCTCACATTTCCTGCGTTACTTAGACTAGCGCGTGAACCCTTTATCAGCAGATCACCAGATCTCGAAAACCAATCCTTTGCTGACTACGTGCGTCACCGCCTGGGTAAAAAACTGTTAGATTACGGAGCCGGTCCATTTGTAAACGGGATCTACGCAGGTGACCCTGAGAAGCTCCACTTCAGGCTAGCTTTCCCAAGAATGTATAAAGTAGTCGATGATCACCGCTCGCTATTATTAGGTATTTTAAAATCAAAACGTCTTCCAGCGGACCCTAACAAGCTTACGAAAAAAGAGATCGTTTCATTTAAAAATGGAACACAAGAACTACCAGCGGCCTTCGAGAAAAAGCTCACTGAACTAGGCTGTGATATCCTGACAGAAGTCTCTAACAGCAAAATAGAATCAATTTCTGACAACCGTTGGAAATACAGTTATCAGCATGCCAACAGTGACCATCAGCAGGAGTTTGACCAAGTCATCGTCACCATTCCTGCGCACCGTCTCTACACCATTCAATTTCCAGAAAAAATCAATCTAGAGCATACCAAAAACATCTACCACCCACCCGTGGCTAGCCTACTATTAGGCTACAAGCGTAGTGATGTTACTCACCCGCTTAATGGCTTCGGCATGTTAGCTAGCTTACCAGAAAAGACAGACATTCTCGGAGCGCTGTTCACTTCCACCCTTTTTCCAAACAATAATAGAGCACCCGCTGGTCACGTGGCAATCAATGTTATGCTGGGTGGATCAAGGAATCCAGAGATGGCCAGTCTACCAGAGTCAGAAATGATCGCCACCGCACACAGGGAAATCACCAACGTGCTAGGAATTACTGGGCAACCAGTATTCCATCATCTCACAAGCTGGAAAAAAGCCATCCCTCAGGTAAACCTAGGTCATGAAAAAGTGCTGACTGAACTTGAAAATATAGAGTCAGAAAACCCAGGGTTAACATTCGCAGGGAACTACCGTGGTGGTATTTCCGTAGGCGACTGTTTAATCAACGGGATGAACCTTTAACTTTTTTATATTAGCCCAGTAATCTAGTCAGTGTCTCCTCGCCTACTAGCTGGTATGCCATGATATTTCCACCTACCATAGTGTTGATAAGTTTGAGGCAGGCTTGCTGGTCTTCGATGCTATCGAAATCCATCCCCACTAACGCACGTCCCACCCGCTCTCCTGAGTAGCTGTAGTTGAAATAACACAGACTGCTGTATTGCTTCACCTGCAACATGAAGGCGAGGAAGGCTCCTGCTCGCTCAGGGAATTCTATATTCACGAATAGCGGGTTCTTAAAGAGGTCAGAATCATAATTGATGATCCGATAACCAACGATTTCTTCGGTAGAAACATCAGTCGCCTCAATCCCCTGTTCGATCAAAGTCTGGTCAAACTGGCGGTATTCCTCGGCACTACCGATCAGCCCCATCACTGGGTATTGCTCTTTATCGCCTACTTTTCCATACTGGAGATCTACGATACTGACTTCCTCAGGAAGTTGCTCAAGAATGTTCACCAGTGAGCCTTTACCTTCTGGCACCGGCACGCGCAGGTAACGGCGCTGCTTGGAACCTATACCCGCTCTGCGAGAAATATTAGAAAGCTGAGCGAAGTCCATATTAGCACCGCAGATGATGGTGAGGACTTTCTCACCAGGCTTTATCTCACCAGCTGCATAGTCCTTCATAATGGCAGCTAGTCCCATTGCGCCACTTGGCTCAGGGATGACACGAATAGACTCCCAGAGACGACGGATCGCGTGGCAGACTTCATCATTTGTTACCGTGACAATTCCGTCTAACAGATCACGACAATAGGGGTAAGTATTTTCGCCTACTTTTCTAACAGCTGTGCCATCACAGAAAACATCTACGTAGTCTAACTCAATTGGGCCACCATTCTCTATCGCCGCCTTCATCGATGCCTGACCGACTCCTTCCACGCCGATGATTTTACAATCCGGCCAAAACCTCTCCAACCAGCAAGCTACTGATGACGCCAGCCCACCACCACCGATAGCGATGTAGACTCGGTCAAACGGCACACTAGAAGCCATCACTATCTCATCCGCTAGAGTCCCCTGTCCTCCCATCGTAGCGAGATCATTGTACGGATGGATATAAACGGCTCCTAATTCGTCGCAGCGTCTCTTAGCCGCGATGCCAGCATCGTCATAGCTATCGCCAACGAGCTTGATTTTCACCGCATCACCACCATGGCGCTGCACCTCATTCTGCTTCACCTCTGGGGTGGAGAGCGGCATATAGATCTCAGCCTTACAGCCAAGCGCCCTAGCCGCTAAGGCCACGCCCTGAGCATGATTTCCTGCGGAGGCGGCAACAATTCCGCGTGAGCGCTGCTCTTCCGTCAGAGAAGCCATCGCATTATATGCTCCGCGCCACTTGTAGGCTTTGATAGGTCCTAAATCCTCACGCTTTGCCCAGATCTCAATATCCAGATCTCCGATAGGAAGTTTCTCTAGCGGCGTGGCTTCACCCACCTCATAGACGCGTTGGCGAGCCATGAGTATCTCTTGAAATAAGGCTTCTTTGGACATAATGACAAGCATCGGCCACACCGGCTAGAGGTCAAGATTCAATCCTGTCTTGTCGGTGATTTATTTCTTCTTCCTCAAGAAAGCCGGAATATCTAAATCCTCACCATCGACAAGATTAGGAGCTTCTCCCTCAAATTTCCCTCTAGGGCCACCATCTAGCAGAAGTTCACCTTGGGGTTGTTCTGGACGTGTCGATTTTGACTTTTTCTCCTTACTCTTGGAGCTAGCTGACTCTTCTGCCTCAGGTTTATCAGCCTCAGGTTGGTCTTCTTGCTCGGGTTCTTCTACTTGCTCGGGCTCTTCAGCCGCTGCAGTCAGACCTTCATCAATAATGTTCAGTTCTAAATGATCTGGCGCTTCTTCAGCCTCCTCTTCCGCAACAACCTCCATTTCTGAATCTTCATCTACTTCTGGCAAAACTTCCGCAACTGGAACCTCCTCCTCAACTGCTACTTCTTGCTCTTCTCTTGCATCTTCCTCCTGCGCTGCTTCGATTGACTCAGAATCAGGGCCGGTTAAATCCGCTGCTAGAATAGTCATTTCCTCTGTATCTGCATTCAGGCCCTCACCATTCAAGATCACTTGCTCTTCTGGAAGCGAGCTGATAATCGTCACGCTGAGGCTATCTCCCATGCTGTCATCCACTGCTGCGCCAAATAAAATATGAGCGGATTCTGGAACTGTCTTAGAGAGATCGCGCATTAATAATTCCACTTCGTATAGTGTCATTTCACTACCACCACAGACATGCACCAGTGCGGTTTGGGTCTCTTTAAGAAGCCTGCCTTTATCTAAAAGCGGGCTATTCAGAGCACTCTTCAGCGCTGCCTTGCTTCGGTTTTCGCCGCTAGCTATCCCTGACCCAAACAAACAACGTGATCGCGTAGTGCGGAGTGAACTCATGAGATCATCCAGCCCTATATTGATCAAACCTGGACGGATTACCAGACGTGTCACCGCGCGGATACTCTCACTGATCATTCTATCAGCAGCAGAAAACGCCTCATGAATGCCCTGTGCAGCGAGGATTAACTCACCCATCCTACCGTTATCAAACGTCATTAAAGCATTTGCCAAAACACTCAACTCATTGAGCGATGTCTCAGATTGCTCACGTCTTCTACTTCCTTCAAAAGCGAATGGCATAGTCGCAAAAACTACCACGAACGCACCCAACTCACGGGCTATTCTAGTGACTAGCGGAGCGGCCCCTGAGCCAGTTCCTCCACCGAGTCCTACGCAGACGAAGACCATTTTATGCCCACGTAGCGCATCACGTATTTCAGTCTCCACCTCCATCGCAGCTTGTAGGCCAAGGCCTGGGTCACCACCACATCCAAGCCCACGAGTGAGCTTAGTCCCCATCTGGATTTTGTGTTTAGCCACCGTGCTAGAAAGAGTGCGGGAGTCCGTATTCAGAGCCAGTTGCTGAGCATCTTCCATTCCGTCAAGAGCCACTCTATCTATCATATTTGCACCGGCACCACCGACACCTACAATAATAACTTCTGAATCTGGGATAGTCTGTTGTTGTTCTCTTTGGTAGCTAATCATGTTGGATAGGAAATTTACTTAACTTTTCTTTATCTATTATCAAGCCACTTGACCAGCTATAAATATGAAAAGTTAAATTCTAGTCACAAAATAGCCTTTTCTAATTAATAGTCAAAATCGAAGCCATATTGCCTTCACTAAGCTCCTATTATTAGTAACATCTATCGACTAAGGGTAATCATTATTAAATCTATATTTTATAAATTAAAATATATTTAAATTGAATACAACTGGTATCTATTTAGTCTTAATAATTAATGAAAGCATTCTTTAAATTAACACTCGCAAGTATCTGTTTAACCATTGCCTCTTGTACTACGGCTCAACTTTACTACAAACCCCATACCAGTAGCCCCGGGAACACATGGGAGGGAAGTAGCAGTAGCTGGGGTGGATATAAAGAAACATCTGCTAGCAACGGCCAATTTAATATCGAATACACTGCCTTCAATAAGCCATCTAGAGAAGCTGTGAGTTATTTCACCATGCTAAGAGCCGCAGAGAGAACGTTGATCCAGGGCCGAACTCATTTTTATATTACCCAATCAATGACGCTCCGGAGTAAATCAGAAGAAAGCTATTTCCCTGCTTATGTTATCCCGGGGAGATGGGTAATTGAGAGAGTCAAACACCACACTATATGCCCTGAAACAGGTGAAAAAGAATACCACTACGATGACGAGAGAGTCTGGTATCCTGAGCGTTATTTCCCTGAGAGATATGTGACTAATTACATTCATAAATCTAAAATGAGGATTGCCCTGAATAGGGGTGGAAAAAAATACAGCGCTATCGAAATAGCGACTAATGCTCTCAACGATACTGGAGGGTTTGGTAAACCTAAGCTAGATCCTAGAGCTCAAGCAATGCTCAAAAACATAGTTTTCTGAAGCAGAATAGACAGGGTATACATCAACGCAACAAAGGAGTTTTATCACTCAGAATCCTTACCGTCCTTGATAATGAAAAGAGCCAAGACGATATCGTTATCTTTATTTTGTCGTAGTTCACATGAGTAAAATGACACAATCCTTGTAGAAAATAAGTGTGCCAAGCTAAAACTCTGGATTTCAGCCACACATTAGTATTCGCATTCGCTTCACTAGGTTTGTCCCTGAAGCTGATCTTCTACCGTCAGGTGTAAAACCTCGACATCAAAACTTCGCCATACCGAAGAATAGACCTACATATCGAATTTTACCGATGTTTATTTTGACAATATTGCTTCTTGGGTTAAAAGACCTTTATGAATCTCGTCGAGATAAGCAAAGCACTAGCCAATGACACCCGCATGGACATCATGTGTTGGCTGCGTGATCCTGAAAAACATTTCCGCAAACATAAGGATGGCAAGGGATTTGAGGATGGTGTTTGTGTTAATGTCATTAAGGAGAAGACGGGGATGTCTCAGTCTACTATTTCACATTATCTTTCTAACCTACAGCGCGTGGGTTTAGTACAGGCAGTGCGTGTCGGCAAATGGACTTACTATCAACGTAACGATGATATGATCCGTAAATACCTGAGCAAACTTCAGTTAATCCTTTAAAATATCACCCCTTAAAATAGAATCAACAAATCGATTATATTAGATATATTATTATACAAAAATAACTTTAAATCATGAAAAAAGAAAGAATAGCATTTGTAGGAGTCGGCCGGATGGGTGCGAACATGGCACGTAATCTAAAAGACCGTGGGTATGAAATCACAGCGGTGAACGACCTAGATACAGCGGCCGCCGCCAAACTCGCGGAAGAACTCGGCGCGAAGCATTGCGAAAGTCTCTCTGAACTGACTTCACTCGCTGACGTGGTCTTTACAGTGGTAAGTAATGATGCAGCGATGAGGAATATTTTTATCGATGGTAAAGATAATCTTCTTCAGGAATCTGAGGGGACTGTGTTTGTGAATTGCGCGACCGTTTCTGACATTGTTCAAAAAGACATCGATTCTGCGGCCAGATCAGTGGGAGCATCTACGCTAGAGGGTGCGATGGCATCCAGTATCAGCCAAGCTCGTGAGGGGACACTTTTCCTCATCATCGGGGGAGAAGAAAAAATCTTTCTTAAACTGAAGCCTATTCTTGATGAAATGAGTGTGAATCTCACTCACATTGGCGAGATAGGCAAAGCCGCACAGGTAAAGGCCTTGGTAAATATGGTAATGAACATCAACACTGCAGCCCTGGCTGAAGGACTAGGACTGGCAGATGCTCTCGGACTAGATCTTAAGACGATCGTGGATGTGTTCTCCCAGACTGGAGCGAACAGCCGAGTGCTCGAGACCGATAGCGATGATATGATCGATCGCGATCACGAAGCATGGTTCATGGCAGAGCACGCAGCGAAAGACAGTGGCCTCGCCAAGGACTTGGCAGATCATGTGGGACTTAGTTTACCACTTAACGACGCTACTAAAGCTCAATACGATAAACTCAACGAGCTAGGAAAAGGGCAACTAGACAAGTCCGCTATCTCCGAACTCACTTTTCTCAGCCGTCTATAATCTGCCGGCTGAATCACAACCAACAACCAATAAAAACAACTAACAATATGAATAAAACAATTCCACTCATCAGCTCAGGACTAACAGGACCACTCGGAGTACTTCACCTACCACGTCTGTGGCAGAAAGTCTCACTCGAAATCGCAGGCAAACTTAACAGTGACTACCCAGGAATCGGTGGCGGCTATGATTCAATGGTGCTCGATGGACTAAGCTTAAATAAGGATGCTTTCGTTGCTTTCATGCAGACAAAGCCAACCTATAATCAGCTTGAAGCATGGGTTCTTGAGCAAAGCGGTGGTGCAATTGATGCAGCTGCTGTGAGCACGCTCAATGATGCTATCACAGGCTATAATCATGATGATGAGACTCGTAAAGAGATCCTCAGCGCATGTGGAATAGCGGATGACAGCACAATCCTCGACGCGGTGAACCTCAACAATCTTGATGATTGGCAGTGCTTCCACTCAGAGGAAATTGCGTAATAAAATTAGCATCACACGATACAAAAGCGGCTAACCATCAATTACGTCTGATGGTTAGCCTATTATTTTTAAGGACTCGTGCCAAACATTCAAAGAGCATTTATTAAGGATAGAAACACTATTTACTTTTTCTTAGTCTCAAAGATCAGGTTTTATCCCCAAGACCTAGATTAATTTAGGCTGTATTGAGGATGGTTCTTAGATCAATCTTTTCAACGAATATTAGCAGCACTTAGCGATGCTTCTTTAGAGTGAACACTTTTTCTAAGTTCTGCGGATCAATATCTGGACCTATAAGTATGGCAGAATTAGGCACTTTATTTCTATCTAGCGTTACTTTTTGAATATATTTCGAAACCTCCAGATTTACTCGTTCAAATAAATATCGGTATTTAGGCTTCTCGGTGATTCCGATTAATACTTTTGCCCTGATAACCTCCGGTGGCAAATTAGCTAGCCATTCACGTACTTGCTTCTCAGAGACGGCTTCAGGAAGCAAAATCTTGCATGCTGTAAATTCATGCGCTTTATAATGATTCGCCGGTTTTATAACTTTGCTAATGTCAACGTTATCCTGATTCCTCTCACCATCTAATAATCTTGGTTTAGATGACTTAGCCAGCGAAAAAACCTGCTCTATCAATTCTCGTTTAGTAACAATCGAGGCAAAAGGGTTTACCTTCCTAATGCCTTCAATAATAGATTGCTGACTAAATTCTTCACACTCATGAGAAAAGTAAAGATGACTAGCTGTCTGTAACTGAAGATCTTCTATATCCTTATAAGCTCCTCGTTTTCCAAAATTTCGGACATCGATCACACAGACCTGCCATCTAGGGTGTAGCTGTAGCTTTTCTTGTAATAGTGTGAATGTTTCGACAATAGGGACAGGATCTGCTGTTCCATTTAATTCGATAAAAAGTAGATCAGACTCTGACTTAGCCGACTTCATCGATAGCTCTAACAGAAAATCGAGCCCCTCACAGCAAGCACACGTCGCTGTCAAAGGCTCTATATTTTTCGTGAACTTTTCTAGCGTCAATAGATCAATACTTGCATCCGCATAATCATTTAAAATGACATCTGAATCTAGATCTTGACCATGAGTAGCTAACAACAATTCTCTAAGTAAAGTAGTCTTGCCAGCGCCCAGGAAGCCCGTGATGAGAATGACAGGACGGACAGCAGCAAAACAAGGTGTTTGAGGGAAAGTCATTTATGCAAAATACTTTGGTCTCACCTGCATTTCTTGCTCTTCTATAAATCCAGCAACCCATTGAGTAGCCCTATCAGGTGATAACCACGCAGGCTTAGATTTCAACTTTTTCCAATCTTTAAAACACCGCTCTCTGTATCCCTCTCCATGCTTTAGCTCAATCCATTTTTCATATTTGACCCACCAATGAAGTAATGGGGCTAAATGATGGAACACACTTTCAGGAGTTTCTATCTGAAGGTCTTCTTGACTCCATTCGCCGGCTACTAGATTATGATCAGGAAGCCATAGGTAGAATCGACAGCGCTCTCTTAAGAAAACCACCTTTGAGGTATCAGTGTATAAAGCAGCACATGAGCCATATAACTCCACAGTATTCGATTCTGAAGTATAGGTATAGCAGCTAGTACCATTTAGCCCTGTGGAAGGGCTTTTTCGAAATCCGTATTCCATCAGTTGGTTTCCACTAAAATGAGACACATCCTTGCCCAGAAAATACATCTGCTGATAGAACCCAGCAGCACAGTCTTTGAGTAATAATCTCATTTTTTGAGTTTCTGAGGTAATCATGCTTTCTGCCTTATCAGTTTGCTGCGCTTCTCACAATTAGAGCAGCCACACAAATTCCCTATGTGTATAGCAATAAGAAAAAGACCTCCAAGAGTGGTGACAATACTAGCTGGTGGAATATGTAGTGAAGTCTCACCAGCTTCATTTTCCACAATAGAAGGACAGCAGTTATCAACACAGCCACCATGAACGGCACAGGTTGATTGTGCTGCAATCTCGCCAGAGTTAGATACTAAACCTGCCCTAGATGAACCAATCGCTGAAGATTCCGTATAGGGCAGGATAGCACCAATGATGATCAGTAATATTCCAATACTACCAACAAAAATAATCCATTTTTTAGCGTGTCTTTTATAGCCTTTGACCAACATAAAAAAAGCAATAGGTATTACCACAATCGCCATCCCCCAATGGGTAGAAGGATGTGACCACGCTTTACCAAAAGTGGGTAACAAAATTAACAATAGTGGAGTGAGCGCACAGTGAATAGCGCAAAGGATAGAGGCAAAAATGCCCACACGGTCTAATTTTGAATGTTCAATAAAATCTTTCTTATCTGCTGTTATATTCATATTGTCTAAAATAGATTAATTTTCTAGTGATCTAGCGTAATCAAAATCAAAAAAAAGCCCGTCTCTTTTGTTAGAGACAGACTTCTTCTATTAGCGTACTTCAGAACCACCGAAGTTAAAGCCTAACTGGAGGTAAAGGTTGTTATTGTGATCATTACCAATTTTATCATGATTAAACTGGAGTCTCGTGACAGTGGACCAGTCATCGCTAAGCTGTCGACTATGCGTCACAGCTAATGACGCACGTTGATATTCGTCTGTTATAAAGACATCCCCTAATGCTCCTTCAACCCACTCGTATCTTGCCGCTACTCTCCAAGTTTCATTCCAAGCGTAGGAGGTTTTCAGAGCCAGAGACTGTTGCCCTGTGTCTCCGTTGATCGATGAATCTATTTCATCCTGCCACTCTACGTTTCTATTGAAGTATTCTATCCCTGCTGATATTTCTTTGCCTCCACTTTCAAGACCATTCTCTTTCCAGGTGAATGTGTAGTCAGCTCCGATGAGAGACGTGTCACGCCCGTAGCCGTTTCCTCCCTGAGCAAAACTCACCCCTGCACGATGGTAATAAAAGTCTGTATTGTTATGTAAAATCTGAGCTCTAACAGAAACTAAATCTTCATTAAAATAAGCTTTTTCAAGGCTTTCATTTTCTTCGTGATCATCATGTTCATCATCATCATGCTCATCATCATGCTCATCTTCATGCTCGTCTTCATGCTCGTCATCATGTTCGTCACCATGGCCGTGTTCATGCTCCATAGCCTTACCGTAGCTTCCACTAATACTAATATGCCCGGAATCAAGTTCTTTCATCCAGCTTACCTCTGCTCCTTCTGTCCGCAGGCCTTCTTCGCCTAGAAACATTCCTGTGGATAAGTTAGCATTGATGAAATCCCAACCATGTAAATGCACGTTATTTTCAGTTCCTAATCTGTTTAGGTAAAAACCAGCTCTTACTTCCAAAGTCCCCGAATCTCCAGAGAACGGCAATGGCAAGTTTTTAAATTTCAAGAAGCCTTCTTCCCATTCGTTTTCAAACTTGTCCTCCTGGTCTAAAAAGACATTCATGTTTAGAAAGCCTTCGATGTATTCGCCCTCTCGCAAAGTTAGCCCAAGTTCTAAACCTTGTAGGTTATAGTCTTTATTAGGGTCATGTGCATGGATACCGGTGCGCTGGTGACTACCGTCTGTGATTCCCCCCGTAGCATTACCGTGAATAGAGAGATCAAAGTCTGGGGCGGCTGTTAAAGCGCTATTGGAGCATTGCAACAAAGCGAATAAACTGATTGATTTGTGTGTTAAGGTCATGACTCACTAATGCAACTTAATTGCATTAAGTCAATTATTTTAATTAAAAACATTAAATCCTTGCTAATGAGAATCAATATCAATAGAAGGTGTGCATCTATGCGTTAATAGCAAAGTCTAACAACCTAATAACAAACAAGAAAAACAATATGAAACCAACAACATCCAAGGTCTTAAGCCTACTCGCTGTCTTCGCAGCCGCAGGCTCCACACACGCTCAAGAGAATATAAATAGCATTGAGGAGTTAGATTCCTCATCAGTAGTAGGTAACACTGAGCGCCTATTTAGACTAGCTGGCTCCGCCGCCTATTTAGATAATAAGGCTCTAAATCGTCAGCACTCTACTAATATAAATCAAATCGTTGCTCGTGTCCCCGGTGTTTTCGCACGGGATGAGACAGGCACGGGATTTTTCCCAAATCTATCAATTCGTGGTGCAGATGGTGTACGTATGGATAGAACAACCGTCATGGAGGACGGGATCCTCATGGCACCGGCACCTTATTCAGCTCCTAGTGCTTACTACTCTCCGAAGGTAGGTCGTATGAGAGGATTAGAAATACTCAAAGGTTCCAGCCAAGTGAAGTTTGGTCCACAGACTACCGGTGGTGTGATTAACTATCTATCCACTGAGATCCCTGAAGAAGAAACTTTTTACACTAAGTTTCTCTATGGATCAAATAATGATATTTTAGCACATACCTACTACGGAAATACTCTCGATACCGGTAACGGAAAATTTGGTTACTTACTAGAGATGTTCTACGACGGATCTGACGGATTTAGAGATGTCCAGTCGACTCCCGAAAACAGCAACCCTAAAGATACGGGGCACTCACTCATCGAACCGATGTTAAAGCTTTCATGGGAGCCAGACACTGCAATGAAACAAAAATTTGAGTTTCGCTATGGCTTCTCTGACCTTGACGCAAACGAATCATACCTTGGCCTGACTGATGATGATGCGAGAAACAGCCCAGACATGCGCTACGCGGGATCTCGGTTCGACAACATCACCACACAGCATCATCGCACACATTTGAAATACTCATTTGCACCAACAGAAAACTTGAGCTTCAACACTACCGCATACTTCAACCAGTTTGAAAGAAACTGGTATAAGCTAAATAAAGTAGGAGCAGGTAGATCTAGCCTCCACACAGTAATCGGAGACCCTGCGGGAAATGCCACTGAGTTTGGTATACTCAACGGCACCACAGCGGGAGCTCTCGATGTGAAAGCTAACGCCCGAACTTACGAGTCATATGGCCTTCAATTCGCTGGTCGCTATAGTTTTGAGGCAATGAATGCTAAAAATGAGTTGGACTTTGGTGTGAGACTGCACAAAGACTATATCAAAAGAAACCAATTCGCGGATCGCTATAACATGAACGCTAATGGTGGAATAGACTCCATAAACCGCCGCTACCGCGGTCCTGATGTGGAAGGTGATAGACTCCAGGAGTCTAAAGCTATCGCCGTCTGGTTAGAAAATGATATGGATTTCGGTAAGCTTTCTCTTAAGCCAGGCGTCCGCTACGAGTATGTGGATCAGTTTCACGCAGACTATGCAGCCGCAACCACATTTGAGGGCAGCACCAACTACCTAGCACCTGGTGTCGGCTTCACTTATGAGGTCAATGAATCAAATTTAGTCTATGGTGGAATTTATAAAGGTGTCTCCATCGCTGGTCCGCGCTCTGCGCAGAAAAGTGGTGTCGATCCAGAAGAAAGTATCGGATATGAGATCGGCCTCAGACATCGCACAGACCGTATTAATGCTGAGCTAGCTCTTTTCTACACAGACTACTCAAACATCATTTCATCTGATGCAGGACTAGGCGACACTAGCTCTACCAATGCTGGTGCAGCCACTGTCTATGGTCTAGAAGCAAGCGTAAGTTACGATCTGCTAAACGACAATAAAGGCTATAAAATGCCTGTCTACGCAACGGCTACTCTCACATCTGCTACGATCGATAAAGCACTAGCAGGCGGCGGCGAAGGTGATATTTATAGTGGTGGTGCAGACGACGCGCGCATCCCATACATCCCAGAGTTCCAGGCATCATTTGGTATCGCTTTTGAGGCTGATAAATGGGGCGCTAACTTGGATGCTGCCTACATCGGCAAATCATTCGGATCCGCTCTTGAAGATTCAGCAGCAGCTGGATCGTCATCAAGAAATGGCGAAGTCGGTGGTGGCTTCACGGTGGACCTCAGTGGACACTACGACATGAACGAGCGGGTGAAACTCATCGCAGGTCTCGCTAATATATTCGACGACCGCTTCATCTCATCACGCCTTCCAGAAGGTGCCAGATCGAATCAAGGACGCACAGCATACGCAGGATTTGAAATTAAATTCTAATTCATCAATTATAAGAGAGCGACTCTCTTTGTTCATCATTGGTAGCCACACGAGCGTATGTGTGGCTACCATTTTTTTTGCTTCTACTATTCTGGGTAAAAGAATGGCGTGCTTATTCACCATTAAGATGAATGAGCACGCCATCATAAAGCTGGTCGTGAAATTAGATGTCTTAAATCTCAGAAACAGTAAGTTGAGCCACCTCTTCTCTCACTGCCTCGGCGAGTGGTGTAGAAAGATATCTCTCAGTGCATGAACATCCGATAGTAACAATCCGCTTGCCAGCATACTCTGGTCGTTTGCCAAGCTGTATTGCTGCCCAAACATTCGCTCCAGTTGAAATACCCGCTGGCAACCCTTCATCCTTTGCTAGCAGCCTCGCCGTAGCGAAGGCATCGTCATCAGACACCTTGATCACTTCATCGATAGTATCTACGTTGAGATTACCTGGGATAAAGCCGGCTCCAATACCTTGGATCTTGTGAGGCCCTGGGCTACCCCCAGAAATGACTGGGCTATTCACAGGTTCAACAGCGAAGGTCTTCATATCACATCTTTGTTTCAGAACTTCTGACACCCCAGTAATGGTCCCACCTGTGCCCACTCCGGACACAAAGGCATCTATCCTACCATCACACGCGTCCCAGATTTCCTCCGCAGTCGTCTGGCGGTGAACTTCAGGATTGGCAGGATTATTAAACTGTTGAGGTCCAAAGGCTCCTTCACCAAATTCTTCAATCAATTGCTGCGCTTTCGCAATCGCGCCGCCCATACCCTTCGGTCCAGGAGTCAGCACTAGCTCTGCGCCTAGCATTCTAAGAAGCACTCTGCGCTCTACAGACATTGTCTCAGGCATCGTGAGGATACAACGGTAGCCTTTGGCACGTGCTACGAAAGCTAATGCAATCCCAGTATTACCTGAAGTAGGTTCGATAATACATCCGCCTGGCTTAAGCTTACCACTTCTCTCAGCATCCTCGATCATCGCTTTACCGATACGATCTTTAACACTGAATAGCGGGTTAAAGAACTCCGCCTTGACTAGAATTTCTGCACCCACGCCTTCGGTTATTTTATTTAGTTTGATTAGCGGAGTATTCCCCACTGTGTCCACCATGCTATTTGCTATTTTACTCATTGTATTTGGTTTCTCGTTTAATTGGTTTGCTGGTTAATTGATAAATATTGATTAACACACTTTTGGAGGATCTGCCAGCAGAGTAAAAACCTCAATCGTGTCATTTAGGAATGTCTAGCAAGCCAGCCCTGATATTCCTAGCCAAAAGAGAATAAAAAAGCGCGGTTCATAATGAACCGCGCTGATAGAAATAAAATAGTTTGGTATGGATAATTTAAGCAATCACTGCCTTCACCTTGCCGATACCTCTCACAACCGCACGAATCTCAGTGTGAATCTCTTTGAGAGCAGACTTAGATAGCTCCACTTTATTAGCAATCGCTTCATCAATCTGTGCGAAGCAGTCCGTAAGGCGATCAGAAAGTAAATCAATCATTTCCTCCGTCTTCTCGCACACAGGAGGTAATGCCTTTACCTCAACAACAGCCTCGCGCTTTTGCTCGATGAGACGCTTAGCTTCACGCATCTCTGCGAGTAAAATTTTAGCATCCGATACACGGCGGAGATTACTAGTGAGGCCCAGCTTTGAGAGAACCCAGATCATCCACTTAGTCGGATCAAACTGCCATGGCTTCACACCATTTCTGTAGTCGTGCTGGAATGCGTGGTGGTAGTTATGATAACCTTCACCACAAGTGAAAACTGCCATGATCGCAGAGTCTCTGGCTGAGTTTCCTGAGTTATATGGACGAGTTCCTAGCGTGTGACACATGGAGTTAATGAAGAATGTGCAATGCTGGACTACCACAATACGGAGGAAACCGACGATAAGGAAAGCTCCTAGTGCCACTTCCCAGCCACCTATGAGGTAACCAATAGCAGGCGGGATAATGATACCAACGATCAAACCGATAAGGTGCACCCATTTATCTTGCCACATAACCATCTTGTCTCTTTGCAAGTCACTGACATTGTCCATTACTGGCATAGGGTCTAGCTTGAAAAGCAACCAGCCGATGTGTGCGTAGAAGAACCCTCTAGAAATATCATACGGATCTCCATCGTGATCCACGTGCTTGTGGTGGTGACGGTGATCAGATGCCCAGCTAAGGCATGAGTTCTCAAATGCTGCCGCACCAAAAACCAATGTCAGAAACTTCACAGGCCACTTAGCCTTGAATGACAGGTGTGAGAATAATCGGTGGTAACCGAGCGTGATACTCATGATCGTCGCGACCGTGTAGAACAAGAACATCCCTATTAGGAATGGGCTCAGTCCGAAGCTAATAATATAAATAGGAACGAATATCAGTGAAATAAGTGTCGTTGCGATGAGGAAGATACTGGTCTTCCAGTTGACTCTGTGAAATGGGAAATCTTTAAACATAATAGTGAATGGATTTGATTGATATAGTTAATTTTTTGGAGGGCCTGGAATGCAACCAATGGTGGTGAAACCTGTCGGTGCACAGCCCTTGTGGATGCTACTAATGGTGGTGAAACCTATCAGCGCACTGCTCTCTTACTCGTAAAAGACCCCAAACACCATTAAAATTAGTGCGAAACATTCAATTTAATTATAATCCATTTACGGTAAGTCACTAAGATGGGGTTTTTTCACTAAAAAATCCATTATAAAGACTTTTCAACAGTAAATAAAGTAGCGGTTCATAACTCTCCTACAGTAGCTTACGCGTCCTCGCTACCTGGCTGACCGCATAAACACACCCAATTATTGCGCATTTTCATACTTAGCTTCGCTTTTCATCATCACATTTAAAAGTTACTACCACTTCATTAAAGCCGCGAGTATAAGCGACCAGTCTCGTGATTATAAATTGAATCAGGTGTTACCATTATACCCCTAACTACCTGAATGCTTGTAGAAACCCTTTAATTCACTTCATATTTGACAAAGATAAAATCTCTAATCTACTGTCAATACAAGCCACAAACACACTAATATTTATGCAACTTATCCTCAAATTTCTCACTTTTTTCTCAATCGCGGCACTATTCACTTCTTGCGGATCTCTCTTCGGTCCAAACAGAGCTGCAGCAAATGCAGCACTGGCAACAGAAGTCCTCAATCACCCTAAAATCACTTTAATAACTAAACAAGTCAGTGGTAGAAGCGATGGAGCCAGTTCTTACCACAACATCGCCTCCGTAGCTCGAGGGTATAGTGCCAAGCGCAGTAGATACGGCACAGCCCCTGGTGGCTACACCAAACTCAGAAGACAGATGTTAACCACAATGCTCTATTTAGCAGATAAAAAAGGTTATAGCTTCCGAGTGACCTCTATAGCAGGTGGTTCACACAGCCCAAACTCTAGACACTACGCGGGCATCGCCTTTGATGTGGATATGATCAACGGCTGGAGAGTAGGGTATCGTAATCCTTACCTCAGAAAATTTAAGCGAACAGTCAGGGCGAAGGGAGCTACAGAAGTCCTCGGACCTGGCGATAGAGGCCATAATACTCACCTCCATATGGCTTGGACTAGATGATAAAAACGTGCGTTTCTTTGCCATTAATCGATACTTCATAGTGCGTTAAGAGTGAGTATCCTTACATCTCTGGCAGCCGCCAATATCCATACTACTAACTTTAGATAAGCAACTTACGACCCTATTAACACCGTGTCGAGCTGTCTACTGAGGCGATTTCCCTCAGACACACCCAGATTTAAATCCGGAGGAAGGCCACGAACATCACGGAAAACAATATAATAAAATCCATTATCAAGTGCATAGAAAACCCCCATTGGTTGGTAAATAATACCAGCTATAATTAGAGATTTATGATAGGCTTATTTTTTTAGGGAGTATATAAAATCACTTCATGGAAACAAATGACCTTACAAATTCAATTCAACGCAACACAAATCTAAACTCGAGACGCGGGTTTCTTAAAAGTGCCGCCATCGGAGGCCTCACACTAGCACCCCTGACCAGTCAGCTACTAGCATTTGCTCCTGTCGCTGCGAATACCGAAGCAACTAATAGTTTAAATGGTCGCCTATTTAAGACGCTCAAGTTTGGCATGATTAAGGGGAAATCCGTCATGGAGCGTTTCCAGATGGCCAAGGATGCAGGGTTTGAAGCAGTAGAATTCAACACCCCAGGCGTTCCCATAGAAGAAGCAAAAGCCGCCATCGCAGCAACCGGAATCATCGTAGATGGAACCGTCTGTGGCACTCATTGGCAGACCCGCCATAGCGATCCAGATGCCACCGTGAGAGCCAAAGCACTTACCGACCTGATGAAAGGCATCGAAGAAACCCACGCAGTCGGAGGCAGCACCATCCTACTTGTAGTTGGTCATGGTAAAGATGGCACCCACGAAGAAGTCTGGAGCCGTTCCGTAGCGAACATCAAACTCGCGCTTCCACTAGCCGCCAAGCACGGCATTTCAATCGTTATTGAAAACGTCTGGAATCACTTCTGCTATGATCATAAGGGCGACTCAAACCAAAGCGCTGAAATGCTCGGTAAATACGTGGATGAATTTAACTCCCCATTCGTAGGGCTCCAGTTCGATATCGGCAACCATTGGAAATATGGTAGCATGGGCGACTGGATCCGCCACCTCGGCAAGCGCATCATCAAACTCGATGTGAAGGGCTTCTCCCGTCAGAAAAATAAATTCACCAACATCGGTGAAGGCGACCTCGACTTCGCAGATGTTCGTAAGGCTCTACTAGAAATAAACTACAACGGCTGGTGCGCCGCAGAAGTAGGCGGCGGAGATCTCGCGCGCTTAAAAGAAATCTCAGCGAACATGGACAAAGTATTCGCACTTTAATTTTTATCCTGTAAACTTAATTAATAAACCTATAAATAAATACTTATCATGTCAGAACAAAATACATCTAACGAAAAGTCTCCATCTCAGGTCACCCGTCGTAACTTCGTCAAAAACGCTACCCTCGGAACCGCCGCTATCGGCCTCACGCCACTGGCATTCCCATCCCTAGCTTCAGCGCAAGCAGCCGGGAAAAAGAAACTTAAAGTAGGTGTTGTCGGCTTAGGTGGACGCGGAGCAGGAGCAGTTAGAGACATCATGAGCGCCGACCCTGACACCATCCTCTGGTCAGTCGGAGACATCTTTGAAGCCCCCATGAAAAAAATTGCGGGAATCAATAAAAAATTCTCTGGTCGTATCGATACAGATGGCGGCAAGCGCGAATTCGTAGGCTTCGATGCATTCCAAAAAGTGATTGATAGCGGTGCAGACATCATTTTACTCACCACCACACCCGCATTCCGCCCGCTGCATTTCGCAGCTGCCGTTGCTGCTGGCAAGCACGTGTTTATTGAAAAGCCGTTCGCGCTCGACATACCCGGACTCAAGAGCGTGGTGGACAGCGCTAAAAAAGCGAAGAGCAACGGGCAGTCTGTTCTTACAGGCCTCGTATGGCGCTACAGCACCCACCTGATGGAAATGCACAAGCGCATCCAAGGCGGCGAAATCGGTGACGTTCTATCAACATCATCGATGTATTGCGCTGGTGGACGACCAAATAAAATGCCTAACATGAAATTTAAACCACCAACAATGTCTGATATGGAGTGGGCTCAAAGATATTGGCAGAACTTCTTAGAGCTCAGCGGCGACGGAACACTCGAATACATGATTCACGGAATCGACCGCATGTCATGGGCGATGGGTGATCAGATGCCTATCAAATGTTTCGCCACTGGCGCAAACGCAGTGCCCGTTGAAGGAGCAAACGCATGGGACACCTTCAGTATCCGTTATGAATACGCAGATGGACGCACCTCAGACTTCCTGGGTCGCCAAGTCCCGCGCACCTTCGCAGGCGGTAGCGACATCATCGCTGGAACGAAAGGTCGCGCAGTCACCGATGGCAGAAATGTCTCTATCATCAAAGACGGTAAAACCACTTGGCAAAGCAAAGGCAGCCTCGGCTATGTCAACGAGCACAAAATATTCACTGAGCACATCCGCAGCGGAAAAGTCTATAATGACGTGATTGGACAATTTGAACACACCCACGCCATCACCATCATGGGTCGTGAAGCAGCATACACCGGGCAACTCATCACTGACAAGCAACTGATGGCCTCCACTGACCAGCTCATTGACACCAATGGACTGGACTTCAAGACACCATTCACAGCACGTCCACCAGCTGAGCCAGGTAAGACTCAGTTTAGCTAATCTTATATCGCATAACATACCATGTTCAAATTATCTAGTAACTCTAAAAGGTTCTTAGGATGCGGCTTTGTACCAGTAATTGCCATATCAGTATTAACACTATCCAATTCCAATGCTGAGCCAGCAGCCGATGCTCCTGCCAAGGGAGAAGTGAAATCTGATATTAAACCGCCACTAGCCAAAGAGGAATTAGAGGAGGAACAATTGCGCCTCGCCACAGTCATTCACAAGCGCATCACTGACTACCAGGCAATCAAAAATAAGACTCACGACAATCAACCGCAGCCATTCGCAGCCTACCAGGAAAAGCTCATCTCAGGTGCCCAGTTTGAAATGCTCCCAGTAAAGGCTGGTTCATTCACCTGGAAAGGCAACAAAGAGGGCGACTCACTAGAAGTCACACTTTCCCCCTTTTGGATGGGAAAAGCAGAAGTCACATGGGATGAATATGATCCCTTCATGAATAATGAAATCCCTCGTCAAAAAGACGGCAGTGTCGTGGACTTTGCGCGGGCCCAGATAACAAATGACATCGATTTCCTAGCACGTCCCACCCCACCCTATCATCCGATGACATTCGGCATGCCGCGTGAAGGCCACCCAGCGATTAGCATGACCCAGCACGCAGCGAACAAATACTGCCAATGGATCAGCTACCAAACCGGACATTTCTATCGCCTCCCCACAGAAGCCGAGTGGGAATACGCCTGCCGCGCGGGAAGCAAAACTAAATACACCTGGGGCGATAACCCAGAAGAAGCCGAGCAATACGCATGGTTTGGCGGTGATGCCGCCTCACAATACCATGCACCTGGTAAGAAGAAGCCAAATGCTTGGGGCTTCGTCGACATGCATGGAAATGCGCAAGAATGGACACTAGACCAGTATGTTCCAGACAGACGCGCCTACTTCGGTAAAGATAAAGTCCACAACCCATGGATTAAGGCCACCAAATCCTACCCACACGTGACCAAGGGAGGATACTGGAAACAACCGCTTGAAGAGATCACCGCAGATAAACGTATTCCCTCAGAACCAGAATGGAAAATTCTCGATCCGCAGGAACCGAGAAGCCTCTGGTACTTCACCAGCGTCCAATGGATCGGAATGCGCCTAGTGCGCCCAGAAAAAATCCCCACTGCAGAAGAAATGTATCACTACTGGAACTCTGGTGTGGCAACTGATGCTGAGCTTTAAAACTATTGCCAAAACTATAAAAAGATACCAAAACAACCTGTTAAACATAAAATCCGAGGCGAAATTGCTTACGGCTTTTTCTGTTATTATTCTTTTAGTTTCGCTGCTCACTCAGTGTGATTCTCAAAAAAATATCACCCCGTCTTTACCCGCTTTAGAGCTCAAAAAATTCAGCTTCACCCAGCCTCATCTAGGCACTACGGTGCAGATCGTTTTTTTCTCTGCAGATGACGAGCAAGCAACTCAACTCTCCCAGAAATGTTTCCAACGAATCAGAGACCTCAACGCTATTTTTTCAGACTACCGCGATGATAGCGAGCTCAGTAAACTTAGCCAGAAACCAATTAGCGAAGCCCATAAAGTCAGTGAGCCACTGTTCACCGTCATCGCTCAAGCCCAGAGCATTTCAGCCAAGACTAATGGTGCCTTTGACATCACTCTCGGCAAACACACCCAGCGTTGGAGGGACCGATCCGCTCACAGGCAAGAGCGACCGGAACAGCGAGATCAGGTAAGCTACCAACACCTCAAACTCGATCCCAAGCAGCAGACCATCACCCTTCTCAAACCACTCAATCTCGACCTCGGGGGCATCGCTAAAGGCTACATCGCGGATCAGCTCATGCTCATTCTAAAGGAAGCCGGCATCAGCCAAGCCGCAGTCGTCATCGGCGGAGAAACCGTCCTCGCTGATGCCCCCCCGGGCAAACAAGGCTGGCGCATCGGCATCGAGAATCCGCAACAAGAAATCATCGGCATCCTCGTCCTCGCCAACACCGCCCTCTCAACCTCAGGCGATAGCTACCAGTTCTTCGAGCAAGATGGCGAACGCCAATCCCACCTCATCGACCCCACCACCAAGAAAAGCAAAATCAACCGTCTCAATGTCACCACCATCGCCCCCACTGCCATGCAAGCCGACGCCTGGGCAACCGCGCTCCGTATTCTCCCTACAGAAAAATCCCTCTCCCTAGCCAACCAACAACCAAAACTCCAAGCCCTCTTCATCCCCTACCAGCAAAAAACAATCAAAACCAAGAGATTTCCGGTTATTACCGAGTTTTAGAACACATCATCAATCTAAGTTATTTATACAGTGAGTTGTCTTAATCACCCTCTCTATAACGCCGTTATCATAGCGAGAAAAGCTACCATCTTTATTTTCTAAATAGAGCACTCTATTCCAATTATTGAGTTTTGAAGTATTAAAATTGAGAACGATTAGCCTCCCATCGAAGTTTCTATATACTAGTGTCGAGGAGAAGACCCCATACCTAATACCATCCTCACAGTGATACTGGATTGATCGTTTGATGGAATGATTTGAAAGTGTAGCAAAGCTGATTGGGGAAAGTAAAAGCATGAAGACAAAATATGAAGTACAGATCGGAGGCAACGCCGCCACCCACGATGCCAAAGGCAACTTGACAGACTACGAGATAAACTCCA
>CAWVXI010000022.1:0-50283 GCA_963934155.1 uncultured Verrucomicrobiales bacterium | reverse complement strand
CGCATGTTGTCATTATCTAAAGCAGCATGATCGCAGCCTAGATGCATGGCATTCTTGCCGAAACGGAGCTGCAGGAAATCCATCGCGGAATTCAGTGCATCACGGTTTCTGTGTGCAGGAGTGAATAGCGATGGGGTGAAATTTGTCTTTTCTACGAGCCTAAACATCGTCACCCCGAGTTGCCGGATCGGTTGCTGCGGAAGACTGCGCTGACGCCAAAGCTGCGACACTAATTTAGCAAAAAATAACGCGTCCGAACTCGGATCAAAGCGCGCCTCTTGGGACCATCGCTCGCCGTTCAGATAGCGGAGATCGATCACCAGAGCCTCCGCCAGCATCTCATAAGAACGCAATCGCATCCCCGCCTTCTGGGTCAGCTTATGCAGCACCGCCTCAGCCTGCACAGGTCTACGTTTCACCGGCGGCAAGAGATGCGAATGCCCGATACTACGCTTCTCGGTGACGGTATCTGGCACGCTGTGACCTCGGAGCTGGAGGTAGAGCCTGCCTCCCTGCACGCTGCCCCAAATAGTATGGAGCTGCTGCAGCGTGCATGCACAGAGCTGCTGCACAGAGTGGATGCCAGCGGCGTGCAGACGCAGCTTCATACTACTTCCCACGCCATGAATGTCCGAAAGACCTTGCGAGTATAAAATGTCTGGTAAGTCCTCATCATTAATGATCATAAATCCATTTGGCTTCCGCATTTTCGATGCCATCTTAGCCAGCCATCGGTTTGGAGCCACGCCAATCGAACAGGTCAGGGCGGAACTAAATTCTCGCAACATCTCACGCTTGATCGATGCCGCGATCTCAGAGATTTTTTCCACCGTCCGCCAATTATACGGCAGCCAAGCCCACATCTCATCAATCGACAAAACCCCCTCTACATGGATACACCGCTCAACTATTTCCACCGTCTTGTGATGCGTCTTGATATACAACTCAGGCCGCGATGGCACGATCACGATACCTGGGCAGATCTCTCGCGCCTCGCTCACCCGAGTCCCCGTTTTGACCCCCATCCTTTTCGCCTCATAACTCGCCGCGATACAGCAAGAACTCTCCGCCATCACAGGCACCACACCCACCGGCCTACCCCGTAACGAGGGCTCAAAATGCTGCTCTACGGATGCGAAATACGCATCGAAATCTATAAATAATGCTGATAATGGACTTGGCTCACTCATAACGGTCAGATGAATTTAATATACTCAAATGAACACTATGTCAAGAAATGAATTAGTTGCCGCTCACTACTATATAATAGGCCCGAGGCAAGGCAGCATCAACGACGCAACCCTGGTACACACCCAACCAAACCACCAAGCCCCGCACTATCACACAAATTGCGGAGTGGTATTAGCAGGCAGGTAGTAAAATTCTTTCCCTATCTGATATCAAATTAGATAGGGAAAATATTTAGCTGAATTTTCTTACTTAGAAATATCCTTCAGCAGAGGAATAGAGCCTGTGGCTTTCATTCCATCTGGCTTGGTGATTTCCACCCACCACTTAGTGTCTGCTGGAAGTGGGTCAGGGGCCACTGTGTGGATGTCGTAGTCATCATGTGATGGTGCGTATACGCCTTTGCCCGCCGAAGATAAGGTTTTGTCTGCGGTTCCTATCCATACTCTAACTACGGTCTCTCCTTTATCATTATATGGTAATTTGAGGATGAGGTGACCTTCTTTCCCTGCCTCCACTGCTCCGTGACCTTGGGCGGCTTCTACTTTGATGCCCTCAATTTCATGCGAACCTAGTTCCGCTTCTTCACCATGGTCGTGATCGTCGTGCCCTTCGTGATCATCATGCTCCTTGTCTGCTGGTGCAGCCTTTGCGGCAGGCTTCTTTTCTGTGCTCTCTGTCTTTTCTTTATCTCCACAGCTAACTAGTAGTCCTGATAGCGCGATTGCTGATAGTAATGTGTATTTTGTTTTCATGTTTCTATTTTTTCTATTGTTGTTTATGATGGCGTATTTGCCTTAGGTAAATTCTTTTCTTTCGGCGCTCGGTGTATCGCAGCGAATCCTGCTGGGACGACGATCAGGTTAAGAAATGTGGATGTGAGAAGTCCTCCTAAGATCACCACTGATAGTGGTGCTAAGATTTCATTTCCTGGTTGGTCGCCTTTAAGAACTAGCGGGATCACGGCTAATGCCGCTGTGAGAGCGGTCATAAGTATCGGGATGAGTCGTTCTGCTGACCCTTGGATGATCGCTTCTGACATTGTTTTTCCTTCGTGTGTCATGAGATGCTCGTAGTGATTTACTAAGAGGATTCCGTTTCTCACTGCGATGCCAAATAGCGTGATAAAGCCCACCATGCTGGCGATTGAAATAACTGGGGCCGTGTAGTGACCTCCTAGGTTAAACAATGCTGCGGTGTTGCTAATCAGGTTTGGTGACTCGGTGATGTAGATGGCTGCAATACCTCCGATGAGAGCCAGCGGAAGATTCACCAGAACGAGCAATGAGACTCGGAACGAACCGATCGCTAGCTGGAGCAAGAAGATCATAATGACGAGGACGACACCGCTGAAGAGGAAGATCGTCTTACTTGCAGCTTGCTGAGCTTCGAATTGACCTCCGTAGTTCACTGTGTAGCCATATTTTTGTACGATGGGATCGACTCTGAGTTGCACTTGTTCTACGAGATGTCCTAAATTGTATCCTTCATCTACATTGAGCGTGACCACTGCCTTACGTTGGGAGTTTTCACGGGCGATCAGATTAGATGTCATCTCTGGTCCTATATCAGCGACTTCGTGAAGCCGCACTAATGCTCCAGATTTCCCACGTAGAATGAGGTTCTCTATCTCTGCAATGTCGTCACGATCTTCTTCCTCCATACGCACGGCTAAACCGTATCTTCTGACTCCTTCATTGACCTCAGCTACGGTCACTCCAAAGGCAGCGTTTCTTACCTGTTCTGCCGCTGCTTGTGGGGTTAGTCCATAGGAAGCGAGGTCAGCTGGTCGATAATTGATAGGTAGCGACTGAATCATGACTTCGCGGTTCGCAGCCACATCTCTAGCACCAGGAAGCGGCTTTAGGACTACTTCTATTTCTTTAGCGATGACGCGTAATTTCTCTAAATCATCTCCATAGACATTGATCGCGATAGCGGCTGGTGTTCCAGAGAGAATATGACTGAGCCGGTGCTCAATCGGCTGTCCGATATTTGTCGAAATGCCTGGGACTTTTTCTAGAATTTTACTAATTTTTAGCCGGACAGCATCATTGTCATATCCCTGCTTCACATTGACCTCCATTTCAGAATTACTCACTGGCTCAGCGTGTTCATCTCGCTCAGCTCTTCCGGTTCTCCGGGTGACACTTTTCACTCCTTCAAGTTTGAGAAACTGCTTTTCTATAGAACTTGCCATTCGATCACTAGCATCCAGAGATGTCCCAGGAGGCGCAAAGAGAAAGACGGTAAATGTGCCTTCTTTAAATTCCGGTAAAAAGGATTTTCCGAACGAAGAACTAAGCCAGAGTGCCAGTACGGTGGTTACTAATGCCAGTGTCATGACCGTTTTCTTGAACTTTACTGCTCGTTTCAAGATAGGGGTATAGACCGATTTTAACCATCGGACTAAAGGTGGTTCAGTAGATTTATCTGCATCCGCTTTCCCTTTCATTAAATAACGACACATCGCTGGTGTCACTGTGAGAGCGACTAGCAGTGAAGCAATGATAGAGACTCCAAACGCGATTCCTAGTGGACGGAAAAATCTGCCCTCGATACCTTCCAAAAACATCAGCGGTAAGAATGCTAGCACGATGATCATTGTCGCGAATACCATTGCTGGTCGGATTTCATTACTCGCATCTAACAGAACTTTCATCCGTGGCTGGCGCTCTGCTTCAGGCTTGGCTGCGTTTTCATTGAGCCTGCGGAAAACATTTTCTACATCGATGATCGCATCATCCACTAAGCTGCCAACGGCAATCGCCAAGCCTCCCAAGGTCATCACATTGATGGACATACCGAACCAGTCGAACACTAATAATGCCACAGCCAAAGACAGTGGAATGGCTGTTAGAGTGATGATCGTTGTCCTTATATTGAGAAGAAATAGGATCAGGATGACTGCTACAATGATAGCAGCATCCCGAAGTGCATGGACGACATTTGTCACAGAGAGATTGATGAAGTCGGATTGGCGGAAGATCTGCCGATTGATCTTGAGTCCTTCTGGCAAGGTACCTTCCAAACTATCTAGCGTTTTGTCGATACTCTCTGTCAGGATCAGCGTGTTGGTGCCAGGAGCTTTCTGAATGGTCATGACAACGGCACTGTTACCACCATCAGCCCCAGTTCCTCGTTTAGGAGCCGGACCCATTTTGACATTAGCAACTTGCCCGATCGTCACCGGGAATCCCTCATGGTATTTGATCACCGTTCCTGAAATATCCTCTACTGAGGTGACTCTGCCGCTTTGTCTGAGAGGGATTTCTAATGAGTTCACATCGGGTAAATATCCTGCACTTAGGGTAGTATGGGATTCGCCAGTAGCATCGATGACATCCTGAATGGTCAAACCATAGAGTAGCAGATCATCCTGCCGGACTAGAACCTGATACTCTGCCAACTCTCCTCCGATGACTGAAACCTGTGAAACTCCAGGGATCGCTAGAAGCTTAGTCCGCAAGTCAAACTCAGCGTAGGATCGCAGATCTAGTTCATTCATTGTTTTATCTGGAGAGGATACAGCTAGTAGCATGATCTCACCAGTGATCGAGGTGATAGGAGTCATCTGAGCGTGGGCATCTGGTGGTAGATCTTCACGCACCGAGTCCAGCCGCTCAGAAACGAGCTGACGTGCGGTGTAGATGTCTGTGCCCCAGTCGAACTCCACATACGCAACGGAAAGACCGATGGCACTAGAGGTGCGGACACGCCTTACACCAGGCACTCCATTGACAGAGCTTTCTATCGGGAAGGTCACGTATTGTTCTACCTCATCGGCAGCTAGCCCAGAAGCCTCTGTCATGATGACTACGGTTGGAGCGTTTAATTCTGGGAAGACATCTACGGGAGTCTTAGAAATACGCATCCCCACGACAGCCAGCAATATACCAGCTAGTATAAGCACTAACGAAGAGCGCTCTAACGAAAATTTAATAAGTTTACTTAACATAAGATTGAAATTTTAATTTTTAATTTACATACCAGTCCACTAATCATCTTTTCCATGATAAGTTCCATCAGCATGAAAGTGCCCACCTTTCTGGGTTTTTCCATCCTGCTCACTCGCGAGCCTCAGCTCGTAAACTCCATTGAGAACGACCTCATCATTCGGTCCTAGCTCACTCATGATCTCGATCCACCGTCCATCACTGACGCCTAAGTCTGCCTCCACGCGTATCGCTTTATTAGGATCTAGTGGATCACGTTTAAAGAACACATGTGTCAGTCCATCTCTTACTACAGCTGACTTAGGAATGGCTAAAACTATGCCATCGGTAGATTCCTCGGCTATTTCCAGAAATGCCGAAATGCCTGATCTAGCCCAAGCTCTGTCCTCACTCGAATCACTAGGTTTGGCAAAAAGGGTGATCGTCCGATTAGTCGCATCGGCTGTTAGACCTATTTTTAGTTCCGCTGGAATCGAGTCATTGATGTCATTATTACCAGACTGTGGAGAAACGATGTTTACTTTCTGTCCATCTTTGAAACGTGAAATATCGCTTTGCAGAGCCATCGCACGGAAACGCACTTTCGCTGCATCAATCGTAGTCAGAATCAATGAAGAATCCTCTACAAACGCACCATTGGTCACCGCTAATGAAGACACTACTCCAGCTTCACTGGCTCGCACTTCTATCCAGTTCGTCACTTTTTCAAAATTCGCTTCGACTCCCATGGTCTCAGCGATACTACTGAATAGGGATTCAGCTGCTGATAACACGGCTTTTTTTTGCGTTACTCCGGTGTTTAGACCTGCCACTTCGGCGTCCAAATCGGCTCGCTTGTAGTTAGCCTTTTTTAGATCTGTCTGTCTTTCCTTTGCCAACTCATATTTGTCTGAGGCTTGCTTGAGTTCCGCTTTTGCTAGCTCGATTTTCTGCATCATGTCTAAGAGTTCGATGGATTTGAATCGAAACAGAGGCGTTCCTTGCTCTACTTTGTCAAACTGATCGACTAAGAAATCAATATGTCCAGAGACCATCATCCGGTGCTCATGTTTGGCTAACGGGAGAAGCTCAAAAGAACCGGGAACACGAAAGGCATTCTGCACATTGCGCCGTTCCACTTTAGCGAAAGTAATCCCTAAATTACTACGCACTATAGCTGGTATATTGATTCTGTTGGTTAGTTCTTCTGGTTCCTCCATTTCTGAAGCATCGGAATCGACTTGTTTTTCCTGAGTGCAGGAAGTGGCAATGGATAGCATTGTTATTAACGCTAAGTATCTATACTTAAAGTATTTCATAATATTATTTATTGGTAATAATTGATTTGTGATTTGTAGGTCCTAGCAGAAAACGAATATCTGATTCGACTTGTGATTTTTTAAGCTGGATAGCGATGACCTTGAGCTTAGCTTCGTGCGCTCTGATAAAGCTTTCTAGCAAGACGAGACTGTCGCCTTCACCAAGATCTATAAGCTTTTTAGCGTCGAGTAACTGCTGATCCACCATCGGGATCAGCGTCTTTTTCATGGACGCGTTTTGAGAGTTAAGGGCATTTTTTCTAGCCTTAAGCGCAGCTATTTTACCTACGTAGCGCTCGTATTCCGTCTCAAATACAGCCTGAGCTAGTTGACGGTTTGCCTTAGCCTTAGCGATGCCTCCTCTATTCGCATTGAGTGATGGAATAGGAATGGCACCAAGAAAGCCAACCTTAGACTGACCTTCCTCTCTCTCAACCGCAGGACCAATTTCAAGGTCAGGATATTGCTTCCTGATTTCTAACAAGAGATCATACTCTGCGACTTTATATTCGCTGCGTAGTCTATTTAGTGAGGGATTATTTATCGCTAGTCGTTGATTGCTTGGCGCCCAACTTCTAACATTTAGCGTAGAAATGAGCTTAACAGGAGCTTTGGGTGATATCCCCATAAGCCCTCGAATCTCTTGTTCCGTGGCTAAGACTTCACCTCTTAAACGATCAATCTCAATCTTCTGAGAAGTTTGCTCAATAGTGAAAAGATTGGCTTCTGTTTTCGGTATTTCTCCCTGCTCAGCAAGCTGCTTACTTGATTTCACGATTGAGTCTAGAGTGCTCACAACATTCTTAGTTTGATCAAGCTCACTTTGCAGTGCTGACCATGCTAGCCATGTTTTTTCTAGATCATTAGACACCCGCCACTCTTCCTCTGCCACGCGATCCAGCTCTGCATGCATCACTGCTTTTGCTTGAGACTTCTCTACCCTGAGTCGCCCTGAGAGAGGAATCGTTAGGGAGATGGAACCACCTACTATCCACGGTTTAGGAACACTATCGGTGACTCTCAGAATATCGAAACTCACTGTAGGGTCATCCCAGAGCCCAGCATGTTTGGCAGTCGCCACTGCTACATTAGCTTTTAATCTGGCGACTCGTAAGTCTGGATTATAAACCAATGCGATCATTTGCGCTTCATTCATTGACACTCCGTTAGCAGGATTGAAATTGGTTGATTTCCCAGACTTAGCCTCAATAAGCTTCACAAAATCCATCACTAAATCAGTGTCTGGAGCTTGATTTAGCCATTTGCTAGAATGGCTAGGTAGATCCAGCGGTTGCTTTTGGAATGTTTGTAAACCTTGGCATCCTCCCAGAAGAACCATAGTGCTGAATGCGATGACGCATTTAACGGCTTGTGATGTTCTATCTTTATTTATCCAGGCTAAACCTGTCTTGTTTTGTTTAATTGTTTTCATAATGCCTTATCTATGGCTAAAGAAAGTGTTCTTTGATGCTAATTCTGTTTTCTAACTATGTTTAAAGACCTTATTTACGGGAACGCGAAGACGTAAAAGCAGGTGATACACAGTAGAAATGCTCATTAAAAAAATAGTAATTATTCAACGCGAGTCTAACTAAAGACAGCTCTGATATAGCCAAGCATAACCGAGCTCTAGCTGAAATCGTGCAAAGTAAAGTATCTAAAAAAGACACGCTTACTTAATGCGTTGGTCACTATTTAATTAGCCCAATTGAGGAGGCTTAATGAGATCATAACATGGTCCATCAGGAGCAGTATCTGACACATGTGGTGAAAAGCTATATTTAGCCATGTGTGCAAACTGAGTAGATGGAACCTTAGCCAAACATGCGGCAGGTAAATCTATAGAAACCAAATGCGTGTGTGAGTGAGATCGATCATTCGGGTCATGTGAATGATTGTCATCCCCATCACCTTTTTCATGATCATCGTCACCATCATGCGAATGCCCATGATCTGGAGAATAATCACATACTAAGTCATACGAATTACAATACTCATCAGAATGAGCGTGATCATGCTTCACCTCATAAGTATACGAAGACCCTAAACAGCAGAACAATCCCACTGCAAAAATCAAAACAGCATGAATTGTGCTGCGTATGGTTTCACTTAAAAACACTAACGCAAATATTGTTGATAAAGTAATTTAGTCAAGCCATTAATTTTCTATCAACCATGATCACGGCGATCATAAAGAACATGACCATGATCACCGCGATCACTAAAATAGGCTAGCCACATTTACAATCTCACACTCATCTAGTTAGAGTCTGAGGTTTTTTATTTATTACTTCGTTGTATGGAATAAAGTAAAAAAGCGACTCCGTTTGCACGGGGTCGCTTATGATTTGAACGTTGTTTAAAAGGAGGACTATGCCTTCTTTACGTTTGAGAGATGAACGGGGCCGTCAAGCTCCTTGATGCCACCTTCTTGGTCTTCTTGTGTAGGACGGACTGCCTTTTTGATCTTGCGGACACCTTCGACGATGACTTGCTGTTTCGCCTCATTGATTGAGAGTACTTTGCCTGACTTGCCTTTATGGTTGCCTGCGATCACTGTGACGTTGTCGCCTTTTTTAACGTGAGTCTTCATGATGATTTATTTGCTATGAGTTTTAGATTAAAGTACCTCAGGAGCTAGGGATACGATTTTCATGAACTTCTTCTCGCGGAGTTCACGAGCAACTGGTCCGAAAATACGTGTGCCTTTAGGGTTGTTATCCTTGTCGATTACAACGATTGCGTTGCCGTCGAAACGTAGGATAGAACCGTCCTTGCGGCGGATAGGTGCAGCTGTCCTTACGACTACTGCTTTGATGACTGCGCCTTTTTTGATAGATGCGGTGGGGATCGCTTCACGCACGTGTGCTGTGATGATGTCTCCCACGTTAGCTACCTTGGAACGAGTTCCTAGGACACCGATCATTTTTGCTGAGCGAGCGCCTGTGTTGTCGCAGATCGCTACACTTGATTCCATTTGGATCATGATATTAGTAAATGTTGATTGGTTGATTAGTGAGTTAGGATCTCAGAGAGAACCCAGCATTTCTTCTTTGAAATAGGCTTGGTCTCAGTGATGCGGACTTTGTCGCCAACTGCTGCCTTGCTTTCTTCATCGTGTGCGTAGAACTTTTTAGTCTTCTTAACGATTTTCTTGAAGCGTGGGTGTGGCACGCGGGCTACGTATTCTACAACGATGGTTTTATCCATGGATGTGGAGACTACGTTACCTACCCGTGTCTTACGTAAATGTGTATTTTCGCTCATAGTATGATTGTTTTTCTATGTGATTATTTTGCAGCAGCTTTGTTACGTAGTGAAGTAAAGATGGTGTTTACTTGAGCTACTTCGCGGCGGACTGCTTTGATGCGGGCGGTATTCTCTAACTGGCCAGTGGCCGCTTGGAGACGGAGATTGAGACCTTCTTGCTTGAGGTCGCGGAGTTTGTTAGAGAGTTCATCTGTTGAGAGCTCGCTTAGTTCTTTGAATTTTGCCATAATAGTAGTTGTTTCTATTGTTTGGTGATTGAATTAGCTTACTTCGCTAGCTTATTACGCTCTACGAATCTTGTGCGGAAACCAAGCTTATTAGATGCAAGACGGAGTGCTTCTTTAGCGGACGATTCAGGGACACCGGCGATCTCGAAGATCATGGTTCCTGGTCTGATCACTGCTACCCAGCGGTCAACAGCTCCCTTACCTTTACCCATACGAGTTTCTGGTGGACGGCCTGTGACTGATTTGTGTGGGAATACACGGATCCAAACTTTTCCTTTTCGTTTGAGGAAACGGTTAATTGAGATACGGCACGCTTCGATCTGGCGGTTACTCATCCAAGAGCGTCCGAGTGACTGGAGACCGAAGTCTCCGAAGCTTACGTCTGTTCCACGTTGCGCATTTCCTCCGCGATTTCCTCGCTGAGTCTTGCGGAACTTGGTGCGTTTTGGCATTAAAGGCATAGTATTATTTCTTCCTAAATTTAGTGGTTAATGATGATTGTTTCTAGCCTTGGCGCTCTGGGCGTCCACCGCGCTCGTTACGTCCACCACCACGACGACCTCCTCGGCCTCCACGGTTGTTCGCGCCTGGTGCTCCTGGCTTTTCTTCTTTTTTGTTGATCCACACTTTGACACCGATGATGCCGTAGGTTGTGGCTGCTTCTGCAAATCCATAATCGATAGGCACACGGAGCGTCTGTAGAGGCACTTTGCCTTCACGATACCACTCTGCACGTGCGATGTCTGCACCACCGAGGCGGCCAGCACAACGAACACGAATGCCATCTGCACCAAATTCCATGGTAGTCTGTAGAGCACGTTTCATAGCGCGGCGAAATGCTATACGGCGCTCAAGCTGAACGGCGATGTTTTCTGCTACGAGCTGAGCATCGAGCTCTGGCTTGCGAATTTCTAGAATATCAATTTTGACAGAACATCCACCGCAAAGCTTGCCGATGTCTGATGTCATTTTCTCGATCTCTGAACCCTTACGGCCGATGACTAGTCCCGGACGTGAGGTGTGGAGTGTTACTCTTACGCTGTTCCATGCACGCTCAATAGTGACGCGTGATAGTGCTGCAAACTGAAGACGACCTTTGATGTATTTACGAATACTTAGATCTTCGTGGAGTTTGTCTGCGTAGTCAGTTCCTGTGGCGTACCACTTTGAGCGCCAGTCTTTACTGAGTGCGAGGCGGAATCCGATCGGATTTACTTTTTGTCCCATAATGTTATAGTTTTATTGTTAGTGTATTATGCCTCGACTGGCTTAGGAGCGAGGGTGATGTAGATGTGGCTTGTGCGTTTAAGTATGCCACCTGCTGAACCTCTAGCACGGGGCTTGAAGCGCTTGAATGTAGGGCCTACGCCGACTGTGGCTTCTAAGACGATGAGATCATCGGCATCGAGGTTATGATTATTTTCTGCGTTAGCTACTGCACTCTTGAGTGTCTTACCGATTAGAAATGCTGACTTTCTTGGAGTGAAGTTCAGTGTATCTAATGCTGAGGAGACTGGCTGACCTTGGATAGCGCGGCATACGTCACGGGCTTTTTTAGCGGAGACGCGAGCGAATTTATAAGTTGATTTTACTTCCATCGTTTTAGGATGTTGATTGTTAATTTTGTGTCTTGATTGATGCGATGTCGCCTGGGCGAACCGCGTTGTTAGTGTCATCGAGTCGGATTACTAAGGCTCCAGCTATTTCTGGTCTTACCTCGGCGATCCTTGCTTCTGCTATTTGGCTCTTACCACGTAGGATACGGAATGTCATTCCTATGCGGACTTGCTGCTTCTCCCCAGCGTTCAGTATGAGAGTGCCGGATTGGCCATCTATACCGATTATCTTGGCCTCGTAAAGAGTTCCTAGATCTATCTGCGGACGCGGCTTATCTATGATTCCCAGCAATACGTCAAGTCCTCTGATTTTATTTTCAAAGATTAGGCGTTGCTGGTCATCTGCTACAAAGGCGTGCTTTAGGTATTCTCGTACTTGAGCGGTGAGATTCATCGCGGCTGTTTCCAGCTTAGCGAGGCGATCCTCGAGCACCTTGCGGTTGGCCACTGCCTGGATGAGGCGCTCGTCATCTGTCCCTAGTGGGTAGGTTCCGAGTGCTTCGAGTTCCAAGCGAATTTTGTTTAACTTCCCTTTAGCTCTGATGGTCTGTTGTTTAGAATCAACGAGAGCTTTGGAGAGGTTTTGGTTCTTGTTCTGTAGCTGCTGGATTGTTTGCTCCAGTTTAGCTTGAACATTGCGAGCATCGGCTCCCACTTCATGTTGAGGAATCTGTTGCGCCTGGACCATAGCCGCACTTGCCACGAGGAGACTTGCTCCGGTAGTGAGTGTGATGATGGTTTTGACGCTAGATTTCATAATGTGACGTGGTGATAAGTTAGGTTAAGAATTACTTCTTACCCACACTTCCGTGTGCTTTGAAGATACGAGTAGGGGAGAATTCACCGAGTTTGTGTCCCACCATGTTCTCAGTTACGTAGACAGCGACAAATGATTTACCGTTGTGAACTGCGAAGTTGTGGCCTACGAAATCTGGTGTGATCATTGATCTACGGCTCCATGTCTTAATCGGCTTTTTGTTACCTTTTTCGGCAGCAGCATCGATTTTGATTAGAAGTTTTTGGTCAACGAATGGTCCCTTTTTGAGTGATCTTGGCATAAATTTATTTTCAGTTAGTGATTAGAAATTATTTATTCTTTGTCTTACGACGCTGAACGATGACTTTGTCTGAGGCTTTACGTCTCTGACGTGTCTTCTGACCTTTGACATGACCCCAAGGTGACTTGAGGTGCTGACGGCCACCACCGGACTTGGACTTACCTTCTCCACCACCGTTCGGGTGATCGACAGGGTTCATACACATTCCGCGGACTGTTGGACGGATACCCATCCAACGTGATCGACCTGCTTTAGCAGATACCACGTTCATGTGATCGCGGTTACCTACTTGACCAATGGTGCAGAGGCAGTTCGGGTTAAATTTACGAATTTCTCCAGATGGCATCTTAACAAGCGCTGTTCCACCTTCTTCTCTGTTAGAAAGCACTGCTTGCTGACCTGCTGAACGGGCAATCTTGCCGCCTGATCCAGGAGTTATCTCGATGTTGTGGATGGATGTTCCGAGTGGGACGTTGCTGAGTGGTGTTGCGTTACCTACTTTAGGTGCTGCTTTTGCACTTGAAATTACCGTTGCGCCTACCTCTAGTCCTTGTGGAGCTAGGATGTATGCTTTCTCACCATCGGTGTATTGGATGAGTGCGATGCGGCAAGTTCTGTTAGGATCATACTCGATGCCTACTACAGATGCTTCCATATCAAACTTCTTGCGTTTGAAGTCAACGAGTCTGTATTTCTGCTTATGTCCACCACCGATGTGACGGCAGGTGATGCGACCTTGGTTGTTACGTCCACCGGATCTCTTCTTAGGGCGAAGGAGTGACTTCTCAGGAGTACTTTTAGTGATCTCCTCAAATGTGTTCCAGACCTTGTATCGGTTTGATGGTGTTACTGGTTTGAATGTTTTCATTGTTCGCTATTCTTTTCGATTTTTAATGTTTCGCTTTTGCAGCGGTGCAGCGGTTGCAGGTTAGACGAGGTCTAGTGACTCGCCCTCCTTGAGGCGCACGATGGCCTTTTTCCAGTTTGCTGTGCGGCCTGCATCTGCTCTACGTTGGCGTTTTAATTTGCCGTGATAGTTACATGTGCGGACTGCTTCTACTTTCACGCCGAAGAGTTGCTCTACTGCGCGTTTGATTTCGAGTTTGTTTGCCTTTTGTGCCACTTTTAGAACGACTTCGTTGTTCTGCTCCTGAAGGAGAGTTGCTTTTTCGCTAAGGCGAACTGTGTCGATGACTTGGTATATGTCTTTCATCTGATTGGTTCTATTCTAAGTTAGTGATTATGCGGTTCTCTTGGAGAGAATCTCGAATGAGTCTTCTACAATGATGACTGCGTTGGCGTGAAGGATCTGCTCAATGTTTACTTCATCAGCTGTGATGAGTTGGACACCTTTTACATTGCGACCAGAGAGGTAAGTTTTCTCATCGAATGACTTGGCAATAATAAGAGTCTTCTTTACGTCTGTGAGTTCGTTTACCGCTGCGATGAATGATTTCGTCTTAGCGTCTGCGATTGCGAATGATGCGATGGTTGCTACTTCACCAGCGGCGATCTTTTCACCGAGTGCTTTACGAAGCGCTAGCTTACGTGTGCTCTTGGTTACTTTTTTAGAGTAGTCACGTGGACGAGGTCCAAACACGACACCACCACCTACAAAGATAGGTGCTGAGCGAGCTCCGTGACGTGCGCCACCGGTTCCCTTTTGCTTGTAGATCTTCTTACCAGATCCGCGGACTTCTCCACGTGTCTTGGTGCATGCAGATCCTGTTCTACGGTTTGCGCGATATGCTACGATTAAATCGTGAACGGCTTGGTTACCCTTAGTAGTTCCAGAGATAACAGTGATGTTAGCTGAGGCGGCGCCTTCGAGTGAAAGTTGTGTTACTGACATTACAGTGGTTTCTTTCTATGGTTAATTATGATTTAGCCTTGGCTGCTTTAATTGCAGGGCGGACGGTAACGTAACCTCCGTTAGGTCCGGGAACGGCACCTGAAACGAGGATAACATTGTCTTCAGGGCGAACCTGTACGATTTTAAGATTCTGAACGGTGCGGGTGTATTGACCGTGGCGACCTGGCATCTTCTTATTCTTCCAGATACGTCCTGGCCATGTTCCTGCTCCTACACCACCGGGGCGTCTGTGCATCATGTGTCCGTGTGAGTCTGGCTGACCTGCGAAGTTGTAGCGTTTTACCACACCTTGGAAACCTTTACCTTTAGTGGTGCCGATCACGTCAACGGTTTGTCCGTCTGTGAATACAGCAGCACCCGGATGGGCTTCTTCTGTGTTTGGTAGATCTGCATCAGATGCAAAACGGAATTCCTTAATTTGCTTAACGGGAGATCCGTCACTCTTCTTAAGGTGACCGAGTTTAGCCTTATTAAGGCGTTGCTCTTTCTGCTCGTCGTAACCGATCTGGACTGCTGAGTAGCCGTCAGTTTCAGTTGTTTTAACTTGGAGATATTGATTACCTGATACGTCGATAACGTTTACAGGGATCATGACACCGGCTTCCTTATCGAAAATACGAGTCATTCCTATCTTTTTTCCTAATAGTCCTAGTGACATAGTAATAAGTGGTTAGATTGTTTCGTGGTTCAGATTTTAATTTGGATATCAACACCAGCTGGTAGGTTAAGCTTCTTGAGCTCATCTACTGTGCGGGCTGTTGGATCTACGATGTCAAGAACGCGCTTGTGAGTTCGAATCTCGAACTGGTCTGCGGCTTTCTTGTTCTGGTTAACTGAGGCGTTCACGGAGAACTTCTCAACTCTTGTCGGCAGAGGAATCGGTCCAGCTACCTTGGCACCTGTGCGCTTGGCAGTCTCTACGATCTCGAGAGCAGAACGATCGATTGCTCGATGGTCATATGCGCGAAGTCGGATTCTTATCTTTTGCTTTTGCATGTTAGTTTGTGTTGTTTGTTATTGATTAAAAAATAGCCACAGCTGTGATCAATCATTTAATAGTTGAGAACATGAACAATTTATTTCTAAAAATGTTCGTATTTCGTGTATAAAGTATGCGTAAAGGGCATTCACACGGTCACCAAGACGAGCGAGATTTCCTCGCATAGCCATGTTTTCCGGAGCTGCACCCGATAATTCTACCTGATTAAGCGCTTCATTTTTTACCTGAAGCACGATGTGGGTCGCGAATCTATCCAGAAAAAGCAATCTGACAAGTCCTATTTTAATTTTTTTGAAACTTTATTTTTGAACCACCAGAAAGTAGCAACTTACCCACCCCTCTCGCTTAATACCTATGGCACTCCATAGGTTTATTGCCCATTGGATAATGGCTCACTCTACCCGAGACTTAAATGCCTCCTTTTTTAGGAATTCATTTTTAATCTGTGATATTTTGAGATTTCTTTAGACCCAGTTGAGCTTATCGCTACTTGGTCTGCAAAATACTTCCATTGGCTGACTGTATCAGTGATTTCCTCGACGATTATTTTTGCTCTGCCACGCTTTAGCAGTGCTGTCTTGCCACATTGGTTGAAATCATCCAGAGTGAAATCGTCCACTTTTCCGTTCATGCTCATTTGATGAGTTGAGGTCCAGCGCCCAGTGGGATTATAGCTGAAGGTGATGTCGTAGGCTGGTGAAAGTTTCCAATTACCGCGTTTGTCCATAAGAAAGGCGATGTTTTTGACGTGATCGTCTTGGTTTCTGGCTGCGATATTAAAGACCATTCTGCGGAATTGCTGCTCCATTTCAGCAGTGCTGAGCCCGAGCTGACGCATGATAAGAAAGTACTGTTCGTAGGAGTAGGCTCCCGCCATGTTGAAATCAAAATGCGCGATGCCGCACAGACTCTGCATGTGGATTTTTTCTCCGCTATCAGCACGGTCAAAGCGCTTTGTTAGAAAGTGACACCGACCATTCTCTTCTAGCAGGTCACAGGGCATCATGTCGATACCCGCAGCCTTCGCCATAAGTGAGTAGGCATATTCTAGTGAGGAGTAACCTTTAGGGTCATCGAGCTCTTTATCTTTATTAGATTTCACACCATCAAATTTCAGTAACCAGTGACTAAATCCTGGGTGCGATTCTGTATCAATTTGACCTGAGCGCACCTCTTTAGTTTCTGGATTCCAGACGATGACTGCCTTTGCCCGGGCTCCTCCAGCGGAGGTTCCCACGCAGAGGATATCTGAAAGAGCTGCTGCATCATCAGACCCAAATCTGGTGCGGAGTTGCTCACGATTACTCAGCACTTCTGAAGCGAGGTCAACAAGACGCGCTACCTCCAAGGCTTCCGCTGGCTTTGCGGTTGCGGGATTCGTAGCGGGCTCGAACTCTAACGCCCCCATCCCTCTTCTTCCACTGTAGCATAGACGCTCTATGATATTAAACGAATCCGCAGTACGCCCCTGCGTAGCTAGCCAAGCATCGATGAGTGCATTACCAAATTTATCCGGCAGCACATCCGCAAGCAGCCCCGGAAGGCCGTAAAATGTATCGCGGGGTAGCGTAGGGAAACGGTAAATTTCGCCCGAAAGCGGCATCATGATCGGTGAGACTTCGATCCCGCTTTTCTGAAAATCAGCATCGTACTCGAACTTGCAGACACCTGTTTCATCCAAACTAGCTGCCGCGACCGTGGTCCCCCAGAGTTTGATTTGCGCAATCATTCATCCCCCCACTTCCACACTTCAGGCTTCTTCTTTTTCACTTTAGACGCCCGGTATTTAGTTGCCTCTTCTTTCATCAGCATTTCCATCGGGCTGGCTGTTTGATCAGGGATCAAGTCTAGCAGGTCATCTAGCTTGCCAAAGCTACGAATAATACGAATGAGACTGGTGAGCTGGATGGAATGACCTTTTTCAAAGCGCTCAATCGTGCTCTTCCCCACCCCAGAATCTTTTGCCAGCTCGCCTTGGGTAATATTCTTGCGCAAGCGCAACTGGCGAGCACGTTCTCCAATGTGGTCTAGGATGGCTTTATCGGTAAGTAATGCTGTCATGATCTTCATTTATGATGATTAAAGTAGCTACACACTTATTAAATCATCATATTTAAAGAATTCAAGCAATAAAGCTCCCCATCCAATAAAAAATCTTCATTTATGGTGAATTAAATGCTTTTTTAGCGATTATTTCATCATAATTGAATACTTAATGACCAATACTGGGGTATTGATAGCAGAAAAATGAGCCATCAGATTACAAATCACCACTACGCCAATCAACAAAAACGGCAGTACGTAGCTTTCACTCACTCGTTTTTACCGCCTAACCCCAAATTTCTCCTCGACGATGGCCAACGGCACCGGCTCAAAACTTGCTGGCTCCATGGTGAATGACGCTCTACCAGAGGAAACGGTGCGCAGCGCAGTCATGTAGCCGAACATTTCTGCAAGCGGCACCTTAGCCTTTAAGGTGCTTATCTTCCCCTTGTTCTCCATGCCACCGATGAGCGCTCTTCGGCGATTGAGGTCGCCCATGATATCACCTTGGTATTCGATCGGAGTAGATATTTCCACATCCATCACTGGCTCTAATAGCTGCGGACCCGCTTTTTCAAAGGCATCTCGGACCGCGAAAATGGCAGCCACCTTAAAGGCGTTGTCGCTTGAATCAACATCATGCGCTTCGCCTTCCAGGATATCCACATGAATATCGATGACGGGATAACCACCGACCACCCCATTAGTCATAGAACCCTCAACACCAGAGATGACGGATTTGATGAATTCTTTCGGGATTGTGCCACCAGTCACTTTGTTTTCGATAGTGAGACCCTTGCCTTTTTCGTTCGGGCGGACGGCGATGTCCACAACCGCGAACTGACCAGTACCGCCAGATTGCTTCTTGAGCTCGCCGTGTCCTTTAGCCTCAGAAGAAATAGATTCTCGGTAGGCTATTTGCGGCTTACCTACATTCGCTTGAACGTTAAATTCACGCTTTAAACGATCAATAATAATTTCCAAATGAAGCTCACCCATGCCTGCAATAATCGTCTGGCCGGTATCATCATCAGTCTTCACCACGAAGGTGGGGTCTTCTTCCTGGAGGCGCTGCAGGCCGATTGCCATTTTATCTGAGTCCGCCACGGTTCTCGGCTCTACTGCCATCGCGATGACTGGCTCAGGAAATGATGGTGGCTCCAGCAGGATTTGAAATTTCTTGTCGCAGAGAGTGTCGCCCGTAGTGACATTTTTAATCCCAACGAACGCAGCGATATCGCCGGCGTAGGCGACATCGATCTCAGCTGTTTTATCGGCCTGCATCTGGATGAGGCGCTGCACACGTTCTTGTTTTCCGGTGCGTGGATTGTAAACCATATCACCTTTTGAAACAGTTCCAGAATAAACGCGGAAGAACACCAGCTTACCGACAAATTTATCCGCCCAGAGCTTAAATGCCAACGAGCAGAATTTCCCATTATCATCAGAGGGGGCGAGGACTACTTCCTCAGCATTATCTGGGTGTAGGCCTTTAGCTGCATCGACGTCTAGCGGGCTAGGAAGGTAATCAATGACTGCATCGATAAGAAACTGCACTCCTTTGTTCTTGAATGCTGATCCACCAGAAACTGGAATGAAATCATTGCTGATGGTAGTGCGGCGGATGGCCGCGATCAGATCAGTAGCGGTGATCTCCTCTTCCATGAGAAATTTCTCACCGAGTACCTCGTCAATATCGGCAATCTGGTCGATGAGCTCGAGCCTAGCATTGGCAGCTATTTCTATCTGCTCACCTTCGAGTTCTTGAACAGTAAATGTGGAACCTAGCTTGTCGTCATCACAATAGATGATCGCTTTTTGATTCACTACATCGATCTGACCTTTGAGATTTTCTTCAGCTCCGATGGGAATCAGAATCGCGCCCGCATTCGCACCCAGCTTCTCCCGGACATCGTTGAGGACGTGATTAAAGTCAGCGCCAACACGGTCCATTTTGTTAACGAAAACGATGCGGGGCACATTATATTTGTCAGCCTGACGCCAGACCGTTTCCGTCTGCGGCTGCACCCCAGCCACGGCACAGAAGACAACGATGGCTCCATCCAGCACGCGAAGTGAGCGCTCCACCTCAGCGGTGAAATCCACGTGCCCTGGCGTATCAATAATGTTGATGCGCTGCTTCTCTCCTTCATGGAGTTTCTTCACTCCAACGACAGATTGCTGAACCCACTCGCAGGTGACAGCCGCCGAAGTGATCGTAATCCCACGTTCGCGCTCCTGCTCCATGTGATCCGTAGTCGCCGCACCATCATGCACCTCACCGAGCCTATGGATCGTTCCAGTGTAAAATAAAATCCGCTCAGTAAGCGTCGTCTTACCCGCATCAATATGAGCCGCTATCCCGAAGTTACGCGTGCGTTCTAGTGGATAGGGACGTTTGGGATGATTAGGATTAGCTGACATGATTGAGTATTTTCGTGGAATGTGATTTTATGAATGTTTAAAACCAGAAAAGCACAAAATTTCTAAGAAATTTGGTGCTTTAATAGGATGATTTTGACGCAGGATATTGCTGACAAATTGTCAGCTACCCTTGACTACCAGCGGAAGTGAGCGAATGCGCGGTTGGCTTGAGCCATCTTGTGCATGTCGTCTCTCTTTCTCACTGCAGAACCTTGGTTGTTAGCAGCGTCTTTGATCTCGTTGGAAAGGGCTTTGTGCATAGGCACTCCCTTTTTGTTACGAGCAAATGTTACAAGCCAACGCATAGCGAGTGACTCAGAACGTGCTGGGGCAACCTCGAGTGGCACCTGGTAAGTAGCACCACCTACACGGCGAGACTTAACCTCTACGCGTGGCTTTGAATTCTCGATAGCGCGAGTGATGACCTCTAGTGGATCAACAGTGTCAGTGCCTTCGTTTGCTGATTCGATTGCTTGATAAACGATCTTTTCTGAAATAGAACGCTTGCCGTCCTTCATGACCTTGCTGATGAGTGTTCCCACTAGCTGGCTGTCGTAACGTGGATCGCGACGATCCTTTTTTGCATTTACTGCTCTTCTACGTGACATAAAATTAGTTATTAGTTATTTGTTAAAAGTTGTATGACTTGCGCTACTGGTGTAACGACTGTCTGAAGATAGATTACTTCTTAGGCTTCTTAGCACCATACTTGGAGCGAGATTGCTTACGTCCATCTACTCCGAGAGTATCGAGAGCACCGCGGACGATGTGGTAACGAACACCTGGTAAATCCTTCACTCTTCCACCACGAACTAGCACGATGCTGTGCTCCTGGAGGTTGTGACCTTCACCACCGATGTAGGCGATTACTTCTTCACCGTTTGTAAGGCGAACTTTAGCTACTTTACGTAGAGCCGAGTTAGGCTTCTTAGGGGTACGAGTCATTACCTGAAGGCAGACTCCGCGTCTTTGTGGACAGTTGTTGAGAGCACGAGACTTAGACTTTGTTTCTGGAGTCTTGCGTCCTTTGCGAACTAGTTGATTAATTGTTGGCATATAGCTTATTTGTGGTGGGTGGTCTGCTGAAAGGTTAAAACAGTATGGGACCCTCCCATAAAATTTGATTTATCCTGCTCGCACTCGTTATTAATATTGATTAATAGAGCCTCTTTCTATTTGAGGCTCGGTGTGGAGGTGGGAAATTACTCATAAAACACAATCTTACAAGGCTTAATTTATGATTTTAGCGAGAATTTCTCAAAAAATAGTATCATTTAAGATAGTTAAAATAAAAAAACCACCCTTTCCGTGCTGACTAGATTTCAACTTAAGCGCTTTTCTCTTTATGGGCTCAGCTTCTACCATCTTGATCGTTTCCTCGCATACGAGGGTATCATTAGTGTGTAAGCAGGCCAAGCCAGTGCTTCCGCATGCGACAAATGCTCCTATAACAAAGAATATTTTTCCACAATCGGTAATTCATCATACCATTTCAACACATAGGTAATGCGGTTTTTTCAGGAACCATCCAATTTCGAGCTCCACTGACTGAGTAAATTCTTGCATCTTGCCAGCTACACATTATCAAAAGCCATGTCCGAAACCTATAACGCTGACCTCTTGGCAGTAGATCTTGTATCCATCGATGACAGGATAGCTACACTCAGGAGGTATCTTTGACGTCCCTAAGTTAGAGCAAGAACTAGAAGAACTAGATAAGAAGATGCTGGAGGGCAACTTCTGGAATGACACAAATAAGGCGCAAATAACAGTAGCCGAGGCAAATGGTATTAAAAGCAAGCTGAACCCGTTCCTAGATCTGGAACAACGCTCGACGGATCTCGCCGAACTGATTTCCTTGGCTAAAGAGTATGAGGATGCTGACTCAGCCCAAGAGGCGGCAGGCGAATATGCCGCCATTGCTGCTGGATTGGATAAATTCGAACTTATTACGCTGCTCGATAAGCCGAATGACCCATTTAACTGCTATCTAACAATCAACTCCGGAGCTGGAGGAACCGAGGCATGCGATTGGGCAGAGATGCTCATGCGCATGTACACACGCTGGGCTGAAAGCAAAGGCTACAAAGTTTCACCAGTGGACTACAAGGCTGGCGACATTACCGGAATCAGCGCCGCCACTATTAAAATAGAAGGCGAATACGCTTATGGATATTTAAAAAACGAACGTGGAGTGCATCGTTTAGTGCGTATCTCTCCTTTTGATTCTGCTGGAAAACGGCACACCACATTCACCTCTATCGATGTCACTCCAGAAATGAATGATAACATAGAAATAGAGATTAACCCCGCTGACCTCGACATCCAGACAGCGCGCTCTGGTGGCGCTGGCGGACAAAATGTAAACAAGGTCGAAACTGCAGTCATCTTAAAACATAAGCCAACAGGCATCATTACCCGATGCACCCAAGAACGCTCCCAATTACGTAACCGTGAAGTAGCAATGCAGATGCTGAAGGCAAAACTCTACCAAATAGAAGAGGACAAGAAAAAGGCAGAATCCGACCGAGCTTATGGCGAAAAAGGCGATATCGGCTGGGGAAACCAGATTCGCTCCTATGTGTTTCAGCCATACCAGATGGTGAAGGACCTACGCACCGGCGAAGAGAGCGCAAACATCCAGAATATCATGAATGGAGACATCGATGCCTTTATCGAAGCAAAGCTCAAAGGGCAACAAAAGACAAAATAAGATGAATTACGAGGCAGATAAAGACCGATATAACGGCAGAATGAACTATAAGCGCTGTGGCAGAAGCGGCCTAAAACTACCAGAGATCTCGCTAGGATTCTGGCACAACTTCGGTGATGTGGATGACCTAACAGAATCCCGCGCCATAATGCACCGTGCATTTGACGCAGGGATTACCCATTTTGATTTTGCAAACAACTATGGACCGCCTCCAGGATCGGCAGAGAAAAATGCAGGTGAAATTCTAAAACAAGACTTCAGCGCGCACCGGGACGAACTCATTATTTCCAGCAAAGCCGGCTACCTCATGTGGGATGGTCCTTACGGTGAATGGGGATCTCGAAAGTACATGCTCTCATCACTCGATCAATCATTGGCGAGACTACAGATGGACTACGTGGATATTTTCTACCATCATAGACCAGATCCAGACACTCCGCTAGAGGAGTCAATGGGAGCGCTCGCTACAGCTGTGAATAGGGGCAAAGCGCTTTATGCCGGGATCTCAAATTATCCAGCAGAACTCGCTCTAGAGGCTATTTCTCTATTAAAAGAGATGGGAACTCCTTGCGTCATCCATCAGGCTCGTTACTCACTATTAGACCGCTGGATAGAAGATGGACTCACCGATGTACTGACAGACGAAGGAGTAGGTTGCATCGCATTTTCACCCCTAGCGCAGGGAATGTTGACAGATCGCTATCTCGACGGAATCCCAGAGGGATCTCGTGCTGAGAAGGAGCATGGTTTCCTCCAGAAAACACAAGTGGAACAACAAATGTCAAAAATTATACTGCTTAATAAAATAGCAAAACAGCGCGGTGAATCACTCGCCGCAATGGCACTCGCTTGGACGCTACACCACCCAGCAGTCACCTCAACGCTGGTTGGAGCTAGCAGCGTGGCTCAGCTTGATAAAAATTTAGCCGCTCTGAACAGCCCAGCGTTTTCTGACGATGAGCTGGTCGAGATTGACAGTATCCTAAAAGGCTAGTTGATAAACTTGATCGTCCCTGCCTTCGATGGGTCTTCACCACGTGCCATAGCATCGTGCTGAGCATCGGTGCAGGAACTATCGATTGGCGAGTCTGCTGCTTCTGAGCTAGACTCTAACAGACCGCTTTCCACAAGCCACTGCTCAACCTCTTCACCTGAGACATCCGGCAGCATCTTACCGTTAACTTCCACACAAGGACTAAGCGGCTGCCCACTTTTCTGTTCCATTTCCCAACGGAACGCAGGGTTCTTGATGATGTCCTTCTCTTCGAACTCTAGCTCATACTTCCGCATGATGGCGCGCACGCCTTCGCTCCATCCACAAAATGTCTTCAAATACGTTGTAATCTTTATTTCTTTGTTCATAATAGTTGTTTAAATCAAAGTTACTGTTACTCAATATTTCACCAAATGCAACCCCTAGCCTGACAAAGTCTGGTGCGAAACGTAAAAAAACTAATAAATCGCCACTTTTCGTAAAAAACAATTTGCAATTCGCACAAAAATCCGATAGCTCTTCGCCCCGCAACTGCACTAAAAGTGTATTTATATAAAATTTCAACAAAGACAATCCGATGAACATCATCAATAAAATCGAGCAAGAGCAACTCAACGACGTAGCTGACTTCAACGTAGGCGACACACTGAAAGTCCACACACGCGTTGTTGAAGGCGGTAAAGAGCGTATCCAGATTTTCCAAGGTCTCTGCATCGGTCGTAAAGGATCAGGAGTAAATGCAGCATTCACTGTTCGTAAGATTTCTTACGGTGAAGGAGTAGAGCGCGTATTCCCAGTGCACACACCACGCATCGCTAAGGTCGAAGTCACCGCACGTGGCAAAGTCCGCCGCGCAAAACTAAACTACCTCCGCGAACGTGTTGGTAAGAGCGCACTCAAGGTGAAAGTTGCTAACTAATTCATTTAAAAACACTTTTTTCATAGTATACTTAGTTAAATCGGCCGCTCATTGTAGTGGTCGATTTTTTTGTTTTACCCCAATGCCGAATTTTAAAATCCTGCTGTTCATCAGGCTATTCTGTGGTAATTTTTTTTATTCATGAGAATCTCTTGGTATATCTATGCACCGCTTAGTCTACTCGTCATATTTTTGACGCTGTATCTCTGCATCAAAGACACTGATACAGTCACACCACCGAGCACTGAAGTCACCGCTGAGTCAATCAAGACATGGAGAGAGGATAATCCTAGTATTCGAAATACAAAGCTCAGCAATATCCCGCCAGCAGCACCAAAACCAAAGCCAGAACCTATTAAGCCAGAACCTAAACCTACCCCTAAACCAGTCCCCCCTGAACCCAAACCCAAGCCTACTCCAGTCGTGAAAGTACCCGTCACTTCCCCTTCCCTCAGTTTTCTGGTGCAGCGAAATCTAACTACTGCTCAGCTTACCGCTTATGCAGAACACATGCTCCAGAACAACAACCCACAGCTTGCACGCATCGCACTCGAGCGCGTCATCGACCACGCTAAGGACACCAACGAGGACGACAGAGAGCTTGCCGCATCAGCCATCTCCAAACTGCTTAACAAAACCCCACTCTGGAATCCTGATCCCTCTGTGCGCAGAAAAATCACCATCAGCATCACCATCAATGAGAAGCACCAGGCCCCTGCAGAGACACTCATTCCGCACTTAGAAAAACTCATTTTTGACGCTTCTGACGGGATGCTCAATCCGAGCATAAAACTTACCTCTAGCAACGCTCCACTATCCTCACTTACTATAGGGAATGACGCCACTCCGGTGAGGTTCAACATCAAGGACAGCTCGGGCGTCTCTCCCAAAATTTACGCGGCATTATACAACGCCATCAGAAATAAAAATAACCAATCTCAATCACTCATCACTATCCTGCCACTCCCCACACACATCACTTCCCAGCAAGCACTCCAGACCTACATCACTCGACTAGCATGGGTGAATGCAGCTAAATAATTTTCTATCTAACCACTATTTTATGAAATTTCCTAACACAGCAGCCACCATACACACCCTCGATAATGGCCTCCGCGTCATCCTAGATCCAGACGCATCCGCCCCTGTCATCTCTACCCAGATATGGGTATCCACTGGGAGCATTCATGAGGGTGGCTTCATGGGCGCCGGAATTTCTCACCTGTTAGAGCACATGGTTTTCAAGGGCACCAAGTCATTCAGTGGTGAAGAACTCTCGCAGACCGTCCAGGCAGCTGGCGGACAGTGGAATGCCTACACCACCTTTGACCGCACCGTTTATTACATCGATGGCCCTGCCGACAGCGCGGAAACATTCCTTAAAGCTCTGACAGAAATGGTATTTACTCCCACCTTCCCAGAAGATGAATACGAGAAAGAAAAGGACGTCATCCGCAGAGAGATCGACATGGGGCTGGACGACGCTGACAACGCGGCCAGCCGACTTCTCTTCTCCACCGCCCTCGCAGACGATGGTAGATCTCAGCCAGTCATCGGCCATTTAGAACTCTTTAATCTCATCACCCATGCCGACATGGTGGGCTATCATCACGATCGCTACACCACCGAAAATTCCTTTATCTCTATCTCTGGAGACTTCGAGACAGAGGAAATGTTAGAGACTCTTGGCACTCTAACAAAAGACATCCAGAGGTCATTTACTAAACCCGCCACACCAGCCTGTGAGCCAGCCCAGCTAGGCCAGCGAAAAGCGACCGATACCTTTTCCATTCCAGCCACCAAGCTCAACATGGCATGGCAGACCGTAGGCCTCAGCCACCCAGACTCAGCCGCACTAGACCTGCTCTCCAGCATCCTCGGCGGCGGCAGATCATCTAGACTTTATCAGCATATCCGCGAGCAGAAGAACCTCTGCCACCACATCGGCTCCTGGAGCTGGGTCACGCAGCAGAGCCCTGGGCTTTTCTGTGTCAGTGCGGAAGCAGATACGGAGCAAATCCCTGCCCTACAGAAAGCGATCCATGAGGAGATAGAATCTCTAAGTAAAGCCAAACAAGGATTAGATGCCGAGCTGAGCAAAGCCAAGCGCATGTGTCTCTCATCCCAGTTCGCCACCCTCACAACCGCATCTGGCAGAGCATCAGACCTCGCATCGAACTGGCATGAGACTAGAAACCTCAACTTCACGAGCGATTACCTCAGAAGTATCGACAAGATCACTGAAGAAGACATTCGCCGCGTCAGCGCTCAATATTTACTTGATGAATCCATCCTCACCGTCACCACTCTAGACCCTCTAACAGAAAAAAAACTTAACTCTAAGGCAGCGAAAAAGTCTAGTGTACGAGACATCACCTCACACACCCTCTCTAACGGTCTCACCCTGCTGCTCTGCCCAGATCACCGCACTCCTACAGTTTCTATCCAATCAGCGATCCGCGCAGGCATGCCGAGTGAAACACCTAGCTCTGCTGGTGTTTCCACACTACTTTCTACGCTACTTAGAAAAGGCACTGTAACACGTTCTGGAGAAGAAATAGCCACCACCCTGGACTCGCTCGGCGCCGGACTGGGTGCGTCTGGTGGAAATAACACCTCGCTCGTATCCGCTTCCTGCCTCACCCCGGATCTTGACGTTGTGCTAGAATTATTCGCAGACACCTTTAGCGCTCCCGCTCTGCATCAAGAAAACATCGACTACGAGCGGCACACCCAGCTCACCACACTCAAGGAACAAGACGAGGAACCGGTCAGCCTAGCACTGCGCACGCTAAAGGAATCCCTCTACTCTAATAGCGGCTACGGCATCAATAGGCTCGGCACTGAAAAGTCTCTAACAGAAATTACTCAATCAGACCTTCAAGCCCGGCACGCACTTCATTACAATGGATCTAACAGCGCTATTGCCATCTTTGGCGACATCGACACAGACAGCATCATCGATCTCGCAGAAAAGCACCTTTCCGTGATTCCATCGGGAGAAAAATTTGAATACCCTGAGCAGAAAATATCCCAAGGAATAGAAACCAACCTCACACTCGATAAGCAACAAGCCATCCTCACACTGGGCTACCAAGGCAGCGCAGTAGGCGACAAACACCAACACGCCTTAGACCTCATCCACGCTTGGTGCGCCGATATGGCAGGCCCACTATTCACCCGGATCCGCGAAGAACTAGGACTAGCATACTACTGCTCCGCCACTCAATTCCACGGCACTAATACCGGATTTTTCGGCTTCTACCTCGGCACCTCGCCAGAACAACTAGAGCTCGCCCGCACCGAACTCATCAACACCATCGATGACATCGCCACCAGCGGCATTTCCGAGACCATGCTCAAGAACGTAAAGACCTCCTGGCTGGCCAAACAAGCACTTGCCAACCAGAGCAACGGCACCATGGCCCAGCTCTGCGCCATCGACACCGCTTTAGGACTCTCCCCACTCCACCACCGCAAAACCGCCGAACACATCAAGGCAGTAACCACCGCCGAAATCAAAGCCGCCGCCGAACATTTCTTCGGAAACCAAAAGCCAACGATTGTCACTGTTAGACCTTAACAGACAATATTACATTTCTTCAAAACGGATTCCAGACTCGCTCAAAACCTAGTCCCTTAAAACCCTTCTTGTTAGAAGTCGCCAAATGTGTGACTCCGTGGTGCTGAAATGTTAGAGCTAACCTCACATCAAATATTTTCCTCCTAGCAAAACCATCTCTGCCTACAATGCGCCAGACTTCATCCATCACGGGAGCATTCTCTACAAGCTGCCACTTCGGATTACTCCTGAAGGTCTCAATTATTTTCACTGCTTTCTTAGCCGTTATCTCCTTCCCAACAATGACAGGATTTCTGATTAATAGATAAAGTTCCACCAAAACAATTTCTGCAATCACAAGCGATGTTGAATCGGCTAACGACTCCAATATCTCTCTAGCTTTCTCATGCTCTTGAGCCACTGGGCTGAGAGCATAGAGCAACAAATTAGTGTCTATACCAATCATTCGCTAAGCCCTAGTTTAGATAGCACGTAATCTTCGCGTTCCTCAGCAATAATAGCATTTAATTCATCCCCCGACATCGTAGAGACAAGCTCATCATCGCAATCAATAACTGGCAGCTTCCACTCTTTTCCGCTATCAGGCTGATGCGTTCTAGCCATGTATTCCAAGCCACGACGAAATACCTCAGCCAAGGACCACTCCTTAGCCTTTGCTATTTCTTTCGCCTTTTTATAGAGTTCATCTGGCACTTGAACCTGTACCTTTATCATGATGACAATTTACCACACAGTGCAAATATATCAACTTTAATGAACCCTCTCCATAGGCCACAAAAACATTTTGCGTCATTTATATGATATCACTCATACGGCCAAGATGAAACAGCCATTAGAATGGTTTCAACTAAAAATGAGTGGTCCCCTCAGAAATTCATCGAAAATGGTTGACCCACAGCTATTCTTGGCTTAACACCGCCATCCGATCTGGCAGATATTGTCAGAAATAACAACATTGCAGGAGAGTCGCCCACCATTAGCGACTCGTATGACTGCTACAAAACAACTAAACAATAACATGGCAACCAACAGAAAGCGCAGCAAGCGCTACCAGAAGGCCGCTGAACTAGTGGATCGCACTAAGACATACGGCATGGAAGAAGCTGTAGAAACTCTCAAGAAGTTTCCAGCACCAAAGTTTGACCCTACAGTCACACTCTCATTCAACATGGGCATCGACCCTCGTAAATCAGACCAAATGGTTCGTGGCTCAGTGTCACTCCCACACGGAACTGGTAAAGACGTGAAGGTCATCGTCTTCGCAACTGGTGATGCAGCTAAGGCAGCAGAAGCAGCCGGAGCTACTGAAGTAGGTCTCGCTGACCTCATCAAGAAAGTCCAGGACGGCTACACTGATTTCGACGTAGCCATCGCTACTCCAGATGCAATGACTGAAGTCCGTAAGATCGCTCGTGTTCTCGGACCTCGTGGCCTCATGCCTAACCCTAAGACCGGCACAGTTACAGACGATGTAGCAGCAGCCATCGATAAGGTAAAAGCAGGTAGCATCAACTACAAGGTCGACAAAAACGGCGTAATCGCTGCAGGTGTTGGTAAAGCATCATTTGACCAAGCTAAACTAATCGAAAACGCAACTGCTCTTCTCGATGCAGTGGTAAAAGCTAAGCCAGCGTCAGCCAAAGGTAACTACATCCAGACCGTTACCATCGCATCATGCATGAACCCAGGCATTAGGCTTGAGGCTTCACTCTTCGCACTTTAATTTTAAACACATTTAAGAAAGGAAATCACTATGAATCCTGATAAGAAAATCATCATCGACGAGCTACTCGAGAGAGTAAATGGCTCACCTTACGTCCTAGTAATGGACTACACCGGCGTTACTGTAACTCAGTTCTCTGAGCTCCGTGACAATCTCCGCGAAGGCGGCGCTGAGTGCCACGTTGCTAAGAACACCTACATGAAAGCAGCCCTCTCAGAAGCAGGTCTTCCAGACATCAGCTCTGAGCTCATTGGCCAGACAGCATTCGTCACAGGCGACGGAGAAGTCACAGCTGCTGCTAAAGCAGTGAAGGAATTCGCTAAGAAAGCTACAAACGTGAAGCTTAAGATCGGTATCCTCGACGGTGAAGTCATCGACGAAGAGAAAATCAACGTTCTCGCATCACTACCATCACGCGACGAACTTCTCGCCAAGCTTCTCTCAGTCATCAACGAGCCAGGAACAAGCATCCTCCGCGCGCTCAACGAGAAACACGGAAACACTTCTTCAGACGAAGAAGAGTAGAAAAAAATCTGATAAGATGGCTGCTTGAGGTAACTCTCGCAGCCTGATAACCAACATTGGCTCCTCGTCGGAAATTCGGCTGAAACTCTGAAATAACCCAGATGCCCTGGGTGCGACGAAACCTAAACACAAACAAATAGAAAATAATACATTATGGCTGATCTAGCTAAAATCGCTGAAGAACTCGGCAAACTAACAATCATCGAAGCCGCTGAGCTCGTGAAGAACCTTGAAGAAGCATGGGGCGTATCTGCCGCTGCTGCTGTAGCTGTTGCTGGCCCTGCTGGTGGTGGTGAAGCCGCTGAAGAGAAGACTGAATTTGACGTCATTCTTGAAGAAGCAGGTGGAACTAAAATCGCTGTTATTAAAGCAGTGCGTGGAGTTGCATCAGGTCTCGGACTTGCAGACGCTAAGAAGCTCGTTGAGAGCGCACCAGTGGCTGTTGTTGAAGGACTACCTAAAGAAGCTGCTGAAGAGGCTAAGAAAGCCCTCGAAGCTGCAGGTGCTAAGGTATCACTTAAGTAGTAAACACACTTTACTAGCATTATCAAATGCGAATATAAGAAGCTCTGTCTGACGGCAGAGCTTCTTTTTTATGCCTGCAATACTCAACCTTTGGGCTCATGCCCAGCTTCTTTTCCACGTATCATTTCATGAGATCAATCTGAGGTTCGGAGTGCCACTCATGAGGAATGTCTCGCATCAGAAGTGCGTGATCAAACTCAATGCTGTCAGCTGGAAAAATCGAGCGGTCGTCAAAGTAGGCGGATGCTAAAGTAGACACGGTCAGAGGTGATACTTGCCACTTCGACGCATTGAGAGTGAGGCCGTCTAACTTACTGGAATGAGGACGTGAGGAATAGCCAATGCATCCCGCCTCGAAAAACTCCGAGGAGGCCTGTAATGATTTAAACACAGAAGATTCAGGAAATACTTCTGTCTCACTCGCTTCAAAAGCGACTAGTGGCTTTTCAAAATCTTTTGCCTTCACCCGCATAGATATCTCACCATCTCCATCTTCCACCGAGAAATCTGAATGATGATGCACTCCGGGAAACACCCGCCCGCCAGCAAGCGAATTTAGCAAGGAATCAGTATCGCGACGAGGAACAAAGACTCCCTCACAAACTCCTCCATCATCTTTCTCCCACTCCACGGCGATCCGATGCGCTGAGTTCTCACTGGAGATGCCCATAAAACTTGGCAGCCCCTTGGGTCGGATTTGCTCTAAACGGATCAAACAAATTCCTGCAATCGCATCACCATCGACAAGTTTTAGCTTAAACGGCGATGGGTCAGCTAAAATCTTGCTAGCGACACTCGGGTCTATCCTGTAGTTCAGTAATACTCGACGACGAATCATGCCTTCAATTGCGGGAATTTTCATATCGCCTAACAGTATATGAACAGCCTTCCTGAATACAAATTAAATCAGCTCTAGATCTTGAAAAAGACCATCAGAAAAAAATCCTAGGAAACGAATTCCCTAGGACTTATGAATCAGTATGAATAGGATATCTATAGCTTAAGCCTTAGCCTTAGCCTTAGCCACAGTGGCACCGTAACCCTTACCTGCGCCTTCTACCGCTTTGATGAGCTGTGCGTCAGTGACCTTCGCTCTGTCTATTTCTACTTTTGCAGAAGTTTTAGTGACAGTGGCTTTTGATACTCCGTCTAATTCTAAAAGTGCAGACTGCACCTTTGGTGGGCATCCCACAGCTCACTTAAGACCTGTTAGAACGAGAGAAACAGTTTCTGCTTTAACAGCAGGATCTGTGACAGCATCAGATGAGACAACAACGGTATTCGCTGCTGACACCATCCCAAGCATGGAGCAGGACGTGATGCCTGCTAGTAGGATTAGTTTATTTGTTTTATTCATGGTAATAGATGAGAGTAGCCAAGTATCACATTTATTCCAAAAAAATAAAATGATCTCACACAGTCACTTTCTGATCCATTTTTTGATCTGAACTTCCCACCACTCCATCCGTAACGATCATGGTTCTATCTCCGTATCTTGAGAGGCTAGTATCATGGGTCACCACCACCAGCGTGGAGCCATCCTCATCTGAAAGCTCTAGCAGGAGCCGCATCACTTCTGCACCATTTTTAGAATCTAGATTTCCCGTGGGTTCATCAGCAAAGATGATTTCTGGCTTATTTACGAGTGCTCTAGCGATGGCGACACGTTGCTGCTCGCCACCACTAAGCTCTGCCGGAAGGTGGTCTGAGCGGTGATCTAAGCCCACTCGCTTGAGTGCGTTTAGCGCGGCGTTCTTATCATGCTTGCCGCCTATCAGAGCAGGGATCAGCACATTTTCTACCGCCGTCAGCTCAGGTAAGAGATAGTAGTTCTGAAAAATATATGCCATCCGCGTATTGCGCAGAATAGACTGCCGCTTTTTAGGCAGATGATAGAGGTCCTGCCCATCGATGATCACCTTGCCCTTATCCGGCTGCTCTAGACCCGCTAAAGTGTACATTAGAGTTGTCTTCCCTGCCCCACTTGGTCCGCAGAGAAAGACTTTTTCACCTTTCTGAATCTCCAGATCGATCCCCTTCAGCACCTCAACACGCTTCTTCCCGATGCTGTATCCTCTGAAGATATTTTCCGCTTTAATGAGTGCATGATCCATCACTAAATAGTTAAACGATAACTCACTTATAAGCGACTAAAAAGAATTGGCCTATAGATACACGACACGTAGAGATCAGTCTTAGTGAGACTTATTCAGTAAATGCTATTTGTTTTTCACTCTTAAATATCGGGGAATACTTGCACAATTTCAATAACTATCAATACTACTAAAATGACTAACCGTGAGGCAACTATAGCACTCAACATGCTACCAAAAATAGGACCTGTTAGAGTGCGAAGGCTTCTCGAACTGCTCGGCTCTGCTGAGGCTATCCTCAGGGCTCCACTTAACACTCTCACGCGCGCAACTGGTGTAGGAAATGAGACGGCTAAGATCATCACAAGCTGGCAAGAGCACATTGACCTCACTAAGGAACTCCATGAAGCCGCTGCCAGAGATCTCACCATCATCACTGAGGACGATGACAGCTATCCCAGCCCGCTGCGCAACATGTATGATCCACCACTCGCACTCTATATCTGGGGCAAGCTCTCGCCGTGCGACAATCATGCTATTTCCATCGTAGGATCGCGCAAGACATCGAACTACGGTAGAGAAACTGCACGCAAGCTCGCTCTCCAGCTCGCATCCGCCGGCTTCACTATCGTCTCCGGTATGGCGCGCGGGATCGACACCTACGGACACGAAGGCGCCATTGCCGCCAATGGGCGAACCATTGCTGTTCTTGGCTCCGGTTTAGGTCAAATTTATCCTCCAGAAAATATGGCCCTCGCAGAGAAAATAGCAGCTTCCCACGGAGCCGTCGTTTCCGAGTTCCCCATCCACCAGGCCCCCGATAAGAAAACCTTCCCTATGCGAAACCGTATCGTCGCCGCATGGTCAAACGCTACCCTAGTAGTCGAATGCCCACAGTGGAGCGGCAGCATGATCACCGCCAACCTCGCCACCGAAATGGGCAAGCCCATCTATGCCGTACCGGGACCAATAGACCGCCCCACATCCGCAGGCTGTAACCACCTTATCCGCGAAGGAGCAACTCTCGTAACAAAAGCTGAAGATATTCTCGATGACCTCTCAGCTCTCCCCTTCATTGATATCCCACACCGTCAGCCAGCAGATATTCCCAAGCCAGACCTTAGCTCACTCACTGAGACAGAATCACTCATTTACCAACATCTCAGCGGAGAGGAAATCACCATTGATCAACTCGTTTCCGCCACCAAGCTAAAGATGCCAGCGCTACTCCCTGCACTACTCACACTAGAGATGAAAAAAATCATCATCCAGCTTCCAGGACCTAGGTATAAAACGAGGTAGAAATACTTCAATCAACTTAGTTAACTATCTAATGCACGGGCTATTGCTTTATAACCTACTGCCGCGGGTTGCTATTTTTTCTGATGTGAAAGGAACCACTTATAAAGCTCAGGATTAGCGTAAGTCTTGCTCCATGAGTTGTGTCCCACTCCTGGATACACAGTGAACTTCACATTACCTTTGACCGCCTTGATGGCGTCTACCATACGCTTTGATAACTCAATTTTCACCGTCTTATCAGCATCGCCATGAAAAGCCCAGACCGGTAGTTTACCATATTTTTTAGCGTCCTTCGGGTTGCCTCCACCGCAAATTGGCGCGATAGCGGCAAATTCTCTAGGGTTTTCCGCGGCCCATTTCCAAGTTCCAAATCCTCCCATGCTCAGGCCAGTGAGGTAAATACGGTCCTCGTCCACGTGGTAAGTTTTCTTCACATAATCAAGTAATAGGGAAAGGTCCTTAGAGTTCCACCATCCCTTACCTCGTTCATCTTTGAGGCACTGTGGCGAGACCACAATAAATGGGAAGTCCTTCTCGTTCTCCGCCATTTTTGGAGGGCCATGCCTCTTAACAGCATTAATATTGTCCCCCCGCTCTCCCATACCGTGAAGAAAGATGATAAGTGGGCTCTTGTTGGCCTCTGAATTCCCTTTGGGAGTGAACAGTAGAAAGTTGTCATTCAGCCACTTAGTTTTCTGATGAACTTCCTTGGGTAAAGTAACCACTTTATTCGTGAGTCCCTGCGCGTTGAGGATCGAGGTTAGAGCAATGATAACTAAAGTGATCAATTTCATAGTGGCTGGCTGATAGGAATTTGCTTTTTAGGAGTGTCGCTCAAGATCTTCTTGAGCAGAGTAGCAAGAGGGATATTTAAGCCAATCACGAAGTCATAAACTCTTTGATCGGACCTTTTTGATTCATATGGCCAAGGCCGGTATCTGGATCACCGAAGTGGGCGATGTCGTTGCCGTAGGCATTGAGAATACTTGTGTACCAGTTGCCTAGGGTCTTGTGACCTTCTTTCCCGTAGCCGGGAAGACGGATGTATTTCCCGGCGATGTTCAGTTTCGAATTCTTACCAGATAAAACGATGAACGGGAACTCAGTACCTTTACTGTGATGGGTCTCACCACCGTCTGGGTAGTAGAAAATCGTGGTATTATCAAACATGTTACCAGAGCCTTCAGGGACGCTCTTCAAGCGCTTCACGATAGAATTAACGACATCCATATGGTGACAGCGGACTTTCTCGCGAACTTCCTCAGCCTTAAAAGCACCCACGGATTTCCCGTGGCCAACATCGTGCAGGTTTACCGTTTCTTTCTCGATATCAGTAATACCCGTGTAGAGTGTACCGAGCTCATCGATAGTGAAGGTGGCGACGTTGGTCATTCCTGAGATCAGAGTCGATAGGAGAACTTCGGTATGGCCGACTTGGCGGTCAATCGTGCTCATTTCATCTGCAAGATATTTCTCATCTAGCTGTGGAACATGCTCTCGGATGACGTCACCCATAGCGTCTATTTTTTTATTCCGTTTACGGATGGCTTCGATGGAATCGGCGTAGTTTGCTACCTTTGATTTTTCGATTCCATTAAGAGATTCAGAAAGCTTAGATTGTTTACCAGCGGCGAATTCTAAGACTTTTCTTTCCAGTTCATATTGCACTTGGCCATCCTTTGTGTCGGAGACCGACTTAAATAGCTTCTTAATGGCAATCTTGGGAGAGCCGAAGGCGTAGTTCGGTTGCTGGGCTCCACGGGCTGAGAATCCTTTTTCGATTCCATTGAGATTTCCGCGTGAATTACCTCCACTGATGGGGAAGCAAGCAAGCTCGATGTGATCAAGAGGTGATGGATAAAGCTTTGCTAACTCAAAATCAACGGTAGCCCACTTAATCGAGCTGAGGCGCTGGTTCGCTTTATAAACCCCTAGCGATGACTGAAATGAGTGATGGCCTACAGTACACATCTTACCTGAAAGTCCCTGCAGAATAGTCATATTCTCCTTGTGCTCGTTGAGAGCGCCCATCCATGCGGGAAGGTCGTTATCCATGAGAGAAGCTTCATAGGGGGCTTTGCTTTTCTCCTTCGCTTTTAGCTCATCATTAAAAGTAGGGGGCACCATCGCCTTGGGAAATAGACCGTTCCCTTTATGAATGAAGATAAAGCGCATCGGTGGCTTCTCGTTCTCAGCAGAGAATTTTGCCCATGCTGGATTTGTAGATAAACCCACTGCACCTGCACTGAGTAAGGAATTTTTTAGGAAATCTCTTCTATTAGTCATCACTATTTTGGCTATTTTGTTGCGGTGTTTGGTTTACGGTAAATGAAAGAATCTGATGTGAGAAGGGAAATAACAACGGCTTTAAAACTACCATTGTTATCGAGGTAAGCTTTTTCAGCGTTCATTAGCGTCTGGGAATCGGATAGCATTTCGTTCCGCCCCATGTAAAAGCGGAAGGCATGGCGAATGATAGACTGCCTTACCCGGTCAGATTTAGCGAGCCTCCCTATCATCTCGAGCGCATCGCTCACATCTCCATCGATTTTAGCTTCGCCGGTTCCATCGATAGACCCCGTAGCAAGCACGGGTTTCGTCTTATAAGTATGCCCACCATGTTTTACTTTCGATGTAGAAATAATATTTTCGGGATGTTCTAAATTTTCCTCTTCCCGATAGCGGCCAAAGTCATCGAACATCTCAAAAGGCAGACCAAGAGGATTCATTTGATCATGACACTTCCAGCATTCCTGCTTTTTGGTGACACGGTCTAATCGAGTGCGCAGAGTGTGGTGGTGGTCTTCAGGAATCTGGGCATCAACAGTGATGGGAACATCAGGCACCGTGCCAGCAAGAAGTTTTCTGCGCACCCATAGCCCACGGTGCACTGGATCAGACTCCGTGTTCTGAGAAAAGGCAATCAGCCACGCTGGATGAGTGAGAATCCCCTTACGGTTTTCAATTTTGAAAGGCTGTTCGAGAGGGTAACTCCAAAATTCTTTCTTTTCAAAACCTCGGAAGTTGTTCCGGCTAGCCTCTTGATAGCGACCAATCGAAGGCGTGGGTGGTAAGCTGTAGAACGGAGCGTGGTGTGAACCATAACCATGAGACCAAGGCACTTTAGTAAACGGGATACGTCCACGACCGAAGGACTCCTCGAAGTAATACATGTAGGAAAGGAATTCCTTTATCGGTCGCTTTGGGTGAGGCTTGATTGATTTCTGGGATTTTATGTATTCAAGGTTTGCGTCATACACTTTTTTTGCATCAGTTTTCCAGTCAGTATCTTTGAGCTTTTCGTAGAACTTCCGCCAAGACGCGATTAACTTCCTTGAGGTCTCAGGATCTTTGTCTCGATAGACAAAAAATTCATCGGTAGTGAGCAGATTTTCAAAGACATTCTTATCCAGTCCCACAAGGTGAGCGACAACCAGATCCGCCTCACTGATTAGGCGACCAGGTGTCTGGGTATCTCCTCGGCAAGGGTTACGGTAGAAGCCCCCACTACGAGGTGAATCTTTAAAGACCCGTAAAGCATTTGTATAGCCGAAGAAGTCACGAAAGAAATGGATTAAACGTGGGTGTGAGACCACGAGTGAGCGAGTTTGCTTTCCTTCGATAGACGGGTCGATTTTACCTTTATAGTAGTTCTGATCAGCAAGTAAACGGGTGACTTCTCGGTGGTAATCTCCTCTAGTTTTGAGACGCCCCTCGGCTGCTGCCGCTATCAGTTGTGGATCTGGATTACGGTCACCTAGGGCGTAGGCAATGGCATAACTCGCCTCACGTGGAGAAAGCTTACGCCGACCATATGCGTCGAGTGAACCCTCGCCAAATTCAAGGCGATACAAGAATTCGGACTCTAATATAACCGAGACGAGCATCTGCCGAAGCCCTTCAGTATTTCCTCCAAGCTGGATAAAGGACTCAGTGAGTCCGGTATATCGACTCAACTCGAGACCGTTAGCTGAGCGCCGAAGAACATTATGAAACTGAGCTTGGATAGCCGCCTGAAGTTCATTTTTAGTCGGCTTTCCTTTTTTAAGAATGATGTCTTCGAATGCTTTCGGAGTAGAACTCGGTGCCCAGTTATCTTTTTTATTTGGAAAATCGTTAGCGTTGATCTCACCATTCTTTACTCGGGCAGGTCGGATTTGTTTGTGAGAAATCCACTCCGCATTGGATAGCATGATAAGAAGATGCCCACCATCGAGTGCGGTGGTGTCATAATCTCGTATTCCAGAGCGCTCAGGAAGCACGAAAGGATTAGTGACACCAAAAAGGTTCATCCTGTGGTCATGCCCATCGGATTCAAAAATCCCTTTTACCCTCTGATTAAAAACCTCTGGTCTGATCAGCCAACGTCTGGCTGAGGTGAAGGGCCGCTCTTTAATTTTTCCGCTGAATAACTTCTTATGAGAAACAAAGTTTCCATACTCGTAGTCACGTAACTTGTCCTCTAACTCTGAGGCCTTATGCTTTTTGAGCTCGGCTCCCAGCCAGTCGAGCAACAACTTCTGCTCATCGGACTCCGGTTGGGCTTCTTTCTTCGGCGGCATTTGCTCGAAATAAATCTGCTCCTGCATCCTATTGAACAAGCTTAGTCGTTCGTTTAATGGAAGTCTATGAAGCTTGTCTAAACGAACCTCACCTTCTTGACTGGCTCCATCGTGACACTCAGAGCAATAATACTGAACAATTTCGGCTACCTTAGGAGGCACAACCATCTCTGCGCCGCTGCTAGAAAAAGCAGAACCCGCTACCACCGCCACAAACATTAGAGAGCGAGTTGCTATCCAAGAACTCGAAATTGAACGATGTGAGAAAAGCTGCATGAGATTATATATACCTTGTTTGAATCCTAGTCTATCAGATATTGATCAAATTATCATGAACATGTAAACTTTCTAAAATAACCTCTAGCACAGCATTAAGGCGCTAATTCGCTGATCCCATAAAAAAGAGCGGCGTTCTTGTAAAAAAGTTTTGCGGATGCCACCTGCCCCTTACTGTCAAAATAGGCTCGAGTAAGCTTAAGAACAGAAGCATAATCTCCAGACGTCCGAGTAACTGGCCAATCGCTACCATAGACGATTCTATCTTCACCGTAGCATTCCCAAGATAGATCTAATACCTCCTTATAGAACCCAATCTCCTGGGGTGCGGGCTGCTTCTTCACTCTTCCATAAAGTGCTGAAATTTTACAAGTGACGTTCGTGTGCTTAGCAACGGCGCGGAAACTCTTCACCCAATTGGGATCTAGTGGCTTTCCATCTAGGGCAACTCCACCCATATGATCGATGATGATCTTTAGCTCAGGTACTCGCTGGGCGATCTCCGCAGCATCGGCAAGGCTATAACCGCCGAGCAGAATATCGAGTGTTCTCCCCTCCTTTGCAGTGAGTTTCAAATCGCGAAAGAAGGCTTCGCTAAATTCCCCTTCGGGCCGTCCTGATAAACGATAGCCGACATAACGCTTGTCCTTACATAGCTTCTCAAAGAGTGGTTTAAACTTATCGGTGCCGATCACTAGTGAAAGATTGCCCACCACTCCACGATAGAGTTCTTTATGGTCGGCGGTGACGTCTAGGTTCCACTGGTTGTCTGGGATACTCTGTCCTGCCTGAACTACCACCACCCCAATCACGCCATTTGCTTCGGCAATGGGTTTATGATCTTTCACTAGAAAATCTCGATAGAGTATCTTGTTATCCTTCTTGATCCAACCGAGTCCTTCCGGCCTCTCAAAGGTAAAAAGGTGAACATGACAGTCTATAATCGGGATGACTTCGGGCTTCTCGGCCGCGACTGGTAAACAACTCAGAGTGAGTGCTACACCGAGGAACATCTGGCGAATACTAGTGGATAGTGGTTTCATCGTCGTTGAAAAATTGAGCTTATTGCTTCGCACTCCAGCTTGCTTGTGCCTTCTCGATCTGCTTGGCATCTAGTCCAAAACTCTTCAGCAAGCCAGTGGCCATCATTTTATTACCATCAGCGTTCATGTGGACGCCATCACTGGTGAGTAACTTCCCACCTTTTTTATCCGCACTCGCGTTAATGGCAGCCTGCATATCAGCATTTAGATCTGCGATAAGACACTTCTTCTCCTTGGCCAACTCTATGAGAAAATCATTATAACCTTTCAAGGTCTGATTTAGCTTATTCTTCTGGTCCTCTTTGATCATCGTAGAGGTGAGAAGCATTACTTTGATGTCCGCTGCTTGGCATTGATCGACCATCTTGGTGATGTTCTTTTTGTAATCTTCGAGAAGTACGCCACGCTTACCATGCCACACGTCATTCACACCACAGCTCAGCGTCATCCACTCAGGTTTCTTGCTAAGCACATTCTTGTCCAATCGAGCCAGCATCTGATTCGATTTATGTCCGCTGATACCAGCTGGAATAGCTGTCGTCTTGACACCTACCGCTTCCAAACCACTAATCACTAGCCGCACGTAGCCATTAGGCTTCGCTCCAGCTGCCGTAATCGAGTCACCCATGAAGGCAATTTTCTCACCACTCTTGACCGCGATATCCGCTGCCTGCACTAGGGATGAACCGCCGAAGATCGTAGCAACACCCAATAAACTCAACATCTGTCCAATTTTTTTAATTTTCATATTAAATACACTACGTGCGTTTCAGGACGATCTGTCAATGGTAATCCGCGAATGGAATAAGACTCTGCGCAGGTGGTTGTCAACTTCATCAAAGAAGACATCAAGTAAACTTCTACCAGATTATCATGGTATAGATAATCTCTAATTTCAAAATTATGAGGACAGTCCCGGGACTCCCGTAGTCTTTCTTAAACTAATAGGTTGCCCTAAAACCTCGCCATAAATAAATGCCGAACGTGCAGCAACTGGGTCTTTAAGGCTGGAACGCACAGACCTAAAATGACTCTTTTTCCGAGGTTTACGTGAACTGCCGATTTCGCCCGTAGATTGACTGCCGCTCTGAGTTGACTCAGATTGAAATTTCGCCGCATTGCGCTTGGTAATCTCAATCTTTTTCAACTGGCGTTCCATCTCTTCATCGTAGGAATCGTCGGTATTATCCCAAGCTGATCCTCTAGACTCATTTTTTTCTACTTCCCGCCGCTGCATGCTAAGGCTTGGAATGACAGGAGGTTCTGCTCGAGCTTCCTGGACAATTTGCCCTGACTGCAATAATTGCTCCATCATTACCTCCTGCTCGTGGCGCTGGTAATCTGCATCTTCAGCATCCTGTTCCTGTCGTGATCTCTGACGAGGCACAGGTTGCTTATCCTCGGCGTCATCCTTCTTGGAAAAAAGTTTCCCAACGATGTAGATAACGAAGAAGATGAGCGGCCCGATGATTTCAAAAAAATTATCCATTGGAACTAATTAACTCGTCTCGTCGCCTTTTGAAATTGAATCACGCATGTCGGTATCCGCTTTGATGTTATTCATACGGTAGTAGTCCATGACTCCTAGGTTTCCAGAGCGGAAGGCTTCGGCGAGTGCGAGCGGCACTTGTGCCTCTGCTTCTACGACCTTCGCGTTCATCTCTTCGACACGTGCCTTCATCTCCTGCTCGAGAGCAACCGCTGCCGCCCGGCGCATTTCCGCCTTCGCTTGAGCAACGTTCTTGTCGGCTTCGGCCTGAGACTCTTGGAGCTTAGCGCCGATATTTTCGCCGACGTCAACATCAGCAATATCAATCGAAAGAATTTCGAAAGCGGTGCCCACGTCGAGACCTCTAGCGAGGACTGTTTTAGAAATCATATCTGGTGACTCAAGAACCACCTTGTAAGACAGAGCCGAACCAATCGTGGTCACGATGCCTTCGCCAACACGCGCGATAATCGTCTCTTCGAGGGCGCTGCCCACGTAATTATCTAAATTAGAGCGTACCGTCACGCGGGCCCGGGCTTTCACTTGAATTCCGTCTTTAGCCACACCATCGATGGTGGCGCGTCCACTGTTACTAGCTGGACATTCGATCACTTTCGGATTGATCGAAGTACGGACCGCTTCAAGCACCGACTTACCGGTACCTTGGGTTGCGAGGTCGATCGCACAAGCGCGTTGCCAGTCGAGCGTGATGTTCGCCTTATCTGCAGCGATCAACGCCTGCACAGTTTGAATCACGTTACCATCTGCGAGGAAGTGGGCTTCCAAGTCGTTCGCACTGACTTCGATCCCTGCTTTCACTGAAGTGATTCGGGCGTCTACGATCAGTGACGTAGGCACTCCCCGAAGACGCATTGCAATGAGTGTTGGGAACCCGACAGCAGCTCCCGAAAGGTATGCCCGAAGCCAGATATTAAAGAAGCTGATAATGACAAATCCCAGTATCAGGATAATCAGTCCGAGAACTGCAGCGATGCCTAATTGGAGGGTCGAGAAGCCGAGAAAGATGGAGAATGTGTTCATAATTTTCTGATCGTTAATTTGAAGTTAATTTGTTCCACTTATGTGGTATTCTATTTTTTATTTATATGGCCGTTGTAGATGATCGTCAAGCTGAGAAATGAGGAGAATGTAATTATAGTTTCTTAATCGTTAGTTTAAAGTTGTTCTGTGCCACAACGGTGATCGCCTGCTTTGCTTCTATATAGCCGTCTTGAGAGCTCGCTTCGTAATTTTTACCTTCAATCATTACTTTACCGATAGGGTTAAGGCGGGTCTGAGCCACGCCCTCTTTACCAATCAAAGAAGACTCGGTTGTCGGCCCAGTATGCCCTGTGACCGACTCCTTCAGGAAAAAGGCATTCCCCAGAGAGGTGTTTTTGAGCAGCTTAAATTCGACTATGATGAGAACTAGAATCAACAATCCGGTGCCAAAGAAAACCGCCACGGCGACCCAGATGCCGTAGTCCATATGCGCTAAGATCGTTGCGCCAATGACGCAGATTGCAGCAATCACCCCAAGAATACCTCCCGGTAAGACTATTTCAAAAGCGATCAAGACCAAGGCCACCAAAATCAATGTCAATATAATGCTCATTCCGCCACCTCCACGATAAGGATGCAATTACGCACATCAACTACCTGAACTGCGCTACCATGGTCGATCGTACCTAAGGTAGATCGCGCTTCATAGCGCTTACCCTCGACCTCGACTCTACCGCTCGGGAAAAGATCTGTCACTGCCAAGCCTTTTGAACCAGCTTTTGGAAGCTCTGATGTGCGGTCTTCCGAGGTTTGACCGCCGACGGATTCTACAAGGACCATCGTGCGTTCCATTCGTGATCCGGAAAAAAACCGGGAAAAAACTAGGATGCCGACAAAAGCAATCGACAGCCCGTAAATCAGATTAACCGTCGGCGCCAAAAGCACTTCTGGCGAAATAACGATCCCCTGCTCAGGCCAAACATCGATCATCGACCAAAGTATCGAGCCTAGTATCAAGACGAGCCCAGTTACCGCAAAGAGGATCACGCCTGGGAAAAAGAAAAGCTCGACCAAAACCAGAAGCACTCCTAGCGCGAAGAACAAGATTGGCTCATTCCCAGCCAGCCCGGCAATGTTCTGAATGATGAAAAACACAGCGATCAGCGCGAGGCCACCAATTCCAAAGATTCCGAAGCCGGGTGTCTTGAATTCAAAAAAGAGAAGTAACAGCCCCAAGCCAATCAGACCTGGCGCGAAGGTAAACGCCCACTTCGCGAATTCTTCAGAGTAGGTTACTTCAAAATCTTTGATCACATATTCTCCCGCTCCTAACCGAACATCTAATAAGTCGTCAATTGATTCATAAATACCACTTCCGAGAAGGATTGTGGCAGGGTCCCCATAAGTGCGGTGCGCCTCTTTAGCTGTCAGGGTGAGTAGCTCCCCCACAGGTTTGATCACATCATCACCTATTTTTAACTCAAAGTCCGCATCTAACATGGCCCGTATGACATCAGAGCGGTAGGGATAGTCTTCAGTGATTGAGCGAATATTTGCCCTCAGATAACTTTCAATCTTTTGACCCGCCGTTTCAGGCACATCCTCGCCACCCCCTTGAATCACAGCAGAAGCACCTATTTTCCCCATTGGTGCAAAGTAAATTTCTTGTGTCGCAGCGGCGATGAAAGAGCCCGCTGAAATCGCATCCGAATTAACATAGGTCGCCGTAATCCCATCGAACTTAGCCAGCATCTCCATCATTTCGAGGCAATAATCGACCCGTCCACCAGGAGTGTCCATATCAAGAATGACCATATCGACGTCGTTAATAATAGCCTCTTTTAATCCACGCCGTAGGATAAAAAGATTGGGCTTATCAATAGGGCCCTGAATGGGAATCACATAGACAGAATTTTTCGCCTTCGAGTCAATCGGTGGAGCTACCTGGCCCGAACTAAAAATCGAGCTTAAGAAAAGACATAGTCCGAGTATGGTTAGCCTTAAAGCCATCTTAGTATTACGAATAAAACATGCCTCTGATAAGACAAGACTGCTAGGAATTTGCTTTTTAAATGAGATAGTTGAGAGCATCGTATTGGATGGCAGAAATTGTATTGCGGGGAAAAGAAATGGATAAATGAAACAATCACATATTAGCTGCGGACTACGTTCAAGCAAGGGGAAAATAGCAAATAATGATGGATAGTTGAGAAGCAGACAATTTGGGAGCTTGAAACAACGCCTTGAGTCAATAGATACAGTCATGCAGCTAAATATAACTTAAACCAGCCTCACAGTGATACTGGATTGATCGTTTGATGGAATGATTTGAAAGTGCAGCAAAGCTGACTGGGGGAAGAGCAAACCACAATCACTGTTCAAATGGTATTAGACTTTATCAGACCCTCGGAAATCCTATTCTCTTCTTCCGAAATATAATTCCTCCGGGATTTTTCAGTTGATTTCGTGCTCGCAGTGCATGAGCATAACGTTATGCAAATTCAGCAACGACATGAGTGGAAGGAAGAGACCGATGAAGGCATGCGCTTCTACCGCGGGATCTATCATTCCAAGTATTGGAAATTCACCACCGCGCTGAAAGGCACCAGAAGTAACCCACCTGTCTGGGAAAATATAGAGACACCCACCGATGAACATTGGGAAGCTCTGCGTGATATCCTCTTCAAAAAATACCAGCGCAAACGATGCCCGTGGAAGCTCATCGAGGATATTGATAAAGTACTCGGTAAAGAGCCTGATCCTAAGTCTAGAAAGTAATACGATAAACTCCCTCTATTTTAAAAGAGAAGAAGTCCGGTATTTAGGTTTCTCTCGCGTAGTGACAGGATTAAATTTGTTGCAGAATTTAGTTTCCTCCAAGCGATCTACTAAAGCATATCCTTGCGGCGTTTTTCCTTCAGCAGCCGCTTGATGAAATCTTCTACCGTGCGGTTTTCAGTGGCCGCAAAACGTTTGAATTCTTTTCCTTCAGCATCAAACAAGAGCACAAATGGAAATGCCTTCACCTTGTACTTCTTCATGAGTTCTTGAGTCGCTTTTTTTAGCTCAGGATTGCTATTGGGAGCATCGAGCTTAACCAGCACATAGCTCTTCTGAGCGTCTGCTAGAAATTCTTTCTTAGAGAACACTTCTTTATCCATCATCATACACGGCGGGCACCAATCGGATCCTGTGAACTCAACCATCACTAGCTTACCCTCAGCTTTTGCTTTCTTCACTCCAGCCTCTATGTTTGTGAGCCAAGGACCCTCAGCTAAAGCAGATCCACTCACCATCAAGGCGACTAATAACAGATTTCTAAATAAATTAATCATACTCATATCTACCACAAAGCGCCATCAATAGGCGATTTCTTTCTTTTAATTTTCTAAAGGGCAACTCCACCAACTAGCGGTGATGATGCAGGGCAACTTTAAATTTCCAGAGTTTAAAGAAGGGCATCGTTACCGTTTAGTTGTCGGTGGTATGTCACACGTAAAAGGCGGCGACGGCTTCAGAGTATTCGTCAATGGAAAAAATGTTTGAGCACGACCAAGGCGTGGGTAGGCGGCAGGGTGGCAAACCCTTAGCCTACCGTATTGATAAAGCGTGGTGGCGACAAGATAGCCATTTTCCCGCGACCCTTCATTAGATCGTTGGATTGTCTGACCACTAATTTCATATCAGTTTTTTTGAAAATTTCACCCATTTTGGCATGACATCTGCTGATTTTTAATGGTTATCAGCCCCCTTTTCTCCCGCCTCTTTTTTGCAAGCTCCTCAATGACTCCCCGTTAAAAGAAAATCCCTACTCATTCTCATATCCCACTCCCTCATGTTTGCAATCCACGAATCCCTTGCCGCAGATGGCTCCGTCTTTGGAGCCACCGAATCAAAGGAGCGGCGCTACTACCGCGGTCGTAATGACCTCGCCATTACAGGCATCGACTGGAACACAGGTGCTCAAATCCCGGTCGACCAGCCGGACTGGGATGACATGATTGGCGCCAGTCTCCGCATCGGTATTAGCGCGGCGAAGAAGACCTTCAAACCAGCGATGGTAGTATGGGCAGCCATGGTCGGCATTGCCATACTCTACTATCTAGTTCCCGCCACCCACGGCGTTTTTGCTGCCATCACAGCATTTCAAGATCAGACCGGTGTCTACTTCGCCTCCATCGGTATGGGGCTCTCGGTGGGTGTCTTGGTGGAATGCGTCAAGGTCATGATCAGCGCAGACAAACGCTGGACGAGAGCGAACACCGTTAACGGCATTTTTAATTTTATGGTTTTTGGGATCATGGGTATCACCCAGTATTACCGCTACGCTTGGCAAGTGGAAGTCTTCGGGGCAGGCAACTCATTTCGAGAGTTGGCGACCAAAGTCCTCTTCGATCAATTCGTCTGGACGGTGCTATTTGCCAATCCCTACCAAGCCATTCTTTACCTTTGGAAAAACACCGGCTTCTCATGGAAAGCAGTAAGGAAGATGATGTTCCCATTACGCACTTTTTGGGGCACACAAATGCTACCAGTGCTGATTTCCAACTGGGCCTTCTGGATCCCCATGGCTTTTCTCGTTTATTATTTCCCCGCTGAGCTCCAAGTTCCGATGGCTATTCTCGCGGTTACGATCTGGGTTATCCTCCTCTCATTCCTAACCTCTCCAAGTCAACATGAAGAATCCTAAGCCCACTAACACCGCGACCTTACCCGCCTTCATGGCGGTAGGTACTTTTGTCGTTGATTACCACAAAGTGGTAGATCATTACCCACGCGAGCGAGCAAGCGCTAGAGTAAAAGAGGAAATGATGAGTAATGGCGGCGCACCGCTAAACACACTTGTGAATTTATCCAACCTCAAGGTCGACTTCCCGCTCCACGCTGTCGCAAAAGTAGGCCAAGACCTTGATGGCAAGCTGATCCTCGAATGCTGCATGAAACATGGCATCAATACCTCACAATTCAACGCCATCGAAGGCAGCAGCACGGGATACACCGACGTCTACACCGTGGAATCCACTGGTCGCCACACCTGCTTCCACTTTTGCGGGATCGGTGATACCTTTACACGCAAAGATGTGAAACTGCGCGCCGTAAAACCCAAGATGCTCTTTCTCGGTTCACTCGGTGCGCTCGGCAGAATGGACAAATATAATTCGGAGTATGGGCGGAGTGGTGCCACTCAATTAATCCGTGATGCACGGAAACAGAAAATCATAACCGTGATAGAAATTGCTCCCATTGACCGCCCCTCAAGGATCGAGGACTACGTGGAAACCCTCGCCGAGGCAGACTACCTGATTATCAACGATCGACTCGCCGAGGAAATGATGGGTATTGAGCTACACACCGAAGGCCAATTCGATTCTGAACTGGCCCGGGTTGCAGCACAGAAATTGCTCGATCATGGATTACGCAAAGCGGTCATCATCCGAGCTGGTGCCGCCGCCATCTGCCTGGGTGCGGACGGCAGCTGGACCAAACAAGTTGGCTACCTGCTCCCGGCCAGCCAGCGGGTTGGCGCCGCCGGTGTCGATCATGCTTTCGGAGCAGGCTTAATGGAAGGACTCTATCATGACAAGCCCATGGACCTCTGTCTGAAACAAGGGCTAGCCGTGGCCACCCTCTGCCGTGGTGATTTAACCGCATCCGACGGCATCCCATCACTCGCCGATTGCATGACATTCTGCGAAAAACTCAGCGGCGCTTAGATTCGTCATCTTCGAGTAGGATAGATGACATTTAAATCTAACGGTGGCGCTAATACCTGATTCCGTTCTTGATCTAAATTGCGGCATGTCTAGAAATACCCTATGCCAACCACTGCACCTTTACTCGTAGCCACGCGGAACACTCACAAAACCAGTGAAATCCAGTCGATGCTGGGCGCTGGCTTTGTGGTGTCTGATCTCACATCTGGTGATTTTCCAGATGTGGAGGAAACAGGTACTACCTTTCTAGAGAACGCAACGTTAAAGGCTGTGGAGATTAGTAAAGTCACCAGTGGGATCATCCTCTCAGATGACTCTGGGTTGGAGGTCGATGCGCTCGGTGGGGACCCAGGAGTTTATTCGGCACGCTACGCGGGGACTGATGGGGATAACGAAGCGAATAATGCCAAACTCCTCGCTGAGCTATCTAAGCTACCTACTTCCACTCCCAAGACAGCGAGATTTAAATGTGTGATGGTGATCGCACAAGATGGAGAGCGCTTAGCACACTTCGATGGAAGCGCAGAAGGTACTATCATCTCTGAACTAACTGGTGACAAAGGCTTCGGCTACGATCCGTTATTTATCCCTGAAGGCTATGAGAAAACATTCGCACAGCTCGGAAACGATATTAAAAACCAGCTGAGCCATCGCGCAAAGGCACTTCAGCAAGTGATCAGCTGGCTTGAAGCCAGGTAAACCTTACCCCTGATGAAGCCTCGACTATCCATTCTAATTTTACTTTTTTTCCTAACCGAAAACTTACCTCTAGCTGCTCAGGGGCCGAGCATCACGACACCCACAGGGAAAAATAATACGGCGCAGAAGAACACGATCGATCCTGCAAGCCAGCCAGTGAATCCATTTCTAAAACTCAACTACCCGTGGCAACTACACATCACAGTCTCAGTTTTCTGGATAGGTGAACAACCAACAGCGCGGAACCCTACGCCAAACTGCGCGAGCTCATGGGATAGATCTTGGCAGGAGAGCTACGGGGGCTACGATAATCCAGACCCTAAGCACCGAACTGGATACCGTCCCACTGCCTTTACCCCCAAACAAAACCCCTTCTATATCGCACTGCCCTACAACGACTGCATCAACCATAAGCTTCACAAGCCAGAAGCAAAATTACTGATTCCATGGTATAAGCGAGTGAATCCAAAGCCGGGGAAAACTAGCTGCAAAGGCAGGTGGATAAAAATAGTTCAAAACAAAAAAGTCTGCTATGCACAATGGGAAGACTGCGGGCCGTTCTTCACAGATGACTACAACTATGTGTTTCGGAACCAGAAGCCTAAAAATAAGCAGAACAAGAACGCAGGGCTAGACATTTCACCAGCGGTTAGAGACTACATGCGCATTAAGTCTGGCTCGGTGGTTCACTGGAGATTCATCGACTTCGCGGATGTTCCAAAGGTAGGCCCTTGGACGCAATACGGTAAGAATAATCCATTTCTTCATCCTAAACAAGACCCCGACTACAAAGCAAAAATGAAGTACATGAAATACCTCAAGAAAGTGCGTGATAACTACAAAAATCAGCGGTGAATTCATGGCCCTACTCTCAACTATATTCACCTTATGGGGGGGGGGGGTCACTAAACTAGCTCTACTTTCCGCGGCGACCTGCATCACACTTTTCCTAATGGTTATGTGTTGGGTGCATTACGCCGCGCAATCCGCTGGCAATGGGGTGCTCTATAGTAATGTTAACGGGTGGTTTATTTGTCTGTCTCTTTATTTTTCCAGTTGGTGATGCGCTTGCCGGTGGTTTATTTGTCGTCTCTTTATTTTCTATTGTCTGCGCACTACTAAAACTACTGCCCCAACTCCGCTTTATTCCAACTATTCCAACTGCCGC
>CAWVXI010000021.1:0-51190 GCA_963934155.1 uncultured Verrucomicrobiales bacterium | reverse complement strand
CTTTCAAATCATTCCATCAAACGATCAATCCAGTATCACTGTGAGGATGGTATAAGGCTCATGCCAATGCAGACCACATCTCCGACGAGAAGAATACGAGACATTCACCTAGAGTTAGGGACTGAGAGGCAGAATTAATAGTGATCCCGATAAACCGCTGGACAGAATAGGCTATGGCCCCTAGCTTGCTTGCAAATTACCTATATACAAACTATGAAAAAGAAAAATATCACCTCTATTTTAGGAGTCATTACGCTTGCCGGCCTCGTCGGTGCAAGCTCTCTCAGCGCTCAAGTTCCTGCTCCAGGAGCACCTCCCGTAATACCAGCTGGCCCTAAGCCGACTGCGGAAGAAATGAAAATGGTCTCCTCCTACTTCTTTGGGTTTCAGCAAGGTAGCGGGCTTCAACAAGCCGGTTTCAAGGCAGAAGAATTCAGTACCGAAGAATTAGTCAAAGGATTTCTTGCCGGCATGAGCGGTAAAAAGATCGATGTCCCTGAGGCAAAAATCCAAGCGGTCATGACTGCCATGCAGGCAGCGGCTAAAGAACGCGAGGCAGACAAAGCTAAGGTAAAACAAGCCGAAGGCACCTTATATCTTGAAAAAAATGGTAAGCGTGAAGGCGTCATAACCACCAAGAGCGGCTTGCAGTATGAGATTCTCACCAAGGGAACCGGCAAAACCTATGCGGCTCCCGCCGGCGCAGGACCTGATCAAGGCACCAAATTCATGGTACGTTATAAGGGATCATTGCTCGATGGAGAAGAATTCGACAGCTCTATCAAACACAACCCAGATAACGCTCCTGTTGAGTTTGGTTTGAGTGTTGTCCCTGGTTTTTCCGAAGCTCTTAAAATGATGCCTACGGGATCAAAGTGGAAACTCTTCCTCTCGCCAGCACTTGGTTATGGTCCCAGCCCAAGAGGTCCTGGTGGCCCGAACAGTGTTCTAATCTTCGAACTCGAGCTTGTGGAAATTAAGGCCGCCTCAGCAGTTGCACCAACTCTTTCTGCACCTAAAAAGTAGGTAGTATTAGTAGCTAACACAAAAAGTTAATTCCAAAAATATTTTAAAAAAAGCTGTCGGACACACTCCGACAGCTTTTTTTTGCAAGTGCACCGGACATCCTATAATTTAGAATTTCAATATCCATGTGCTAAGTAAGGTTTTAATTGATCACTATGGCTGTAGCTCAGAATATCGTTTTCTAGGCTTAAACCATAGAATGAACCCTACAGATTTTGGGAATATACTCTCATGATTTATATATAATACCATTTGAACAGTGATCGTGGTTTGCTCGTTCCCCAGTCAGCTTTGCTGCACTTTCAAATCATTCCATCAAACGATCAATCCAGTATCACTGTGAGGATGGTATCATAAGCTACTAGCCCAAGCTTTTATCATAGCCTCGTATCGTTTTTCTGCCACAACCTTTACATTCTGGCATTTTTTCTGAGCTGCGGTCATCGAAGACTTCGCCGCATACTGGGCACTGCACTACCTGATAAAATCTCTTCCTGCGGTAGCTTCTGGATCGAATAGAATGCACCAGCAACAGCAGGCCCATCACCAGCACGCATCCAGAGACAATGAATAGGCTAAACTCCTCAAAGTTTATCTCGATCATGGCTGTTCCTCCTTAGGCTTGGCCTCACTATTTACTATAGGTGAATAACTTAGATCTATTACACCAGTCACTGTTTGGCCCTGCTCTTTATCAGCAGGCTTAAATTGTAGCGTCTGCACCCATTTCTCAAATTCTTTCACAGTTCTACTCTCATTCCATTCAGCTGGATTGGCACTCAAAACCTTACCTGTAATATCCACCGCAACAATCATTCTAACAGATCGACCACGCCATCTTTCCGGGATCCAGTTGCCATACTCTAGCGCATCTGGTAATCTCAAAGCGAGCTCCTCACTGGCATTTAATTTTAATTTCCAGCCGACCTCAGCGATATCGGCGGCGAGACCACCGTCAGCAACCGAAAACCTCGTTACTGCCGGCAACCATCTATTGTTAAGCGCATAGACCCCCTCGTCATCGATCTCTATCTGCTGCATCTGTACGTCTTCATATAGATATGCGCCACTATTAGACTCTCTTAATTCCTCCATTAGCTGTGCATTTACGCGCGCATCACTCTGCTCATCTCCATACTCCGACCAAACGGGAAGATTTGGGCCATTTTTCTCCACCCACCAAGTGAGGTCGTCGTCCATCTTGCCAAGCTGGATCATTGAGGCGCGGTACCTGCTCGGCACCGTGTTTGACTTAGCATAGACGTTGAGCATGATGAAGCCACCTGCGAACACGATAGCAGTCACTAGAAATGCGATCGTGGAGCCACCACGGTTCAAGCCATAGCCACCCCTCCAGCGGAAAACTAATCCCGCATTTCTATCTCGCTGGAGTTTCTTATTCTTAGAAAATAACATCACTTACTGGCTGGATTACCAGCATCATAGACGCGGTATCCTTCCGCTAATAACTTGTCGCCAATGAAAGTCTTATAACCACTTGGCACACGCTTATCCACTCGAAAAATAATTCCCACGGCTCCCCCGCCCTGCCAGCTCACGGCCTCGTTTGCCAGTTCTTCTAGCAGGTCTCTCTGCTTGACCATACGGCGATTGATAAAGATCTGCTGCTCAGTGGAGCCCTTCACAGTGACCACAATACTGCGTTCCATCCTATCAAATCGATGCCCAGTATCTGGCAATGTGAGCTCGATCCCGGCATCCGTAGTAAACGACGATCCGAGCAGCGGAAACACTAAAACCAACACGAGAATATCTAATACCGGTGTAGTATAGATCAGTCCTGGGCGTTGCGGTAATGACATTTCGAGCTTCATTTCTTAGATTTTTTAGACGCTTTTTTTGCTGGATTTGTTATTGAGGGATCTTTACCATCCAGCACATCAGAAATCTCAATTTCTTCTGACTTCGGAGCATCTCGCTCATCACAAATGATATTCACTATCTCTATTGCTCCACGCTCTATCCGGTGAACTAGCCGCTTGACCCTACCCACAAAATACAAGTAAAATAGATACGCTGGGACTGCTACTAGTAAGCCCAGACCAGTCGTGATCAGTGCTTCATAGATTCCCTTCGCCATATCTAAGTTTGAGCTTAGACCACTACTATTACTCATCTTCACAAAGGTGTCGATCAGCCCGTTCACGGTGCCCAGCATCCCTATCAGTGGGGCAATCAATGCCACGGTGTATAGCCCACGTAGATTTTTCTCAATCCGTGGCACCTCCATTTGCCCAGCCTCCATCGCTATATCCCGCAGATCTGCTCTTGGTAGGTAATACCGCATCAGGGTAGCATGCGCTACCCTAGCTACAGAGCCTGGAGCGCGTGCAGCCTCGCGAAGTGCTTCGTCATGCGCCCCTTTACGGACATGGTTAGCCAAGCCCAGCATAAGGTCTCCCACATGGATTTTCGTACGTTGGAAAAAGATGATTTTCTCCAGCACAATCATCATCCCTACAAATGAAAGCACTAATAGCACCCAAACAAATGGGCCTCCTTGATCGATAAATTTTAGCATTAAAGACACGCTAGACCATTCCCCTCAGCATGAAAAGCCAACAATCGCAGAAATTGATTATCTTCCTCTCACTCTTGATCTATCCTACCTGTCTAGGGCGGATCATTAAGAGTGAGACTCCGTAATGAAGTCCTGCATTGTTTTGAGGATGATGGACACTGATATGGCACCAGCGTCTGGTAGCCCAATGGTCTTTTCTCCGAGAGTTTTCGCTCTGCCCATTGTCGCTAACATTGCCTTACTTGCTTCTTTACCATTGGTTGCCGCTTCGGAAACCTTGGTGATAGATTCAACTATAGGCTTATTGATCATTTCTTTCGCAGTGGTCGCAGCTGGTGCTAGAGCGTCGATCATGGTTTTGTCTCCGGGCTTAGCTCCTCCTCGCTTCATCACATCCGCTAGTGATTGATTTAATAAGTGAGATAATTCTCGAGGACCAAAGTATTTTGCCCCATACATTGTCTTATCACCCGCTAGGAATAGTGAGCCGAACACGACTCCTGAGGCTCCCCCCATAGTGCTGAGAAGTGACATCCCTGCTGTTTTGAAAAGTTCTTGCAGAGAGCTAAACGTCGCTGATGTTGGGTCTAAATTCTTCTTGAGTGCAGTGAATCCACGCTCCATACCAAGCCCGTGGTCGCCATCTCCAAGATCACGGTCTGCTTGTGAAAGTATTGGCTCGGCGGCGATGATGGCATCAGCAACCAAAAGCAACATCTCTTGAGTTTGCTCAATCGTGAGTCCAGATTCAGATCTAGATAATTCAAGTTGTGGTTTCACTTCTTTCCGTTTCGCTTTTCTAACAGATTTTGTTGACGCTGTTTTATTTGTCTCTGTGTTTTCTGCATCGAGAGGCCCTTGCATTTTTGAATAGCAAAATGACTGACAAGGCATCGACCATAATTCCTTCAGCTCGTCATCTAATCTTGTCACCGAAAACGAAATACCCGCCATTTCCTGACAAGTAACGTAGGAACCGATCATGACGTCAAATAGCTCTATCCCCCGTTCTTCAAAGTAATCCGCTGCGGTGCGCATACAGATAAGACTTTCCATCATCGTGGTGGCTCCCAAGGAGTTGATCAAAAATAAAATCGAATCACCTGATTTGAGAGGTTCAACTTCAACATCTTTTTCAAAGTCTTCGATAATGTAGTCTAACATGATAGGTGTTAGTTCTGCCGCAGTGGTCATGGGAATATCTTTAACTCCAGCTTCACCATGGATCCCCATCCCTAAGCCTATCATGCCCTCTTCTAGTTCAAAGGTAGGCTTGCCCGTGGCCGGTATCGACCCTGGTGCCATAGCACAACCTATTGAGCGAGTTTGAAGACACGCTTTCTCTACTGTTTGAGCGAGTGATTCTAGATCCGCAGCATGCTGTGAAGCTGCTCCAGCTATTTTCACGATAGGGACTAGACCAGCAATCCCTCTACGATCTTTTTTTCTTTCAACAGGTGCCGACGCAACATCATCCGCGATCAATACTGTCCGAACTTCTACTCCTTCATCCTCGGACTGTTCTGCTCCAAGGTCAAAATTCATGATGTCTCCAGCGTAGTTTCCGTAAAGAAATAACACCCCTTCTCCTTGATCAATAGCGAGCGCTGCTTCTTTGACGATGTTCGGAGCTGGTGCGGCAAAAATATCTCCGCATGCTGCGCCATCAGCCATATTTTTACCAACCATCGCGTGATAAATAGGCTCATGCCCAGCACCACCGCCAACGAGTAACGCCACCTTATCAGAAGCAATATTGCTTTTAACAATAGAGCGCGTTCCTACTTTATAACATTCCCCATTGTATGCCTCAACAAGTCCATCAATGAGTTCGTCCGCAGCATCAAGTGGTGAGTTGATCAGTTTAGGGTTAAATTTCATGTTAATCAGGGTTTAAATAAGTGGCAGTAATTGCTCATTACACCATTGGCCATTCTGCATAGTGACTTCATCTGGCTGGGTGATGGCTATCTCGCATTCATCTTCACAGATTATCCAGCCCTTGTAGTCTCTCGCTACAAGAAATTCAGTGATCTTATGGAAGTCCACTTTCCCTTCTCCCATCTGTGCCCATGGCTCTGGACCATTTCCTGAATAATCCTTGTAGTGGACGTGGTTTATCAGGTGCTGCCATTTAGTCATGGTGCCGATGATATCCATTCCACCACGGATGATGTGTCCCACATCCGGAGTCCAGCCAGTGACGGATGGATCTAAGGAGTTCAGCACCACATCATAATCATCTTGCGTACGGACCATCGATCCCGGAGGAGAGTTCGGGTGAAATGAACATGTGAGTCCAGCATCAGCCGCTCTGCGTGATACGCGATTGACGTTGTTGACTAGATTGAGTCTGCGTTGCTGTATATCATGCCTCCCATCAGGAAGTGGCACGGTTCCAAGAGCTGCTCCAGGGAAGTGCTTGAGCATTTCTATAGTCCAGTCAGCACAGGCACGTTCAGACTCAGTCTCTTCTTCACCATCCCATTTACAAATGAGAGCCAGTGCCGCGAGCTCAATACCCGCTTCATCTAGTGCATCTTTAAGCTTGGCTGGATCCTTGTAGTCGCCCATCCAGTAGTCGTCATAAGGCTCAAGAACCATTGGCTCGATACCTTTGAATCCTGCTTTCCCTACGATGTCTGCCATGTGGCCTAGCTTGTTTTTATTGCCTTCGCCATAGCCATCCATAAACCATGTATAGATTTCAGCTCCAAATTTTATTTCGCTCATAATAGTATTTTCTTAAAGTTCTGATTATAGACCTGCTTTAACATCAAGCATCGCACCTAGGATGGTATCCCAAGTTTTACTTTCTTCCAAGACGCTGTTATCAAACATGCATCCATCCCAGCAAATATGCTCTATCCCTCTCTCCGCGTAGTCTTTTAACCACATCTGAGAACAGCGGGTGATATCAAGTTTACCATTCGGGTGATCAGCCAGACAGTGCCGTCCTGTTTTATCGTGTGAGCCTGATCCATGAACTGAGCCATCATTCTGCGCCACGTGAAAATCAATCGTCCAAGGACGTAGTTTATCTGTTAGAGTCTGGTAAGCTGCCCAGAACTCTTCTTCGCAATACCCTTCTTTGAGCAGTGCCTGCTCGGGTGCATTGTGTCCTAACAGATACAGATATGTATGCGCTAAATCTGCTTGGAACCCCACTGTTTCAGGTGTTCCTGTTGCTTCTAATGTGTCTAACATGTGCTTCCATGAGTGCATGCCTCCCCAGCAGATTTCGCCCTCAGCGGCAAGCCTTTCACCATGCCCCCCTGCTATTTTACCAGCTTCTCTGAAAGTGTTAGCTAGTAGCTTAGTATTCCCCAGTTCATCCTTGGCAAACTCTTCTGGGCTTCCTGCAGAATCGATTCTTATTGCTCCATACTGGCGCGCTCCTTGCTCTTTGAAAATCTTTGCAACTCGGCAAGCGTAATGAATCGCCTTAAGGAATTTCTCACGTTGTTCCGATGAGCCAAATGCTGAGTCTCCGATCGTGCCTGGCCATATTGGTGCCACCAGTGATCCTATGTTAAATCCTTTTGATGCGATCTTATCTGCCATCGCGCGGATGACATCATCAGAAGCCTCAGGGTCGATGTGAGGATGGAATAAGAAGAGATCCACTCCATCGAATTTTTGTCCATCGACTGATGCCTCGGCGGTGAGCTTGAGCATCTTGTCTAGTGAGATAGTAGGCTGGTCAGATGCATCATCTTTACCGACGACTCCTGGCCACATTGCGTTGTGTAGTTTCATAGTTTTTTTAGTTATTCGTTTATACTAGATATTATTGATAAGTGATCAAATCCTAAATTGCTTTCGGTATTTGAGTGGTGAAATATTCATCGCTTTAGAGAACTGGCGACTAAAATGGCTCTGATCATAGAAGCCACAGTCATTAGCAATGTTAATCAGAGGTTGTGAACTATGGATTAACAGCTGGCAAGCTTCTTGGATCCTAATGTTCAAAATATATTGAGAAGGATTGATATGAAATACCTTTTTGAATTTTCGTTCCAGAGCACTAACCGATAAAGAAGACATTCTGGCTAGTCGCTCAATGGATAATTTCGTCGCATAGTTTTCTTTGATGTGCTCGATCATTAAACTTAGGCCCTCGCTCGAATTCCGTGCTGTATCACTCGTAGAAAATGGCCGAGTAACCCCGATGATAGCGAAGATGTTTTCTTGTTCATCAAACATCGGCACCTTATTCGTGAGCGACCAATCTGCCTGCCCCAGATTGGAGGGCACGAGCTCAACTTTATTAAGAATTGGCTGCTTAGTTTTCAAAATGAGCTGATCATCTTTATAGAATGCGTTCGCCATAGATTTTGGGAAGAGATCAAAGTCAGTTTTGCCAATGATCTCTGCTTCAGGTAGGCCTATTTTTTCAATGAGGTTCTGATTGAGTCTGACAAAGCGAAGTTGATGGTCCTTCATGAAATAGATGAACCTTGGCATTTCATCGAAAAGAAGCTTCGCCGTATCAGGCATATTCAGGTAAGTGTCCAAGAAGTTACTCATCGTATTCAGAGTTCCTATTTGTTGGTGAGAAAGAGCATCAGCTATACTAAACCTATTAGCAAGTTTCGTGAGTTAAATAGGTCGTTTGTTTGCATAGATTTTTCTCGGTGCATTTACCCGTAATAGCCCTATCTTGAGTATTCCAAAACTTAGTATCTCCCTTCAAACCCTCTAAAGTTTTTCCCTCGAATAGAATAATCGTATCCGCTTGCAAGCCTGAGCTCAAAAAAGTGCGACAGAGCTCAATGAGCTTTGTTTTGAAATTCATCATGCACACAGTCTATGCCTAAATGATGAAATAGTCTTGCATCAAGTATGAGTATTTTTGTATGGAATCGGCTATCTACACAATAACTCAGTGAAAGCCATCAATACCCGTGAAAGCCTTCACTCAAGTCATTCAGTATCATTTTTTGTATTACATCAGCTGAGCACCTGCTTCGGCTAATGGGCTACGCTCACCTCGGCTCAGTGAGACGTGGGCGGTGAATGGTTGGCCTTTTAGGCGATTTCTAGTGTAAACTAAGCCATTACTACGGCTGTCCACATACGGATTATCAATCTGCGCGGGATCGCCTACCAACACTAATTTAGAGCCACGGGACATCCGTGTGACCACGGTCTTAGCCTCCTGCGGCGTAAGTTGCTGCGCCTCATCTAACACGAAAAATCGATTAGGAATCGAGCGACCTCGAATATAACAAAGCGCTTCTATTTCTACCACCCCCTGCTCGATTAGATGCTCGTATGCTTTCACGCTTTTGATGACATCATCCTTCTTTCCTTGCTTTCTGCGAGGGGGCTGACTTCCTCCAGGAGGCGCCATCAGCAACTCTAGCGCATCATAGATCGGCTGCAGCCATGGGCGCATTTTATCGTCTAGGTCACCAGGTAAAAAACCTAGTTGATCACCCATCGCTACGATCGGACGGCTGATAGTAATCCCACTATACCGTCTATTAAACATCTCATGTAGACCTGCTGCAACTGCAACTAGGGTCTTACCTGTTCCAGCCTGACCATAGCAAGTAACTAATGAAATATCTGGGTTAAGTAAGGCATCAATCAGACATTTTTGACCTAAGTTAAGAGGCTTTAAATCATGCCCATCTGGAATCCTTAACGCCGGTGGAGCCTGTAACCTTACAAAAACACCCTCAGGGTCTAGCCTAGCAGGCATCGTTTGCTTCTCACCAGCAGATAATAGCACATATTGATTAAGCACCACGCCCTCTCGTTCCTCATGAGGTATCTCCAGATGCCCACTACTAGCAAATCTCTGTAACTCTGCTGGGGTCACTGTCACAGGAAAAATGTCATAGTTGCTCACCTCGCGGGGGTCTACTTTATCATTCTGATAGTCTTCACAGACAATATGCACAGCACGCGCTTTAAGCTGCATATTTAGATCTTTCGTAACTAGCACCACTGGAGAGTTATTAGCTTCTTCAATAAGAAGTGTCACTGCCATAATTCGGTGATCCACGCGTGCTTTATCTGGGAATATCCGCAGGAACTGTTCTAGAATTTTGCTATTACCCATACAAAAGCTAGGATCATAAATTACCATTCTGATCGTGCCACCACCGTCGGTAGTCACGCCCTGAGTCACACTGCCTTCATTAGAAAATAACTCGGTCAGCTTGCGGTGGACTTGTCTCGCATTCGCACCGCGATCACTCTGTTCGTTCTTAAATTTATCTAACTCACTAAGCACATCCGCAGGGATGCAAATATGGTTATCGCCAAAGCGATTCAAACAGCCTGGATCATGGAGTAATACATTTGTGTCTAATACGAAATTTTTAGCTCCGCTGGGCGACGACGGAGCTTTCAGTCCGAACTCCATTAGTTGCGTTGTTACTTTATTTTTCTCTACTCCTGAACTAGTAGCCGTTGCTTCTACTCCAGAATCTGCGCTTAAATCAGCACCCTCTGTAGTACTCTCATTTAGTTGTTTCTCCATCTTTATCATAAATTAATCTCCTCAAAGGTACATACTTTAACAGCCCACACAAACATTCCTCTACCCTCATCACTCCCCCACTCTCTCTGTAAAAAATTATTCAATCTATCTTAACTATCCGCATATCATAGCATGATAGCAACAGAAAACTTACCTCAAGATGATATTTCCTTAATCACAGCATACTAGCTTGATAGATTTCATTCATCTCATAGTATTTATTCCATGAAGAAAACTTATTTCACTTCACTCATTTCAGCACTGAGTGCCGCATCAGTATTTGCTGGCACCACGACAGTTCCTACAGAACTAGAAACGCAAATCTTTTCAGGCACAAGCATGACGCCTTGCCCAGCAGTAATCGCCGCATCACCTTATGGCGAGGTTTATGTGGGAGTTGATCTGCAGGGTTCCGTAGGTAAAAAGCCTAACATGGGATACATCGCAAAGCTGATAGATACGGATCTAGACGGAAAGGCTGACAAAAGAACCGTGTTCGCAGAAATGGACAATCCACGCGGCATCATCTCTATCGGTGATCGGCTCATAGTACTCCACTCCACACAAAAAAACGGTACAATAGAAACTCAACAACTTTCCTTATACCTGGATGCAGATCGCGATGGCGTGGCTGATGGTCCACCCAAGGCATTAGTGACGAATATCGGAAACCCAAAATACCTTAAGGCAAGGGGTGCCGATCACTCTACAAATAATATCCGCCTCGGAATCGATGGCTGGATATACATCTCGATAGGAGATTTCGGTTTTGTAGGTGCTAAAGGCTCCGATGGTAAGAAGCTCAGCATGCACGGCGGAGGCGTCGTCCGCGTCCGCCCAGATGGCTCAGAGCTAGAAACTTTCATTCACGGAACACGCAACGTTTATGATGTATCGATCGATCCATTTATGAATGTGGTGACCCGTGAGAACAACAATGATGGCGTCGGTTGGTGGATACGCTTCAGTCATTACATTCAAAGTGGTCAATACGGCTACCCAAGCCTCTACATGAATTTCCCAGAAGACATCATCCCCGCTCTTGGTGAATATGGCGGCGGTTCTGGAACAGGAAACCTCTACTTTGAAGAGCCAGGCTGGCCAGATAAATACAATAAAACGTTCATGATGACGGACTGGGGGCGCTCACATATTTATATCCACAGAGTGAAAAAAGACGGGGCCTCTTTCACCGATGCACCTGAGAAATTCATCGATTCCTCACAGGTTACCGATATTGATGTCGATGGCTCAGGAAGAATGTATATCTCTGCCTGGGATGGTGCCGGATTCACGGGAAATCCTGATAAGGGGTTTGTATCTATCGTGACCCCGAAAGGCTGGACGTATAAGAAATTTCAAGACCTAACAAAGCTCAATACAGAAGAGCTCCTAACAAGGCTAAAAACGCCAAGCTCCACAGCGAGAGTTTATACACAGCAAGAAATATTGCGCAGAAGTGACCAAGCCATACTCCCTCATTTAGTAGCCATTTCTAAAGATAAAATCGTATCAGCAGAAAGTCGTGTAGCAGCGCTCTACACACTCGCCCAGCTAGCAGGTAGCAACGCGCAGGAATCACTCACTAAACTTTCAGAAGACCCTCTTCTCAAGGAACACTGCGTCCGACTCATGGCTGACCGCTTAAAGTTTGCGAAAAATGCCGATATAAATTTCCTCAAAGCCGCACTCAATGACGAAGAACCAAGAGTTCAAGTAGCCGCAGCCATCGCCCTCGGAAGAGTAGGTGATCTCACCGTGGCCGACACCTTGATCGAGATAGCGGCCCCTCCTGCGAAGAATATTGTCACCACCTTAAGCACCGTAGATTCCACTCCCTCGATCACAGGAAATCAGAAATTCAAAATCGACGTTGATACTAGCACCTTCAAGGAGCTCTACCTGATTGTTCTCGGAGACAAGGACAATACAGATGTCGACGTTGCATGGCTCAACCCGACCATTCATCGTAGATTTGATACTGCTGACGTCACCGAGCTTGAATGGGAATCAGCCACAGAGGAAAAAGGAAAAACCTTCGTGAATAAAACCAGTGCAGGAAAACCACTTCCAAATGGAGCTAAAGGCATAGCAACGCATGTGAATAGCGTGATCCGATTTAAAAAACTACCGCGTTGGTCTAACACCTTCACCGCTACTGGCGTCATTACAAATCCTTCTACAAAGGGATCAGTGAAGTTCATCGTCTCCAGATCGCCAGACCCAAATGGCGCTGACATCATCGCGAAAGTCCATTCGACCCCGAATCCAAAAATCATTCTTCCCCATGTTGCGATGCAATCTCTCCTCTCACTCAACGCAGAGGGTGCCTGCATCAACGCTCTGAACTCATCGGATGAAACCATGCAACGCGGCGCAATAGCAGTGATGAAATTTATGCACAGTGAGAAAGTCGTGGATGCACTCATCTCTGCGGCTCAAACAAAGAAAAAAACTGAGATGAAAGCATTGATCGCTGACAACCTCATCAGACTCCACCAAAAAGAAGTAGACTACGATGGCTCTACTTGGTGGTCCACTCAACCCAATCCGAGCGGTCCCTATTACTACCCAGTTGATTGGGCTGGCACAGAGAAAATTTCCTCATTTCTCAATACAGTCCACGCTAAGCTCGATGCAGATGCCAAAGCTGAGTTCGTTACCAAACTGAAGAAAAATAAAGCCTATGTCCCTGAGCTCAACCCACGACCTATTCAGAAAAAGGACCTGGTAAAAAAGGTCGGCAAAATATCGATCGAAGACATCATCCTCCACGTTGCCAAACATAAAGGAAACCCCAAGAGAGGTGCTAAAGTCATCGGTAAAGTAGGCTGCGCAGCCTGTCACAACATCAAGCCGGGAGAACCAATCAAAGGACCAGACCTCACCAAGCTCGGACACATGAAGAATGCCGACATCGCAGAATCCATCATCAAACCACAAGCCGTCATCGCCAAGAGCTGGGTCAGCATCACCATGAAAGGTGGAGCAAACCATATCGGAACTCTGGTAAATCAAAATACAAAAGCAATCACCCTGCACAATATCGCAGGAATTCCTACTATCCTAGATCCTGCCCAAGTAACCAAAATAGAGCCAGGACCCAACATGATGTTAATGCACCTCTGTGATAATCTCTCACTCGAAGAGCTCTCAGACCTCATCGGCTACATCAAATCAATGGACCATAGCGTTAAGAAAAAGTAGTCAGTTTTGGGGAAGCATACATTATGGTTGAGACTGTTCTGAATCATTAGCCGCGCTTACATCCTCTCTCAATACCTCGACAGGAATAACTTCTGAAGATTCGTATATAACGCGCTCTTTTTTACCTTCTGTATCATTTTGACAAGAGCTTAAAAGAATTACAAAAAGCGGTAACCTGCGTATCAACTTTGCCTAGATTAAAACACTCATGATAAATCCTACTTTAGTCGCGGAATATTCTCTAAACCTATCGGCTTCCTGCCAAGAGGAGCACTACGTCCACTTTCTTTCAGTGATTTGAGCAATGCCTGAAGCTCCTCCCGCTTCTCCTTCTCTTTGAAGTATAGATTCGTCGTTTCGCCCGGGTCTTTTCCAAGATGATAAAGCTGTCCTGGCGCATCTGGCTCGGACTCTTTCAGGGCGTACTTCTGCATTTCTCCCGTATCGTAGCGGTTCCCGCCAGAACCCTTATGATCTAAATATTTCCAATCTCCCTGCCTGATCTGAAACTCCCCACGAAAACTCTGGGTGAGTAGATGAGGCCGGATAGATTTTCCTGCATCCTGAATTCCTAACATCGCAGGTAACATGTCAAAGCTATCTTTCGCAGCATCATCCGGTAACTTGTATCCGACGACTGACGCCAAAGTCGCCATGATATCTGTCGTGTTCGTCATCTGCTTAGTCACCTGCGCTTTGGGAATCCTCCCTGGCCATCTAACAATGAATGGAACACGGTGACCGCCTTCCCAGCCGTCTCGCTTCATACCCCTGAACCCACCTGATGGATCATGATGATGATCCTCACGCATCCACATCACGTGCATTGTCTCTGCTCCGTTATCAGCATTAAAGAGGATCAATGTTTGCTCGTCGATTCCGAGTTCCTTTACCATATCCAAAGTCTTCCCTACCAATGTATCCAGCTCAAATAAGAAGTCACCCCGAGGACCAGCCTCTGTCTTACCGGTAAATTCTTTCGCAGGTAGCACAGGAGCGTGCGCGATCTGTGTGGAGAGAACTGCGAAAAAGGGCGTCTCTGGATGAGATCTTCTATGGTCTGTAATGAACTCACGCGTTTTCTCAAAAAATAACTTATCCGCACCTACAAACTTATACCCCGGAGCCTTCCAACCCTCGTCATTATCCCATCTCCATTTGCCACCTAGATTAGGCAGCGTATCCCTTTTGTGACGCATACTGGCAGGCACCGGCACCATCCCATTTTCAATGTAAATATAGAGCGGATCAGTGGTCGGGCAATTCGGCGTAATGAACGACTCATCAAAGCCACGAGCATTGGGGCCATCGATAAGTGGCGTGCTTTTCTCATAGTCAATCAGAAGCGAATTCTCAAATCCACCCTTAAGCTGTTTCCCATCCTTGCCAAGCCAAGTGAGACCCACATGCCATTTCCCAAACACCCCAGTCCGATACCCTTTCTCCTTGAGTATTCCCGCCATAGTCAGTGTTCCAGGTTTCAGATAGCTCGGCCCGCTAGGTCCCTCAAACGCACCACCACCACGACCCGTGGATCGGTAAATTTGCTGTCCAGAAAGCAGTCCATACCGAGATGGAGAACAAATGGTCGATGGACTATGCGCATCATTAAATTGAATCCCTTCAGCCGCCATTTGATCAATACGCGGTGTTTTGTATGCCGCCTTCGGATTGTAGCATGACAAATCACCATACCCTAAATCATCCGCATAAATGATGATAATGTTAGGCAACTGTTTAGCGGAAGTTTTATCTGCGCTTGCCAAGCTCCCTGATAAAACCATACCCGCCAATATCGTGATGCACGTCATCCTGTTTTTTACTATCATTATAGTGAATACTCTAACGAACAGAAAAACACCTTGGCGATCTAAAACGTCAACACTAAGGCAGACTCCCTAAGCTCGCTTGCTATATTTTTTCAGTCGCAACAAACTGACTTGATAGATTTTATTTCGGCGGTAGTATTAATTTTATGAAGAAAATTTATCTCACTTCGCTCATCTCATCCTTGGGGGCTATTTCTGCATTTGCCGGCACCACGACCGTTCCAGCAGAATTAGAAACTCAGGTGTTTGCAAATAGTAAGATGGCTCCGTGCCCAGCAGTCATTGCCGCTTCACCATACGGTGAAGTCTACGTGGGGGTAGATATGCAGGGCTCGCTTGGTAAGAAGCTCGGTCTTGGCTACATCGCTAAGCTAACGGATACAGATCAAGATGGTAAGGCTGATAAACGAACCGTTTATGCTAAAATGGACAACCCGCGTGGAATCATCTCTATTGGCAAGCGGCTTATTGTCCTCCACTGCACTAAAGACGGTGACAAGGTAGGCACACAGCAGCTCTCAGTTTACGTGGATGCAGATGGTGATGGTGTAGCAGATGGTCCAGCAAAGCCATTGGTGACCAACATTGGTAACCCAAAATTTCTCAAGAGCAGAGGCACAGATCACTCTACCAATAACATCCGCCTCGGAATCGATGGCTGGGTTTATATCTCTATTGGCGACTTCGGGTTCGTAGGAGCCGTGGGCACAGATGGCAAGAAACTCACTATGCACGGTGGTGGTGTCGTCCGCGTCCGCCCAGATGGAACCGAAATGGAAACGTTCATTCACGGAACACGCAACGTTTATGACGTAGCGATCGATCCATTTATGAATGTCGTCACCAGAGAAAACACCAATGACGGTGTGGGCTGGTGGATCCGCTTCAGCCACTACATCCAGAGTGGCCAATACGGCTACCCAAGCCTTTACACTAATTTCGCAGAAGACATGCTCCCAGCACTTGGTGAATACGGTGGTGGATCAGGAACTGGAAATCTCTATTTTGAGGAGCCAGGCTGGCCAGAGAAATACAACAAAACGTTCATGATGGCAGACTGGGGTCGCTCACATATTTACATTCACAGAGTAAAGAAAGACGGAGCTTCATTCACTGACAAGCCAGAAGATTTTATCAGCACGTCACAGGTAGCTGATCTAGATGTCGATGGTTCAGGCAGAATGTATATCGCAGCCTGGGATGGTGCTGGATACAAGGGAAACCCAGGCAAGGGCTTTGTGTCCATCGTTACTCCTAAGGGATGGAAGTATAAGAAATTTCCAGATCTAACCAAGCTCAGCGCTAAAGATCTAGTCGCTATGCTGAAGACTCCCAGCTCTACTGCGAGAGTCTATGCCCAACAAGAAATACTGCTTAGAAATGACCAAGCGTTTGTATCTTCACTTGAAGCCATTGCAAATGATTCCTCTGTATCGGCCGAAGGTCGAGTGGCGGCAGTCTACACCATTGCTCAGTTAGCTGGCGCAGATGCCCATAAATCTCTAAGTAAGCTCTCCAAAGACCCTGTGATCAAAGAGCATTGTGTTCGTGCCATGGCTGACCGTGTTGAGTTCGCTAAAAATGCCGATGTAAACTTACTCAAAACCGCTCTCAATGATGCCGATCCCAGAGTTCAAGTCGCCGCAGCCGTGGCGCTAGGAAGAGTCGGTGACACATCCTCCGCCCCAGCTTTAATCGCCAAAGCAGCACCACCTGTTGTGTCTGTGAAAGAAGTCGCCGTGAAAGAAGAAGGGACTAGCCCAGAAATTAAAGGGAAAAAAAGATATGAAATCAGTGTCGATATCAGCACCTACAAAGAACTTTATCTTATCGTTGACGGCGGTTCTAATACAGGAAATGACCATGCGGTTTGGCTAAACCCAGTAGTCCATCAGAAATTTGGTAAAAAAACTGACATGACTGAATACAAGTGGAAATCTGCCAAGCAGGGCTGGGGGAAAACGCTGATTAATAAAACTGCGGAAGGTAACCCTTTACCTGATGGAGCCAAAGGAATTGGCACCCATGCCTATAGCGTGATCGCCTACAAGATGCCGCCTAAGGCTGTCACCTTCACTGCCACTTGCGTATCATCAAACCCTAAAGGATCGGTTAAATTCATCGTTTCACGGTCACCAGATCCAGCCAAGGCAGGTAAAGTGATCAAGGCACACTCTACTCCAAACTCGGCAATCATTCTGCCGCACGTTGCAATGCAATCGCTCGTGTCACTCAAGGCTGAAGGCCCGTGCATTGAGGCTCTGAAATCAACTGATGAGAATATGCAACGCGGTGCATTGGCTGTGATGAAATTCATGCATACGGAGAAAGTAGTAGATGCTCTCATCTCAGCAGCACAGGGTGATTCTAAGTTGAAATCATTGATCGTGGATACACTCATCAGACTCCACCAGAAAGAAGTCGAGTATGATGGCTCCACTTGGTGGTCTACCCGGCCTAATCCAGACGGTCCGTATTACTACCCAGTCGACTGGGATGGCACTGAAAAAATCTCAAGCTTCCTAAATAGCACACACGGACAATTAGAAGCAGATGCTCAGTCAGCATTTGTGGCTAAGCTACAGAAAAATAAAGCTTACGTTCCAGCACTCAACCCTCGTCAAGTTAAGGGTGGAAAAGTGGTGAAGAAGATCGGTAAAACATCAATCGAAGACATCGTCCTCCACGTTTCAAAAAATAAGGGCAACCCTAAGAACGGCGCTAAAGTGATCAATAAAGTAGGCTGCGTAGCCTGTCACAACATTAAACCAGGTGAACTTGTTAAAGGCCCTGACCTGACTAAACTGGGTCACGCTGAAAATGCGGATATTGCTGAATCAATCATTAAGCCGGCTGCCGTCATTTCTAAAAGCTGGGTAAGCATTACGATGAAAGATGGAGCAAATCACATGGGAACTATTGTGAAGAAAGATGCGAATGAAATCATCCTGCACAACATCGCAGGTATTCCTACCAATCTAGATGCAGCGCAGGTAGCTAAAACTGAGCCAGGCCTCAACATGATGAGCCTACACCTCTGCGATCAGCTTACTCTTCCTGAATTCGCAGACCTCATCGGCTACATCAAATCTATGGATAAGTCTGCTAAGAAATAGAATAACTACTTACACACACTCATGCGGCTTGGGGATAATATTGCCATAGCGGTGGGTGGTTTCGGAGATGGCCTGCTCTCTTAAGTAGTGAAGCAGCTCTATTCTTCCGTTGCTTATCACTGCCCAGTCGATCAGCTGGATACGTCCTTTATTTGCTGCCTTACGTATGCCTTCAGAAGCTCCAGGAATACGGAGACTGTTGTAGGCATTGTTGAATTTTTCTAACCGATTACAGAGTTCTGTTTCTGTCTCGATATGAGCATCGATCCCCTTTCTTTTCCCGCGGAGACTGATATCTATGTTTACATCTAACAGTTTTCCAGCTAGCTGCACCAGGGCGAGGTCTAGATCACTCATTTCATCGCCTCTTACTAAGATTCTGCCGAGTTTACGATAGCGGAAGTGGTTAGTCTCGCCTAGTAGGTTCGACGGGTCATGTTCGATGGAGAATTCCTTTTCCCACCAGTATGTGTAACTACTGGCAGCCGCTGTTAGGGTATTGAGGTCTATATTTAAATCCCGGCTGAGAGTGGCTACGTAGGCAGAAACTTCATCGCTCAATGGTGCAGATTTTTGCGGCGTCGAGGTCTGCATCCAATTACCAAACATGGCCACGTAGTTAGGTCCACCGGCCTTAGCGCCAGGACCGAAACATGAGCTCTTCCATCCCCCGAAAGATTGGCGCCTGACGATGGCGCCTGTGATAGAGCGGTTAACATAAGCATTTCCTACCTCTACCTTATCACGCCAGAGCGCTATCTCGCGGGTGTCGAGCGTGTGGATTCCGCCAGTGAGGCCAAAGTCTGAATCATTCTGGATCTCCATGGCGTGCTGAAGATTCCTCGCCCTCACAAGACCGAGTACAGGACCGAAACACTCGGTCTTACAATACCAACTGCCTGGCTGGATCCCTTGCTTGATGCCGGGTGACCAAAGGCAAGGGTTTTCATCTATCATCTGTGGCTCTAGCAGCCATTCTTCCCCTTCATCCAGCGTCGTAAGTGCGCGATACAGCTCTTTACCTGGAGCTCGGACGACGGGTGTGACGATTGATGCTGAATCCCAAGACGAGCCAACTGTTAGAGAAGCCGTAGCGTCTTTGAGCTGGCGCATGAAGTCAGGGCTATCATAAAGATCTGCTTCAATGATAGCGAGTGATGACGCGGAGCATTTCTGTCCAGAGTGCCCGAATGATCCCTTGACGAGATCTTTAATCGCTTGCTCTGGGTCTGCTGCATTAGTGATGATGAGTGAGTTCTTACCAGATGTTTCTGCGATAAGGCGCATACTAGGGTTCCATTTTTGGAACATTATACCTGTTTCAAAAGCTCCTGTTAGAACTACAGAGCCAACGCGTGGATCTGTGACAAGCCCCTTGCCTATCTCATTATTGGGGCAAGTGACGAACTGCAATACATCGCGCGGAATCCCTGCATCCCAGAGCATGTTCACCATCACCCATGCAGTGAGAACTGTCTCTACGGGTGGCTTCATAATGACGGAATTCCCCGCCATCAGCGCCGCTAAAATTCCGCCGCATGGGATCGCAAATGGAAAGTTCCATGGGGGGGTGATGACGACGACTCCTAGGGCTTTTAGCTCTGAGCCATCGAAAAGCCCTTCCCAGCTCAGACTGTCTGCGTAGTAGGCAGCAAAATCGATAGCCTCGCTAAGCTCAGCGTCTCCTTCCGGGATGGCTTTACCTGCATCCATGACCATCACAGAGATGGCTTCTCCGCGGCCCTTCGCAAGCTCTACAGCCACTTGTTTTAAAATCTTACCTCTAGCCTCGATGCCCATTTCCTCCCAAGCCGGTTGGCAGTTCACCGCACACTCTAGAGCGGTATCTACCTGTTGTTGGGTTGCGAGTGAGAACTGGTAGGTATCGATATTCCTAGATGGGTCTCTACTTGTCCCCAGTGTGGATGTAGTAAGCGTTTCGCTATTGATGACAATGGGGATCGTGGGGATCTCTGTCCCATCAAAATCACGCACTTGCTTAGTGACCCAGCTCTGATTGTGTCGGAGTGACCAGTCAGTATCAGCCGCATTTTCAAAGCCACTAACATAATCAACAACATGCTCTTCAGTGGCCCGATTTTGTATTCTGTTAGGTGTGGATTGCACTGTGTCTTTTTTCGCACAAGCATCGAGAAACATCTTCTTTTGCTTATCCCAGAGTGGGCATCCAAGCTTCATCCCGAATAGATCATGTAGGAAGTTTTCTTCAGATGTGTTTTCATCTAGCCTCCTGACTAGATAGGAAATGGCTGTGTGAAAATCTTCTTTTTTCACCACGGGTGCGTAGCGGAGCAGCCCACCGGCAGTCTTCTGCAGCGCGCGCGCTTGGTGGTTTGCCATACCTTCTAACATTTCGAACTCAACGTATTCATCGACTCCATGCATGGCGCGGAGGATCAGCGCGTAAGATACCTCAAAAAGATTGTGAGATGCTACACCGATGTTTGCCACCTCAGCATGCTCGGGGAGACAGCCGTATTCTATCATCCGCTTATAGTTGGCATCGACGTCTAGCTTGCTAGAATAGGTAGCTTGCGGCCAGTCGTGAATACTGGCTTCCACGCTCTCCATTGCTAGATTAGCACCTTTAACGATACGAATTTTGATACTTGTACCGCCAATCTTGCCACGGTTTTTCGCCCATTCCGTTAGATCTTTTTGGACTTCAAACGCATCTGGCAAATAAGCCTGTAGCACTATTCCCGCTCGCATCTGTATGAACTCGTCTTCTAACAAAACTTGCTTGAAGGCATCACATGTGAGGTGAAGGTCACGGTATTCCTCCATGTCTAAGTTGACAAATTTTGGAGAATTGGTGCCGTCCTGACGCGTGAATTGATGCCGCATCGCTGTGCGGTAAAGAAGTCGGAGGCGTTGTTTAATTTCTTCAAGCGTGTGGTCATAGTCCACGAGGTTGATCTGTGAGAAAATGGCAGAGATTTTCACCGAAACATACTCGCACTCAGGGCTCTCAAGTCGGTCGATAACCTGCTGCAGCCTGTGCGCGGCTTCCTCTTCACCGAGGATCGCCTCACCAAGCTGATTAATATTCATGCGGGTGTAAGTTTTGCGGCGTTTAAGGAGGTGCGGCTTGAGCTGATCATCTTCACTCGGCAGAATCACATCATTTGACTCAGCGCGCATTTTAGAAGTGACTGCTGGCATCACGATGTCTGGCGCAAGAAAAGAGGCCGCAGCTCCGATCCGCATCGCAACTCTCTCATGTAGAGGAAGGTAGGACGGCACTCCATATTGATCTATCAAAAAACGAAATTGATCCGCGGATCGTGTATGCGTGGCTGGTCTAAAGACCTGATCTGCCATGGCTAGGGTGAGTGCCTTTCCTAGAGTATCATCCATCATACGATTCATTTTCCATGCCTGGTATCGCTCGGATAGTTTCATCTCGAGAGATGAGGAAATGAGAATCTCTTGCGCTAACTCGATAGCGGATTCCGCAAGTTGCTCATCATTGAAAGTGGCGTTTCTAGCCTGGTCGAGGAGTGGAGTAATAGAGGATTTCTTCTTAAATAACATAGTAATACCTTATCCTACATATGCATCTCCGTATTGTCTAAGACAATCGAAAAACTATCGAGATCTGTACAATGTGCTTATAAAATAATTCAGTCTAAATTAACTTTGAGTTTGCCATCTACGAGTAAAATTCCTAGTCTGCGCTTCCCACACTTTACTTCACTCACTATCATGCGTCATAGGTTTTATAACCACTCCCACAAATTACTCATCCTTATCGCTGCTTTCATTGTATCCATGACAGCGGCACGCGCGGCTCTTGAAACGATGAGCTTTGAGGGTAAAAAATACATCACCTTGAGGAGCATCAAGTCACAGTATGGATTTGCTAAAATGACACTCTCAGGCTCTAAGATAGAACTTAGAAAATCGAAGATTAAGATGGAGTTCACCAATGGGAGTAAGGTTTGCTATATGAATGATCTCAAGTTCGGACTATCCTCACCAGTTATATACTCTGGAGGCAGGTTGCTAGTGTCTCAGACCGATGTGGCTAAAATGATAGACCCTATCTTAAAGCCTAGTTTCATTCCGAATGCTAAGTCATTTAACACCATCATCATCGATCCAGGGCATGGCGGAAAGGATGCAGGTGCGGTTAACCGATACGGCACCGAAGCAGGCTATAACTTGAAGGTGGCACGCACTCTACAAGCCGGACTCAGAGCTAAGGGGTTTAAGGTAGTCATGACTAGAGAATCTGATGTTTATCTCACTCTTAAGCAGCGCGTGATTGTGGCGAACCGCTACCCAAATGCGATCTTTATTTCGATCCACTTTAACGCAAGTAGCCGCTCCGCAGCGAGAGGCATAGAGACATTCACACTCTCACCAGTGGGCGTGGCACATTATGGTAGAGGACTGAAAAGCTCAGACTACACGACGCTTAGTGGGAACCACCAAGACTCCGCAAACATCGCTCTCGCCACAGCTATCCATGGTCGTATTAAGGAGAGAATAGATGGATATAAAGTGCCTGATCGCGGAATTAAGCGTGCTAGATTCAGCGTGCTTTCCGGCATTAACCACCCTGCTATATTGATTGAAGGCGGCTTCATGAGTAATCCGAGTGAGGCTCGGCTGATAGAGAATGAAAAATACCAAAGCACGGTAGCTACGGCCGTTTTTGAAGGAATATTCCGTTACCGTAATGCTCTAAACTCTAGAGGCAGATAGTCTGTTAAGAGCAATTATCTCACCAATAAAAACGCCGCTATTCTGTTGAGAATAGCGGCGTTTTTTTATTATTAAAATTATCCTGTGACTCGCATTGGCATGATCACGTAGAGGAATGATCCATCGATACGCACCACTCCTGGGCTCATTTCGTCGATCATGTCGATGTAAACATTTTCTGTGCTTAGATTCTTGAGAGGCGCCATGAGAAATTCAGGATTGAATGCGATAGCGAACTCTTTACCCGCATATTTCACATCGATCTGCTCAGTAGCCTCACCAACATCCTGAGTGTTTGCCATCACGTTAACTGTATTGGCACCAAAGGCTAGTTTGACTGAATTTGACTTATCGGTAGCAAGAATAGACACACGACGAACGGTCTCTAGGAATGCCTCGCGACCCACTTCCACGCGTTCAGTGGTGTTACTAGGTATCACCTGACGATAGTTAGGATAGTTACCTTCGATTAGCTTAGAAACGAGTAAACTACCATTGATCTCGAACGAGACTTGGCTGTCGTTAAGACGCATTAGGACATCGCCCTCTGGCTTTAGCAGACGCTGGAGTTCATTCACTGCTTTAGCTGGAATAATCACATCACACTCATTGCTGGCGGGGAATTCTAAATCATTTTCAACCATCGCAAGACGGCGACCATCAGTCGCTACAAGGCTCATTTTACCCTCTTTAAATGAAGCATAAATACCATTCAGCACGTATCGCGTTTCATCAGTAGAGATGGCATACGATGTCTTTTTGAGGGCATCAAGTAGCACTTCCTGGCTGATCTTAAATTCCTTCGCATCATCAAATGTGGGTAAGGGAGGAAACTCATCTTCACCGAGTCCGATGATCTTGAAAAATGATGGCCCACACTTGATAGATGCGTGGTTTTTATTATCCACAGATACTTCTACAGTCTCAGCAGGAAGCTCTCTGATAATACTCGCAAGTCTCTTCACAGGCAGTGTCGTGGAGCCTTCTTTAGAAATGTCAGCTTCTACAGTTCCCACTACTCCCACATCGAGATCAGTGGTCGTGAGTTTAAGCTTACCTCCACTTGCTTCTATCAAAACATTTGATAAAATAGGTAAAGTCGTGCGGTTAGTTACCACATGCTGCACCTGTGAAAGTGCATCCATAAATGATTGCTTTGAGATAGTAAATTTCATTTCAGTCTAGATTTCTTAAGTTGTGCATTCTACGTTTTCGTAAAATATTGCGTGTTACAAACAAACTGAACTTTCCCCAAACTATATCAAGCATTCTTTAGCAAAAAATGGTCAAATTACAATATATTGCGTCATCCAGCTCATTAAGCACAATATATGGAGGGTTGAGGACCATGCCATTCCCCGCTATCTCTCCACTTTTTCATTAAGCTCTCTGAAGCATCGCGCCCAGAAGATCCACTGTATCCCTAATGGAAGTTTCTTTCGTAATACGCTGCTCCACTTTCTTCACAGCATGGATCACGGTGCCATGATCTCTCCCGCCAAAGGCATCGCCAATTTCCATCAACGAGGACTGAGTGAGCTTACGGCTGAGGAACATAGCAACCTGTCTAGCAAAGGCTATATTCGCCGGTCTTCTTCGGCTCGTCATATCAGATATATTGATGTCAAAATGCTCGGACACAAGTTTCTGGATGCTATCTATTGTGACTTTTCTAGAGCCTTCCTCGCGGAGAATATCTTTTAGTAGATGCTCCACGCGCTCGATGGTGAGATCTTTCCCGCCCAGTGATGCAAATGTAGCCACACGCACGAGCGCACCTTCCAACCTTCTGATATTGGATTTAATTTTGTCTGCGAGAAATCTAACTAATTCATCAGGTAGCTTAGTTTGCCAGTCATCCATCTTACGTTTAAGGATGGCGAGACGTGTCTCCATCATCGGCACCTGAAGCTCCACGGTGAGGCCGCTCTCGAAACGCGAAACCATCCTTGATTCGAATTTCTTCACCTCACATGCAGGCCGGTCACAGGTCAAAATAATCTGACTCTGAAGGTCTAACAACGTGTTAAAGGTATGGAAGAATTCTTCCTGTGATCTCTCTTTACCCGCCAGAAATTGGATGTCGTCAATGAGCAGAACATCCGCTCTACGGTATTTTTTGCGAAACTTATCAAGACTTCCTTTTTTAACCGCATCAATAAACTCGTTGGTGAATTTCTCTGACGTCAAATAAGTGACTTTAGCATCCGGATTCTTTCTCAAGATCTCATTTCCGATCGACTGCATCAAATGAGTTTTCCCTAGTCCAGACGCCCCATGAATAAACAGCGGGTTGTATGAGAAACCAGAACCGCTGGCCACTGCCTGACAGGCTGCATGAGCGAACTCACTATTGTGGCCTACCACAAATTTATCAAAACTATACTGAGGATTAAGCCCTACATTCTTGATCTGTTGTTCAGATTTTTTGCTTATCTGCGGGACAGAGACTCCATCTTCGTCTTCATCACCCTTGCCATAGTTATCTTCCTCACCGTGCACAACGACGATTGCCTTAACCATTGGATCTAATATCTCTGAAACAGCATTTTGCAATTCCGGCATAAAATTGGTTTCTATCCACACTTGGTGGATATCGTTAGGCACAGAAATCTTAAACTCCGATTCAGTGAGGGACACCTCGGACACTCCAGAAAACCATCGATCAAATGCATCACTACCCACGAATTCAGAAAGCTTTTCAGAGACAGCTGACCATACAACTTCACCTCCCTTAGCTTTATTTGATCGTTGTGCAGTTTCATTTACCGTTGTTGTCAGGATTGCTTCCATTGTCGTAATAAAGTTGTGGTTTTTAGGTGATTAAAATTGTGGGATTTTTGATTATCCAAACTTCAAAATAGAAGCTTTTTCTGAGCGGCTATAATTAATACACCGAAGCGCAAAACTTAGACAAATCATTTTGTTGGAGAAATAAATTAGAGTCGGGGATCTCCCTTTCCACAAGCTGTTCCACAGAACAAAAAATTTAATACTTGACCACGCACTTTGTTAAGTCTGGTGAAGGATTATTAACCCCAACACGCTTAAACCATTCGTAATAAAGAGAACTACGACCCTCATTATAATCTAACAGTCAGCTTACACGAACAATAGTTTTTAAAAAATCACTTAACTCTCTCAAAAACAAGAGGTACCATTCTTTAGATTTCCACAAAATCTAGTGAAATATCTAGTGCCACGGCACTGTGTGTGAGTGCTCCCACCGAGATGAAGTCTACACCTGTCCGAGCAATCTCATAGATGGTTATTTCATTCACACCACCACTCGCTTCTAGCTTGGGAAATTTCTGATCACCACGCATCGCCACAGCCTCACGCATCTGTCCGTTAGTCATATTATCTAATAAGATATGATCCACCCCATCGAGCTTCAGGAACGCCTCTACCTGATCGAGACGATCCGCCTCTAGCTCTACTTCTACCTGCGGTTTATCTCTCTTCAGCTTAGTGATCGCTGCCTGGATATCATCGATGCTATGCTCAGCCACCAAATGATTATCCTTCACCATTGCACGATCATAAAGCCCCATTCTATGGTTCATTCCCCCGCCCTGGGTCACTGCGTATTTCTCTAGCTCACGCCAGCCAGGAGTTGTCTTCCTAGTATCTAGAACATTCGCGGTAGTCCCTCTTGTTAGAGCGACAAATATCGCCGTTTTGGTAGCTATCCCCGAGAGCCTTTGCATGAAATTTAGAGCCACCCGCTCCCCTGTCAGAACTGATCTCGCTGGTCCTTTTATCTCCATGACGTAGGCGCCTTTCACCACCCGGCTACCGTCCGCGACCAGTATATTTACTTCAATGGTGTGATCCACTTTCTGGAAGACACGCTGTGCTATTTCCAAACCCGCCACTACACCATCTGACTTCACCAGCATCAATGCCCTAGCCCGAGCACCGAGTGGGACAAAGTATTCTGAGGTAACATCCCCTGTGCCAATGTCCTCAGTGAGCGCTAAGTCTATTAATTTCTCTACGTGATCAGTCATACGATAAACATGCCCCATCAACGTCCAAGAATAAACCTTAAATTAGCCGCTCTACGAACTTCTTTATAAACTTGCAAATTCACCCATTCCACATTTCACTCATTTTCATGCCAACTGAAATGCAACACACCATCGCGGCTTCTGCTTCACTAGAAGGGACATCGCTGCACACCGGACAGAAAGTAACGCTAAGCATCAAGCCCGCTCCCGCTGATCATGGATTTAAATTCCGCCGGGTCGATCTCCCTGACCAGCCATTTATCGATGCTGATGTCAGCAAAGTCCAGACCGTAGAGCGCGCCACTACTCTCGCTGAGGGCTCAGTGAAGGTGCATACGGTTGAGCACATTCTTTCCGCCCTCACAGGCATGGGCATAGATAACGCATTGATAGAAATGGATGCCAATGAGCCTCCCATCGGGGATGGGTCATCCGCACCATACGTTGCTCTCATCCAGAGCGTTGGTCGCACTGAGCAAGACCAGCCAGCCAAGGTCTGGGAGATCCGTGAGCCGATCCATTTTGACAATAAAAAAGGCTCCACTATTACCATTGTGCCAGACAAGGACTTCCGCATCTCCGTGACAAACGTGGGCCCAGATGGTAGATTCACTCAGTTTTTCTCAACTGTCGTAACACCAGAAATCTATGAGAAGGAAATCGCACCAGCGAGAACCTTTGTTTACTATGAGGACGTGAAACCCCTGCTCGATAAAGGGCTTATTAAAGGTGGATCTATCGAAAATGCTGTTGTGGTCCGCGGCGAGGAAATCATGAGTAAGGAGCCAATGAGGTTTACTAATGAGTTCGCACGCCACAAGGCGCTAGATCTCATCGGCGACCTCATGCTCGGCGGCAAGCGCATCACAGGCCACGTCATCTGTGTCCGCCCAGGACACGGACCTAACACTGAAATGGCAAGTATTCTCAAAAAAGAATACACTCGGATGCGCTCAATGGTTCCGCCACTCAAGATCCCCGAAGGCGAAGCAGTGCTAGATATCAATGACATCTCTAAAATCCTCCCTCACCGTTACCCATTCCTCATGGTAGATCGTGTGATAGATTTCGAAGGAGACAACAAATGCACTGGCATCAAAAACGTCACTATGAACGAGCCATTCTTCCCAGGACATTTCCCAGACCACCCCATCATGCCAGGCGTACTCCAGGTGGAAGCCATGGCTCAGGTAGCCTCTATTCTCATGCTGCGTAAGCCAGAGAACCAAGGCAAGATTGGCTACTTTATGAGCGCGGATAACGTCAAATGGCGCCGCCCAGTACTCCCCGGAGACACCCTCTTCATCGAAGCCGAAATCCTTAAGATCCGCCGCAACATCGGCTTCGCAGCTTGCCGCTGTCTAGTGAACGGAGACGTCGTTTCATCTGGTGATCTAAAGTTTGCTTTATTGGATAATTAGAGTCGCTAAATATCAGACAAAAAAAGCTCAGCATTATTGCTGAGCCTATCATTTTCAATTACTACTATGATCATCAAATGGTACAAGGTGAGGGACTTGAACCCCCGACCAATTCGGTGTAAACGAACCGCTCTACCAACTGAGCTAACCTTGCATTTGTTTGATGATTGTCTTTTCGCCTTGCATTACTTTCGTTTTGCGAGGCGAAACGCAAAATGCATTATTATTTGAGATCTGCAAGAAAAAAGCATTTAAAATTCTACTTTTTCCACACTCGGTAATAAATTTACTAACAATGTGGCACACCCAATGCTTGCAATAATGTAGCAGTAACTTATGCTGCTTCTAAACCTAATAAAAATTTCTCACAACTCAACGGTCCAAATTTATAATACATGGAAAGCATCGCAATCATAACATCCGGCGGAGACGCCGCCGGAATGAACCCCGCAGTAAAGTGCGCGGTAGAATACTCACGCAAGAGAGGGTATAAGCCATTCCTCGTCAGGGACGGATTACGCGGACTCATCGATGGGAAAATCGCAGCAGCCACTAGAGAAGACGTCTCCGGCATTCTCCACCGTGGGGGCACCATACTGCGCTCATCTCGCTCAATGAGGTTCTTTGAGTATGAGCACCGCAAGACAGCCTACGAGAATTTGCAAAAGCTTGGTATCAATAAAATCATCGTTATCGGAGGTGACGGATCATTCAGCGCGCTCAATCAGTTTTACCAAGATTTTCAAGTCCCCTTCGCCGGTATCCCAGCCACTATCGATAATGATATCCCGGGTACCGACTACTGCCTCGGCGTAGATACCGCGCTCAACGTCATCCGCGAATCCGTGGACTCCATCCGTGACACCGCCACCTCATTTAATCGCGCCTTTGTGATTGAGACTATGGGCAGACACTGTGGCTACCTCGCGATTACCAGTGCACTCTCAAGCGGTGCTGAGATCTGCATCGCTCCAGAAATGGATTATGATCTGGACTCCATCGGCGAGAGACTCAGAGAAGACTGCGCTGCTGGCAGAAACTACATCATCGCCATCGTCGCAGAGGGCACGAACATGGGAGAATACCTCACTCGCTGGATCACCACTAACCTCAACATGGATGCAAGACTCACCGTACTAGGACACGTCCAACGTGGTGGTTCGCCCACAGTGAGAGACCGCATCATGGCGTATAAATTTGCCGTAGCAGCCGTGGATTCCCTGGAAGCAGGAAACACCAACCAGATCATGGTCTTCAATGAAGGAAACTTTGGTAGTATCCCTATCAATGAAGTAGCGGATTCAAAATATGTCATGGACCCCACATTACTAAAACTCTCCGCCCACCTGGGGAGGTGATTCCAAAATCTACCACGACTTATACTTGCAGATGCACCGTAAATCAGTAACCATCTTAATAGTTCAATCACAAACACCACCAAATCAATGTTTAAAAGAATAGGAAATCTCATCAAAGGATTCTTTGGGCTCTTCGTAGGAGGACTCGAAAAACGTAATCCTAAAGCGCTCCTCGAAGTAGAAAAAGAAAACCTTCGTAAGCAAACCTCTAAATTCAACCAAGGACTAGCATCGCACGCTGGATTAGTGGAGCAACTCATCTCACGCGTCAAAAAGCTAGATAAAGAAGAAACCGACCTGCGTGCTAAAACCGCCGCTAACCTCAAATCTGGCAACCGTCAACTCGCTGGACAATATGCTCTCCAACTCAAAAAAGTAGACGCCGAGCATGATGAAGTGAAGGTTCAACTGGAAGATTCAGAGGCTCAATACAAAGAACTCATCAAAGCTAGAGATATCTCAGTGAGAGAAGCACGCGCTAAAATTGAGGAGATCAGCCGAGGTATCGATGATGCCAAAGTCCAAAAAGCCGCCGCTGAACTTAATGAAATGGCATCTGGGATGATTACTAACATCGGAGGCTCTGGTGACACACTCAACAGACTCGAAGAAATAGTCGAAGAAGAACGCACTAAAGCAGCAGGCCGCAGCCGCGTCGCCAAAGACAGTATGGATCTCTCAGATATCAGTATGAAGGAATCTGAGCAAGAAGCTCTCCAGGACATGGCGCTCGCAGAGTTCGCAGCCGACCAAGGCATCGCCATAGATAGCGATGATGCAGTATCCACAACATCAGCACCTGCTACTGAAACAGACTCAGATGAGCAAACTCCCTCTTCAGGCTCCATGGGACCTGGTTTGACCCAGTAATATCTAAAACGTTAATTTCTAAACTAAATGATAACGTCTCTCCTGTTTGAGGAGAGGCGTTTTTTATTGAGGCTTAAAAAATCAATCCACTTTAGATAATACCAACAATGAAATTGACCTTATCTAGTTTTCTATTAATAATTTTTTGTTATTAATTGATTAACCTCTTCATTTGCTAATGACAACCCTGATGCTTTTGCTAAAACTCAGCAAAAATACTTTGGTAGACCACTAGATAGCTTAGAACAAATCTCTCTTACTTACTAAGAATCATACAAACTCTTCTAAAATATTTTAGAAGAGTTTTTTCATTCTTAGAGCAGATCTACCCTGAAAACATTGTAGGGCTGGACTAAGGGCTGAGGGCTGACAATCGCCATGATAAAACCTCAAAACCGCAGTGGCCCTCTATCGCTTTAGCTACCTTCAGAGTGCATACTCCATAAAAATACAGAATATTTTTTTCATAATAATTTGAATAAAGTCTGAATCACCGAAGTCGAACATAGTGAACCACAACAACTAAATGACTATGAAAAAAATACTAACATACCTAAGCATATTAACCGCCGTTTTCCTATTCACGCCGAACACAGCGGAGGCTAGAACCCACTCACATTGCAGCAGTAGCTACGTAAGCGGTCATTCATCATGCGGGTGCCCTATCTATACTAAGAAGGTTTTCACTGGTAACGACTGTTACGGCAGACCAATGTATCGCTACTACAGACAAGCAGCAAGCTGCAGCTGTAACAGATCTAACTACCGCTCAAGTAGCCGCTACACAAGCAGCCGCCATTATTCACACAGGGGATACAACTCTAACAATAGCTGTAACAACAACTCACGCTATAGTAATAGCAGAAGATCCCGCTCACACGGATACTACAATGGAGGATCTAGATTACGCGTGACTTACTGTCGATAAATACAAAGTAACCTCCCATATCAACGCCCCAAGTGACCTACGCGGTTCCTCTATAAAACCACTACTAAACCACTACCAAAAAAGGAGACTAATGACAGTCTCCTTTTTTATGGCTTACCATTCACCTATTTGCTTTTTCCTTATCGATATCCCAAGCCGTCATCCAAAATTGGTTAGTCTTCTTGAACCCCATCTTGAACATTCTATCTTCCATATCTGGAAAATGTGCCGCGCCATAGAAAATACCAATATTCTTTTTTCCAGCCGCTATCTGATCATTCATCACCTGCAGACACTTCTCATTTCTATCCCCGATGATCACACTCTTACCGGCAAATGCCGCTATCTGATCATCACCCTGCCCTAGTGTGTGAACGATGTTAAGTTTTAGTAAATCTGCATTTCCTGTCACTAGCGCCTTTAGCAACTTAATCATACTTGGCTGCTTCACTGGCTTTCCTGCAACCTTTGCCTGATTCTGTGCATTTTTCAGAGCAAAGCTAAGAATAGACTCCTGCTTCTCTTTCTGTAGTTTCTTAAATTCCTCCATCGAAAGATCCGCATGAACAAAGTTCTCTTGAGAGTAATCCACGTGGTCTTTCTGACCTGCCAGATCGAGTTTATCCTGCATCGTATTATGCATCGCCCCCAGTAAGCTAAACTGTAAGTCTTTCTGTTCCGCCTCGTTTATCTTTTTACCTTTGTCCATTTTATCACCACCCACCATCTCAAAGAGTAGCACTTCAGACTTCGTGAACAGAGTATTGAGATCAATAAAATACTGCTTATCAGCAATGTGCACCGCGCCGATCAAATCCACACTCACAGCATCCTTCACATAGCGAGTCACGGATGTCTGAAGCCACACATTTTTCTCATCTTCAGTCACCCTAATATAGTCCGTTTTAACCACTTTATTCTCAGGATCTACCACAACAGCATCCTGAGCGTGGGCATTCATTGGAATCATCATAGCTAAAGTAGCCAGCGTGAGTTTCGTGAAAAATTTCAACATAAAGTCAAGATGCCCCATCTCAGATGAAGATCCAGAGAAAAATTGCGTCAATAAACTATTCGGAATGCACCATTCCGAGTTTTAAAGTGAAATACTGCTATTCCTGTGTTAGTAATACTAAATATGAATTCAACTAAATCCATTTTCACCCTCATCTTCCTTTGCCTCAGCTTTTCACTATCAGCATGTAATGATGGGAAAGCTCCTGAATCCAAGGAAGAAGCGAGCAAGAAAACAACACAACTCTTCAATGGCAAAGATCTCACCGGCTGGAAAAAAGTGGGTGGCACTGGTCAATACAAAGTAGAAGATGGATGCATCGTCGGATTTGGCGAGAATATCAAAGGAAACACATTCTTACGCACAGAGAAAACATACACTGACTACGAACTCACCTTCGAATTTAAATTTGATCACCTCAAAGGAAATTCTGGAGTCATGTTCAGAGCTGCTCAGAAACCATCGGAAGACGGTAACGGCAGAGTCTTTGGCTACCAATGTGAGGGCGACAACACCAAACGAGGCTGGACCGCTGGTCTCTACGATGAAGCCCGCAGAGGATGGCTATTCCCAACAAAAGGGAAAGACGGCGCGGAGCTTGCCAAGAAATTCACTGAACAAGGAAATAAAATCTTCAAGTGGGAAGGCTGGAACACCATCACCATCCGCTGCGAAGGGAATCACATCCAGACATGGCTCAATGGCGAAAAACGGGTAGATTTCATCGATAAGGATAAGAAAAATGATACCCGTGAAGGCTTCTTCGGTCTCCAAGTGCACGGTGGCAAATCTTTCCAAGCGCGTTGGAAAAACATCGTCCTAAAACAACTTTAATCATAGAAAAATTCTCTTCATGAAACGCATCCTATTAGCCTCAATCCTAGGTATCACAAGCATCTACGCCCAGCAGGGTGATAGAGGAAAGAAGCAAACCGCTCCCATCCCTGCAAGCGAAATCCCCCCATCCCCTTACCTTGGCATTAAAGAATCCATGAAAACATTCGAGGTCGCAGATGGATTCAAGCTGGAACCTATCGCCCATGGAGAAATGGTGCGGATGCCTGTAGCTCTGGATTTTGACTCAGACGGAAGAGCATGGGTAGTAGAAATGCGTAACTACATGCTAGACCTAGACGGCACACGGGAGTATGAACCCACTGGCCATATCCGCGTGCTAGAAGACACCACAGGTGATGGAAAGCTAGATAAAATCACCACATTCCTTGATAAACTCATCCTCCCCAGAGCCATCGCCGTCACCCCAGATGGCGTGCTATTCTGTCATAAAGACCAACTCTTTTTCATCAAGCGCGACGGACTAAAACCCGTCGGCAAGCCGCTGCTCATAGATGAGTACTATGCAAAAGGCGGCAACGCCGAACACAAATCTAACGGTTTACTCCGTGGACTAGACAACTGGTACTACAATGCAAAATCTGACTACCGTTATCGCCGTATCAATGGAGAGTGGAAGAAGGAAAAAACCGTCTTTCGTGGTCAATGGGGAATCGCTCAAGACAACCACGGCAAGCTCTACTCAAACAATAATTCCAATTTACTCTTCGGAGAGACCAAACGCCCTGGTCTTCATTACGCCCATCCTAACTTAAAAATAAAATACAGAGCAACACAGCGTGTAGGCGGCAACGCCGTCCACCCTATCCGCATCACACCTGGAGTAAACCGTGCCTATCAGAAAGGTCTATTAGACTCTAAAACAGGAAAGCTAAAGAATACCACAGCCGCTGCTGGCATGGCGATCTACCGGGGAAATCAATTCCCAGAAAAATACCAAGGAATGGGTATTGTTACCTCACCGTGTGCTAACTTAGTCAAGCTCATCGATATTAAACGGGACGAGCAGAATAACCCAAAAGGCAGCCACCCACTCGGCGATAAAGAACTCATCGCATCCACCGATGAATGGTTCCGCCCAGTCAACCTCTACACAGCGCCAGATGGATCAGTCTGGATACTCGATATCCATTTTGGTCTCATTCAGCACAAAACTTACATGACCACTTACCTCCGCAATCAATACGAATCACGCGGACTAGACAAACCAGAGCCACACAACGGCAGAATTTACAGACTAACTCATAACTCCAACCCACTCGCCAAGGTTCCAAAACTCAGTGCTATGAGCGATGCTCAACTCATCAAGCACCTCGGACATGCCAATGGGACGGTTAGAGACAAAGCTCAGCTCCTCATCACCGAAAAACTTACCTCTGGTTCAACCAGCCTAGCAGGGTCACTAGCTAAGGCATTTCTAACTAGCTCTAAACCACTCGAGCAGCTCCATGCACTCTGGTCACTCGAAACCACAGGAAAAATCCCTACTGAAGTATTCAATAGCGCGATCAAATCTGAAACCATCGCAGTGCAGACATCCGCCATGGAGTTAGCACATCTAACAGACTCACCTGAGACATTGTTAGCAATCAGACCGTTAGCTAAAGTAACTTCGCAAGCAGCTAATTCTTACCTCTATGCCCTCGGTGTGATCAACACTCCAGCTTCGCTAAAGCGAGCTGATGAAGTCATCAAGAAATTCTCCAAGATTGGGTCACTCAGAGAAGCCTACCTCACAGGAACCACCAGAGCCAAATCTAAGCAGATCGCCTCCGCAACGATCCAGGACAAGAAATTTGCCCAGCTACTTTCAAAAGCCAGTAGCAACCACGCCGCTGTAGCAGTAAAGAAATCAGGCGCCGGACTCACTGGAGACTACCTAGCGAGCTTCAATCGCGGCAAGAAGGTCTATGCCGCTGCTGCCTGTTCCGCCTGCCACGGTGAGCAAGGAGAAGCACCAGCACCGGGTTTCCCACCACTATCCCCATCAGACTGGGTCACCGGAGATCCCGAGCGCCTCACCAAGGTGGTGCTCAATGGTCTAACAGGACCGATCACCCTCAATGGCGAGAAATTTAAAACTGAGCTCCCGATGCCTCCAAACATGTCTAATCCAGCATTAGCAAAGGATCAGGATCTTGCAGACCTCCTCAACTACATCCGCAACCTAGGAGAAAACAAAGCCCCACAGGTAACCAAATCTCAAGTCAAAACCTACCGCGCCAAAGCGGTAGAAAGAGCCGAACCATGGACTGAGAAGGATCTAAAAAATGCGAAATAAGTCATTTCTCGTAATCTAAGGATCATTCCTTCTTTTCAGGAGCGGACTTATCTCTGAAAGCATAGATTTCGGGCAATATTCTGCCGGAATTGAGGTTGAGACCGAGATTCTTGCTCTTAGGATCGTTATCTAAAATCACGATAATAATAAATCTTCGGTAGCCTTCCTCCAGTGTTCACTATAAAGCCTACGTGCCTACTTTTAGTATCGTGCCACCAATGTTGCTCAGTGATCTTTTTGAACTGTCCTTTCGCAAGACGTTGATATCCTAATTCCGCTCTATAATAGCCACTCTTTGATACGGGACTCTTTGAAACCGTCTGGCTTTTTGGTGGAACTGACAGTTTACTTAAGCCAAGATTTGCCGAAATATGGTGTTGTGTCTTGTTGAGCCATAAAGTTTAGCAGGTTTGTGCCCTTTCAATAGAATCATTTCCATTTTAACTGCCAACGTTGGGTTCTCACGATCTGGTGTCCCTAAAATATAAAAACCTTCCGCATCGTTTGGAATTCTAAGAATCGGAGTATTGGCAACCATATTTTTGATGTCTTTGACTCGTTCCGCTGTCATAAAAAGCGTGATTTCACCGTCAACTAGGGATATCAGTGCGAAAAATTCATAGATGGCAACTCTACCCTCTGGCTACTTTACCCATCAAAGAGATGAGCAAAATTAGGTGAATCTTTAAGTCTTTCTGGGAATATCATACGACACGTCCGCTTCTGCTTTTGCTCTTCTTTGGCTCCTTTAATGGCTCTGCTGATGGATCTGCAATACTGAGACTCGATAGACATATTGAAAAGGTGATAAAAGTGGTGATCATTTTCATAAGGCAATAATTTGCCCTGAATTTAAGCTTAAACTTTACTCATTGTTTTCCGTCAGATTAAACCAAGCATGCTGAAATTGAGGCAAACAACTTATCTAAAATCTATGAAAAGATGGAGTCATGGCTATTTTTTACCTACATCCTTAGATCTAAAGTCTCTGAAAAAGTAAATTTTAGGTAACTTACCTCCAGTATTTACAATAAATCCTAGGTGCCTACTGTTTTCATAGTGCCACCAGCTTTGCTCCGTGATCCTGGCTATATCGCCTTTTCCATTGGCTCGATAACCAAATTCTGCTTTATAGTAGCCACTATTTTGGATTGGATTCTTCGTTACAGTCTGACGTCGCGGAGCAACTGACATTTTACTCTGTCCAAGATTAGCAACAATATGATGTTTTGTGGTGTTGAACCATAAGGTTTCACCAAGCCCGAGTTTACCATCGGTCAAGCTGACTAATCTCATCTTCAGAGGTAACGTTGTATTCTTCCGGTCAGGTGTCACTATGATGTAGAAATCTTGTATATCCTTTGGGATATTTAGACTCGGTAGGTTTGGTGGTATATTTTCAGGATCTGAAATAGGATTAGCTGACATATAGAGCGTGATGTCCCCCGCTGACAATGAAGTCACTGGCGAGAAATTCATACTCGGTAAAAAAACTTGTTGGCTAGCTTTCCCATCAAATAGATACGCCATCTTTGGTGAATCATTGGGCCGTTCGGGGAATACGAGACGAAAGGTGCGCTTTCTCTCTTTCTTCCCAGTTGCTTCGCCAGTTTCTTGAGCGCTAGATGAATACGCTAAGCTCAGCAATGATATAACGATAGTGATGATCAATCTCATGTCTCTAGTTTGCATAATCAAATAGAATGTTCAACTTATACTTCATCTTCATTTACCCATCTAAATGCGATGATCTCATACTTTCTACCATGAGCAATGTTTGCGGGAGCAGATGGAGGATCGATCAGATCAGGCACGTCGGCGGGATCACAGAAATTACGAGTCCGTGTGACCGTTGCCTCACACCAAGCACGCGCTGTGACATTGCCATTCGCATCTATGAATTCACCATACGCACGGATAGTAAACGTATCATCCCTAGCACTGATGATTGGTGCGATCGGTCTTAGAATATCTGCCTGCCTGATCCAACCTGGGGCACCATAAGCACTACTACCCTCCGAGGCCTCTGGGTAAGCATAATCCGCACCAACCACCTTAGCGTCAGCTGCTGGCATTGTATCTGCTGATAGATTGTTGGCTTGAGCACGAAGTATTGCCATCGGATCTGCATCAAGATTATTGATAGCGGTCTGTATGGCACCAGCCATTGCCAGATCATCATTACTACTGAGCTGACGGTTCACAAACTCGGATAGAGAAAGGAACGGCCCCCTAAGGCGGACTTGATCCACTATCTTTTCAGCGAGATCATCAATCTGAGCATCAGTAAGACTTCTAAATCCTGTGAACTCAGATGCGTTGTCGAAAATTGCGCTTAGGTTCGCTCCACTACCCGCCTCTACATCAGATGCGATGGCACCTCTGGTAACTGGGTGTGCATTGCTAGCGGTAGTGGATGTCATACCAGCTGCTCCATACAAGGCAATCTCCTCTCGACTCTTTGCATGTCCTAGTATGGCTCTCCAAGCGTCAACCGAAGTAGAATTGATATTAAACATTCCTTCTACTTCTAAACGTGATGCTATCTTTAACCAGCCGTCTCCGTTAGGACTGTTGATGATTTCACCAACGCGTGTGCTAGAGTTTGACGCTGATAATTTCTGGTCTTCGCTGATAGCACGGTAAGCACGGTTAGACAAAATATAGTCACCCTCCAGAAAATCCTCATAGACAGTTTCGATAGTTTTATCGATGCTACCTCCTAAATTTACATACTGTGGAGCTATAGAGGATACAAACCAGTCATCGAACAAAAGATGGTTTGCACAATAGGCATCGTCGTGCATCAGGTTGAATTCAGGATCAGCAGGACTCAATGTAGCCGGAACAATGTCATCCTTGGGAATGAGAGGTGTGGCGTCGCTATTGCCAATCAGGTTCAGCTGGAATGGTGGATAGGGATTGTTACCCCTCGGGTTCCAGCCTTGGAGTTCAATGAGTGACGCCATTGGACGGAGTGGAATATCGGCCATAATTAGCCGTGAGAGACCGTCACCACTCTGATAACCTGTGGCAATGAAGCCTTCCGAAGTGCTTAAATTGGGTGTGAGCGATGAGTTTGCAGGCATCGAATTATAAGTGATATCAAACGTGCCATTTGCGGGGTGAGCCAACGAATTTCCGTTTACCGGATCAACCATCGAAACGGAGGCAAGTGGGCTGCTTTGTATGACTCCTCTGGTAGGTCGGCTCTGATTTGTGCCAGGCGCAGTGCCAATGGTCATCCGGGGGCCCATACTCATTGAAAAAATAGGAACCCAAGGACCGTCCGCTAGTGCTCCTATCGAGTAGCCCACTTCATCGACGTCGACAGGTGGCCAATACACAGAGCCTGCATCTTCAGGCGCCAGCGCACTCGTGTGGTGGTATGGTTTTTGCACGCCCAAATGCGACGGGTGACTTTGGTAATAAGCTCCACTTGACGTACCGAATGTCATGTCGAAACCCATACCCGGACTCCTTCCTTTGAAAGGTTGTGTCAATCTGTCATTTTTCATAAGGAACCACCAGGCTTCTGATGCGAGACGATTATTGCCGACTCCAAACTCAAAACCCAGAATATTGTTTTGGTTAAACCCTTCTCCCAGCCTAATGCTCCCAGACCAGTGTATATGACCTGGTAACCTAGGTGAAAAGACTTTCGCTTCTCCCGGCTTGAATGTAAGCTTGCCTGGGGGGAGTGATGCCCCGAAAGCGCGGATATCTAAGTAAGAGCCGCTAGTATACCCTTTTGCTATGTTAGCCGCCAACTTATGATCAAGTGAGTTACCACCCCAGTTGCCTGGGACATCAACGTATTGAAGGTTTCCTGGTGTTAAATATCTAAATTTACTATTGGGAACCGAGTCGGGACCATCTGGATACGACAGTTGGCCAACCACCGCTAAGTTTATCGGCATTGAGCGCCTCCATGAGACTAGTAGTTCTTCATTTACACCAGTAAGGGCATCGATGGTTAAACCAATATTATAGGGGTTCCATAGGGTAATTATCGGAACAAACATCAGTTTCAAATCGTATCTGGGGGGATTTGCAGCAGGGGTCCTAGGAACGGCCTTTGCATAGATAAGAGTCTGGAATCTGGCTATTTGGGGATGCAAACGCTGCACATGTTTGTAGTTGTAAAGATTTTTAACCTTAGCGATTCCACTGGATTGCCATCCAACGAGCTTCCCGGTCATGACATCCCAAGCAACTGGGCTTTCCACTACACCTGAATTGACAGAAAAATTTTTGTAAGAGGTAGCAAAACTAACGACCGACTGCCAAGAAGCGGATGCGGCTTGATAAGTCATGGGCTGTATAGTGGTATTCCCTGGCAGAATTACGGAATAATTGCTCCATGGATATAAATTCGATTGACCCGGAGTCGCTGCTGTTATCGCGGGCATATTTCTCATGTCGGGTGAGGCAGTCGGTTCGGTCGGCTTTGGCACAAGACTGGTAGAGGTAGAGCCATCCACGGGAGCATAACGGAAAAGTGGTAGCAAGCCACTGGGGTAGGATGCGTAAATCTCATCCCACTTCTCAGTGAGGATTGACAAATCCTTACGCCAACCACCAGTGGCTGAATTGGTAAGCAAGCCTATTGAAGAGGTAGAAATGTCGTGAAAGCTTTGCTGTGGGTTAGCCGAGTTGCTCGCAGCAATTAATTCTGTACTGTTTAGCGTAATTGCCTTCCTTGTGGGTTTTGCGTTGGCTGAGTCTGGTGTGTGACTCTCAAGATCAGCTAGAGTTGCATTTAATCCAAACACCTCTGGGTTCGGTGAAGAATGACTTTGGCCCATTTCTGTCCAGCCTGCGACATCATTGGAGCGTGGCGCATAAGGATGAGAAATGCGAACCTTTTGGTTTTCCGGGCTTACCCACCAAGCGTAGGAACCAGTTGTCACGTTACCTTCATCATTTACAAGCTGTCGTGTCACATGCACTTGTCCAGGATTATCCACCACATTTCCGTCAGTGTCTTCGGTAGTACCAAGTGTTCCTGAAGATAAAAGCGGAATCGTATTTACTGTGGCCACTGATGAAACAAGATCTGTCGGAGCAGGTGACAACGGTTCTTGTCCTGTTTGTGCTCCAGATACTAGCCAAGTGAGGAAGCGACCACTGGCTGATTCAGATTTAGTTTTCACTGTGTAATCAGGCCTGATCGGCCGCCCATCACTATCATGGTTTGTTCCCTCCCAGCTTTTCCAGACCCCTGTTAGAGCCGGAGCATCTGCATCCAAAATATTTGCAGGAGCTGTAATTCTAGTATCTTTACCAGTATACGTTTGCAGCTTTCCTATCGCGAGCATGAGTGCCATGCGGGCGTTGTCTTTGGCTTTGGCTAGGTCAGATCCTGCGGAAGTAGTCCGCGTGGAAGTGCTGGAGAGAGAGAGCATCGCCAGAGCGACCAGCATCAATAGCATCATAATCATCAGCGACGAAATAAGGGCGAAACCTTTTTTCATCGCGTAACGGTACGCGTGCTTTCTTTTTAGAATAACTTCCATAGTGCTAGCAATGATACGAATAGGTATATACTTTGCAACTACAAATATTAAAAACAACATAATGTAACCTGCCTACCTAATGGTCTAGCTGGTTTACCTAAGCAAATGGAAGAAGCTTAGCACTTTACCAAATTCGTTTCGTGATTCACTTAAGATTAGTTGCTTCTGCAAGGCTAGAACCAGCGGAAGTAGTGCGCTTGGAAGTGCTAGAAATCAACATCAATAGCATCATAATCATCATCGTCGAAATAAGGGCAAACCCATTCTTCACCGCATAGCGACCAGCTGATTTCATATTTACGAATTTTGAATGCATAATATAAAAATCCTACTTATTGGTGTATACTTTGCCATTACAAAAACAATAACCAAATAAAGCAACCTGACAACAAAATGATCTAGACGCCTAAAGATATCGCATCGCAAACATCCGCCATGGAGCTCGCGGGTTTTATAGGACGGGTCAGAAGTAACCACGATCCATATTAACAAAGCCGAGTTTATAATCTAAAATCACGAAAAAAGTATATTTTTGGCAGCTTACCACCGCTATTCACCATAAAGCCAACGTGCCTACATTTAACATCATGCCACCATTGTTGCTCTGTTATTTTTTTGATGTCACCTTTAGCTTGAACTCGGTATCCAAATGCTGCGCGGTAATAGCCACTTGCTGATACTGGACTCTTGGAAACCGTTTGACCTTTTGGTGCTACCGACATTTTGCTTTTACCCAGATTAGCCACAATCTGGTGTCCTGTCGTATTGAACCACAAGGTTCCACCCGGCTTAAGTTTCCCGTCTGTCACATTCACCAGCTTCATTTGCAGCGGTAGAATTTCATTTTTAAGATCAGGGGTGATAAGAATGTAGAAATCACGAACACCTTCTGGTATTTTAAGCATCGGTGCGTCTAACGGCGGATTTTCAGGGTCAGCGACTGGGTTGGCTGTCAGTAGAATAGTGAGTTCACCCGTTGGAAGTGAAATCACTGGTGAGAAGTTCATGCTAGGCAAATAGACCTGCTGGCTTTTTTTGCCATCAAAAATATAAGCCATCTTGGTTGATGAATTAGGTCTTTCAGGGAATACAATGCGACATGTTCGCTGGCTTTTCTTCTCCTTATCTTCTTGAGCTGAACTTGTTGAAAAGGTGAGGGAAAAAGTTGATAGGATTAAATACAATAACAATCTCATAGTACTAATTTATAAGGTTTCGTGGATTGTTCAATTTAAACTTCGTCCTCATTTAGCCACCTGAATGACACAATTGCATACTTTCTTCCAAAAGTCACATTCACTGGTGATACCGGAGCATCGATAGAGTCAGCTCTGTCAGCCTGATCATTAAACTCGCGAGTCCGCTTCACCACAGCCTCACACCAAGCCTGAACCACTACTTTCCCTCTTGCGTCAACTGACTCTCCATAAGCACGAATCGTAAATGTATCATCACGAGCACTTAATATGGGAGCTATAGGTCGCAGGACATCTGCCTGCCTAATCCAAGCAGGTGCACCATAGGCACTACTACCCTCGGCGGCCTCAGCAAATTCATAGTTCACACCATCCATTATATCCTTAAACTTTGGGTCTGATGCTGACATTGTGTTGTCAGATAATGAGTTTATAGGGTCACGTAATACTGACATCGGATCATCTTCTAAATTATTGATCGCAGTCTGCACTGCTCCAGCTAAAGCCAAATCGCCATCAGCACTAAGCTGTCGGTTCACAAACTCTGAAAGTGAGAGAAATGGACCTCTCAAACGAACTTGATCCACTATTTTCTCCGCTAAATCACCGATCTGGTCATCGTCCAGACTTCTAAATCCAGTGTATTCCGTAGCAGTTCCAAACTCTCCAGGCACGACAGAAGCTTTACCTGCCTCTGCATCAGTAGCCACTGCACCACGTGTGATAGGATGGTCATTATCTGGTGTTGCCGTATCAATTCCGTTTAGACCGGATCTAGCAATCACTTCGCGATTCTTAGCGTGTCCTAATACAGCTCTCCATGCTTCGACCGATGTAGAATTTATATTAAACATCCCCTCTACGCTTAAACGTGAACCAACTTTCAACCATCCTTCACCATCAGGACTATTTATAATTTCTGTCACTAGTCTTGAAGCATCACTCGAAGACAGTTTTTGATCTTCACCTATTGGAACGTAATTTCTATTAGACAATAAGTGGTTACCCATCAAAAATTCGCGATAAACCCAATCTATAGTCTCACTAGCATTTCCGAGGTAATCTGATCTCGGCGCTATTGAAGAAACAAACCAATCATCAAATAGTAAGTGGTTGGCACAATATGCATCATCGTGCTGAAGATTATATTCTACACTATTAGGAGACAAGATAGTTGGCACAATAGCATCCTTAGGAATGAGAGGAGTGGCGTCACTATTCCCGATCAGATTCATCTGGAATGGGGGATACGGGTTATTTCCTCTAGGATTCCAGCCTTGAAGTTCAATCAAAGAAGCCATTGGTCGCAAAGGGATCTCTGCCAAGATTAGCCTCGATAGACCATCACCACTTTGGTAGCCAGTTCCAATGTATCCTGCCGAGTCACTTAGGTTGGGCGTGATTGTAGAACCAATACTAAGTGAATGATAAGCAAAGTCGAAAGTATTATTTGCAGGATGGTCTTTAGCTTCACCGCTTACTGGATCGCTCAATACCATTGCGGCCAATGCGTTGTTTTGCACTGCGCCTTTGGTTGGCCGGTTCTGTTTGGTGCCCGGTCCAGTGCCAATGGTCATGCGGGGACCGAAACTCATCGAAAAAAGAGGTACCCATGGTCCGGAGGCAAGCTCTCCAACTGAGTAGCCTACTTCATCGACCTCATCAGGCGGCCAATAACTGTCGGCCTGGTTTGCCGCTGACAGGGCAGTGATGTTGTGATACTCTTCTCCAAGTCCCGACGGCAATATTGCAGTTCCACCAAAGTGGGAACTTCCATCCCCGAAAGACAGGGAGAAACCGTTTCCGGGAGCCCGATCCCGATAAGGCTGGGTAAGCCTATCGTTCTTAAAGAGGAACCAGTAGCTGCGGTCTGCTGTGAGGTTAGACGAGATGGCAAAATCACGTCCCACAATACCAGCAGGGCTGTAGCCCTCTTTCATTCTGAAGGCTCCACCACCGTAGCCGTAACCGTTGTCTATCCACTCCGGTGAGAATATTTTCGCTTCCCCTGGTTTGAAGCTGAGGGTTCCCTCAGGTAGCCAGCAGGCCCATGTGCGCAAGTCTCTCCATACAGAACTTGACCCGAATTTAGCCACGTTACCCGCCAATTGATTGTCGTATGCGTTAGCGTAATTATTGGGCCAATCCAAAGTCTGGAAGTTACCATTCGTAAGCATTCTGAATTGAGAACTGGGGACTAGATCAGGATCCGCATAGGTGGTCTTATTGACGACCGCCATGGCCCCTGGCAGAGAACGTCGCCACCCTACTCCAAGAAAATTCTTGTGTTTACCGCTGCTTTGGCCTGCATTCAGTGTTCCACTGATCTCATGCTCTAAGGAGACATTATAGGGATTCCAGAGAGTAAAAAATGGCACATACATCAATCTCAATTCATATCTTTTGGGGCTTTGATTAGGCCGGCGTGGATCTTCGAAGGCTTTCGCATAGACAACGGTCCGAAACCGCGCGATCTGAGGATGGAGTAATTGTCTGTGCTTGTGGTTGTAGATTTCCGTAGAAGTGATCGAAGACGCCCTCGACTTGGCAATTTTATCCCAGACGAATGGACTCTTCAAAGCTCCTGATTCATAAGTAAAGTTTTTATAGGAAGTAGCAAAGCTCTGGAGAGAAGCCCAAGATGCGGCAGCCGCATAGTATGTACCCGGTTGTTTATATCCCAGAATCGTCGAATACTCGCTCCATGGATAGAGGTTACACTGCTCTGGGTCATAGTTATTAGTCGATGGTCTTGGTACTAGCGTTGTAGCTCCAACTTCGGGTTTGAAACGGAAAAGCGGAAGCAAACCACCATTATATTCCTGGTGTATCAGATCCCATTTCTCTGTCAAAATAGACATGTCTTTTCTCCACCCCCCCGTTGCTGAGTTCGTAAGTAGCCCGCTAGCTGAAGTCGATAAATGATGGAAATTCTCTTGTGGAGTTGCTGCATCATCTTTAGCGACAAGCTCTGTGCTTCCCAAAGTAATCGCCCTCCTCACTGGCTTAGATACGCCTGAATCTGGTTGATAAGGCTCACGGTCATCATTAAGCGAATCTAAACCAAAAACACTAGGATCTGGAACACTATGGCTCTGCCCCATTTCCATCCAACCTGAAACACCTGCTATCCTTGGCTCATGAGGTTGAATCAGACGAGCTTTCTGGTTTTCTGGACTAACCCACCAAGCGTAGGAACCAGTGATTGTATTGTTCGAGTCATAGACAAGCTGTAGCGGAACGTGCACTTGCCCAAGATTATTTGCACCTGTACTAGCATTACTCCCCAGCGTCCCTTTGGCTAATAATGGGATCGTATTACTAGAAGGCTCTGAGTAAACTAAAGCAGACGGTGCAGGCGAAAGTGGCTCTTGTCCTTGCTGTGCACCAGATACTAACCAAGTTAGGAAACGGCCTCCGTCTGATTCGTTTTTTGATTTCACTGAGTAATTTGGCTTGATAGGACGTCCGATACTGTCGTGATTTGTTCCTTCCCAGCTTTTCCAGACCCCTGTCAATGGTGGCGCATTTGTCTCAACAATATCCGCTGGTGCCGTAATCCTAGTATCACTTCCACTAGACCTCTGCAACTCCCCTATCGCAAGCATCAGAGCCATCCGTGCGTTAGCCTGTGCCTCGGAAATCCCTTTACCCACCGTGGCTGAACGCACCGAGGTACTTGAAAGAGAGAGCATCGCTAGCGCAACAAGCATCAGCAACATCATGATCATCAACGAGGAAATAAGGGCAAAACCTTTTCGACTCAGTAGGGTATGATTCCAGAGAGCTAATTGTTTATGGAATCCAAGGATGGATTTATTTTTCATATTAAATTGTGGTTCAAGTGCTAAAAGCGAAGATTTATTTGTAAATACATTGTGGTGCAGTTTCATCATGTAAGTCAATTTTTTTTACTTCCTCAACCTGATCCACATAGGGGCAAGTTTTTTGGCAGGCTGAATGAGAGCAGCCTGGAGTCAAATGCTTTCTTTCTTTCCACCTACCCAACTTATCGTCAGCTTTCTTTAAACCTATTAACACAATACTAGCAAGTAACTCGACCTAGACGCGAAAAATCCGTGTGCGCCAGAGTGAGACGACACCCAATAAATCTAGCCGGCCTTGGCGACTGGCGATAGCGGTAGCATGATCGTCAATGACGCAATAATACCATCCTTACAGTGAGAATGGATTGATCGTTTGATGGAATGATTTGAAAGTGCAGCAAAGCTGACTGGGGAAGAGCAAAACACTATCACTGTTCAAATGGTATGACTTCGTTTCTCCTCAGTCATGGTGCACGCGTAACTGAAGAGCAACGAAGGCATGTGATACAATGCTACACAGCCCGCAGGGTGACTTGAAGCTTCAATCGCATATATAATGTGCTAAATGAATCTAAAAACTCCTACATGGTGGTAACGAGGGTTGCCGGAGGTTGCCTAAAGTATAAGAATTGTTCCCATGCTCTATATTCTTGAGGTGTTCAACATTCCTTAGATTGGATTGAGCTATTCCTTCTTTTCCTTCTCGGGCATTCGGAAGTCAGAGAATGAGAAGATACGCGGCGCCCTGCGTTTTCCGTTGTTAGAAATAAACACTAAGCTACGGCTACGAGGGTCGTGCCGCCACCGGCTTTCACAGAGGGGATGCACATGTTTATCTCCCTTAATAGTGAAGTATAGCTCGACGGGATAGTCACCGACTCCCCGGCGTGGCTCGGCCACGCGCTCGCGGATGTGTGGCTTGATATCGAGCTTCTCGGAGCCCACCTTGCCACCTACGCGTTTCTCCGTGAGGTTGAACCAAAGCATCTCGCCGCGTGAAAGCTTCGTGGAGTCCGCGCTGACTGCCTGGACGTTAATGGGGGCCACTTTATTTTCCGGATTGCTAGTCAGGATCAGATACAGATCCTTGGTTGCCTCTGGCATTTTCACCGATGGCGTATCTTCTGGGATCTTCTTGAGGTCAGTTGGCGGGGTTAGAAAAAAGCGCAGATTCAGGTTTCCATCCGGCAGTTTATAGACCGGTGAAAGATTCATACGCGGGAGCTCAACTTCCCGGATTTCCTCACCATCAAATAAATAGAGAGTTTTTGGAGCACTGGCCGGACGGTTTAAAAAGACAATCCGACAAGTGCGAGCGGAAATTTCTTCCGCCAGAGCTGTGAAGATTAATAGGCAAGTGATGAAACGGCAAATTTGGGACATAGGATAAAATAATACAGGATGGTGAGGTTCGGATTTGTATCTCGAGGTTAGACTTCATTCTGGTTAAGCCAACGGAAGGAAATGATCTCAAAGCGGCGGCCAAAGGTTTTATTAGCCGCTATCTGGGGCTCACCAGTTATATCCGCCTTATCGTTGGTATCGACAAAATTTTTCGTGCGGCTCACCGTAGCTTCACACCATGCGCGTGCCTTGACTGTTCCGTCAACACCCACGGATTCACCATAGGCGCGGATGGTGAAAGTATCGTCACGGGCGGAGAGCACGGGTGCTAGTGGCCGCAGTATATCCGCCTGACGCGTCCACCCGGGAAGGCCATAGGAGCTATGGCCTACCGCCGCCTCAGGGAATGAATATTCAGGATCCCCTAGCGGGTTAGCCACCGAGGCGTTTGATTCATTCTGAAGATCTTCAAAAGGATTCAGAGAGCTGTTCTCAGCGAGAGCATTCAGTGCGGCCTGGATGGCTCCAGTCAGAGCCAATTCCTGGTCTGAAGTCGCTGCCGTGAGCTGGCGGTTCACGAACTCAGACAGGGAAAGGAAAGGTCCGCGGAGCCGCACCTGCTTGACCACTTCCTCGGCAAGTAAGTCTAGCGTGGCTTCGTCAAACACACGGTAGCCGGTGAACTCAGTGGTGAATGCATACTCACCCGGCCTCACTGCCCCAGCCTTCTCATCCCCGGCGACACCGGACCTAGGGAACGCATAATCCGTTGGTTCGGACAAAACAACACCATCACCTGCGGCATTCAGGTGGGGGATTTTTTGGTTGCGGGCGTGACCGAGGAGGGCTCGCCACGCCGTCACCGAGGTCGAGTTCACATTGAACATACCTTCCACCTCGAGCCTAGAGGCGATCGTTTTCCATGAATCTGCGGGTGCAACCTCGGTGGTATAGATGCCGTTCGCTTCGGTGGAGGTGGTCACCTGGTCCTCGTGGATGGGGAAGTAGGCACGGTTAGTGAGCGGATCGGTTCCCCTCAGAAATTCGGTGAAATTCTCAGTCAAGGTTGAGCCACTGGAGCTGCCGAAGCCATCCGGCTCTGGAGCGATCGAGGAAAAGAACCAGTCATCAAAGAGGACTTGGTTGGCGCAGTAGGAATCATCCTGCTGTTCGTTATCTCGCCTATTGGCACGGCCATTGCCAGAGGCGTTGACAATGTTATTCTTGGGAATGAGCGGAGATGCGTCTGAGTTGGCTATGATGTTCGTAGCATACGGCGGAGTCGGGTTCAAGCCCCGGATCTGCATCTGGCTCAAGTCAGCTAGGGAACCCAGCGGGCGAGTGGGTAGCTCTGCGGCAACGATGCGAGAGACCCCCTCGGCTTTGCGTACACCGGTAACGATGTAGCTGCTGTTGGTATCATTATCAACATTGGGAAGCATGTCATCCCCTCCTGATGAGTGTTCTACGATACTGAAATCCCATGGGCAATTGAGGAGATTATCCATGCCGGGATAGACATCCGTGAATCTGGGTCGAGGACCAGAAGAGAAGAAGTCCACAACGGGATTGGCCTGAACCAATCCTTTCGTGGCGGTGGCCCGATGGTTGGCAATTCGAGAACCCAGGGTCATGGAAAGAAAAGGCACTGGCGTATCTGCACATTGCTCGAGTGTCGCTGAAGCCAGCCCCTCTTTGGGAGGGTATAAGGCATCAGCCACCGCATTCTCGTAAAATATTTGGAACCAACTATGGGAACGACCGGAGCCAATACTGCCGATAAACCATTGGTAAGCCCATCCGCATGCCGTTCCTCGAGAAGCAACATCAAATTTGGCATCGGCCTCGATAGAGGTGCCACCAGCGAGCGAAATCTTCTGTGGGTCATAACCAAGAACAGGATCAGGTTCAGGTTCAAGCCTCCGGTCCATTGTGTAGAAGAATCCTACCCCAGTCCTTACTCCAGGGCTCAGGGTAACTTGAGCATTGTTCGTTGTTGTTTTATCACTCAGATAACCCTCAGAAGGGCTGAAAATACGCGTTTCCCCTGGCTCTAAGATCATTGAAGCTTCGGAGAGAGTGTATCGCATATCCTGGAACCAATGCGTTGATTTACTCAGGCATTTTGTACGATAGTCCCCCGAGGTGCCACCTGCTTGAACAGCCCAGTATTCATCGGCTAGAGACGCACCAGAAAGCTTATGATTAAGGGCTAAGGGCCATGTGTAAGAGGCACTGAAGGCGAGGCGGCCATTGAAAGTGAGCCTCGTATTATAAGGATTCCAAACGGTGACAACGGGGGTGTAAAGAACCGCCGGACGGTATTTTCCAGGTGCCGCACCATTCGTCGTGGCGTAATGAGAAACAATGAGTTGCAACCTGGCCATCTGGGGGAGAAGCCGGATATTATGAAATGTTTCGTGAGCATTTTCCGGCGTCCCGTTATCCGCCCAGCTCCGGTGATCGATATTCGGTGCCCTCGATGAGGTTGCAGACATTTCTTTGTAGAGTGTCGCATATTTTTGTATTTTCGCCCAACTTGCGATGGAACCTCGTCTGGACATAAACTCTCTCAGTGTTCCACCGCGGTAGTCCGCCCAATGATACAGCATGCTGTTAGATGGCTGGTAATCGACATTCGTGGCGGGCCGGGTGTATTTAAGGCTCTCGGTAGGGCTTATTTTGTAAAACTCCAAGCCTGATATCGGTTGCTCATCCCATTTCTCGGTAAGCAGCGAGAAGTCTTTTCTCCAACCGCCAGTGGCGACGTTGGTGAGCAGACCCATGGAGCTGGCGGAGAGGTCGTGGAAACTATTGGTTAGGTCGGAGTCATTCACGATGATGTCTGCACTACCACGAGACACCGCTTTATTACCGAGCTCGGGGTCAGCTAAGATCCGATCAAGGCTGAAAGGCTCAGTATCTGCCACGGCGTGGCTACGGTTACGGTCCGACCACTCGGCTGAGGTGGGGGGAACACTCTCATCATAAGGTTTAGGAATGCGAGCTTTTTGGTTCTCACCGGAAATCCACCATGCCATCGCACCGTCGTCTCCAATTTTATTTGGCATGACGTGGACTTGCCGGGTGTCACCTAGTGCGATTGATCCGCTGGAGACGAGCGGCACGCTATCCGCAGATGCGGTCATGCTGACCAGATTCGCTGCATCACCTGTCGCTGAGCTATCCTCCGCTCCAGAAACCAGCCAATTTAAGAAACGACCATCATTAGAAACATTTTTCAGCTTAGATGCATAATCTGGTGCAGTAGGGCGACCACGTAAATCGCCAGATTGCTCTTGATTAGATCCTTCCCAGCTTTTCCAAACTCCTAGAAGAGGTGGATTGGCAGCATCTAGAATATCAGCATTAGCCGTTATTCTCATATCCGCTCCAGCTGTCTCTTGCAGCTCACCTATCGCGAACATCAGAGCCATCCGTGCGTTAGCTTTTGCTTCGGAAATCCCCTTACCCACCGTGGCTGAACGCGCCGAGGTGCTTGAAAGAGATAGCATCGCTAGCGCAACAAGCATCAGCAACATCATAATCATCAACGACGAAATAAGGGCAAAACCTTTTCGACTCAGTAGGGTATGATTCCAGAGAGCTAATT